>CAZOXM010000040.1:0-43994 GCA_964583825.1 uncultured Granulosicoccaceae bacterium
CGCTCTCGCGACGTGGACTTCTACCGCGCAGGCGCCTGGCCTGCATTATTCACAATGCGACTGAGAATGTTTAAGCAAATGTCTATTTCCATAGGCCCACAACGCCTTTTGGAACTATCGTTCGCAGTGTGTCTATTCACCATCAGTCGAAAATAGGGCTTCACATCTCGCCTGATCAGGCTCGGCGCGTGGCGGGCCACGCTTCTCGCTCGATCAAGCGACCTGTTTTGCCCCCTAGGTTTATCAATTTGGCCGCTGAATGTCGACTCATCATGCACAATGCAGGCTGGCGGGATGTTGGACTATTGCGCCTTCAGGCGCCTCTCGCGCTGCAGGGTGTACAAACCAGCCACGACAATAATTGCGGTACCGAGCCAGGTCCACCGGTCCGGTAACTGGTTGAATACAAAATAGCCGTACAACGTACCCCAGATAATCAGGGTGTAGTGCATCGGAGCCACCACAACAGCTTCCGCTACCTCAAGCGCTTTAATCACCAGCACCTCGCCAAACGCAGCCAGCACTGCCATAAACACGAGTAGCATTATCTGCGTTGCCGAGTCCGGTGTCTGCCAGACGAGAGGCAGTGGCAGCGTAATAACGAGGCTGCCGATAATCGAGGTATAAGCGATGGTGGTGATGGTCGCGTCGGTATCCGACAGCACGCGACCGATAACCTGTCGCAGGGCGTACACAAAAGCGGCAAGCACGGCAAGCATGACCGCCGGGTGGATCGCACCGAACCCGGGCCTGATAATTACCAGCGCGCCAATGAAGCCGACACAAACGGCACTCCACCGGTGTATACCGACACGCTCTTTAAGAATCATCGCACCGAGTATTGTCAGAAAAAAAGGCGCGACGAATGTCGCTGCGACCACATCGGCAAGCGGTGCGTACTTCACTGCAATAACAAAAAGGAGCGCCGAACAGATTGCCAGGACACCGCGGCCAACCTGCAACGCTGGCTGTTTGGTCCTGAGTATCGAAGACCCCTTCAGCAGCAGTAGCATCATCACACCCAACAGTAGCCCCAGCTGCCGAAACCAGATGATCTGAACCGGGTGGAAGGTATCAGTCAGAAATTTGGCTGCGGTGTCGACGGCGGAAAAGGTAAACATACCGATGAGCATAAGAAGAATGCCGAGTTTGCTGTTGGTTCTACGCACAGGCATGCCAGTAGTGCCGCTGATCAGTGGCTCTGCCTGCGTGCAAATAGCAAGCGGCAATCAACCTTTTCCGCAGCGAACGGGATTGTTGTCTCATCGAAATGTCTCTTGCTTATTTTTGATGAGGGCCTCGATTCGAGGCGGGAAACAGACCTACTCGACAGGATTCACAAATTCAACATCAAGACTCGGTCAGGGCTGCCATTAGTACGTTGTAGACCAAAGAAAGTAAATGCTTCGCGCGCCTGTATGAAAAAAGTCAGCCCAATGAACAGAGCTCTCCGTCCAGCAGGTAACACAGCAGAGCGTGCAGCGCCGGTTGGGCGGGTGCTTCGGCATGCGCCTCCCGGTGGCCAGAGAGCCGCTGCACAGCGCGCACCCGTTCAGCGGGCACAGGCAGCCTCTGCGATACCGGAGCAGCAGCCGGAGCCGGCTGCCAGCCGGGAAGAATTGCGCGGACTGTTTCATGAGTATCACTCCCGCGAGCGCGAGCAGCAGTTTCGCTATCTGGAGGAAAGGCTGCAGGATGCGATCACCGAGCTGAAGGCGAAAGTCAGTAGTCAGGAGCTGCAGATAGAGAGTTTGCAAAACTCGGTCGACTCCGAGCGACGACTGAGTCAGTCAGCCATCGCGAATCTTAAAGATCTGTTCGATGGCAACTATCGTGTGATGTCAGATATTTCTGAAAAGTATGAGGACAGTCATCAGGCGTTCTCGAATGACCGGGCGAGCTTTGATCGCCGGCTCGATTTTATACAACAGGAATCGCACGAAAGCACGTCGCAGCTGCGTACCGCAATTATCAAGTCGCAGGACGATGATCGGACTAACCTGGCCGAGAGCCTGCGGGCGCTGGCGGACAGTATAGATCGCAAGCCTGGCTAATCCCTCTGCGAAGGATCGGGTAGCTGCTGTGCAGGCAAAACGGCTTTTAAGCGAGCTGGTATCAGTATGCGCGCATCTGACTTGCCAGTGGTTCATTTGTTTCCCTGATGATTAAGCGATAAGCGAATAATATTTTTGTGTTCAGGCCGTACAGCGCCACTGAGCAGGCCTGATAAAAGCCGGCTCAGTTCAAAATTCTCGCTTTGTTCATCTAATGCCTCGCTGAATTTAGCGCGTGCGTGTTGAAAACGCTGCCGAACAACCGCTAGCAACAAAGAAACAGTGACTTACTGATGCATGCGCCCAGCGAGTGGCGGGTTCAGTTCGTGTTCGAATTATGGCTTTTCGGGAATTGTATGAAAGTTTCTTATTCGCAGTACCTGCAGATGGCGGCAACGCTTGTAATCGGGTTCACCTCCACTGCAGATGCAGAATGTCTGTACGATGTGAATGACGAGTGGCCATTGGTATCGGAAATGGTATGTCAATCGGATGATCCGTTACCGGGCGTATTGTTGTTGGCAGACGATACGGCGACATCGGATGCACGACCGGTATGCGTCAGGGCTGACTCCGATCCCGACGGGGATGGCTGGGGTTGGGAGAACCGTCAAAGCTGTCGCGTTACCGGCGCCGGGGCTCCTGCCTGCGTGTCCGCCTCAAGTGATCCCGATGGGGACGGCTGGGGTTGGGAACAAAACCGCAGTTGCCGGGTGGTTTCACCGAAGATAGAAACTCGTTCCGTCTGTGCGTCGAGCCAGTCTGATCCCGACGGAGATGGATGGGGCTATGAGAATGGCCGCTCGTGCAGGGTCGCCGGGGTGACATCGCATCCCGACTGTACAGCCGCGGCGCAGGATCCGGACGGAGACGGCTGGGGCTGGGAAAACAACCGCAGTTGTCGTGTGGTCAGTGCGAAGCAACAATCCGGAAACGGAACCGTGTTTGAGCAGAACTTCGACAGCAGTAGTGCCGGTGCATACACCGCGCAGCAACTGAATGAAGACTGGGATAACCCGCTGTGGCATCTAGGTTTTGTTCAGGGCAGAGTGGCGATTGTGGCCGAACCGCAGCGTGGCAATGTGATGCAGGTGACGTATCCGGCAAACCGTTATGGCGCAGCAGGTGCGGCGGCGTTTTTATCCGACCTTAAGCTGGGTGTGGATCTGCCAGAAAGCTATGAAGAGTTATACCTGAGCTACGATATAAAGTTCGGTGAAGGATTTGAGTTCGTTAAAGGAGGCAAGCTGCCCGGGTTGTGCGGTTTCGACAACACCAGTTTGCCGGTCACCGGCTGTAACACCGGCGGCGGTTTTCCGAGCGGGTTTGATGGCTGGAGCGCACGCGGCATGTGGCGTGAGGATGGCGTGCTTGAAAACTATGTCTACCACTCGGAACAGCAAAATTTTTATGGCGACGATCTTTACTGGGAAGCGAAAGCACAGCCCGGTACCTGGCATCACATTCAGCACCGGGTGCTGTTGAACACACCTGACTTCGCCAACGGTGTACTGGAAGCATGGCTTGATGGTGAGAAGGTGCTGAGTCTCGACAATCTGCGCTATCGCAAGACGCAGGACATCGGTATTAATCTTTTTTACTTCAGTACGTTCTATGGTGGTAATGACCCGAGTTGGGCTCCGAGTCGGGATCAGATAATCATGTTTGATAATTTCAGGATATCCACTCAGCCCGAGGAGTTAGCGATTGGAAAAGCGCTGGTCCTCGGGGATCCGCAAGCGCCTGTAACCAATAGCAGCAGCGGTGGTGGGGGAGCCTTGTCCTTTGGTTTGATTCTGCTGTTGCTACCGGCGGGTGTGCGACGCCGCTTTAACTGACTCCGAGGTATTGCATGACCTTGTCGGGGGCGGCGGCCAGTTCGTCGCTGCTGATGGTTTCAGGGTTGCGACCGTTTTCAATAAAGGCGACACGGTCTGCCAGCGAAAGTACAGTATCGAGGTGATGTTCCACCAGCACGATGGCGACGCCTTCGCGCTTCATCTTAATCGTTACCTCATCGATCAGTTGTACCATCGATGGTTGCAACCCTTCTGTCGGTTCATCCAGTAGCAACAGGCGTGGCTCGGTACTGAGCGCGCGCGCCATGGCAAGCATCTGCTGCTCCCCGCCGGACAGAGTTTCCGCTCTTTGTTTCAGACGCTCCCGCAGCCGCGGGAACAACTCGAGAACACGCTCGCGGGTTTGCCGGCCATGTCCATGCACCATCAGGCCGACTTCTATATTCTGCGCGACTGTCAGTTCTGCGAACAAACGGCGACCCTGTGGTACGTAGGCGATACCCCGCTGAGCAATCCGGTGAGCCGCTTCCAGCGGCAGTGCCCGGCCATCGAAGCGGATGCTGCCGGCGCTGACAGGCAGTAACCCCATAATCGATTTCAGGATCGTGGTTTTACCAGCACCATTGCGCCCGAGCAGACATAGTATTTCACCGGGTTTGACATCGAGAGATACGCCGAACAGGACTTTTACAGCGCCGTAGCCGGCTTCGATGTTATCGACTTCAAGCATTGCCTTTACCCAGATAGGCTGCCTGCACTGCGCGGTTGTTGCGGATGTCGTCGACGGTACCTTCGGCCAGTACTTCACCAAAGTTAAGTACAGTAATAAAATCCGCCGTGGCCATGACGACATCCATGTTGTGTTCGATTAGCAAAATGGTGGTGTCACCGGCGAGTGAACGGATCAACTCAACAAATGAATCGATTTCGCTGCTGGCAAGTCCCTGCGTCGGTTCATCGAGTATGAACAATGCGGGCTTTTGTACCAGTCCCATGGCGATTTCAAGCAGCCGTTGATGTCCATAACTCAGATCACTGGCGAGATGTCGCTGCCGATCAGTCATATTGACGCTTGCCAGTGCTTCCTGCACACGCTGCTCAACCGCGCGCTTTGATGCACGTCGTGCCGCGAGCGCCACGTTTTCATGCACACTGAGTGCGGAAAATATAGAGGTGATCTGAAACGTATAGGCCATGCCTGCAGCAATGCGTCGATGTGCTGGCATGCGGGTGACATCGAGCCCGTTGAAGTGCACGCTGCCGCTACTCGACTCAATACGCCCGCTGAGCATACCGACAAAGGTCGATTTTCCCGCGCCGTTGGGACCGATCAATGCTCTGATTTGCCCGGCCGGTAAATCGAAATCGACGTTGCTGACTGCGGTGAGTCCGGCATAGTGTTTCGTGAGTCCGCGCGTGCTCAGCAAACTTACGGCAGCCATCGCAGCACCCGTTTACGCAGTTCACCGGCCAGACCCTGTGGAGCAAACAGCGTCAGTAAAATTAATGCGACACCGGCCACCAGCAAATATGCATTGGTCAGTTCGCTGGACAGGTCGATCAGGTAGAACATAAACACCGTGCCGATCAGCGGGCCTATGGTGGTACCGGCCCCGCCGAGAAGTACATAGAGTAACGGAAAAATAGAATACTGTACGGTGGCGAATGTAGCGCCGACGTAGCCGAACAACAACGCATAGGCAGCGCCTGCGGCCCCGGACAATACGCCCGATGCAACGACGGCGAGCCATTTGTGCCGATGTACGTTGTAACCCAGCATTCGCGCGCGCTCTTCGTTTTCGCGAATAGCGACCAGAGTTTTGCCGAAGCCACTGCAAACGATCCAGCCGGTTAGCAGGAGAGCAACCGCGAACAGAATCAGTGCGGCAAAATATCGATTGCCCGGATCGCTTAAATCGATTCCTGCAAGCACTCGCTGGCTCTGTTGAATCACAAAACCCTCGTCACCACGGGTGTACTCGCCGAGCCACAGAATCGTCAGGTAACCGGCCTGTGCGAACATCAGTGTCACGATCATAAAAGCCACCCCGGTGGTGCGCAGCGCGAGAAAGCCGATCACTGCCGAGACGATCAGCGCGGTGAGCAGACCGAATGCGATGGCCGGTGCCGGTGTCAGTGCCAGATGATGCATGGCGATGCCGAGTCCATACATGCCTGCTGAGAAGAAAAGCGCGTGACCGAGGCTGAGCAGTCCGGTGTAACCAAACAGCAGGTTATAGCCCATGGCGTATACCGCCAGTACCATCACTCGGGCAAGCACACCACTGTGATACTCGGGCAGTAACGAATAGAGTGCCGCAAGCAGCGCGATAATCAGGCAATGGAACAGCGCTGTACGGGTTTGTTCGATCATGCAGCGCGTTTGCCGAACAGGCCCTGCGGGCGGAAGATCAACACAAAGGCGACCAGCAGAGTGGCCAGAATTTTTGCCACAGTCGGTGAGAAAAATACTGAAATAATGCCGTCGCTCATTCCGATCAGTACCGCCGCTACCACGGTGCCGGGTATGCTGCCGAGGCCGCCGATAATGACCACAATAAACGACAGCAGTAGTGGATCGTGTCCCATCAGGTAGTGAGCCTGCTGGATCGGTACAACCAGTACTGCGGCAAGAGCTGCCATCGCAGCACCCAGGCCAAACACCAGTGCGTATACACGATCAACCGGTATGCCGTAAGCGCGTGCCATCTCGCTGTCGAGCTGTGTGGCCCGCATGATCAGGCCGATGCGGCTGCGTGTCATAAAGATCCAAAGGCCCACCAGTATCACCACCGCGGCAGCAATCACGGCGAGTTTGTAGGTCGTGGTGCCGAGTCCCCAGGGCCAGTACAGACTGAAGCCCTCGGCAGTCTTTTCAAACCATGGCAGTGCGATGCGCTTGTTAAACGGTGCTTCTACCGGACGCGCTTCCGGACCGAAGGTCATCAGCGTGGTTTGCTGCAGCACATACAGCAAGCCGATGGTTGCCACAATGGTGCGTTCCGGGTCGTAGTTGATGCGGCGCAGCACGAGGTGATCGGCCACCGCAGCGATGGCACCGACCGCCAGCGGCGCGGCGATCAGTGCAATAGTGAATCCGATGGCCGGATGTGCGCCTGCCAGCGAACTTATCCACCAGGCGAGCACAGCGCCCAGCATAAAAAACTCACCGTGTGCGACATTGACCACGCGCATAATGCCGAACACGATGCTCAGTCCGACCGCCATCAGCGCGAGCACAGCGGCGTTCACTGCGCCCTCGAGAGAAGCCAAAAAAAAGTGAGGACCAAATTCCATGTATGCGAGGGATTGCCGGGGTGGTCAGCGGGAAACCGTGTTCCCGCTTATGGGTAGGTTAACGCGCACTGAGGGTGTCGCGTTAATCGATCTGTATCAGTGCGACAGGTGAGTTTTAAAAAGACTGCTGCGTGTAGTCGACTTCATCTTCATACAGCGTGTCTTCAATCGACGTGGTATGGGCCAGTATCAGCTTGCCGTCGGTTACCTTTGAAATATACTGATGACCGAAAACCTGATGCGTCTTGCCATTGAACAGCTTTGCCCCCTGCGGGTGCTCAATGGAATGCGGCATGTCTGACATGGCTTCGACCGCTTCGATGAGTGCTGCGCGATCGTCGGGGCCCTGGTAGCCGGCCGCCTCCATGCCACGCTTTATAACGTGCAGTGTCTCCCAGCACCCGAACATGTGCGCATAGGTGGAAACGTCCTTGGCATCGGCGACAGACGCGCCGTTGTCATCAACCCCGACAGCTTCGCGGTAGGCTTTATCAAATTCTGACTGCTCCGCCTGTGCATAGCGAGGATTGCCTTCCCAGAAGTAAGTGCCATCGAGAAACTCAAGGCCGGGGCTTTCGATATCCACAGCTTCGAGGCTGTCGATGAAGCCGAAAATTTCCGGCTTACTCGGACCGAAGAATTCACCCATCTCTTTCACAAACGTGAGTACTGCCGGACCGACCATCACGTGATAGATGACTTCAGTATCACGTGGTATCTTTGGAAAATACTTGGTAAATGAGGTTTCGGTGGGCGGAATGGCAATTTTCTCGAGTATCGTACCGCCTTTGGCTTCAAATGCCGCTGTGAAATAGTCGCGGTGGTCGTGACCGAAAGCGAAATCGGGGAAGATCATGGTGACCTTCTTGCCGAGATTTTCAGAGATGAAAGGCGCCATCGCCTCAACCTGACTCTTTACATCGGTAATGCCCGGTTGCAGTGTGTACCGGTTGAGTGCACCGCTGGCCACATGGTGACCCTCAGAGACCACAAAGTAGGGCATCTTTAACTCTCCCGCACGCGGTGCGGAGCCGTAGACCACGTGGCTGAAAAGCGTACCGAAGGACACATCGCAGTTGTGCTGGCTGGCGAATTTTTCAACCACTTCAGCACCGCGTTTCGGATCGGTCCCATCGTCTTCAGCGACAATTTCGATCATGCGTCCGTTGATGCCGCCTTCCTCGTTGATCTTTTTAACGCAAGCCTGAGTGGTGCGGTCGTACCAGCGGCCGTAGGCGGCGCCAATGCCGGTGCGGTGCACCTGAAAGCCGATTTTTATCGGCTCAGCGCTGTGGACCTGAGCGTACCCGCCCAGTCCCGGTAATACTGAGGATGCTGCAATTCCGCCGGCGCCGGCCGCCAGGGTTTTGAGTACGGTTCGTCGGTTGATTTTATCGGCAGAGCGCTTTTGATCGGACATGCTGATTCCTCAGGACCTGAGATTTCTGGAACGGAGATGGTGTCTCGGATCGAGCGATTTGTCCAATTTTTTACCACCCATCCAGTGGTCGCGGCTGCCCTGTGGAGAAGATTCGGGGGCGTGTTTTGCTATCCGGTGTGGTTCAGGCACCGCGCGGGGCGGCCAGCAGCCACAGGCCTAGCAGGGTGTACAGCACCATAAACAGCGCCAGTGGCGCCTGACTCACTGCGGCGGCTCTGCTCCGGGGCCACAATACCAGCGCAATACGGTGCGACAGCAGAATCGACACGACATGGCCGGTGACCACTATCCCGGCCTGGGTCAGCCAGATGGCTTTCACACTTGATTGCGTATTGAAGAACCCCGTGGTGACGTAGAATGTACCCAGTCCGAGCAGATCCCGACCGTTTTGCAGCGGATCCGTTAACGCGGCAACGGTGTATTGAATGTTCACCATAAAAGATGTCAGGAAGTGCGCCGCGTGGTAGGCCAGTGCAATCGGCAGTGTGGCCACTGACAGGTAACCGAATGCAGCCGGAACGGAAACGTATGTCGGGCTGGTGCGATTGGCCAGCGTGGTGCCAAGCCACACGCATGCAAAAAAGCAGCACAGCAACAACAATACGAACATCACCAAACCGCGGACAGTGTCCCACACGACTGCCGAGCGACCCGGGAATTCCAGCGGGTTAATACCGATCTGCTGCAGCCACCAGAATGTTTCGTTCAATCCGTCGAAGCTGCCTGCGGCCAGAATACAAAGTGAAAAAATACCACTGCTGACAGATGTCAGTGCGGGCCCGGCAACGGTGGCCTTCCAGCCGAAAAAGCCTGCAGCTATTGATTTGTCCGTTAGACCCACTGGTGCGACAAGCGCCATTCTGCGCAACGTCATGGAGAAACACTCGCCCCGCTGTAACCAGCGATCGGTGCCGAACAGGTAACAGGCCGTCAGTGTGAAAAGGAAGTAGAGCAATACCACCCGGGCGAGTCTGGTCGGATCTTCAGGGGCTGTATCTGCGAGTGCAAAGCTGCTAAACAGCAGCAACAGAATGATGCCGGGCCAGTTGCCCATAACCGACGGCAACGCGAATTTGCCGCGAAACCGATGGCGCCACAGACGCCAGGGGTTTAGCACGCTCCAGAGGTTGCCGACAACGCCATGCAGCGTCACCAGACCCATCCAGAAAACTGTCCAGATAAACAGTGGCAGTAGATTTCTTAGCGGATCGTGCGTGCCGCTAAAGCCGATAATTACCAGCGCTGACAGTGCCAGAAGTGTTGTGGCGCTGAGTAATTTTTGTATAGTCGCCGACCACGGGGCAACGTACTTCCGTGGCAACAAACGTATGGGTGTAAACAGCAGACGGGTAAATCGTACCGGCAGGAAAATTAATGCCAGCACCGTCACGATGACTGTCGCTACACCGGAGGTGATGTATACATCGGTTGGCAGCAATAGTACGAAACTCTGCTGTGAGGTATGCGCCGTGGCTTCCGTGGTGAGTAGCCACAGCATTACTCCCGCGAACAGGCGACCGGGTGCGGGTGACGCCCGGCTTTGGATGTGCAGAACATACTGGCGCATAGGCTGGTTCTTTTCGCGATTTGTACTGCACCGCGCGCTGGTCAGTTTCCACTGGCGTAGTCGATACCGCGATTATACGACAATGGCTGTCGCGCGAGCTGCATTGTCGGTGATGCAGGCTGTATTCCCTTTGCGGCATAACCTCCGGATTGCACGTCCGGGGGATGCTCCGGGTCCGGCCTTGACCACACCGGGCATCCTCCAAACCTCCGGCGTTGTTCGGACCCGTTTCCCTCATGGTATCAATGGCATATTAACTGCCTGATCGCCCCACCAGCGCAGCGAATGTGAGTGCTCGTCGCAATTTGTTGATCAATCAGTCACCTAAAAAGGGCGATTCTTGTCTTCTTTTTCAGAGCCTAACCTTGAAACCGACGATGGAACGGATGCTTTTGCAGATATCGTTCAGCGCTATGTGGTTGATATCGAGGAACCGGATACCCCCTGGCTGAAACGACTGAATAATGACACGCTGCGCGTCAATGTAAGCTCCCTGCCCAGGCACTATCGTGTGGCCAAGCGTGTGATGGACATTGCAGGTGCGCTGTTTCTGGGTGCTGTGTTGATGCCTGTATGGTGCATCGTGCCGGTGCTAATCAAGCTGACGGCCGGGCCCGGTCCGGTCATATTCCGACAGGTTCGGGTGGGTTTAAACAATCGGGTAGTGGCGGCCAACGAAACGAGCGACTGGAGCGGCGTTGACCGTCGTTCCCGCTTTGCGTACGGCAAACACTTCACATTGTATAAGTTTCGCACCATGATTGCCGGAGCGGAAAAGGACGGTGCTCAGTTCGCGCAGAAAAATGATGTCAGAGTGACCGCACTCGGACGCTTTTTACGCAAAACCCGTATTGATGAAATTCCTCAGTTGATCAATGTGCTGCGTGGCGAGATGAGCCTGGTAGGCCCACGACCGGAGAGACCCGAGTTTGTTGATCAGCTTTCCAATGAAGTGCCGGGCTACCTAAACCGCCTCGGTCTGCAACCTGGGCTGACCGGCATAGCGCAAATTGAAAACGGTTACGACAACAATACCGAGAGCTTCAGACGAAAAGTTGCCTACGATTTACAGTACCTGCGACATTGCAGCGTAGGAAACGACTTGCGTATTCTGTTTCGCACCATTCATGTGATACTCACCGGGAAGGGGGCGCTGTAAACGGTTAACTGCTATGAGTAGTCCACTGACGAAGTGCCGGCTCGGCCTCGCAAGGTGAGCTCTCATTTGAAGGCAATTACCGGTATTAACGGCGGCCTTCAGTGCAAATGTTGCGGCTGCGAGTTTACTGCCTGGCTGTTGCGCAACAGTTTTTGTTGTTGCCCGAGCAGTTTGGCGTTGTCCGGAAAGATCATTAGTTGATAGTCAAGACAGTCGATCACCGTTTGCAGCTGATCAGCCTGCCAGTAAATCACCTTTAAGTTCTCCAGAATTCTGCAGAGTATGTCTTTGTCAGTGGCCTGTCGAAAGTGTTGCGGGTCAGGCTGCGCCCTGCTGTCGTGCAGCCGTGCATAGCACTCGCGCTCGGTGGTGAGCCTCACATCGAACACATCGATCAATTGCTTGCGGTGACCGTCATCGACGGTGATCAGAAAGTGCCCCGGGAAGTTAACGCCGGCGGCGGTAAATGTTGGCTGCGGCAGACGTCTGATCACCGCCAGGTAGACAACGCCGAGCGTGATTGGAATTCCGGTTTTACGTTGTATCACCTGATTGAGCAGGCTGTTATTCACATCGTAGTACTCGTTCGCGTTGCCGTGAAATCCGAGGTCGGCGAAAAACTGGACCAGAGATTCAGCGTCGGTGACTGAAGCACTGCTCGCCTGATCGCTGAGTTGCGCGATGCGGAACAGTTCAGTTTCAACGTTCATTGACGGTTGAAAATGTCGAGCGATCAACAGCGCGCCCGTTGCGAGGTCGGTCTGGTCTGACTCGATGAGCTGTAAAAACTGTTTTCTGGTATTCACACGGATTAGTATCCTGACTGGTTGCACCGGCAGTTATGCTGCAATTGTGGGTACACAGGAAAAAAGTTTAATAGAAACACCAGCGACCCACTATCCCTGCCATTTGCGGTAGCCGCCGGTGTCGATATGAAATCGCGTACCGCTGTACAAACCGAGCCCCATGTTCAGTTGCCGTCCGTGCACATTCCAGAGCTGCAGCAGTTTGCTGTGTAATGAGCTACGGTCGACCTCGAGTGTCGGGATCACATCGAGTGCCGAAAATTGTAAATGCTGGCTGCGACGCGCACCCCCGGCCAGTCGATTATAGGTGGAAGATCTAAAACCGGAGACTACGCTAATCGGACCCACGGCGGGGATAATGAACCGATCCAGCAGCTTCAAAGTATCGACCATATTGGGCCACAAATGCTGTGGTGGAACCGCGTAGCGCGCCTGGTTGGTTTCATGCCATTGTGTGCCCTGCTGCAGCAACTCGTGCAATGGCACCACGTCATTGACATCGTATCTGGATAAAAACACTGCAAGCTCTGCTACTGCTGCCCCGGTGCGAACGTCGGTGCGGAACTGCTGAAAACTATCCGGCGTCTGACTGATCGGCGGGCGACCGGTGCAGGCCTGGCAAATGAGTACAACACCGAGCAGTGCTGGAATTTTGTAACGCAATTTCATTTCTATTTAGCTGGGGACGGCTCGACGCGGCAGGGGCAGTGAGACTGTATTGTGTGGCGAAAGATGTTAAAACACCGGCCTTTTCGCCTGTGCTTTCGCCCGAGCTTTTGCCCGTGCCGACCGCCTGGTGGACACCACAGGCAGCCTACACAGGTTCGCCCTCTGTGTCATGGCACAACTTCGCTTACCGGGTGACATTGGAGATACCTGTGAAAGTAAACCACATAACGCCGATTCTCAATGTGTCCGATCTGCAGATGAGTTTCGACTGGTTTGAAACGCTCGGCTGGAAAAAGGGCTGGGAATGGGGTGACCCTGCGGGGTTTGGTTGCGTGTGCTCCGGGCAGGTTGAGATTTTTCTGTGCCGCAACGGGCAGGGTGGTCGCGGTCGCGGGGACAATAGCGTTACGTTCAATAGCCACAACGCGGAGACTGCCGATCTCGGGGTGTGGATGTCGTGGTGGGTTGATGATGTGGACGAGGCGCATCAACATTGTATTGACAACAACATCGAAGTGACCTGGCCGCCCACGGATATGCCATGGAATGTGCGGGAAATGCACATACGTCATCCAGACGGCCACGTATTTCGAATTGGCTGCCCCATCGAATAAATGCGCACTATCTGTCAGTTCTTATAACGACAGGCGTAATTCAGTTGTTATACGCAGGAAAGAATCCTTTCCGATGCCCGGTTGGCATGATCTTCGATGCATCTAGAAGTGAGTTACCGTAAAAAAATCGGTATCCAGTCGTTTTACAGGGCTCAGGGAATGTAATGGACACAGAGTCTTTGAGCAAAATCCTTTTGAAACACTGACTTGTCTCCTCTGGAACAACCATTAATGCAGCAGAAAACTATCAGAAGTCGTGCAGCTCGGGCTGTCAATAAATCGTCAGGACTGACTTTCGCCCTGACCCTGACGGCAGTAGTCACTCATACCGCGGTTAATGCCACTGGCTCAAACGCAGCGGTGGATGAACCCGCTTCAAACCCGCCTACCGCCGTAGCGCGGGCGGTCAATGAAAGTGTAGTCACCAGTTACAGCGAACGGATCCGCACTGGTGACAATGTCACACCGAGTCGACAGATTCTACTCGAGCGCTCGCGTGAAATGATGCAGGCGGACAACCGTGAAGTGGATGACGTTGCACTGCGTCTCAAAGCTATTATCAAAGCGCGGTATGAGGCCGAGCTGCGCAATGCCCAGTCGCTTGAAACGATTCGCGAGCTGCGCGCGAAGATTGCGGAGTATGAGGCCCTGTTGAATGATGCACAGGATCAACAAAGACTCCTGAACGCTGACAAAGAGGCACTGCAAGATCGACTGACGCTCGTGCTGGGTGAACGCGACAATGCGCTGCAAGATCTTGGTCTGCTGGATGGTCGTGTTAAGGATCAGAGCGGACAGGTTGAAGCGCTGCAAACCCGTATCGACGATCTGACCGATCAGCGTGACGATGCCGTGGCCCGAAGCGAAGAGGCTGAGAAAGCGTTACAGGATAAGCAGAGAGCGTTAGCGGCAAGCGAAGCCATTCTGAATGAGCGTGAAAACAAACTATCGCGCCTGAACGGACTGATGACCGACAAGGCGGATGAACTCGGTTCACTGGTGCTGAAGCTCGACAACAAGGACAAAGCGGTCGGCGACCTGGAAGCGCGGGTTGGTGAATTGACCAAACAGCGGGACAACGCCAGAAAGAAACTGGCAGCAACCACCCGACAGGTCGCTACCGTTCAGGATCAGATCGGTGATAAGGCGGGACAGCTCAGCGATCTGCAAAAGGAGCTCAACAACATGACCAGTGAGCGCGACGATGCAAGTCGGGCGCTGACAGAGGTCAGGGGTGAACTCGCTGATCGTCAGGGCGAAATTGCCGAACTGGAAGAGCAGCTCGCTGATCTTGGAACGCAGCGTGCCGAAGCGGTCGATCAGGTGCAGGAATTACAGCGCAAACTTGCTGATACGGCACACTCGGCGGACAATTTTCTGGCTGAGAGAGACGCTCTCGCAGGGAAACTCGGTTTGTTCGAAAACAAGGCCGCCGACGCGGGTAATTCGTTTATGGAGGAGCAACAGGAACACACGCAGACGCGTGCCGAACTATTCGCTCTCAAACGGGAAGCAGACGGTTTAAAGCGCGAGATCGACCAGCTCGACGGAGAAAAAGACGCGCTGCTGGGCGAGGTTGCTGAGCTTAAATCCTCTCGAGCGGCACTCGGTGGGCAGTTGCAGGCAAAACAAAATGAACTGCAAACGCGACAAAACGAATTGCAATCCGCGCTGAGTTCTATTGCCAATCTGAATGGCCGTATTGCGGAGCTTGCGAAAGAACGTGAGTTACTGGCGACGGAAGCCGGAGAACTCGGCGATGAGGTGGTTGCTCTTCGCGCCGGTATGGATAACGCAAAAGGCGACTATCAGGCCGACCTTGATGCCAGAAAACAGACGATTGCAAAGTTACGAACAGACCTGGACGACGCGACCGATGAATTGGTGGCGGCACAGAAACAAACTGCTGATATCGTTGCCGACAGAGAGCGCGCTGTTGCCGAACTCAACACGCGTAAGCGTGAACTGGACGAGCTCGGTGACAACATCACTGCGCTGAAAGCCAGTCGTGATGAGGCGCTTGAGGAGATTGACCGGTTAAACGCGATCAACAGTAAACTCGATACCGATCTCGCCGATGCCAATCAGCGGTTTGATCAGTTGCGCGCCGATAGCGGAGCACAGCTGGCGGATCTTGAGAAGAATTTACTGGAGTTGTCCGGCACTCGCGATAGTCAGGCTGAAAAAATTGACAAACTTGCTTCGTTCAACGATGAGCTGGCGGGTAAACTCAAAACCAATCGAACGAAGCTCGATCTGGTGAGCACCCAGGGCGCTGAAAAGATAAAGCAGCTCGGTGATCAACTTGAAAAAATGTTATCCCGTGAGAAGCTGTATAAAGCCAACTTGCTGGAAAGCGGCGATAAGCTCGCAGAGCTTGCCAGTCGCAACGAAGGGCTGACGGCGGCGTTGAATGCAGAACGTGAGCGAGCGTCAGTCCTGCAGCAGGATGTAGCGCGTGCGAACGCTGAAGCCGGCGTCTACGGTGATGAGCTGCAAAGCGCCGAGCTGAAGCTGCGCGAACTAATGGCTGCCCAGCAAAAGGCTGAAGCTGAAAGAGATCGCATTGCGGCAGAGTCCGAGCAGCTGCGCCTGTCACTGACCAAGGAACTCGATGATGCGCGTCTTGAAAACATCACTGTGCAGCAGGCACGCGCCGATAACTCGATACCGATCACCCTGGGTAACGCTGATTTCTTCGAAACAGGCAGTGCTAAGCTGACCGAGGCGGGTGGACAGAAGCTGACCCAGTTGGCGAATATTATTCACTCGTATCACAATCATCGTATTGTCGTGGAAGGACACACGGACAATGTGCCGATCGGTCCAATGCTGCTGTCACGATTCGCCAGTAACTGGGAGCTGTCGGTTGCACGTGCTGCCGCCGCCGTTCGACACATGCAAAGCGAGACGGATATCGACCCGCACAAACTCGCTGCTGCAGGCTACGGAGAGTTCAAGCCGGTGGGTGACAACAGTACTGAAGAGGGCAAGCAGCTGAATCGCCGAATTGAAGTGGTGCTGTATCCGCGTAAAACCGAATACAAAAACATCGACGACGTCGGCTCTATCACCGCGATCGACGAATAGGGTCGGGTGCTCTGACAAGCCTAATCTTTTCAATCCTCAGGCGACTGGTGTTTGTGCGGAGTTTCCAGTCCAAAAACCGTCGCCTTGCACTATCGATAAAGCTTGTGTCGCCCCTGTTCGATGTTTAAGTAGTCCATTTCGGTAATCCCTGTAGCAGTGATGTTACGACTAGTGGACCGCTTGTGGTGTGCTGACCTCCCATGGCGAGAGGGCCGGGTCGGGTCTTCCTGTCGCCAGTGAGGGGAGTTTCACGGACAGAGACAACAATGGATACGCGATTCAGTCAATCTCGTCTGTACGTGAGTTCAGGTCCGGGTTGAGCGACTGAAGAGCTCACTCATGTGGGCCAGCAGCGACTGGCTTAAGTCTTTCACGTTCATGATTTTCATTGCCCGCTGGTAGTATCTTGTCACGTCGTGTCCGATACCGATTGCCAGCAGCTCAACCTGCCCGGCACGTTCTATCTGCTCGATGACTGTTTTCAGGTGATCCACCAGGAACTGCTCACGATTGCTTGCCATGGTACTGGTGTCTATCGGCGCACCGTCGGAAATTACGATTAGCACCTTGCGATTCTCAGGTCGCCGAAGCAGGCGCTGATAAGCCCATAACAGCGACTCCCCATCAATGTTCTGCTTCAACAGGTCCTTCATCAGCATGACGCCGAAGTTCATGCGAGATCGGCGATAGGGTGTCTCTGCCGGTTTGTAAATAATGTGCTGCAAGCCATTCAGACGACCGGGCCGGGGGGGCTCACCTTCCTGTAGCCATTGTTCGTACAACGGGCCGCGATGCAGTTCCGTGGTGGTAAAGCCCAGTATTTCCACGCTCACACCGCAGCGCTCCAGCGTTTGCGAAAGCAGATCTGAACAGGCCGCTGCAATCGCTACCGGCTTGCCGAGCATCGACCTCGAGTTGTCTACCAGCAGGGTGATGCAGGTATCCCTGAATTGTGAGTCAGTTTCTTGTTTAAATGACAATGGCGCCAGCGGCTGCGTGACCACGCGAGTAAGACGGGCCGTATCCAATACGCCTTCGGCAAGGTTAAACTCCCAGTGGCGTGTTTGTTCAGCCATCAGCACGCGCTGCAGTTTTCCGGACAGTTTGCCAATGACGCGGGCGTGGCGATGTATGTGCTGATCCAGTTGCTCACGTAAAGCGGTTAACTGCTCGCCATCGCACAGAGTGGAAGCATTAACAACACAATCCTCTGACTTACTGTAGATATGATAGTCGCCGCGTGATTCCGCTGTCGCTTCTGTGCCTGCCTCGGATTCTGTAGATACGGGGGCGTCGCGGTTGGCTGTCGCATCCGCTGCATCCTCGGGGTCCGTGTCAGCTGTGGTGATCTCTCCGCCACCGGTATCTTCCTCGTCGCGCAGCGTCACGCTCAGGGCGTCATCGGTTTCTACTGCTTCCGGCTCATCTGCCTCCTGTGCTGCGTTTTCAGTCTCGGTGTTATCGTCGACGGCGTGAGCTGCTGTTTCGGCTGTTGATTCGCTGGTGTCAATGGCATCAAAGTCAATCGAGTGGATAACCTGCACGGCGATGGTGGCAAACGCGCTCTGTTGCTCAACTGCGTTGCGAAGTAACCGGAACCTTTCGCTGTTGTCGTTTCGAAAACTGACTTCGAAATCGGTTGCCGGGTGCTGATCGACGGTCAGTTCAAGAGCTTCCCGAACCACGGTGATCGCGGCCTGCAGTTGGCGGTGCACGTCATTGCGATGACCGTTGAGCGGTGGCGCCGACTGGGCCTGCCACAAGGCGGCGAGATTGGCTGCCGAGCCGCTGAACTTCCGACTGCCTAGTGCCTCGCACCTGGCGCGTTCGAAAGCATTGTATAGTTGCTGTTGCAGCAAGCCGGCAGGGCGCAGCGCGCGGTGCATTGCGGGGTTATGGTGAAAGGCGATGTGGGCGACGATATCGCCGTAGCCGCGTGCCGCGCTGTGCTGCAGTACTGATTGCTGCGGGCGCGTTACGCCGAGCGCAAGGGCATCAGCTCGGCCATCATCCGTCAGCGATAGCGTGGCATCCTCAGCGATGGCACGCGCACTGGCGGTATGGCACGAGCCGAACCGGTCGGTATTTGCCGGTTGGCGGGTGGTTGATGTCACGAGTGCTCAATAATCCGTCGGACGCGAAGATCCAGAAGGCGAGCCGGAGACCGCCCGCAATGGTTTGCCGGCGACTGTATCAGTTTAAACCGGTTGCCGGCGCAGCGAAGACACTGCACCGTCAATGCAATGCTCCAGGCAAAGCAATCGAGCCGGTCTCTGCCGTCGTCGCTGCAGCACTTCCACCACCGCGTCGTCTAAAAGTGGTTTCGGTACTGGATACCTACGCTCGCGTTCGAGTTTCCGTTCAGTGACTGTTCAAAATTACTGTCGTGCTTGAGGCTGAAGCTCAGCTCATCGTTCCCGATTACGCGAAAGCCTGCTCCCGCTGACAGGGTGAGCGCAGTGGACTCGGCTGGCCAGTTGTGGCCGACGCGAGCACGCAGGTGGTAGCGTGGAGAGGCGGCCTGCGGATACTCGGATCCGATACCGCCACGGAACAGTGCCGCGTTAAGCGCCAGTTCCTGGTAGTTTCTGTCGAATGCCCCCGGGTTGTTGATAAACAGTGAGGTGCCATCGTTGTCGGTAACCACTGTTCCATCTTCTTCCCGGTTTTTTTGACTCGCGACCACGCCCATTGTCCAGCTGTTGCTGCCGATTGTTCTGACTGTTCCGAGTTCGATACTCGCACCGACGCCGGTCGACACGGTCTGGTCGGTGTCCCGGGTGTGTATCTCATCCATTTCACCGGTCAGCCTGACGTACTGGCTTTTACCCAGTGTATGCGAATAGCTGACCTCTGCACGGTCGCGCTTGGCGGCGAGTCGCAGCGCTTCGGTGGCATCGGTTATTTCGTTAACGTACACCTCGGTATTCAGTTCCTTCCTGCCGCCCCGATCGCGAATATAGAGCTGTCCGCCGCCGTAGTTGAGATCATCCTCTTCTCTGGCATTGACACCGGCGGTTACTGAGCCTCCGCGCAGTGAGTTGCCGAAGTGAACGGTTAAGGCGAGATCGTCCTCGTTGTTATCCGCCAGATTGCGGCTGTCCAGATTGAGCTGGCGTCGATGGTAGTCCACTGAAAATCCGACATCGGCTGAGGCGAGGGTATGGCGCAGAGAAAGACCGGACTCGGTGATATCGAGGTTGTCGATTGCCTGGCGGTTGACCGTACCGGCGTAATAACCCGGACGATCCACGCGCATGGCAATGACGTGATCGGTGGCGACCCGTCGCTCGGTATCAGTGCTGCCGTTTTCCATTGTGTCGAGTGCCAGCTGATAGGCTTGCTGTTCATCACCGACTTTTCTCAGCGCCAGGATTCGATCGCCACTCGACAGCGGCTCATTGCTGGCCAGTATTTCTTCGATGGCGGCGTAGTTGTCATCCGCCACTGCAAGTGCGAGTTGCTGCCAGGCCGGTGCCTGCAGTCTTTTCTCATGCATCTTGGTGAGTATTAGCTTTGCGTAGTCGTTGCGCTGAGTAGACAGATACCACGCCGCGGCCATCTCCTGTCTCCAGGCGGACTCCGGGGCGGTGGTCTCTCCGGCGTCTGCCAGCAGGCGATTGGTCCAGACTTCGTTTTCCCCGGTACTGCCGTACTGTCGCAGCAACGAGATATAGTCACGCGCCAGTTCGTTGGTTTGGCTGTCTGTCTGCGCGAGCACCAGCGGACGCAGTTTGGCGAGTGCGTATTGTCTTACCTTGAATGCGTGCGGGTTATTGCCGGTCTTTTCCAGTGCGTCAGCAAAGCTCAGCAATACGTTGTAGTCATGCTCGTCCTGCAGCATGATTTTGCTGAACCACCGCAGGCTGCCTCTGGCATCGTCCAGGCGCAACTGTGCGATGGCGAACGCGCTCCACAATTGCGGCTTGTCGACCGCCTCGGATTCAAACCTGGCGACTGTATCTGCCAGGCGTTTGGTATCAGTGGGTGACTGTCCCATCAGTGTCCAGAGGAGACCGGCCATGGCCTGTTCATCATCCGGCTGCAGATTCAGGGCCTGCTCATAGGTATCCAGCGCTGCGACTGTGTCGTCACGTTTGGTGTAGTAGTCAGCTACCGTCAGCCAGTAAGCGGGTAACTCGCGCAGTGCAAGCAACTCGCCGTTGGCATCCAGATACCTTTCACGATGCGGATACACATCTTCGTCAAGTGCAATTTTTAAAGAGGAAATAAGAAATTCGTCGTCGTCACTTGAGTGCCAGACCCATTCGGCATATTCGATCGCTGCTTTCGGGTCACCATTGTCCAGATGACTTTGCACAATGCGGCGGGACAACTGCAGACGTTTGCCATCGTGCAGTTCGCTGGTGATCAGGTGCGGCGCAGAGGCGAGCACCAGTTGAGGTTCCCGATAACGCCAGCCGAGTTCACTCATTAGTTCAAGTTGATACTGGGTGGCGCTCGCGAGGTACTCGGTGGTGACCCGGTCGGCCATCTCGAGCGCCTGCTGCGGTTGCCTCAGGCGCCAGTGCAATTCCATTCTGTTAATAGACTCTTCGCTGGAACGACCGAATCGATCTGCAAATTGCTGCCACGCCTCGAGTGATTTGTCCCACTTTTTATGTCGTTTGTGTAAAGCGGCGAGCTCGCGGAAAAGCATCGGGTCGGCGCTGGGGCTCTGTTGTAATGCCAGTAGGGCACGCGCTGCCCGGTCCGGGCGTCCGTCCGCTTCATGCAGTTGCACCAGCTTAAGAATATTCTCGCGACTCAGCGGTTCGCGACTGCCGAGGCGCTGCAGTGCCTGTGCAGCGGTGGCGGAGTCCCAGTTCAATTCGCTGAGGCGGATCAGTTCGAGATCGTTGGCCTGTGAGGGGTAGGTGCCGGCGAGCCATATTCGTTGTTGCTGCGCATTGCCGACATTGCCGTTCCACTCTTCGAGTTGAGCGAGTTTTACCCGTGTTTCTTTATCCGTCGGGTTGATCTCCGCCATCTTGCGCGCCCATTGCAGTGCGGTGGCCAGTTGCCGGGTCGCCAGTGCAAAGTCGATTTGCCGGCGCATGCTGTCAGTGTCGTACGGTCGGATAGCGAGGAGCTGTTCATTCCATTCCATCGCCTGTGCGTTTAGCCCCATACCGTTGGCAAGCGTTATTCCCTCAAGCAGTAACTCGGCGTTGTTCGGTTGATCGATCATTCGACCATGAATTGTTTGCAGGGCTTCTTCATTGCGACCGGCGGCGATTAAGAGCGCCTGACGGCGTTTGGTCAATTCGTCGCGATAACGATCGTCACTGAGTTCAATAATGGTGGCCAGGTACTCGGCAGAGAGCCCCGGAAAGTTGGCTGCTTCCGACCACGTAGCGGCTTTTTCGAGCCAGTACACGGCGCGGGTGTTGTCGGTTTCCGATAGCATCGCGTACAGCGGGTAGGCGAGGTCGGGTCGTTCGAGTGACAGGGACTGTGCTGCCAGACGACTGAGTACATCGGTCTGTCTCGGTGCAATTTGAACCAGGTGTTCCAGTTCCTGATCGGCAGCGAAACGATCTCCGGTGTTGGCCAGCAGATAGATGAGTCGCGACGACAGTTCGAAGTTTTCTGTCGGATTGTCAGTATTGGCGATGGCGCTGCGGTAGCAGGATTCGGCCTGTCCATACAATCGATACTGCGCGAGTATGTTTGCGCAGGACTGTAAATGTCTGACCGCGTTTTCCGGATCGGCTTTGGCCAGTACCAGACGATAGGACGCGGAGAGTTCCGGTTGCTTGAGTTCGGCGCTTACTTCGGACGCGCGGCCGAGGGTAGCGGGATCGTGCAGGTTTTCGCGGTCGAGAAAATCGGCCAGCAGGGTAATCAGTTCTGCGGCATAGGAACTGTTGTCTGCCTCGGTGCGATTGGCATAGTAACCCTCCCGCGCGCTCTCGAGCTGCAATAGAAAGAGATCGTTGTCATTAATGGTTATATCCGGTCGCTCTGCCATCAGCGTGCGTGCATCCTGCCAGCGCTGTCCCCGGATCAGCGCGCCGATAACACTTTGCATTTCGCCTGAGGGCATGTTGCCCGAAGCACTGTTCGCGCGCACATAGGCGACGTCCAGATCGTCGATTTCTACCTGCCGATCTTCAGCGCTGCTCTGCGGATTGATGGTGAAGTTATCACGTGACGGCATCAGAACAACAAACGCGATCGTGAGTAACAGACCGATACTCAGCAGATAAGCCGGAGGGATCAGACGCTCACGTTTGACAGTCGATAACTGCATTGCCAGTATCCTTCATTGAAAACTGATAGCGGGTATTGCCTTGCGCAGTAAGTTCACCGTCAATGACGTTGCCCTGCTGACGCAACTCGCAGAAGCGTTTATCACCGCTGAGCTCCAGCGTCACCGGGACGTGTCCACTGAGACGAAAACTGACTGGCCCCTCAGCACTGTTGCGCCAGTGTTCCACCCGTGCGTTTGATGACACCAGGCGCAGTCCTTTGGGTTCTTTTCTGGTGGTGTAGAAAGTCACAGAATCCGCCCCGTCGGTGTGCAGATAAATGCCGTCGTGTAAGCGGCTTGCACCGATAATTGACCGGGTTGATCGCAGATCCGGCCAGGTGTTCTGATTGAGTATGCGCAGCGATCGGATGTTGCCGAGGCCGCTTACTTTCCAGCGACCGTCGAGGTAACGTGCAACACCCGCGCGTCGAAAATCGGGCACCTTCACGATATAGTCGCTGGCGAACACGGGAAAGATTGGCTGTCTGACCGACCATTGATACACTTCTTTCAGCGAGCGCAGTGAAGCTGCCTTGGTGCCGATGTAATTGTGGTAGTAGACGTTAATCGGCTTGATGCGGCGTGGTTGCTCCGTGAGTACAAACGTTTCCAGCACATCGCGGTAGCCGTCAAAGGGTCCGGTCCAGTCGTTTGTATAGACGTTTTCATTGATGATCGGTGCATACACCTGAATGTAGTCGTCGACGATTCTGGCGTTCGGGCTGATCGCGGCAATGGTCGGTGTGCTTTTCGAGATTCTCGTGTTACCACCATTCATATTGAGTAGCCCGGCACGCTCCACTACGGCGAGCGCATCGGCCGGCGGGACCGCATCGCCGGACCAAAGCACAATATTGGCGCGCTTGTTTGGCGGGGCGAGATTCCGGTTTATAAAATCGATGGAGCCGAGCAGTTCCCGTCGATAGTCCATCGTGTAACCGGGTACCGGCAGATTGTATTCATTGCTGGCGTCTCCGGGCTTGATCAGGTTCCAGCGGAACGGATGGCTGAAGGTATGTGAAGCAAGCTCGACATTGTCGAGTTCGAATGTTTTGCGCGCGATGTCTATCATCTGAGCACGCCGGTCGAGGTACAGGTTGAGGGAAATCTCTGCCTCGACGATCGACACCGTATGCGGCAAGGTATATTGGGTCAGAATCTCATCGTAGATGACTTCAGCACCGAGCCTGCGAGGCCCCGGCAGTGCCGCCCAGGACGGAAGTGCATCACCATCGATATGCGCCAGCCACAGGCGGTTGCCATTTTCGCTGGTGATATCGGGCATTGGTATATTGGGTAGCTGCAAGGCACGCCGCAAAAACATAAACGGGTTGATTACCCATTCGGCCTGTTCGTTTATATCGATCTGAATTGCGGTTGGCGTCAGTGCAAACCCGCCCCACGGGCCGGTCACGACTGTATCGATTTCGTTGCCGTTTTTATCGCGAAAGCGCATGTGACTGGTATTGGCCGCAGACGCGCTTTTAACATTCATCGGCAGGGTGCCGATGCGCGGTGGAATGTTCAGCTCAAAATCGGACAGCTCATCGGTTGCCTGCAACTTGAGTGAGTCCCGGTGTAACTCTGTGACGCTTGTAATGCCGAGCGACTCGGTGATTGACGCATCCGCCGCAGTGCCGAGAGAGCCAAAAAACGCCACGGGTACACGGTCATTTAATGTGTGCTTTATCCAGTCGGTGTAGTCCGCTGCTGTCACGTTCTGCCGGTTCCATATTGCTACGCCTGCATATCGGCCGGCAAGTGTTCCCTGTGGCAGTGGTGTGGTGGCGAGGTCGTGGTATACCGGCACGTAGCCCATGTATTCGAGCGGCATTGCGAGCAGATTGTGTACCTCAGACAGCTCGACGGATTCGGTGATTGTGCTGTCGAAAATCATCAGCACCTCACGCGGCAGCACCTCCAGTGTGCCGACGCCTACGTAATCGAGTGCAGGGCTGGCAACCCACGGAATGAAACCGCTCTCGGTGATTTTGGCTGCGACCTCTCTCGCCTGACTGCGCTCTGCGGGCGGCAGGTAGTCGATCACAATGATATCCAGGTCGTGCTGTTGTTTTATTTGTTGCAGCTTTTGCGAAAGCCACTGGCGGTCATTGTCAGAGACGGATACGTATTGCTCGCGGCCATTGTCCCAGCCTGCATAGAGTGATTCTGCGGCGACCGCCTCCAGATAGGGGGCGATATGATCCATCACCTCGAATCCGCGGTTGGCGATCAGACGCAGGTTGGGGTGTTGACGTTTGATCCGGTAAAGTAAATTGCCAAGGCCGCTTTGCTGTTGCTGGATGGCGGTGGGGGTCTCTGCGAAAAGCAGGTAGCTGTCCATGGTGTCGAGAAACAAGCCCTGATAGCCGCGGGCGACCAGATTATTCACACGTTGCAGTAGAAAGCGCTGCCAGTCAGTGCTGGATAGATCCATCACATGGCTCTTCCAGTCCTGATTCACACCGAGTGTGGCGCTGGCAGGCAGTTGGTCCAGCCACGGTCGTGTGGGGCCGATTTCCCCGACACTGACATAGGCGTACGTCGCGGCACCGTGTTGCTGCAGGTCTGCATGCTGTGTTGCGGTGATGTTATCTGCTTCAACGACAAGTCTGTCGAATTGCGACAGTGCGTTGACCGGTGGATTGGCGCCGTAGTAGAACGCGGTTGCGCCGCTGTTGGCAGTGGCGATGACAGGAAGCAGCCATACCGCCAGGACGGTTAACAGTGATTTGAGGCTTTGCATCATAGGGGTGCCGTTCATCGGTTATGCGGTAGTATCGCGAGGTCGCATAAAAGTGCGGAACTCAATGCTTTCCAGTTCACTGGATAACAGATAGATACCGACGAATGCGGTCAGCGTCATCGACAAGCCGAAGCCGTATCCGTAGTAAACCGGGCCGAGTTCCAGTGAAATCCAGGTAAAGCATCCGTTGGTTACCAGCAACGTAAGGGTCAGCCAGAAAGCATCGCGCAGCCGGTCGAGATAAAAGAGAACGTTCAATACCGCGAGCATCAGTACCTGTGCGGCGACACCGACGAGATCTATGTAATACAGGTGAATGAATTTATCCGAAATCCCGAGCCAGGAAACGATACGCGGGCCGAGCATGTAGAGTATTAACACCGTGATACCCTGCACTTTTATTATCTGAAATATCCCTTCGCGTACTGCGAGTATCATCTCGTTACCGAGGGTTTCAATTTCCTGCAGGCTTGCGTTGCCTCTTACGGCGTTGAAAAAACCATCATAGGCTTCAGCAAAATCTGTTTCGATTCGAAGCAGGAAAACTGCCATGCCCGGAATAATCGACAGGTAGGCAAGGAATATCGGCAGATCGTAAATGAGTGATGCGCGCAACGGGCCGATCACCGCTTCCGAGGTGCCGGGAGCCATCCAGAAAATGAACTTATCTATCCAGATACCGAGGTTGTAAAACAGGCCAACGAAAATCAGCACGGGAAAGATCTGCTTGCGCTTCAGGAAATCCATACGCACCGTGTCCACCACGGGGTATTCTGGTATGACCACGGCGAGCATCAGGAAAAACAGCAATGCATGGCCGGTCAGCAATCCACTCAGCAGGCCGTTCAATCCGTAGGGCATTAACAGGATGGATAGCGCGACCGTCGTGGCGTAGCCGACAAAGAAAGACAACAGGATGACTTTGAATTTCTTGAGTCCGGCCACGAATATTACCAGTATCCAGATATTGGATAAGGTAACGAAGTTCGCGACCATCAACAGTTCGTAGGCCAGAGATTCATCAAAAAGAGTGATCGCTGCAGCCAGTGCCAGCATACCGCTGACAATCGTGCTCAACAGCAGTGCGCCAAACAGGTTCGGGTTGATCAGATGATCTTTGCCCTCGAACAAACGGTCTGCAATAAAGCGCGTAAACACCAGTTGCAGCAACCCGGACAGGATCAGGGAAGTACCCATCATCCACGTGACTGACGTGGTGAATTGTTCAACTTGTTGTCCACCGACCTTCTGCGATATCGCGACGATGCCGATCAGCATGACACCGAGTATTGACAGCACCCACGGTCCGGCACTGATAAGCCCGGCAAAGCCATAGGCTTTCAGCGTGCCGGTGAACGAGTCGTCATCAAGATACTTTCGAAGTTCAAAACCGATACCAGCCATATCAGAAGCCCTCGGCGTGTTTAACAGGTGCCAGACGCGAGCCAGTGGCGACGCCGTCGGTGTAGATCTCACGGTAACGCTGAATCATGTCCTGCGCGTCGTAGTAAGTCTCTGCTCTGGTGCAGGCGGCAGTACTGGCCTGACGCCAGGCGTGTGCGTCGGTCAACAACGCGATTGCCGCTTCGGCGAAGGAGGCGGGGTTGGCAATCGGTACCACCGCACCGGCGGCGCCGAGTTTTTTATCTTCATCGCTACCACCGTGGATAAGTTCGGCGCAACTGCCGACATCGGTGGTCACCGCGGGAATACCTGCGGCAAACCCTTCCAGTGTGGTCAGGGGCTGGCCCTCTGAGATCGAAGTCAGCACAGTCAGACCGATTTTCGGCATGATCTCCTGTATGTTCTGGAAACCAAGAAACTTCACTGAATCTGTCAACCCAAAACTCTCGACCATAGCGCGGCATTCCGCAACGTAGTTCGGATCTTCATCTTCAGGACCCACCAGCCAGCCCTGCGCATCCGGCACTGTGGCGCAAATAATCCGCATACCGCGAATAAAGGTTTTGACATCCTTGATCGGAACAATGCGTCCAATCAGGGCAAGTACGGGCGGGATGTCGGCGTCGGTGCTTCGCCGAATGGTACTTAGCTGCTGTACATTCACCCCATTGGGGATGATGGTCAGTCGGGTTTCATCGGCCCCGTCTTCAATTTGTCGCAGCCGGTTGCCTTCGAAAAGGGTATAGACATGATCTGCCGTACTGTAGGTCATGCGTCCTAAAGAGCGAAAAAATCTTACCCATGTCTGACGCAAAAAACTCATGCTGTCATCCAGCCCCACCCGGTACGGATCGAGATCATCGGGAATCCAGTCAACATGTGCCAGATCGATTTCGCGTTCTTTGGTATAGATACCGTGCTCGGTTACGTAAAAGGGCTTAGCAGTTTTGCTGCTGAGCATTGCGCCGAGGTAACCGGCGTAGCCGGTCGACACGGAGTGATACAAATCTGCAGACGGCGCGGATTTCACAATTTCCGCCAGCGTGAACAGCGGGCCGTGCATCGTGCGCACCGTCCAGAAGTAATGGTTGAAGTCGAGCCCTTCCGGTGCATCGATGTACTTTGAGCGAATCGTCTCCCACGCCTCTTCCCCGTGGTACAGATCGCTGCTGCCGAGAGCAGGGGAGCCAGAGAGCAGGGTGGTAAAATCGCGAACTACCTCGGCACCGGGTGGTGTGTCCGTTTGTAACAGTGCATCGTGCAGCTGGTGGCTGCGTTCAAACAGGGCCGACTTGTCTGCCTTGCGTTTCCAGAACTTTGGTTTTTCGGGCGTGCTGTCATTCTCTGCCAACAGGAAATGTGTTTCCATGTGCACGACGTTGGCAGGGATGTCATAAGCGGGTTCATCGTAGTCGTCTGCCTTGCCGCCAAGAAACACAATCGAAAACGTCAGTTCAGGCATGCCTTCGATTAACTGCTTCACCCAGCTTGAGACACCGCCGCGTATGTAGGGGTAAGTGCCCTCGAGCAGCAAACAGACATTGGCGTGCCGTTCGGGGTGGTACAGGGGGGAAGTATTCATGCCCAGAACTCGATGACTTGGGAGAACGGCGGGTAGGACCGGAAAGCCGGGTTGATCGCATTGAGCGTCGAGCGCAGCAATTTAAAGTCGCGGTTTTTAAATGCAGACTCTGCAATATAGGGAAGCACTTTGTCACTGGACATGCCAAGCTCAACGGCGCGCGTGAATGCACGATTGGCCTTTTCGTTTTCCTGCTGCTTGAGATAAACCTGGCCCAGTACAAACTGCGCGTTGACATTGCCCGGCTCAATGCCAAGGGCCTTTGCGGCGTGTTCTTCGGCTTTCATCAGTAGCTCTTCCCGGGCGACAGGCTCGTCTTCCTCAATGGTAAGCAGCTCCCAGTAGTTGTTGGCGATCTGCAGGTGAATGTTCGACTTGCCCGTACCCGTTGCCAGTTTTGAATCTGCCTCAAGCCGTTGTATTTCCCTGTTGAGCCGGGTCACCTTCTTATCGAGCATCTGATAGGCGACCAGTCGGATACGTTCGTTCTCGTGTCCGATGGCAGTTTTAAGCAGGGGTGCTGATTGGCTGTCTCGAATATGTCTGGTTGCTGCTACTTTGTTGTATAGCTGCTCAGTCTGACCATCAAACAACAGCTGTTCCATGAAGCCGCGGCTGTCGAGCTTCGCTGCCGGACGATCAATCGGTGCCGCGAATGGCAGATCGGCATTACTGGTGTATTGCCAGAAAACGTTTTCCTTATGTCGTCCGTTAGCCAGAATAGCGCCGAAATGAACAGACAGCCATGCACCGGCAGTACCGATAAAAGGCATAAAAAAGCTGATGGCAGCAAAGAACAGCATGAGTGGCCAGCGCCTGCCGGGTATTTGTTTGCCGAGTATCAGCGTCGTGGCAATACCGGCCAGTGCACTGGCGGCAAGGTGTGCCAGCATCCATACGTCGGTGCTGAGATCAATGCCTGTATTTGCAACCAGCTGTGCAATCAGTGCAAATTCCGCAACCAGTGCAATGCACAGGGCGGGTAAGCCGAACATGCTACGCAACACGTTTTCCCCACCTGCGTTTCTTAGGTTTGTCGTCTTCTCTTTTCACCCCGACAATCTGATTGATAAAAGCCATACAGGAATCGCGATTATCCTTTTTGCGGATTTGCTTCATTCGTGCTTCTTCCGTCACGTTGTTCAGCTCAATCTTATGTTCATCAAAAAGTTTTTTGGCGACGCGCTCCAGATAGGCGCGACACTGTTTTTCGTTCATCAGTGGCATCAATATCATCACGCTGGTCTCACCACTCGGGGACTGTGGCTGCCATGAACTGTCGAGACTTCTGATGTTCGTGCCCAGGAAATCTGCGACGATTTGCGTTTGATCGGTTGATTTCAGCCTGACCGCAAGCAGCGTCGACACCACACGATTGGTATTGGCAAATCGCAGTGCGTTATCGAGTTCAGCCATGAACCAGCCGCTGCGCGATTCACCAACGCTGCGCGATCTGGTCACCATATCTCCGACATAGCTGCCCAGCAGGGACAACACATTCAGGTTTTCCTGTTGAAAAGCCATAAAGTGCATGTCCTTGATCGCCAGTACACCGTGCAGCTGATCGTGTGAGTCAACAATCGGCACCACTGCCAGCAGTTTACTTTCGACGGTCTCATTGGCCTGCGCCTCGAGTTTGACACTCACCAGTTGCCGGCTTTCCATCGCCAGTTTTAATAGTGGATCGAAGAGAGAAAGTTCCGGCATGTCACCGTGTGTGGCAACCGGTTGCGGGTTGATACGGTTACGTGTCTTCATACCGTACAGTCCGGCGACCTGGACCGCGCCGAACTGCGCGAATATCGCCATAAGCTCGGGGCCTGCGGTCAGATCCTCGCCGTTGCCGGCAGACATCAGCGGCTTTAGCTGCTGCAACGCCTGTCTGACGCTGAGCCGCTTGCCGGCCATATATTCTTCAAGTTGTCCGTGTGACACCTTCAGGATGTGGTAATCCTTGGAAAATTCCTTCAGACGGTGGCGCAGATAGTGGTTTTCGGCAGACTGTTGTGCGCCATCACGTTTGCCGCGTGTGGCGAAGTCACCGACAATGATGCTGAGCACCACGGTGCCAACTGCCAGCGCGATAAGCTGCGTTTGCTGACCCGCGTAAGCGGCAAATGGATACGCCAGTGCGGCAGCAGCAAGGGCGGCACAGCAAAAGCCCCAGGCTGCACCATAGCGTGCTGCGAATACCACCGGCGGCAGAATAAACCAGGGAAAGCCTCCGTTCATACCCACCGGGTCTATGCTGAAAAAGAAATGGCCGATCAGTGGCACAGCGCTGGCGAACACAAGCATTTCCAGCAGCTTATAGCTCCAGTGTGCGTTGCCTCCCCGGCCGGACCAGGCAAACCCCTTTTTGTGTTTTCGGACCGCTGACGACGGCAGATTAAAACTGATCATCGATTGGTGGGTTCCCTGAGGTTGGTCTGATACGGAGACATTAGCGGGTCTGTATCGTCGTTAGTGACTGTGGTAGTGGCCGGCTGCTTCTCGTCGGCAGGTTGCGGCCGTGCTGCACCAAGGGTCGGCTCCAGCGGGCTTGCGAGTGGTGTGTCTATCAGTGTCGTTGACACGGGTGGCTGTTCACCGGCAGTCGGAGCTGCCACTGTTTGTACCGGTTCCGGTGTAGCTGGCACTCGCTTGACAATGCGGGTGACCGTGCGGGGTTCCTCGAAGCGGACTTCTTCCATCAGGGCCGCTATGGTTTTGCTGGCTACGCCGGCAAGATTGTTATAACCCCATCCTGTACGTGCGGATGACGCGACCCACATGACTTCGTCCTGTTGCAGCTGCAAAAATCTCAGCGTCAGTGAGACGGAGGGTTCATTGTCGAGACCGTTTTTATACTGCCACTCCTGAACCGTACCGGTCACAGCGTAGACATAGCCGTTATCCTTTGCCCACTGTCTGGCCGTTTCCACCTGTGATGATTCGTCCAGCAGAGTCAGTAGACTCTGTTCGCCTTCGGGTTGATAAACGTGGACATTGCCAACGCCTTGTGCCCGCAGATGAGTCTCGGCAAGAGACTTCGCACGATCTCCCGCCAGCGGTGTCTGTGAGAGATTCTCAAACGGCAGGATTACCCAGTCTTCGTTGGCGCTGACGGCAACGCGACGGGATGTCGTCATGGTTTCGCATGCGCTAATGAAAGCGGTGACGGCTATCAATGCTCCAGCCAGTAGTTTTTGTCGCATGTTGTTTTCCGAATTCATTTCTTTGAGAGTCGGTTTGCTGATCCGTTTACCCACGTGATCAACAGCCAATCTGTTGTCCAGTTTGTGCAGTGACGCAGGCAATGTGTGTTCGCTGTGTCACAGAAGCCGGCCGTTGTGGCAGCATAAAGCGTTCCATGCCTGCATCAGTTGAATTCTCGGGTTTTGCGCCAAAGTGTTGTCGTTTTAGTGCAGTACCGATACCGCGCAACTTATATACTTAAGGCGCATGAACGACTGGCTGAAACAACTGACTGATGCACTTACCTCCGACTCTGCCGGTGTCATGCTGGTGTCAGTGCTGCGGGTGGCGGGCTCGGTACCGCGTTATCCGGGTGCGAGAATGCTGGTAACTGACGATACGCAAAGCGGCACTATTGGTGGCGGTCATCTAGAGTTTGCGGCAACCCGGTTGGCAAGAGAACGGCTGCGCAGTGAACAGCGCGCGCCGCAGTGCGAGGTTTTTCACCTTGGGCCAACGCTTGGCCAGTGTTGTGGCGGGCGGGTTGAGTTGTTGTTTGAATACTTTAACCGGGACAACTCACCCGAAGCGTTGCTTACCTCCGGCGGCGTTCGACGAGCGATCAGCGGCGTTGATCAAACGATATTCGAAGCAGTGCCGCCACCGCCGCGCCTGAACAATCGCGATAACCACACGGCCATTCTCGAAGAGGCGGACGGCACGATTTTTTTAACCGAGCCCGGTGCTGTTCCCAGGCCCTCGGTGTGGCTTTTCGGTGCGGGCCATGTTGGCACGGCAGTAGTCGCGCAATTATCGCTGTTGCCTTGTGCGGTAACCTGGATTGATGAGCGCGACGACATGTTTCCGGACGTCGTGCCTGACTCTGTTACGCTTCGCGTGTGTGATGACGCTGTGAGTGAACTGGCCGATGCGGCGGACGATACGTATTTCGTTGTGATGACCCACAGTCACGCGCTCGACTTCGAGCTTTGTCATGCGATCATGCAGCGTTCGAGTGGCTATCTGGGCCTGATCGGCTCGGCCACCAAGCGCGCACAATTTGAAAAGCGACTGCGGCATCGCGGCGTCAGCGGTGAGCAAATCGCTCGTCTGGTTTGTCCTATAGGAAGCGGCGGGCTGCAGTCCGGCGAGCCGAACATTATTGCCCTGAGCCTGGCGCTGCAGCTAGTTCAATACTGGCAGGTAAAGGAAGTGTCTCTCCAACGTGGTTGAAGCTGAACAGGTCATGACTACACAAAGCGCATTCAGAGGTTCTATCGCACATTGCCGCAGTGACCCCTATCTTAACCCCGGTCGTGCGATTGAGTATTTTGATGATGGACTGTTGCTCGTCGATAACGGCAGCGTGGTGGCAGTGGGGCCGGCCGTTGAGATGTTGCAGGACGAGTCGCTAAACGGGGTCGACATCACCGATTATACCGGGCAGCTGATTATTCCGGGCCTGGTGGATATCCACATGCACTATCCGCAAACGGATGTCATCGCCAGTTATGGTACGCAGCTACTGGAGTGGCTGGAGAAATACACTTTCCCGGCCGAAATGCAATTCCGTGATGCGGAGCATGCGCTCGCCGGTGCTGAATTTTTTGTCGAGGAACTGCTGCGCAACGGTACTACCACAGCACTGGTGTTTGCCACTGTTCACAAAGAATCGGCAGACGCTTTGTTCCGCGTTGCCGAACGGCTGAACCTGCGGCTTGTCACTGGCAAGGTAATGATGGATCGCAACTGTCCGGAAGGGTTGCGTGATACCCCGGAACAGGGCTATGAGGAAAGCCAGCAGCTCATTGATCGATGGCATGGGGTACAGCGACTCAGCTATGCCGTCACACCGAGGTTTGCGCCCACGTCCAGTGATCGGCAACTGGCACTGGCGGGCAAACTTTTCAATGACAATGCCGGCGTGTATCTGCAAAGTCACGTCGCGGAAAACGAACGCGAGGTGGCTTGGGTAGGTGAATTGTTTCCGTGGGCGCGGAGTTACCTCGATGTCTATGATCACTTCGGTATGCTGGGTGAGCGTGCGGTGTATGCGCACTGTATCCACCTGAACGAAACCGACCTTCAACGTATGCAACAGACAGCCACGGTTGCCGCTTTCTGTCCGACTTCCAACCTGTTTCTCGGTAGCGGCCTGTTCGACTTCAATGCTGTCAGACGGGCAGGGGTTCGAACCGGCCTGGCCAGCGATGTGGGAGGCGGTACCAGTTTCAGTATGTTGCGCACCGCAGACGAAGCCTACAAGGTATCGCAACTGGCAAATAGTCCAATGACACCGGAGCAGCTCTTTTACGAAATGACACTGGGTGGTGCAAGTGCCCTGGGTATGGAGCAATGCATCGGCAACTTCGAGACGGGTAAAGAGGCCGACTTCACTGTGATCGACCCGACTCGAACTCGTCTGCTTGAGCGGCGCATCAGCCTGGCCGGGACGATAGAGGAAAAGTTGTTCGCGCTAATGCTGCTCGGCGATGACCGTTGCACCACGGCCACCTATTTGATGGGAAGGGCAGCTTATACATCGTCGCAGTAAATTGCAGGGCTGCCCTGTGTATGCGCACACGTCCTGAGCGTTGAAGGAGTTATACGGTGTAGCCCGCGCATGTCGAGTGCATTGATGCTATGCATTCTCCAGCGGCGCGGGCAGAGCGACTTAGTTGGTCTGATCGACGCTTTTATCTTCAGGCTTTTTCGTCTCGACCTTTTGCAGCTTCGCGGCTGGCTTCGGTGCCGGTGTGTCGGCTGATGCCAGCGACCGTACCGAGCTCTTCAGCTGACTCGGCTGCATGGTCGACACCTTTGCTTTTTGTGCTTCCTGCTGATGTCGGGCGCTGGCGGCCGTTTCGACCTGTTGCAGGCCTGCCGATGATTTGCTTTGGTGATTACCTTTGTGCTGATCCGAGGTCTGACTCACCGGCAAGTGCGTCGGGGCAGCGGTCGGTGCCTGCTTGCTGTCGGCGCTATTGTTGCGCGAGGGCCGGCTGGTCGCTTCGGGCCTGTCGGTGCGGGCTGTCGTTGACGCTGCACGAGCAGTGTCGCCGGTGTCTGCGCTCGTTCGCGCCGCAGGTTTGCTGTTAGCGGTTCCCTGGCTGACCGGTGGCGATGACGGCGTTTCAGATTGCGAAGGTCTGGCACTCGGTGTGCGTTCAGCCGGAGCTGCTGCCGGAGCCGGTGCTGCGGCCTCGGTATCGGTTGGATTTGTTGCCTGCTCGTTGTTGCGTGCCGGCTTGCGACGTCGTCGGTTGCGTCCACGTGGTCCGCGGTTGCCTCGTGACTGCGATCGGCCCTCTGATTTATCTGTATCTGCTGTCTGCTGATCACTCTCAATCGCCGCCGCGTTCTCCTGCGTGGCAGTAGTCGTTGCTGGACGGCTGTCGGCACTGGTCGGGGGGCTCTCCGCTTTTACCCCCGATTCGGCACGCGTGCCTTCCCCGGCGTTATTGCGGCTGCGCTCGGTGGCAGTGGTTCCGCTTTGCCTTGCGGTGGTGTCGGCATCCTTGCGGGGTGCCGAAGTCGCATCGGTAGCACTTGGCGCAGGGCTATCAGCCTTTGCTGCTGATGGTGTGTTCGCCGCCGTTCCAGCCGAGCTGTTGTCTTTGTTATCCTGGTGCAGCCCGGTCGATTGTGGGCGTGGGGCAGGTGCTGCCGGAGTCGTTGCCTGGTCGGCAGAGGCGGTTACCGGAGCGGCAGTGCTGCTGCGCTCATCGGCAGACGGTGCCGGCGCGTGACTGCTTTGTTTGCTGTCCGTTGCCTGTTCCGGCTTTCCTCTGCCTCTGGCAGAAGTCTTCTGATCTGTGTTCTGATCCTGCCGTGTGCGGCTCGATTGTGAGCGACCGCGCTGGCCTGCGCTACTCTGCCGGTTGCCTCCGTCGCGCGAGTTCTGCTCGCGGGACTGGTTTTCCCGGGGCGCTGAATCGCGATTGTTGTTATCGGTATTCGAACGGCTGCGGCTGTTATTGCGCGGCTTGCGATTGCTTTGTCGGCTTTGCTTCGGCTGCTCAGAATTGCGCTTGCTGTCCGGCTTTTGTTCCTGTTTGTTTGCTTGATCCCGGCTCTGAGAGTTGCGCTTGTTCTGCTGTTGATCCTTCCTGCCACGCGTGCGCTGATTGTTATTTCGCTGCCCGTTGCGGTTGCGATTCTGGCTGCGCTGCGGACGCGCCTGCTGTTCCTCTTCCTGTTCTGCCGGTGTGGTACCGGTGACGAGGCTTTTTATCCAGCCGAGCAAGCCGGTACCGCCGGCAGTGCTGCCGCTGTCGGTGACTGCTTGTTTAGGCGCCGGTGCCGGTATCGGGGTGACGGGAACGACGCCCTGTACCGCCGCTGTTTCCGCCGTTTCGATAATTTCCGCTTTGTCCTTTGCCGGGGTATAGCTGGTGATCTTTTTGGTTGCCAGTTCGTGGCTCTTTAGTTGATGGGAGGCATGGTCGGATTCGCTGACGCGGATGCGCTCGATTTCGTAGTGCGGCGTCTCCAGCGTGGTATCCGGTACCAGCAGGGCCATAGTGTTATTGCGCTCCTCAATCTCTCTGATTACATCGCGCTTTTCGTTGAGCAGGTAGGTGGATACGGCCACCGGCATCTTGATCAGTACCCGATCGGTGTTTTCTTTCAGTGATTCCTCTTCCAGCAGTCTGAGCAGTTGCAGGGCGAGCGATTCAACTGTGCGGATCGTGCCCTGGCCGACACAGCGCGGACAAACCATTTCGCTGGTTTCTCCCAGCGAGGGGCGCAGTCTCTGACGCGACATTTCCATCAGCCCGAAGCGTGAGATTCGACCCAGCTGCACGCGTGCACGGTCTATTTTGGCAACATCTCGCAGCGCGTTTTCCACCTGCTTCTGATTCTTCGTCGATACCATATCGATAAAATCGATCACGATCAGTCCGCCGAGGTCGCGCAGTCGCAGTTGGCGGCCGATTTCCACACAGGCTTCCAGATTGGTATTGGTCGCAGTCTCTTCGATATCTGCGCCCTTGGTCGCACGGGCAGAGTTGATGTCAATTGAGATCAGTGCTTCGGTATGATCGATCACCAGGGCGCCGCCGGATGGCAGTCGGACTTCACGCTGGAAGGCCGATTCAATCTGACCTTCGATCTGGTATCGATTGAACAGTGGCACATCGTCCGCGTACAGCTTCAGCCGACGCAGATTGTGCGGCATGTATTGCGACATGAACGTTTTGGCTTGCTCGTAGACGCTGGCCTCGTCGATCAGGATCTCGCCGATATCGCTGCGGAAGTTGTCGCGCAGTGCGCGCACAATGACGTTGCTTTCCTGGTAGATCAGGGTGCTGCTGCCAGCATCTTCGGAGGCACGCTGAATGGCCTCCCAGATCTTGACCTGGTAGTCGAGGTCCCACTGCAGCTCTTCTGTGGTGCGTCCGACACCGGCGGTACGCACAATGATGCCCATGCCATCCGGAATGACCAGGTCATTCATGGCGGCCTTCAGATCGGTGCGTTCTTCCCCTTCAATGCGCCGTGAGACACCACCTGCGCGAGGGTTGTTTGGCATCAGCACCAGGAAACGCCCGGCCAGGCTGACGAAGGTTGTGAGCGCCGCGCCTTTGTTGCCGCGCTCCTCTTTTTCTATCTGAACAAGTATGTGCTGCCCTTCGCGGATGCCTTCTTTGACATTCGGTCGGCCGCCATCTCTCAGTGCTGCATCGGACAGGTATTCCTTGGCGACTTCCTTAAACGGCAGGAAGCCGTGACGATCAGCACCGTAGTCGACAAAAACCGCTTCAAGACTGGGCTCGACACGGGTGATCTTGGCTTTGTATATGTTGGCTTTTTTCTGTTCTCTTGCTTTGTTCTCTATATCCAGGTTGTCTAGCTTTTGTCCATCCACTATTGCAACGCGAAGTTCTTCCGGTTGCGTGGCGTTAACTAGCATTCGTTTCATTGAGTCTCTCGTCCGGTTATGTGGACGGCACTATGTTCAATGATGGGACTTGCTGATCTGTTCCTTACCCTCTGTTCGTGATTGCACGGTATGTTCTGAGAATGCGTTCGTTAGGTAATCGACGTGTTTGCATGACTGCGTGTCAGCAGATAGTCCATATTGTTATTGGTGCCGAACTACGATTTTTTGGCATTATTGGTCGTTTTGTTCGCGCGGGTCGGCACAAATCGATTGCGATGATGTGCTGGTGACATTCCGCGAAACAAAACGAGAAATGATTTGGTGTTTTGCGACTACAGATGGTTAGCAGTCGCTCCGCTGAGCGGCCGGTTTTGAATTTACCCTGTTTTTTCCGACCGATTGTCGGGTGTCGGGGGTGTCCCGAGTGTGGCAAACAGGGCTTGCCGGGCAATATGCGAGCAGAGCGCCGCCTTGTATCGAGTAGCGGTGATTCTCACGGTATCCTGTTGTTGCAATTCAAACAACGCTTGACAACCGTTACGGTAATATAGCAGCCAACCTTGTTCCCTTCAAACCCGACAGCTGACATTTTCCTAATGCCACTGCCAGAACATCGATCAGAGAAACAATTTCAGCAGGTGCAGCATGTCCAGGTCGATGCATCGGCAGCAGGGCAGCGCATTGATAATTTTCTGTTGGGGCTGCTAAAGACTGCGCCGCGGAGTCTGGTGTACAGGCTGCTGCGCACCGGTCAGGTTCGGGTCAACAAAGGCCGCGCCAAACCTCATCGGAAGCTTAGCGCCGGCGATGTCGTCAGAATCCCGCCAGTGACCCTGGACGCTGCAAGTACCGTGCATCTGCCGGGTGACGCGCTGCAGGCTTTTGAGCGTTCGGTAATCCGCGAGGATGAACACTGGTTGTTTCTCGACAAACCCGCCGGCCTTGCCGTGCATGCGGGAACCGGCGTGCGCTTTGGCATTATCGATCTCGCGCAGCATGCCCGCGATGATAAAAAAATCAGCCTGGTGCACCGGCTCGATCGCGAGACCAGCGGCTGCCTGGTGCTGGCCAAAGGCCGCGAAGCGGCGGTGCACTTTCAGCACTGTCTGCGTCACGGCCTGGTACGTAAGCGCTACACCGCGTTGTTGGCGGGCCCGTTGTCCGCAGGTTTCACTGAGAATGCCCCCCTGCACAAGAACCAGCCGCGCGATGGTGAGCGCATGGTGGTGGTGGATCGCAAGCTTGGAAAGCCCGCGCTATCACGGTTTTCGGTGGTGTCCAGCGGTGCGTTGTGCTCGCTGGTGACGGTTGAAATAGAAACCGGCCGTACCCATCAAATCAGAGTGCACGCAGCGCACCGCAACCATCCTGTTATCGGCGATTCCCGCTACGGTGACCGTCAGCGGAATCGCGATCTTGCCAACGTGACTGGTCGGCGCATGTGCCTGCACGCTGCTGAAATCAGTTTCCCGGGCGTCAGTAGTGCGGCACCGCCGTTACATTTTTCCGTGGATATCCAGCCTCAGTGGCTGGCGCTGCACCAACGCATTCACGGTTAGCCGGGTGTTGAAAAACGTGATGAGCGACGGTCTGAGTAGGCAAATTTCCCCGAAAAAGCGCAGTTTATGGTTATAAATGAGCATTTTGAGGGGGGATTTAGCGCCCTCAGACCTAGCGCAATAGTTTTTCAACATCCTGTTAGTGGTCTGACGCCACTGCACTGCATTTGTATGCTGCTTGCAGGGACGTTTGCCTGTGGCTATTAGAACACCAGTTGAGAACACCTGATAATGAACAACGAAGACCGATGGACACGTGGCGAGCGAGTCCCGACCGGACGCGAAAGTCGTGGTCGTCAACAGGGCTGGGAACGCAGTGTCATTGAAAAGCTTGCTACCGAGACGCTGCGTGAGCAGCGTCGGTCGCGACGCTGGGGGATTTTTTTCAAGCTGCTCGCTTTTGGTTACGTGGCCGTTGCCATGCTGATGGCCTACGGTAAAGGGCTGTTCGATTTTGCCTTGAACGATGCAGAACAGCACACGGCGGTGGTGGACGTGAGCGGTGTGATCGCGGCCGGTGAGCAGGCCAGCGCCGAGCGCATAATTGCCGGAGTCACCGCTGCTTTTGAAAGTGAAGATGCAGCCGGCGTCCTGCTGCGAATCAATAGTCCCGGTGGCAGTCCGGTTCAGGCCGGCAGAGTGGTGGATGAACTGAGGCGGCTCAAGGCGGAATATCCTGAAAAACCACTGATAGCCGTGGTAGAAGAACTCTGTGCCTCAGGTGGTTACTACATTGCATCGGTCGCCGATGAAATCTACGCGGACAAGGCCAGCCTGGTGGGGTCGATCGGGGTGGTTCACGGTGGTTTTGGTTTCGTCGATGCGCTCGACAAGCTCGGCGTGGAGCGGCGGATTTTCACAGCGGGTGAAAATAAAGCGTTTCTCGATCCCTTCAATCCGCTGAAGGCATCTGAAGTGGCGCACTGGGAGGACCTGCTGGCGCAGATTCACGAGCAGTTCAAAGAGGTTGTCCGTGCCGGCAGGGGTGATGCCCTCGCAGACGATGAAGAATTGTTCACCGGCCTTATGTGGACCGGTGAACAGGCGGTGAGTAACGGATTAATAGACGGGCTCGGCAGCGAGTCAACGGTTGCCAGAGAGGTACTGGGGGCGGAGAAAGTAGTCAACTATACGCCGACCGACGGATTGCTGAAGCAACTGACCGATGACATTGGCATGAGTCTGACCAATCGTGTTTTTAACAGGCTAACGACGCCTCAGTGGCAACCGTAAGGCTTGATGGCGGCGGGAGAGAAAGACTTTTGATCATTCGCGGTGAGCAACAAATGCAGTCGGCGGGGGCCGATTTTGCCCGACGACTGATCGACGACAATCAGCTGGCTGATGCTGTCATTCACCTCAGCGGGGAGTTAGGGGCCGGCAAAACCACGTTTACCCGCGGCTTTATCAATGCCTGTGGCCATACTGGTGCGGTAAAAAGCCCGACCTACACGTTGCTGGAGCCTTATCAAACACCGGCCGGGGCGCTTTATCACCTCGACCTTTATCGATTGGAAGATCCGCAGGAACTGGAGTTCATCGGCTTTCGGGATCTGCTCAGCGAAGACGCCGCTTTGCTCATCGAATGGCCCGAACGCGTACCCGAGTTGGCGGGGCTGGCGCGCTGGCGGGTTCGCATCGACCATGTGGACGCCGAATCCAGGCGACTCGAGATTACCTCAGCGGGTTGAGGTATGACTCCGCAGGGTGGCTGGCGGCAGCGCTCCAGGGGCGCCCGCACGACGGTGCCTGTGGACTGTTACACGCTGGTTATCAGGCCCCCACAGTCGTCAACTTTCACTTTAATTCAAACGCCTATCTTGTTAACTTTGTTCGTCTTGGGTTCTCTGAAATAAGTACCAAGCTGTATCATTCCTGATACAGTAGAATTCGATCAGCAGGATTAGCGTGTCAAAAAACCGCACAACAAACCGTCGTAGGTTTCTGGGTCATGCCGCGTGCGGAGCCGGCGCTATTCTTCTGGCCTCACGTCGAGCCGAGACGGCCGAACTCACCAAAGTCACCGGTGTCTACTTTCACGAAGATCGTGGGCGCATGAAACTCCATCTCGACCTCAACCAGGTGCCTGCCGGCTACAAGGTATTTGTGCTGGACAACCCGCAGAGAATCGTAATCGATCTCGCCTCCAGCCGTTTCTCCACCTTGCTGTCCCGCGACCTGAAGGCCCGCGGCACTGTTCGCCGGATACGCTATGGCAAGCGCAATCAGGACGACTTGCGCATCGTGCTCGACGTCAACATCAAGCCGGGCGATGTCAGTGGTCGGATGTATCAGTTCAAAGGCTCCAGTGTAAAACGGCTGGTGGTCGATCTGGGTATGAGGCCGATAACCCCGGCTGCCGAAGATCGGCCGGTCGACGCCACCGACCTGCGGGATATCCTGATCGCCATAGACGCCGGACACGGCGGCAAGGACCCGGGTGCGATCGGTCACCTGAAAACGCAGGAAAAAGACATCACGCTGAAAATAGCGCGTGAACTGGAAAAAAAGCTCAAACGCCGAAAAGGGTTCAAACCCTTTCTGATTCGCAGAGACGATCGATACCTGGCGCTTGCCGAGCGGGTCCGTCTTGCCCGTGCCGGGCGTGCGGATTTACTGATTTCTATCCATGCAGATGCCTTTCCAAAAAGGTCGGCGCACGGTTCCTCGGTGTTTGCCTTGTCTACCAAGGGTGCGAGTTCGCGCGCAGCGGAGCTTTTGGCGAAAACGGAAAACCAGGCGGATAAACTCTTTGGTGAAATCACCGTTGGCGACTCCAGCGAGGCGCTGTCGAAAATGTTGATCGACCTGGCGCAGAACGCTGTGCTCGAATCCAGCATCGAGTGCGGGGGTTACATTCTGAATCAGTTGTCGCGGGTGAATACGCTGCACAAGGCACAGGTAGAACAAGCCGGCTTTGCTGTGCTTCGCGCCCCTGATGTTCCCAGTTTGCTGGTAGAGACGGCGTTTATCTCGAACCCTAAAGAAGAGAGAAAGCTTCGCTCAAAACGCCACCAGCGGAAGCTGGCCGGAGCAATCGCCGAAGGCGTGGTGGAGTACTTTATGCAGAACGCGCCGCCGGACTCGGTGGTGGCAAGCCTGGTCAGCAAACAACGCGGCTGATGCCGGCGGTGGTTCAGTGCGTGGCGTTGCGTGCGTTCAGCACCTTCGATACCGCAGCTACCTGTGCTTCCATGTCGATCAGTACCTCACTGGTGACTTCCAGTTCTCGATCTTCATAGACATCCTGATCCGGGTTTTTGGCCTTCCATTGCTCGATCGTCTTATCGCGCTGGTGCAGCAGCGTTTCCACCTGTGGTCTGAATAGACGCATCGTTGCTGTGATCCAGATGTTCACCGGCCACGACGGGTACAGCAGATCCATCTCAAAGCGGTCCAGCATACGCACTACATCTTCGGCGCGATAAAAAGTCTCTCCTGTGACCCAGCGATTGGTGGAAAACATCCCGATCGGGTAGCCGCGTGAATCCATCGAAATCGCGACGAGGTGACTCAATGCTTCGTCACCGGCTGGCCATTCAGTGTCTCCGTCGTAGGGCACCGGCGCTACACCCTCCGGCATGCCGGCAGCTCTGACAAAGGTGTGGAAGTGTCCGTTTTCACCATTCAGTCCGCGATGCGCATGGTAAAAATACTGGCAGTGCGTATCGCGATCGTGTACGTCGCCACCGGGGTAGTGATCAAACTCGACAAACTGCCCCTGATCCTTCAACACTTCGCGCACTACGTTGCCGTACTGCTCGTTTTTTAGTAGCAGGCGATAGCAGTTTTTTATTTGCGCACCGGCCAGCAGCATGCCGTTGAGTTTTTCTGTCGGCATTGCCTCGAGTGCTGTGTGCAGGGCATCCGGGTTTGTGCTCATTCTTTAACCAGTCTGAATCCAATTAATATATGTTTGAGTGCCTTTGGTCGGCTGTGCCTGGCACTCGGCCGGCAAACGCCGCATCCTTTGTCGTCCCACGAGCCGCCTTTTACCCAGCTGCGGTTTGCCGTTGGCGGAGCGCTAATCCATTCGAACACCTGACCGGCAGAATCCATCATACCGAACGGGCCCGGGGTCGAGTGACTGCCGACCGGCACTGTATCAAACGGACCGGCATCGTGGCTATTCAGCTGCTTGCGGTCGAAGCGATTGCCCCATGGGAATCGTCTTCCGTCGCTACCACGCGCGGCTTTTACCCACTCCTGTTCCGTGGGTAGCCGCCACAGTGATCCGGTTTTCGCAGATAGCCATGCGGCATAAGCTTCGGCGTCGTTGTAGCTCACCAGCACGACCGGATGTAATGCTCTCTCCGGCGGGTAAGCCTGACCGCGCCAGCGATGCCGGTCTGTGCGTGTGAAGGGGTGAACCAGTCCATAGCTCTGCCAGGTTGCAGCATCGATGTCCGGTGACCGATGGTCTGTGTCCTCAACGAACTGCGCATACTGTCGGTTGGTAATCGGGTGCTTGCTGATCCGGAAGGTGTCCAGGTGGATCGATTGTGGCGCTGGCTCATTGTCGTACCAGCCTGAAGTGCGGGTGACAGAGTGTCCGTAAGCCTGCTCATCCAGCTGATAGGCATACTCGCGCTCGTCGCTGTCAGAACCGAACACAAACAAGCCCGACGGTACCTCGACTAATTCGGGTGTGACGGGAGATTCGATTGACAGCTTGCCGGCACACGCCGGTCCAACCAGGGCGATGACCAACAGTGCAATGACCGGTAGAGAGGCTCGTGACCACGAGCCTCTCGTCAGGCTGACTGAATTGCTTTTAGCCAATGCCAATTGGCTGCGCAATTAGTTTTTGGCAGCGCAAGGATTGCACGGGTTGCATGGATTGCAAGCCTTGGCAGCGCAAGGATTACACGGGTTACATGCAGCGCA
>CAZOXM010000041.1:0-43627 GCA_964583825.1 uncultured Granulosicoccaceae bacterium
GCGCAGTTCGCTGGGAATGGTCATCCCTTTTCAAGAGCTGCAACGCAGTTGCAGGGCAAATGACAGGCTCCCGCAGGGGCGGCTGACTAAAGTGTGCACCTCTGTTTGAACGAGTACCTCGATAGGTACTGAAGGAGATATTTTTCAGATATATGAAGCACTTTAGTCAGTCGACTCATGTGACTACACTGTTTGTTCCAGTACACTAGCATAGTCGCGGAGCTTTCCGCACACACCAGCAATCAGTTTATGTAACGAGCAGCTCGCTTAGTAATCAATTAGCTCCGGCTTACCTATCTGATATCCCTGCGCGAGATCGACTCCCATCTCGCGCAGCTTCTCCAGCACTTCATCGCTTTCCACAAACTCCGCGATTGTTTTTTTACCGAGCACCTGACCTATCTCATTGATGGCCTTGACCATCGCGAAATCAACAGACTCCTGCAGTATATTGCGAATGTACTTCCCGTCGATCTTAAGGTAACTGACCGGCAGATTTTTAAGGTAGGCAAACGAAGACAGGCCGCTACCAAAATCATCGAGTGCAAACTGGCAACCTGTTTCACTGACCCGGGTCATAAACCGGGTTGCCGCTGAAAGATTGGCAATCACCGCGGTCTCTGCGATTTCGAAACACAAAATAGATACATCGAACTTCGCAGCATTCAGGGACTTTATCAGGAAGGTGGTAAACTCTTCATCGGCAAACGAGCGTGCATGTAAGTTTATCGAACACAACTGCATGGAGTCCGTCACGTGTGGTTGCCCTTCGAGCCAGTCGAATGCACGCTCGACGACAGCCCTGTCCAGCTTCACCGTAAGGCCATAACGATCAGCCGCCGGCATAAATACCCCCGGACTAATCAGCTGGCTTTGCTCTATGATTCGCATCAACAACTCGATACGGTTCGACTGTGGCTGATAAGTCGCAAGCGAATAGATCTTTTGCATGCAAAGCCGCACTCGTTTTTCTTCGATTGCGCTGGTGATTCTATCCACCCAGGAGGCAGCACTGCCCTGTGCTTCAGATACCGGATTGTTATCCTGATAAACGGCAACGCGATTTCTACCGAGATTTTTCGCCTCATAGCAGGCGGAGTCGGCAGCCCGAAACAGCGCGGGGCGATCCTCCCACCGTTCATCGATGATAACCACACCAATACTGGCACCTATGGTAAATCGATTGCCTTCCCACAAAAACTGAAAGCTCTCGACCTCAGCGCGAAGCTGATTGGCAAGGCGCATCACTTCGTTGACACCAACGTCGTACACCAGTACTGCAAACTCATCTCCACCGAGTCTTGCGAGCACATCACTCTTGCGCACAAGACTTGTAAACAAACTCGACAACTGTCGCAACAGCTCGTCACCCGCAAGGTGTCCGCAGGTATCGTTCACAACTTTAAAATTATCCAGATCAAGAAAGCACAACGCGTGAGACTGACGATTGTCCCTGGCAGCGGCAATGGCGTCATCACAACGCTGCTCGAACTCCCGCCGATTGACCAGCCCTGTCAATGAATCATGACTCGCATGGAAGGCCATCGTGCTGGCACTCTCATAAGCATCGGTCACATCGCTACCGATGCCACGATAGGCAATAAATCGACCCTGCTCGTCGAACGCCGGTACACCGGATAACCTTACCACCCGCTTGATACCAGAACGGTGTCTCCACTTTAATTCACGATCCCGGAAAGGCCGTTTATTGCGAATATCAACAGAGAGTACACTCCAGTCCGCCAAATCTTCAGAATCGACATAGCGCTCGATAATTACCGCAAGCGGAACGCCGAGCACCTCTGCACTGTGAATCCCAAGCAGCGGCTCAAGGTCAACAGAAAGCATCGTCATCTTCAGCGCTTCATCCATCTCCCATTGAAAATCGCCGCCGGCAGAAGTGAAGTCCTTATACTTTTCAAGCTCGGTCAACACACCGTTGAAACGTTGTTGCTGTTGCGGATCGTGCTGCAGTAACAAAAGAAACGCACTGCGTCCCTGCCAGCTCGTCGCACTGACAGAAACTGAATAGACGCGCCCCGCTATTGTCACTGAATACAGGAGCGGAAACTCGTTTACCCGCTGATGTCGCAGCAAGGCATCGATTTCAACCTTCTCCCGATCAGTAAACCATTCGGAAATATTAGGAGTGGATGTTGGCTCGTTACCTTCGATACCGATGAGGTCTGCATCTCGCAGCAGAGCCCCGGCGTCCGGGTTCACGTACATCGTGTCCCAGGTGTTGTCGCACACCAAGACCGGAAACGAAATTGACCTGAACAGTGACGACTCAATTTCGCTCTCGGGTGTCGCTTCAATGGGCAGCAGCATCTCCGCTGAGCGGTCACGTCTGGCACCGGTACGCTTCTCTACGAACGGATTGTTGTTTTTCAGTGCAAAGCAAAAAACTGCCTGTAGCACATCACCCGACCAGTGAATGGGATATCGGTGCAGGTAGAGTTCTCCGTCGGTGCCCGACGCCGTGTCAGCGGGTGTGAGACTGATCCAGCGTTCGATTTGCTGCCGCTGGCCGTCAGACAACTGCGACCAGCGACGGTTCTGGAACACCACCCCGTTGCGCCGTCGGATTTGCAAGGCAAACGGTGAACGACCAATCAGCGTGCGATAGCTCTGATCGCGCTCCAGCAGCCTTTCATAATCAGCGGTCAGCTCATCAAGATTCAGGACATTGATTTCCAACCCGGTTATTTGCCCGTCATCCGAGACAACCGGACTTCGAACCACCAGTTCACCATGTTCTGCAGAGTCGTGCCGGGAAAGCTTGCCGGTTGCAACGTCCGGAATGCCGGTGTCGATGACTTTTCTTTCCAGCGCCTGATAAACCGCAGCGATTTGCGTGGGCAGCAAATCAAAGTCTGATTTTCCCGAAAGCTCGGAAGCACCGCCCAGCCCGACAAGTTTGGCAAAACTGTCAGTGCCTGCCCGGTACTTCAAATCGAGATCTTTCAGCGCAGCGTTGCGTTTGCGTGCCGCGCGTTCGTTTTGTGCTGCTGCCATAACAACAATTGAATCACCTGATGAAATTTTTGGCAAAACAGCAAGGCGCGATTCCTGGAATCGTGCGTGCGATTATGTCAGCGAGTTGTCGGGGAAATGTGATCCGTTCCGCGCTGCCGCATCGGCGTTTTGACGCGGCGCACTGTGCCACAATTGCGGACTGAAGTCCGTGTGCCCGTTCTTATAAAATAGCGGAAGGGTCGCCTCAGCCGGCGACGGCAGGCGGGGCATAAACGGGTACGTTGGCGCTATTGCGACCGGAACGTAAAAAGTGTGCTATCGGGATCCAGCACGGCCGGGGAAAATGCCACAGCGGGCGTTTTCACAGTTTAGAGACAAGCGGTCAATGTTTCGCTGCGGGTAATGCCTGAAAAGTACAACGCAACAACTCGATCGCCGCGGTACAGGGGTCTGCCGCCCGTAGAACTAAGGCGTCCAGCTGTCCACGGCGCGCTCTATTCGATCCAGCCCGTCAAACAACATGCTCTTCTGCTCGTCGGACAGCGCCGCAAGCAACTCGGCATTACGCTGCTCCATCATGATATCCACCTGCTGATGGACCTCTCGCCCTTTTTCGGTTAGGCTCATGCGGACGTTGCGCGTCTTTGTAGTACCAGCCTCACTCACCACCAGCTCATTTGCCAGCATGTTTTTGACCGTGCGACTGATTTGACCTTTGTCCATACCAATCTGGTTTCTGATGTCCGCCTGGCTCAGCGAACCGGCGCTGGCGAGCAACGCCATGATCCGCCACTCCGGCAGGCGCAGGTTGGCAAGTTTTTGCACAGCCTGCCCGATCTGGCGACTCATTTTCACGTTGACCACATTCAGCTTGACGCTGATCGAGGGGTGACTAATTGACTCATCAACTGCCATCATTATGGCCCTGTTTTGGTTCCGGGGATAGTAAAAACTCAACTCCTTCAGCAGCTTGCGTGCATACGCAGGATGCACGACCAGCCAACTGCTATTACGATAATTTACGTTTTCTGCTTAATTTCGGTTCATCAAATAGCTGGAGTTTTCAATTTGACACAAAATCGTCCACGTTCGTTCACTGATAAATCACCATCACAGGCGAAAGCTCGCCCTGGGACTCACCTATCTGCCGCCGCTCACATCAATGATTGAGCCGGTACAGTAGGAGGCGTCGTCCGAGGCCAGCCATAAAATCGCCGAGGCAATTTCTATCGCATCACCACCACGTTTCATCGGAATTGCGTGTCGAACCCGATCGACTCTGCCGGGATCACCACCGCTGGCGTGGATATCAGTGTAGATAATGCCGGGGCGCACGGCGTTCACGCGGATGCCCTGTTCAGCAACTTCCTTTGCGAGTCCCACTGTCATGGTGTCAATAGCGCCCTTACTGGCCGCATAGTCAATGTACTCCCCGGCAGACCCCAGCTTCGCGGCTACCGACGACACATTTACAATACTGCCACCGGCACCACCATGCGCAGTGGACATACACTTCACCGCCTCACGCGCACAGTAAAACGCGCCAAATACGTTCAATTCGAACACACGCCTCAGCCGCTCTGCACTGATTGTACTGATTGGTCCCGACTCAAGAATCCCTGCATTATTTACCAGCACAGCAGGTGCCCCAAGCGCTTCACAACAAACACCGAACAGTCGAATCACCTCTGCTTCCGAGGCGACATCGGCCTTTACAGCTATCGCCCGACCACCGCCGCCGGTTATTTGTTCCACCACGCAATCTGCCGCCGACTGATCGCGGTGATAGTTCACACAGACCGCATACCCGCGGGCAGCGGCGGCCACCGCGGTGGCTGCACCAATCCCTCGACTGGCACCGGTGACAATGATCACATCTGCCATAACTGTCTCCGAGCTACATGTTTCTGCGGTACTTTCCACCCACCTCGAACAACGCATCGGTGATTTGCCCGAGAGAACAGAATTGCACTGCATTCACGAGTTCTGAAAACACATTCTGATCACTTATCGCCGCCTGCCTGATCCTGTCGAGCGCAGCTTGCGCCTGCGCTTCGTGGCGCGACTGAAAATCACGCAGTCGTGAGATCTGGGAGCGTTTTTCATCTTCGGTGGAGCGGGCCAGTTCCACGCCTTGCTCGACCTCTTCCCGCTCCGGATTCAGAAAGGTATTGACACCGATTATCGGCAGAGAGCCATCGTGCTTTTTATGTTCATAAAGCATCGATTCTTCCTGAATTTTGCCACGCTGGTAGCCCGTTTCCATCGCACCCAGCACACCGCCTCGCTCTGAGATTCGCTCAAACTCAAGCAACACGGCTTCTTCGACCAGATCAGTCAGCTCATCGATAACAAAACTGCCCTGATTAGGGTTTTCGTTTTTCGCGAGCCCCCATTCGCGATTGATGACCAACTGAATTGCTATCGCCCTTCGCACCGATTCTTCGGTGGGTGTGGTGATCGCTTCATCGTAGGCGTTGGTATGCAATGAATTGCAGTTGTCATAAACCGCGATCAGCGCCTGCAGCGTGGTGCGGATATCATTGAAGGCCATTTCCTGCGCATGCAGGGAACGACCGGAAGTTTGAATGTGATATTTAAGCTTTTGGCTGCGCTCGTTAGCGCCATATCGATCGCGCATGGTAACCGCCCAGATGCGCCGGGCCACACGCCCCATGACGGTATACTCCGGATCCATACCATTGCTGAAAAAGTAGGACAGGTTAGGTGCGAAGTCGTCAACGTGCATGCCACGGGCCAGGTAGGATTCTACATAAGTGAATCCGTTTGCCAGCGTAAACGCCAGCTGACTGATCGGGTTAGCACCCGCCTCGGCAATGTGGTAACCGGAAATCGATACCGAGTAAAAGTTCCGCACATTGTTCTCAACAAAGTACTCCTGAATATCCCCCATTAGCTTCAGACTGAACTCGGTGGAAAATATACAGGTGTTCTGACCCTGATCCTCTTTTAGTATATCTGCCTGTACGGTGCCCCTGACATTCGCAAGCGTCCACTTGCGAATGTCCGCCAGTTCCTGCTCATCAGGCTCACGACTATTCTCTTCGATAAATCGATCGCGCTGCTGTTGGAAAGCGGTATTAAAGTAAAACGCCAGAATCGTCGGCGCCGGACCATTAATTGTCATGGAAACCGATGTGCTTGGACTGCAAAGGTCAAACCCGTCATACAATGCATGCATATCTTCAAGAGTGGCTATTGAGACGCCGGAGTTACCCACCTTGCCATAAATATCGGGGCGTTCATCCGGATCGTTTCCATAGAGAGTCACGGAGTCAAACGCCGTCGACAGACGCTTTGCTGAAGCGTGTTCCGACAATGCCTTAAATCGCCGATTAGTCCGAAACGGATCACCCTCACCTGCGAACATTCGAGTCGGGTCTTCACCCTCTCTCTTAAAGGGGAAGACACCTGCGGTATAGGGAAAGTAACCCGGGAGATTCTCGCGCAACAACCAATAGAGTAAATCACCCCGGTCGGAAAACTTCGGCAGCGATACCTTGCGAATAACACTGCCACTGAGCGTCTCGTGTTGTAACGCTGTGGTGATTGTTTTGTCCCGTACAGAGACTGAAAAAGACTCACCACTGTAGCTTTCCACCACGCCGGGCCAGTCTTTAAGTAATGCGGAAGACACGGAATCGAGCATTTGATTCTGTTCACTGACAAGCTTACTGACAGCGGTTTCGTTCAGCTCGATACCGGCTTTGGACATAAGTTGCCGTGCACTTTCAATGTGCTGTACGTGGCGCGCAGCCTGTGCCTGCTGTGAGGCGCGTTCATGATAAGCGCGGACACCTTCTGCAATTTCCGCGAGATAACGCACGCGCTTTGCCGGCAGGAGCACACTGTCGTCGGTTGAATATCGCGTCGATACAATCGCCAGCCCGTCGCCGTCCAGACGCGCGCCTTTCGCATTTAGCTGCGACTTCAGCGCCTGGTAAACCGCGGTCACGCCGTCATCATTGAACCTTGCTGCCATGGTACCGAACACCGGCATCATCTCGGGTGCCTGATCGAATGATTCGCGATTGCGCTGCACCTGCTTGGCAACATCCCGCAGTGCATCGGCCGCGCCTTTGCGATCAAACTTGTTAATAGCCACGATATCTGCAAAGTCGAGCATATCAATCTTCTCAAGCTGACTCGCTGCACCGAATTCCGGCGTCATCACATACATTGACACATCGCAGAAAGGCACGATGCCCGCATCACCCTGACCGATTCCGGGTGTTTCAACGATAATTAAATCAAATCCTCCAAGTCGGGTTGCAGCCAGCATGTCGCCGAGTTGCGATGGCACATCAGCGCCGGCATCTCTGGTTGCGATAGAGCGCATAAAAATATTGGGATGGTCAATCGCATTCATGCGAATACGGTCACCTAACAGTGCCCCACCGGTTTTTCTGCGCGTCGGGTCGATGGCCAGAATAGCGATACTCAATGCATCGCGATGATCCAGTCTGAATCTTCTGATCACTTCGTCAGTCAGTGAAGACTTACCAGAACCACCGGTGCCGGTGATGCCGAGCACGGGCACCGATTGCACCTGTGCCGATGCGCTTAAAAGAGCCTCTCTGGCATTGGCCGGATAAGTCTCGTTTTCAAGTGCCGTCAACACCGACGACAAGTGACGGAACTGATTGTCGCGAAGCGCGTTAAGACGCTCAGGTGCATACCGGCCCGGGTCAAACGCACAGCGCTTGACCATGTCGTCGATCATGCCTTGCAATCCCATGGCCTGTCCGTCCTGGGGCGAGTAAATGCGCGCCACGCCGTGAGACTGCAACTCGGCTATTTCATCGGTGACAATCACGCCGCCACCACCGCCGAACACCTTTATGTGGTCGCTTCCCAGTTCGCGCAGCATATCTACCATGTACTTAAAGTACTCGACATGCCCACCCTGATACGAGCTGATCGCAATGCCCTGCACGTCTTCATGAATGGCGGCTGTGACGATTTCCGCCACTGAACGATTGTGGCCGAGGTGAATCACCTCAACCCCGGAAGCCTGCAACATCCGTCGCATGATGTTGATCGATGCATCGTGTCCATCGAACAGGCTCGCTGCAGTCACAAAGCGGATGGGCTGGTGATCAGCCGTTTGCTGGTGCAGTTGAACCACCTCGTTGGCTGGCAGGGACATCGGCTCTCTCCAAAACAAACAACAGTGCAGGGCAAAACCTCGGCAGCGAGATCATCGCAGCAGTGCGGTGTCGCCGGCGGGTGAAGCAACCCAGTATATTGACGTTAACGTAAACGTCAATATACTGGGACAGTGCCGCGAATACTGCGGCCGTTAGGTTTTTGACGGCTGACTATGCAAGAAACTTACACAATCTCAGAGCTTGGCAAAGAGTTCGGAATCACCACCCGTGCCATCCGTTTTTATGAAGACAAACAGTTGCTCAGTCCGATTCGTAACGGCAATCGGCGCGTTTACACCCGCTCGGATCGCACGCGACTTAAACTGCTGTTGCGCGGCAAGCGACTTGGCTGGCCACTCGACGAAATCCGGGACGTGCTCAATATGTACGATGCCGGACACGCAGGCGAACTGCAGCAGCTGGAATACACTTGTCAGAAAATAGCGCTAAGCCGCAAGCAACTCGAACAACAAAAGCAGGATATCGACGCCTCTCTCACCGACCTCGCCACCATAGAGCAACGCTGCCGGGAGCGCATCAGATCGATCAGCACTGACCGCGGCGAAAACGCCGCCTGAATATCGCCCTGTGAGGCAACCGGGCGAACAGTCCGCCCTACCCGGGTCGCGACCCGGAAATCAGAAAACCGGCGGCAGCCAGGATGCACCACAAATGGCACACAAACACATATACCAGTCACCTATGCAAGTAACCTACATCAGGAGCCAATAACCGATGCCACACCAGGATCCGATCGTTATAACCGGCGCGATGCGCACACCCCTCGGCGGATTTCAGGGCGCGCTCTCCGAGCTCACCGCCGCCGAGCTGGGAGCCAGTGCGATCCGCGCTGCACTCAATCACAGCAAACTTGAAGCTGAACAAATCGACGAGGTAGTGATGGGCTGTGTGCTGCCGGCCGGTCAGGGACAGGCGCCGGCTCGACAGGCGGCACTGGGTGCGGAGCTGCCGCTCGGCACCAATTGCACGACGGTGAATAAGATGTGCGGCTCCGGTATGAAGGCGGCGATGTTTGCCCACGATCTGCTCATCGCAGGCAGCGCCACCGTCGCGATCGCAGGCGGTATGGAGAGTATGACCAATGCCCCCTATCTGTTGCCCAAGGCACGGGGCGGAATGCGTATGGGACACGGACAGGTGCTTGACCACATGTTTCTCGACGGTCTTGAGGATGCTTATGACAAGGGGAGACTCATGGGTACCTTTGCCGAGGATTGCGCCGGTCGCTATTCGTTTACCCGCGAACAACAGGACGCCTTTGCCATTGAATCGCTAAAGCGCGCATGCAATGCGATAGACTCCGGCGCGTTTGAAAATGAAACCACGGAGTGCATTGTCAAAACCCGCAAGGGAGAAGTGACTGTCGATAAAGACGAACAGCCACACAAGGCAAAACCGGAAAAAATCCCCGGCCTGCGTCCCGCCTTTGCCAAAGAGGGTACGGTGACGGCAGCTAATTCAAGTTCGATTTCGGATGGCGCAGCAGCACTGGTGATGATGCGTCGCAGCGAGGCTGAAAAGCGCGGGCTGACCATACTGGCGACTGTGCTCGGTCACGCAACCCACGCCCATGAACCGAACTGGTTTACTACCGCCCCGGTGCATGCCATGCGCAAGCTGTTCGACAAGACAAACCTCAGTCAGAGCGATATCGACCTGTATGAAGTCAACGAGGCTTTTGCGGTGGTGACCATGGCCGCCACCAGAGAACTCGATCTGCCAGGTGACCGAGTGAATGTGAATGGCGGGGCATGCGCTCTTGGACACCCCATTGGGGCATCAGGTGCGAGAATTCTGGTGACTCTGCTCCACGCGCTGCAAAACCGCGGCATGAAAACGGGAGTTGCGTCGTTATGCATCGGGGGTGGTGAGGCCACCGCCATGGCGATCGAACTGAATCAGTAGCTGATTGTGAAATACACAGAAGAACAACTCATGGTGCGCGATATGGCGCATCAGTTTGCCACTGACGCACTGGCGCCGAACTCTGCTGACTGGGACCGCGACAGCACATTTCCGGTCGATGCGATTCGCCAGATGGGCGAACTCGGATTGATGGGAATGGTCGTTCCCGAGGCCTACGGCGGTTCGCAGACCGACAGTGTCGCCTACGCCATGGCACTGGAAGAAATCGCAGCGGGTGACGGCGCCTGCTCAACCATCATGAGCGTGCACAACTCAGTCGCCTGCCTGCCGATTCTGCGCTTTGGCACGGACGATCAAAAAGATACCTGGCTGCCGAAGCTCGCCACCGGTGCAGTACTGGGCGCGTTTTGCCTGACCGAACCGCAGGCAGGCTCAGATGCCGCTGCGCTGACCACCAGAGCGGAACTCATTCAGACACCACAGGGTGCAGCTTATCGTCTTAACGGCGTAAAACAGTTCATTACGTCCGGTAGTACCGCAGATGTTGCCATTGTCTTCGCAGTGACTGATCCTGCTTTGGGGAAAAAAGGTATCAGCGCGTTTATCGTGCCCACCGGCACCGATGGCTATGAAGTGGCAAGTACAGAAAAAAAGATGGGACAACGCGCGTCGGATACCTGTCAGATTGTGCTGAACGATTGCATGGTGCCTGCAGATCATTTACTCGGTGAAGAGGGGCACGGCTACCGTATCGCTCTGAGCAACCTTGAAGGGGGGCGAATCGGAATTGCCGCGCAGGCGGTCGGTATGGCCAAAGCAGCCTACGGACACGCGCTAACGTATGCACAGGAGCGTGAGGCATTCGGTCAACCCCTGATGTCACAACAGGCGGTCGCGTTCAGGCTTGCTGACATGGCCACGCAAATTGATGCTGCAAGACTCCTGGTTCATCGCGCTGCCGTGCTGCGCGATCAGAACGAGCCCTGCCTTAAAGAAGCATCTATGGCCAAACTATTCGCCAGTGAGATCGCAGAAAAAGTGTGCTCTGATGCAATACAGATACACGGCGGCTACGGTTATCTCAACGATTATCCGGTAGAGCGCATTGCGCGCGATGTCCGGGTGTGCCAGATCTATGAAGGCACATCGGATATCCAGCGACTGGTGATCAGTCGATCACTTGCCGGCTAGCGCAGTTCTGTGAAGTATTGTCACACACCTTGATTCGCCAGCCTTAAAGGCGCATCTACACTATTAGTCAACTACAGACAATGGTCGGAGCACCCTGATTGACAGGTAAGCAGCAACATAACGCAACAAGATTTGCAGGGCTGGGATATCTGCTGCTTTTTCTCGGCTGCATCTTTGGCATCACTGCGCTGATCGGCGCAATTATCAACCACACTCACTGGCATAAAGTACGTGGGACAGCAGCCCAACCACACATCATTGCGCAGCTGATCGCATTTTGGACAATCGCCGCTCTGGCGGGTCTGACTCTGCTTTTTATCGATAGCGCGGTTGCCGTCTGGTTTGCCATAGCGGGTTGTTGTTTATGGATAACAACATTGCTGTTCGGCACAATCGCGCTATTAAGACAACGCACTGTGCAATAATACCAAGTAATTAAACCTGCCTTACTCGCGGCCGGGAAATGATCAGCATCAGGAGAACAATATGAGTGAAGCACATATCGCCGGCAGAGCATCCATTCCGGTGGATGTTGAAAAAGGCAAAGACTATTTCTGGTGTTCCTGCGGCCACAGCAGCAAACAACCCTTCTGCGATGGTTCACACAAAGGCACTGACTTTAAGCCTGTGAAGTACACGGCAGAAGAAGATGGCAAAGTGTTTTTCTGTGCCTGCAAGCAAACGGGCAATCAACCCAAATGCGATGGTTCACACAAAAATATCAGCGACTAGCTGAAAGGTCACGATCTGATAGATGAGCATTTGAGGGGTATTTAACACCTTAGCCCCGGTGCAATGGTGTTTGAATATCCCCGCTTGTCGAGCTTGTCATCATTTTGCTCACCGACAGGCTCGTCGGCTGGCCCACAAAACCATGACTTGAGTCGATCAACGGTTTTACCGCATTTATCTGTCCATACAGCGACTTGCCTCGCATCGTTAGCCTTGCGTTTAAGTTGCAGCGGTAACACTGCCTAAACACACCGCATTGTCAGCCGATTCCTACACCGTCACGGTTGTACTGAGCGTGTGCATAATTCTAACAACAGCACACAATTGCCAGACTGTGACACGTCGGTCCCCGCGAATATTGGTTCAACAAGACACTGACAACTTGCAGTTCGACGTACGCAGCGCATGGAATCATCCAACAAGAGATGGGAATGTGATGCGGGATTGCCTTGGCGAAGAAGAAGGTTGACGAACCATGGTAACCGACATCTTAAGAAGCGGCGCTTTATAAGCGCCGCTTTTTTTTGTCTTAGCTATCTAGATTCAGGATCTGCAGCAGGCGCTTCAGATCGCGTGATTCATAAGCCGGCCTGGCAGGCAGACGTTCCGGCCGCTGATCAAACCGATTCACCCACAGCACATTAAACCCGAAGTGCGCGGCTCCCGCCGCATCCCATGCATTTGATGAGAGGAAAATAACCTCGGCAGGCGCCACACGGAACGCATCAGTTACCAGCTGATACACACGTGGATCAGGCTTGTAAACCTGCAATTCGTGGACACTGAGACACTTGTCCAGCAAGTTATCAATGCCGGCACCCTGCACTGCAGATGACAACATTCCCGGCTCACCATTGCTCAATATAGCCGTGAAAAAACCGGCAGATTTTAAGCGTTGCAGCACCGCGGACACCTCTTCATACGCGGTCAGATTCAGATAAGCCTGCATCAGGTCATCATGCAGCATCGGATCTTCAATATCGGTTGAATCCAGTGCATATTCGAGCGCATCGGAGGTCACTTGCCAAAAATCCGCATAACTGCCCATCAGACTGCGCAGCCAGGTGTATTCCAGCTGTTTGGTACGCCACATCGCGGAGACGTCATTGCCGCGTTTACCGAGCCGCCTTCGATGTTTTGCCACCGCTGAATGGACATCGAATAATGTGCCGTAGGCATCAAAAACACAGGCTTTGATACCGCTGCTGTTTTTCGGCTCGTTCATCGCGCTACCTGCATCGTCATGGTTCAACTGGAAGGTGGAGGAATCGAATAGGTCGCTGTGGCGTGAGCAACAATATCTTCACTGGCAACTGCGCTGTGCAGTGACACCTCCCCGATAGCAAGCCGCTTACCGAACTTAAGCGGGGTGGCGCGTGCGATTACGTCACCGGGTGACGGCTTGCGCAGAAAATTAATGTTCAGATTAGTGGTGACGGCCAGTTCCACCGGACCGATGTTGGCAAGCACCAGTGCATACACCGCGGCGTCAGCGAGCCCCATCATGACCGGTCCGGCAATCGTGCCGCCCGGGCGCAGAAAGGTGTCGTTAAAAACAGCCCGCATGACCACTGCATCCGGACTGATGCTGTCGAGCTGCAACCCCATCAGACGGGCAAACGGCAGGCGATTGGCCGCAATATCGGAAAATTGTTCGGGTGTGATTCTGGATACAGGTTGTGTCACTTTGTTGCTCGTCTTACCCGCCCCGGTCTATAGTCCGATCATACGGGTTGCCGCCCTGTTTTTCCGGCACTTTATCTTACATTTGCATCATCCGACGAGGCCCCGAGCATGTCAGCGGAAAACTGTCTTCTCGTTGACCGGTACGATTCAATCAGCACACTGACACTGAATCGCCCGGATAAATTTAATGCGCTGTCCGAGGCGTTGCTGAGTGATTTGACTGACGCACTGACTGATATCGATCGCGATGACTCGATCGCGGTGGTCATTATCGCCGGCAGCGGCAAAGCGTTCTGCGCCGGCCACGACCTCAAACAGATGCGTCAAAACCATACCGAGCAGTACTATCGGACCCTGTTTACCCGGTGCTCAGCAATGATGCAGCTGATCACAAAGCTCAGGCAACCGGTGATCGCACAGGTGAACGGGATGGCAACCGCGGCGGGGTGTCAGCTGGTGGCCACCTGTGACCTGGCCATTGCGGCCTCCACCGCTCAGTTTGGTGTCAGCGGCATCAATCTGGGCCTTTTTTGCAGCACACCTGCTGTCGCCCTGTCACGCAACGTCGGACGCAAGCGAGCCTTCGAAATGCTGATGACCGGTGACTTCATCGATGCGGATACGGCCGTCGATTATAGTCTGATCAATCGCAGTGTACCCGCGACTGAACTCGAGTCGACAACACAACAGCTCGCAGAAAGAATTGCCGCAAAGCCAGCGGCGGCCAGAATGGTTGGCAAAGCGCTTTATTATGATCAACTGCATAAACCACTGCCCGATGCTTATACTTCCGCCGGGCAGGTCATGGCCTGCAACATGATGTCGCCGGAAACGGTTGAAAACGTTGATGCGTTTCTGCAGAAGCGCCCGGTGAAACCGGCTTAGCCGATCGCATCCGGTGTCGAAAAAGGCCACCCGCAAACCACAATGTGCGACGGATTAAGTGCGAAGATCAAGGTAATCTGAGCGAGCGCCGATATCTCCCCAGACATCATCAGAAAGTCGGCTCAGAGCGGCCACATCGGGGGACCCGTGGATACTAAAGAACTCACCTACCTGAACACACTGGCAATCAGTTGTCTGGCAACCGGTTTGATCGATGAGGCTCAGCCTGCCTTCGAACTGATGAACGACGCCACGCCATTGAACGCCGCAGGTCCCCTCGGGCTCGCCAGCGTTGAACTTGCCAGGGGGAATCACGATGAGGCAATCGCTATCCTGCAGGAGAGCGCAGAAAACAATCGGGTCAGTGCCGCGAAAGCCCGAAAGCTGTTCATGCATGCGCTGGTTGCTGCCAATCGACTGGACGAGGCAGACGAACTTCACGACAGCCTGATGCAACTGGACGCCGCCAACGATGACCAGGAGTATCTGGTGCAGTCACACAAATTCTTCGGTACCGGAGACCCGCGGCTCCTGGGTCACTGAGCCAGCTTCAACAGCGATTATGCAGGACCGGTGCGGCGCCGCCTGATCGGTAATTCCTGCAATACTCACACGGCGACCCATGTATGATAGCGGATCCCATCAACGGATCCGCGATGAGTGCAGAGCAAGCCGTTAATCTGATCAGTACATCGTCCGAACTGCGCGACGCCGCAGAGGCACTGGCGTCCAGTGCCTGGTTCGCCATCGATACCGAATTTCTGCGAGAGCGCACCTACCGCCCGGAACTCTGTCTGATCCAGATCGCATCGGACGATCATCTTTTTTGCGTCGATCCACTGGCGCTGGACGATATCGATTGTCTGCTCGATGTGATCTACCGGGCAGATATCACCAAGGTACTGCATGCAGCCGGTCAGGATCTGGAAATCTTCTACTGGCTCAGAGGCAGTGTCCCCGAGAATTTGTTTGATACCCAGATTGCCGCACCCCTGCTTGGTTACCCGGAGCAGGCAGGTTACGCGACGCTGGTAAAACAGGTCCTGAATGTCGAGCTGAGTAAATCTCACTCGCGCGCCGACTGGACCAGAAGACCACTGCCACCCCAGCAGCTGGCGTATGCTGCAGACGATGTAATTTACCTGGCCAGAATGTATCCGATGCTCATCGAGCAATTGACAGAACTCGGGCGGCTTGACTGGCTCAAGCCGGAGTGGGATTCACTGACCAACCCGGCACTATACGAGAAGCCGGCCGATCAGATGTGGAAAAGACTGCGACATATCGAGAAACTGAAAGGTGCGCGCCTGAGCGTCGCGCAACAACTGGCAGCATGGCGAGAGCAGACTGCCAGAGAGCGCAACCTGCCGCGCAACTGGCTGCTCAAGGACGATGTACTCACCAGCATTGCCAAACAACTGCCGGACGATCAAGAAAACCTGAAACACGTGCGCGGTCTTTCCGATGGATTCCTGCGGCATCACGCGGATGCCATTGTGTCACTGGTGAAGCAGGCAAAAGACCGCACGCCGCAGTCGGTCGACATCCCCGCACGAAAAGCCAAACTCACACCACGCCAGGACGCAGCGGTCGATGTGCTCTCCGCCGTCGCCAAGAGCCACGCCGAAGCACTGCGTATCAACGCGGCGGTGCTGGCACCGCGAAAGTCGCTGGAAGATCTGGTCCGCGGCAATACTGATACCGCTGTGATGCAGGGCTGGCGCGGTAATCTGATCGGGGAGCCAATCAGAGAAGTATTGCAAGGCAAGCGCTCACTGTCATTCCAACAGGGTGTTCTGACCATATCAGAGTAGCCACTGTGTGCTTATGACGCGCCGGCCAGCGCACACACAGGACCCGGCAACTCCCCCTGAGCGTCCAATCCTCTGTTCATCATTTGATAAGTTGCATACACTGCCCTATCGCTTTCGAACACCACGCAAAAATGAGCTCCAAACTAAGCAACGTCAATATCGTTTCAGAGGCGGTTCTGCAAACCCCGCGTCAGCTGCGCGAGGCACTCCCCCGAACCGATGCCGCAACGAGTACCGTTGAAGCTGCTCGCCGTACCATAGAGGCGATTCTTGAACGTCGCGACCACCGACTGCTGGTTGTCGCCGGCCCCTGCTCCATTCACGATCTCGAAGCGGCCAGAGAATATGCCACCCGGCTAAAAGCGCTACACGATAAATACGCTGACAGCCTGTATATCGTGATGCGTGTGTACTTTGAAAAGCCACGCACCACAGTGGGCTGGAAAGGCTTTATCAACGATCCGGATCTGGACGATTCCTTCCACATAGAAAAGGGTCTGAATCAGGCGAGATCCCTGCTGCTTTGGCTGGCTGAACTGGGCCTGCCCGCCGGCACCGAGGCACTTGACCCGATCAGTCCGCAATACCTTTCAGATCTGTTCGCGTGGACAGCGATCGGCGCCAGAACCTCCGAGTCGCAGACACACCGGGAAATGTCCAGTGGACTGTCGACTCCCGTCGGCTTTAAAAACGGCACCGACGGCAGTCTGGATATCGCAATCAATGCGATGAAATCCGCCTCGTCGCCACACCGTTTTCTCGGCATTAACAACGAAGGCCAGGTCACTCGTCTCGAGACGCGCGGCAACCGCTATGGCCACGTCATTCTGCGCGGTGGCTCCGAACCAAACTATGATTCCGTATCCGTCACCCTGGCGGAGCAGGCACTGGCATCGGCGAACCTGCCGGGCAATCTGGTGGTGGACTGCAGCCATGCAAATTCACACAAAAATTTCGAACTGCAGCCGCTGGTCGCCGACAACGTCTGCAAACAGATCGGTGAGGGCAATCGGTCAATAATCGGCATCATGCTCGAGAGCCATCTGCACAGTGGCAATCAAAAACTCGACGGCGACCGATCCGCACTGCAATACGGCGTCTCCGTCACTGACGAGTGTATCGACTGGCAGACCACTGAGACATTGCTCGAGTCCATTGCCGCACAAGTCGCAACACCACTGCAGGCACGACTGGCTGCTCAATAAACCAACTTACTATCTGGCTGATAACGTGGACCCGGAAGCGCAATCAAAATACTTCAGTGACTATATTCGCACGCGAGTACGGACCATTCCTGACTGGCCGGTAGCAGGCGTACAGTTTCGCGATATCACCCCACTGCTACAAAATCCAGCGACCTTCCGTCGCCTGGTCGATTGTTTCGTACATCGTTACTACGAACACCACATTGATGTATTGGCCTGTATCGATGCGCGAGGATTCATCATCGGTGGAGCACTGGCTTATGAACTCAGTACCAGCCTGGTACCGATACGTAAGAAAGGCAAACTGCCCTTCGATACGGTCAGTGAAACCTACAGTCTTGAATACGGCACCGCAGAAGTAGAGCTACACAAGGATGCTATTCATCAGGGTAACAAAGTATTGTTACTCGATGACCTCATTGCCACTGGTGGCACTATGCTGGCAGCGGCATCCCTCATTACCAGACAGGGTGGTGAGATCATCGAAGCGGCGGCGATTATAGACCTGCCGGATCTCGGCGGATCAAAAAAACTCGTGGAAGCCGGTATCGATGTATTCAGCATCTGCGAATTCGAAGGAGAGTGAGTTGTCACTAAGTCGAACGGAAAATTTCTTTGTTTCCTGGGAAGAACTACATCGGGACACACGAATTCTCGCCGCCCGGTTATTACCCGCAGAGCAGTGGACTGGTGCAATTGCAATCACGCGCGGCGGCATGATACCCGCAGCAATAATTGCCAGAGAATTGAATATAAGACTGCTCGACACGATCTGCATCAAGACGTACGACTATCAGGCGCAGGGCGAGAGCATTATCCTCAAGCAACCGGATACCGACGGTAAAGGCATGTTACTGATCGACGATCTGGTCGACACCGGAAAGACAGCCCGAGCCGTGAAGGAAGTCGTGCCGCATGCGCGCTTTGTTACTGTCTATGCAAAGCCCGAGGGGCGCACAGAAGTCGACGACTTCATCAAAGAAGTGCCACAGGACACCTGGATAAACTTTCCATGGGATATGGAACTGAACTACTCGAGCCCGCTGGTTGAGCGTGAGAAAGCCCCGGCCGGGTAGCCCCCGACCGGCCGCTTGTTACAACCGGTAAGTATCTGACGCAGCGACCACACCAATCGCAGCGCACACAGGATCAGCGCACGGACACGACAGTGTGCAGCACCATTCCATCCTCGAAGTAAATTCGAAACCCACTGTATTCCCAGCTTGAGATTGCCGGATCACCGACCGGTCGGTAACGCCGCGAGGGCTCACCGAAATGTTTAAGCACATGAGCCTGAGAGACACCGCGAGGCACACTTGACGTGCCCTGAGTGACGCCATAGGCGCTATCCGGCATTTTGAGTATATCGGCACCCGCCTGTGCGCTGATAATCACGGTGACAGACAGCAGTGCAATCTGCGCTAATTTCATGTGTTTTCCTCCGTTGGTGCCGCGACCTGTGAATGGCAACGAGGGCAGTAGTCGTTTACCCGTTGTCCGTCGCCGCCCACTGATTGCGTCACAAATTCGCTGTTCTTTAGCCCGATCCAGTCACTTGTGGCGGAATGCACACTGTATGGACCTCCACGCTTGCCGAATTATTGGATCGACAGACTAACAGGGTGTTGAAAAACGTGATGAGCGACGGTCTGAGTAGGCAAATTTCCCCGAAAAAGCGCAGTTATATGGGTTATAAATGAGCATTTTGAGGGGGAAATTAACGCCCTCAGACCTAGCGCAATAGTTTTTCAACATCCTGCTAAAGTGCGCCACTGACTGATACACTTTGCGCACACTTAGGCCCCGTCAGCCGCGACGCTAAAAGAGGCGAAAACATGCTCAGATTCTTTATCGGACTCGTGCTTGCACAGGTCGCCATTGCGTTAACGGTTGCCATCCTGCCGGCTGGAAATTTTTATGACCGGGTATTACCCGTTGCTTTCCTAATTGCCCTGCTCGCCACCGTAATCAGCCTGTGGTTCTCTACACTCTCCCGTCAAATGGCAGACAGGCGCGTTCACTCATTGCAAAAGAAGTTTGCCGCCGAGCGGGAAAAGCTGAATCAGGATGCGGCACGCGCCAAAGACAATCTGATTAAAAAAACGAACCGGCAAATTGAGGTGGAAGCCCGTCGTGCGAAGACCAAAGCTAATTTAAAAGTATGGGGTGCGATCGCAGTAGCCGGTGGTTTCGGTGTGATAATGCTGCTGACCCAGTTTGTCACGCTGGGGTTACTCACACTAACCGCTGCCGGCAGCGCTGTCGGCGGGTATCTGGTTCGGGCGCGCAAAGAGCAGGATATGCTCGACGGTCCGGACTATAAACTCATCGACGCCGAGGTCGTCGACGACGAACCGCAGGCGCCCGCGCAAATCGACAACCAGCCTGCTGATACGAATGACATTCAGGCCGACACAGAAAACAACCCGGAGACCCAGTCACGCGCTTCGGGGTAATGATTCGTATCGAGCACGAACTCCTGCCCCCGGGCAACCGATTGCAACTGCAGTTTGTCTTCCAGCCTATGCCAGCGCGAGATATCCTGATGATAACTAAGCGTGCTCTTGCGCCCCGCCGGATGCATCCACTGCGGCACTTGCCACAGGGAGCGGCTGCAACCGGCGGCTGTTAGCGTGCGATCAACCGTTAACCGGTCAAAGTAGCCGGCACCGGCGATGCTGTGCCTGAAAGACAATTGCCGCCGGCCAACATACAGTGTGTTGTGACCACTGAAGCTGCCAAAGCAATGCGGATGATTTTTCAGAAACTCGTATTCAGGCACCTGTTTTATCAGATCCACCGGCACCACCTTGGCGACCTGCATCCAGCCAAAAATCACATGCAGATCGGGCGCATTCGATACATACCGCCAGCGCTTTCGATGTTGCATCACTTCCCTGAACCACCCGAAAAACAAAAACAGATCCCCGACCCCGACACTGTGACTCGCCAGATGTGTCTGAGCGGCACCACACTGGCCGAACACCGGCATAAACTGATCGCGTCCTCGCAGTTGCTCCTGAACAAGATCCGGGTCGAGATGCACACGAGACCAGCCATTCAACTGATCCCGACTTAAATGTTTAACCAGTCGTCCAACCGGCAGTTCTGATTGCAGATCCCGATATCGTATCGGGGAACGAGTGTCGGGGATGGCCATTGGAAGCAGCCGGTCACTTCCCAGTATCGGGCTGGCAAACCCACCCGCACTGCTGTCTACGCCTTTTCGACTCAGAATGATTTTCATCAGTCACAATGAAGCGTGCTCAGCGCCAGTCGACACTGTCTGTCGCGCGCCACAGATACCACGCTGCCGCGGTGCGATACGGTTTCCAGCGCGCAGAGGCTGCCAGCAGCTCCGAAGCTGGCAACATGTCATCCAGACCGTAGGCCAGCATGTGCCCCTTGCGCACGCCCAGATCGGTGGCTGGAAAGACATCGGCCCGGCCGAGATTGAATATCATTAACATCTCGACCGACCACCGGCCAATGCCTTTTACCTGCGTCAGACAATCCACCAGATCGTCGTCGGACATACGCATCAGCTGCTCGTCATCCGGAATGTCGCCGCGCTCCATATGCTCGGTTAAATCAATCAACGATTGTACTTTGGCACGCGAGAAACCGATGGCACGCAATGCATCTTCACCCACACACCGCACCGACCGGGGGCTAACCGCTCCCTCGCACGCAGCGAGCAGGCGCTGATAAATGGCGGCGGCAGATTTGGTCGACAACATCTGGTAGACAATCGCTCTTGCCAGCGATTCATAGACCGTCAACTCCGCTTCGCTGCGCACCCGGGTTGCCCCGATTCTGTCGATCAGCTGTCCCATCGTATGATCGGCACGCGCCAGGTGAATCTTCGCGGTTCGAAGTGAATACTTTCTGCGTTTACGCATTGCTTGCAATGACTGCCCGACCCGTTATGTGGTTAAAATTCCCCCGCGCATTATAGCGTTTTCCGACCCCGGCCGGTCGAGTGTCACTGGCGCAGACAGCAGCGCACGCAATATGATTAAATCCGGAACCGCGACAAGATGAGCGGCATCCTGCCGTTTGTATAATCTTCAATTCAAGTTGCATTCACTGACATACCGGACATGGCAAAGGATAATCTACAACAATTCCAGCAGCAGCTGGACGGCCATCCACAAAGCCAGTGGCTCGAACGATTGCTGCCCGCTGTCACCGATCGGCTGCGACCTGACAGTCAGCGCAACTTTCCTGGCTGGCTCAACGCACTGGCAGCACTCCCTGAGCAAAGAAACGCACAGGTGAGCTTGCACACCGACACGATTACAACACAGGGCACCGGCACCCACAACGACCCACACCTTTGTGAGGCGCTGAAACAACTCATGCCCTGGAGAAAAGGTCCGTTTTGTCTTCACGGCATTCACATCGATACCGAGTGGCGTTGCGACTGGAAGTGGCGTCGCATTGCACCTCATATAGATCTGAGGGATCTCACCGTACTGGATGTTGGTTGCGGCAACGGCTACTACAGCCTGCGCATGCTCGGTGCCGGCGCAAAGCACGTGGTAGGCATGGACACCAGTCTGTTGTACTGGTCGCAGTTTCAGGCAGTAACGCGCTTTACAGATACCCATCGCGCTACCGTGTTGCCCCTCAGCGTGGAATGCCTGCTCGATCATCCGGCCCGATTCGACGTTATCTTCTCCATGGGGGTGCTCTATCATCGGAGGCAGCCCGTCGATCATCTGCAACTGCTCTGCGACAGTTTGCCAGTGGGCGGAAAGCTGGTGCTTGAAACACTGATCCTGCACGGTGGACATGCAGAAGCACTTATACCACCCGGTCGCTATGCCAATATGCGCAATGTGTGGTCGGTGCCTACCCTGCCGCTGCTGATGAGCCAGCTGTCCGACAGCGGCTTTTCCCGGATACGTTGCGTGGATATCAACCGAACGACCATCGAGGAGCAGCGAAAAACGAGCTGGATGACCTTCAATTCACTGGCTGATGCGCTGAACGAGTCAGACCCTTCGCTGACCGCCGAGGGGCATCCGGGCCCGCTGCGCGCTGTCATCATCGCTGAAAAGTAAGCCGCAAAAGACACCTGCAAATGTTATTTTACATCTGCGGGCACAAAAATTGTGCATTGCACCGACGATGCCCTGCAATGCGTATTTTGTTGTGCAATAATGCGCGCCGCGCACTGGCTCGCCGGTCGCGATCGATCTCAATTTTGCAACACGACGGAATCCGGGAATGGAATTTTCGTGTGACTCGACAATGTTTCGGCGTGGCCCGCAGTGGATTCCTGCCGGGTGCGAGGTCGACTCAAAATCCGCCAGCCTGCCGTTGCCAAACGGCACCAGACATCAGGTCGACGGCCAGACATTCGTCTACTACGACGACTACTGGATTCGCTACTACGCGCCTCCCGAAGATACGCTGGTGGCCCGCAAGAATCTGATCGAATCACTCACCAGACGCACTTTTCACCACACCGAACACGGCATAAATACCCCCGGTCACGCGCTGGATAGCGCCAGAGCAGCGTTTGAACGCGAAAGCGATCCGCGAAAAAAACGTGTGAATGCAGCGATGCTCGCGGGTGCGCTTTTCAATCGCGCCACAGACATATTCAGAATCGTGGTTGATCTCGGCGCTAAAGGTGTGAACGTCAGCCGCGACAATGAACTTATGCAGGAATGCGGTCAGTGTTTTAAAGAAGCGCTCGAACTGGGAAAACAGGTTAAACACTATAGTGGCCAGGAAGGGATTGATGAACTCTGGGGGGAGCCGTTCAGAGCCTTTACAGTCCCGATCGAACAATTTTATGAATCGCGTTTTATAAAAATTGCGCAGGCAATGCGTAATATCGACAAAGTCGCCACCGAGATGAAAAATGTACTGTCTCCGCTGGCATCATTTGATGGCGTCAGCGAACTCATTAATCACTTTGCCAACGCAGCAAAGTATGAATGTGAAACCATGCGCAGCGATGCGGCGAACAACTTTATTATCTGGCCGGAGTTCGTTTCCGCCAGTGAACGACTGGCTGAATTCCCGGGTCAACCCTATCGCGACCCTGACATGCCTGCCTGGTTACACAATACAGGAATCAATCTGCTGTACGACGGCAAGAGCCTGATCGAATGGGTGGCTCTTGCCCGCGTGCCCATGCCACACAGTACTGAGCTTTTCGTTACCGAATGCGAAGCATTCCACGCGGCCACTTTGCGAATCGCACGCCCTCTGAAAAACGTTAAATAACCGTGAGTGAACAAAGTCTGCAAATCACCGCAGACGGCAGCTATACACTCAGCCGGGGCGCATCGAAAGAAACCTATCACTCCCGCTACGGTGCGGTAAAAGAATCAACCGAGGTTTTCTTGGTTAATTCCGGCGTGCAGGCGCGTTTGCAAGGGGGTGAGGCCACCCGCGTGCTGGAAATCGGTTTTGGCACCGGACTCAACTTTATGGTGAGCGCTTGCTGCGCACGCGAGCACCAATGTGCGCTGTCCTATACGGCATACGAACCGGCCCCGCCCCCGCTGCATCTGATCGAAGCACTGCTCACCAGAAACACCGTTGACTGCACAGACGAAATTTCCCGCCTGCTGAAAGTGGTCGGCCCGGAATCAGGAGGAAGTGCCGCTTGTATCAACGAACAGGCGACGCTTCAGTTACTGCGCTCAGACGCCTTGCAGGGAGCACTTCCACCGGCAGCCTATGATGCGGTTTATCTGGATGCGTTCAGCCAGCACGAGGCACCGCAATTCTGGCGGGCGCCGTTTCTGCAAAAACTGCACAGGACTCTGTGCTCTGGCGGTACGCTCGCCACCTACAGTGTGAATCGTCAGTTCAGGGACTCATTGACCGAGGCGGGTTTCAGCTGGCAAAAGCGCCGCGGCCCGGCGGGCAAACGCGAGGTGATGGTAGCTTTCGCGCAGTAGATCAAACAATACAAAAACCGCGCTCGGCAAGCGTACCGAGGTACTGCTGCAGATTTTGACGCGCGGTCGGTTCGAAATTATCCTGGAACCAGGGGGTGGCATAGAAGTGTTCGCGATCGAGCAGGTTTTTCATGAACGCTATCTGCCTCTGATAAAATACGTCGTCTTCGAGGTAGTTAAGCTCCCTGCGCACATTCAGTCCATCAGAGATAAAACGCTCCCAGGGCCGGCCAAAACTCGACAGGTCGATATCGGTCAGAATCTTTTGGTCAGTATCCTCAGGCACCCGGCGATGGTCGGTTACCATTACCTGTTCGAATACGACTCGTCGCAAGTCCTCCGGCAACCTGCCCTGCGACACGTTCATGAAATACTCCGCGCTCAGGCGTTCGTTCTCTTCAACCGGAAAATCATAGATCGCATCATGAAACCAGATCGCCAACTCAACCGCATCCGGGTTGTCGCACTGATCACTTACCTCGTCGAACACCTCAAGACAAAAGTCAATATGGTCGATCGTGTGATAGTACCGCGCCTCACCGGCATAGAGGTCGAGCAGCGCCTGCCCGATTGCATCGCCATCCGTCCGATGACTCAATCGCTGCCAGGTGGATTCAAAACGCAGTTTTGTTGCTTGCCTGTTCAAAATCGATGAATAAATTTACAAATGAACGATCTGGACTGCGTCACATATTACCCTATACGGAACCACTATGGGCCCGGCTCAATGGAGAGCCTGCGGCAAGAACCTTGCAATTTACAAAGGGTTCTACAGATTACTCGCCACACCGGGACGGATGAAACCACTGGCGACAAATGCAGCACGATCAATCAACGAGCGAGTTGACCCGATGTATCCACCAGACAACGACGCGATCGGCAACATGGCACATTTGCATCACACAGAGTGTAACCCTTGGCAACACTCAGCCCCAGATGGATACTGTACCATTGCCCGAAGTGCAGTTTGACCCACCCTGTGAAAGCGTCTTTTTATTGCTCTGCCGATGATAACAAGTAACGGAAATAACGAATGAAAGTCACACTCTACGGTTCCGGGTATGTAGGCCTTGTCACCGGTTCCCTGCTGGCCGACGTCGGCAACGACGTTCTGTGTGTCGACATCGACGAGAAAAAGGTCGCAGACCTGAATCAGGGCATTATTCCCATTCATGAACCCGGCCTCGATAAAATCATCAAACGCAACGTCGAAATCGGTCGGCTCAATTTTACTACGGACATGGACCGCGCTGTTGCACACAGCGAAGTGCAGTTTATTGCCGTCGGCACACCGCCCGATGAGGATGGATCAGCCGACCTGAAACACGTGCTCGCGGTCGCTACCACAATCGCAGAGCGCATGGACAGTCGGAAGCTGGTGGTTACCAAATCAACTGTACCGGTCGGCACATCAGACAAAGTCGGTGCGCGCATTGCCGAAGTGCTGAAACAGCGCGGAGAGGATTTCGAATACGTCACCATATCAAACCCGGAATTTCTGAAAGAAGGCGCTGCCATTGAGGATTTCCGCAAGCCCGATCGTATTGTCGTGGGTACGGAACACGAGTATGCGCGCGAGCAAATGCGAAAGCTCTACGCGCCGTTCTGCCGCAACCATGATCGACTGATATTCATGGATATCCGTTCGTCCGAGCTGACCAAGTACGCCGCCAACTCGATGCTGGCGACAAAAATCAGCTTTATGAACGAGCTGTCGAATCTAGCGGATGCACTCGATGCAGATATCGAGAACGTACGTATCGGTATCGGTTCTGATCCCCGCATTGGTTACAGCTTTATTTACCCCGGCTGTGGCTACGGTGGTTCCTGTTTTCCCAAAGATGTCAAAGCACTGGTGGCGACAGCGAGGGAAGTCGGCTACAACGCCGAGCTACTTGAGTCAGTAGAGAGCGTTAACGAGCGACAAAAACACGTACTCCAGCAAAAAATAGAAAAGCATTTCGATGGCGATTTGCAAGGCAAGACTTTCGCCCTGTGGGGCCTGGCCTTCAAACCGAACACTGATGACATGCGCGAAGCACCCAGTCGTGTGGTCATGGAGGGACTGTGGGAGAAAGGCGCCCGGGTACAGGCCTATGATCCGGTGGCGATGGACGAAACACGCCATTTATATCCCGACCACGACGACAAACTGCAGCTGGCTGATTCCGCGAGAGATTCACTTGAGGGCGCCGATGCGCTAATCATTTGCACCGAGTGGCACGAATTCAGAAGTCCGGACTGGCAGGCCATGAAGGAAAAGCTGAACGCACCCGTTATCTTTGACGGTCGTAATCTGTACGACCCGAAAACACTGGCGGAACATCAGATCACCTACTACTGCATCGGACGCCGTCAAGGCTGAATTAAGCGCCTTTTCCGATCCGTCGACACGAGTCGGCGGATCAACATAAATCGGGCGGAGGCAGCGCAGGATCGCGTACAATTGCGCATGCCTCAAAAGCCAGTCAGTGCACGCGAGTGGCATACTCGAATCAGCCGCCTCGCACTCCCCATCATATTATCCAATATCAGCGTGCCACTGGTTGGCGCGGTGGACACTGCCGTCGTAGGACACCTCCCCGACGTTGAGCAAATCGGTGCTGTCGCACTCGGTGCTTCAATATTCAGCCTTGTTTTCTGGACCTTCGGATTTCTGCGAATGTCGACCAGCGGGCTCGTGGCACAGGCTTTCGGTGCAGCAGAACAAACCGGAGTGCATCCGGCTGACAACATCGCACCTATATTCTTCAGATCGCTGACGGTGTCGATGCTGATCGCAGCGGTCATACTGCTTTTTCAAACTCCTCTGCTTGGCCTGAGCCTGTGGATGCTGAACACCGGCGATGCGCTGAATCAGCCGACCAGTGACTATTACCTGACCCGCATCTGGTCGGCACCGGCGACCCTGGCAAATTATGTTGTGCTGGGCACGCTGATCGGCCTGCAGAAGATGCATGCAGTTCTTTTTTTCCAGCTCTTCCTCAACGTGCTGAATATCGTGTTGGACCTGTTATTTGTACCGGTGTTTGGCTGGGGTATTAAAGGAGTCGCGATCGCGTCAGTGATCGCAGAGTACGCGGCACTTGCCGTGGGCATCATACTGCTGGTCAGATTTATGCGAGCCGCGAAAAAAAATGTGATTAGCCAAAACCTGTTTGATCCGGGCGCGTTGAAACAACTGTTTAAACTGAACAGCAACATTTTTATTCGCACCTTACTGCTGGTACTTTCATTTTTTTATTTCAACGCAAAAGGTGCGGCACTCGGTGCAGCGGTACTGGCGGCAAATGCCATCGTGTTGCAAATTTTGCATATTTGCGCGCATGCGCTCGACGGCTTCGCCCATGCCGTTGAAACGCTAACCGGCAGTGCGTGGGGCAGCCGTCAGCGCGAACAATTCAGGCTGGCCGTCAAGTACTCCACCATTCAGTCGTTCATTGTCGCGGTGATTATGTCGTCTCTTATCGCGCTTTTTGGTCCGGTAGTCATTGGCTGGTTCACTTCTCAGCAAGCAGTGGTCGAAATGGCAAATCAGCTTTTGCCCTGGCTGATCGCACTGCCCATAATTTCGGTCTGGTGTTATCAGCTCGATGGTATATTTATCGGAACTACACACTCTGCCGAAATGCGCAATGCTATGATACTCTCTGTGCTTGCTTATCTGCTGCTGACGACGTGGCTGGTGCCACGCATGGGAAATACCGGATTGTGGTTGTGCTTCTGCACCTTCATGATAACCCGCGCGCTGACATTGCTGCTCTATTATCCGCGCATCACCCGCAGTGCTCGCTTTGCTTCTTCATTCCGCTGAAACACGTCCTGTCTCCCGTAACGCATCCAGCCCAGTGACCATAGAGTTGAACAAATCGCTGTCCGAGTACAACAGCTTCGGATTCAACGTCCGGGCCGAGTACTTCACCGTGATCGAGTCAGTAGCCGCGCTGGATCAGGCACTTCGCTGGTGCAGAAAACGGCAGCTGCCGTTTTTTATTCTGGGTGGCGGCAGTAACATCGTTTTCACCCGGGATATCGAAGGACTGGTTATCCACATCGCGCTGCGCGGGTACCACTTCAGCAAAAACAATCAGCGGGTAGCGGTCAATATCGCAGCCGGTGAGAACTGGCACGCTGTGGTGCAGCGCTCACTCCAGCAGGGAGCCTACGGTCTTGAGAACCTGGCGTTGATACCGGGTCTCGCAGGCGCAGCACCGATTCAAAACATTGGCGCTTATGGCGTTGAAGTGTGCGAACTACTGCAAAGCGTGGACGTCTACGATATTGAAACCGGTAACGAACTCACCCTGGCAGCTGAAGAATGCGATTTCGCCTATCGCCACAGCCTTTTTAAAACCGAGGCCGGAAAGCGCTATATCGTCACTGCGCTGCAGTTGGAACTCGCCACAGAAAACACACCAAAAGTAAGGTATCAGGCGCTAACCGATTATTTATCAGCGAGAGGCACACCCCATCCAACCGGCGAGCAGGTGTTTGATGCAGTCTGTGCAATCCGGCAGGAAAAATTGCCCGATCCGGCAAAGGTAGGCAATGTCGGCAGCTTTTTTAAAAACCCTGTTGTCAGTCGACAGAAGTTTGACGCGTTGAGAACAAGCTACCCGGCCATGCCCGGCTACCAAAGCGACGATAATCAATTCAAAGTGCCCGCGGCCTGGTTAATTGATCGCGCCGGCTGGAAAGGACACCGTTTTGAACAAGTGGGCGTGCACAACGCACAAGCTTTGGTACTGGTGAACCACGGTGGCGGTAATGGTCAGCAGATTGCAGTATTGGCAGACCGGATACGACAGGATGTCCTGCAAAGATATGGTGTGCAGCTTGAACGGGAACCCCACCTTTACTGACCAAATGTCTGCTGATTCGACCTATGGGAAAACGCCCGCATGAGGCCACCTCTTTGACGCAAAATAACAAGCGTATGAGCAACCGCCTCATCGCTAACCTGCTCAGCGCCTGGAAGGGCCTGTCGAGTCCGTTTGCCGGCAACCGGCTGGAGCTCAGCGCCTACCTGCACGAAGAGGAGGTCACGCCACTACAGGAAAAAATCAAGGCGTGCCTCGAATCAAAGGGCGGGCAGGTGTCTGCACGCGCGCGCGCGGCAGAACTCGGCAAAGCCTATCTCAACCTCAACGATGAAGGCAAAGCAAAGTATCTGACCATACTCGCTAAAGAATTCGGCATTGATCACGACCGCATCCGCATCACCGCAGAAAGTTTGTTTACCGATATTCCGGCGACCGAACGAGTCGCTATCGAGCGACGCCTGCGCAAGCAGTTAACGCCGCCTTACCTCACACTCCTCACTCAGTTCAATGCACTGCCGAACGGATTGAAATTTCTGGTCGATATGCGGAGTGATCTGATTCGGCTCAAACGGGATTATCCCGAGCTGGCAGGTGTTGAGGAAGAACTGAAAATTCAACTCAGCAGCTGGTTCGATATCGGATTTCTTGATCTGAAACGAATCGACTGGAATGCGCCCGCATCACTGCTGGAAAAACTCATTGCCTACGAATCCGTTCATCGAGTTGAATCCTGGTACGATCTGCATCACCGGCTTGCAGAAAACCGCCGGTGTTTCGCGTTTTTTCACCCTCGCATGCCGGATGAACCACTGATATTTGTGTGGGTTGCACTGGTTGACGAGCTTTCTGACAATGTTGGAACGCTACTGGACATCAGTCAGAGTGAAACAATTGCAGATACCGACGATACGGCGATTTTCTATTCGATCAATAGCACTCAAAGCGGGCTGGCCGGAGTAAGTCTCGGTGATTTCCTTATAAAACGAGTTACCGACGAACTGCGTCGCGAGCTGCCACAGCTGAAAAGATTCTCCACGCTGTCACCGTTGCCCGGCTTTTCCACCTGGCTGGCTGATCAACTGGAAAATACAGAAGACGCAAGACTGTTTTCCAGCGAGCAGAGAAGCACCGTGGCAGAACATTCAGACACCGCCATTGAAGCACTGTTGCAGAGTGGTGACTGGCACCAACAGGAGGAGATTTCTGCCGTCATGCAGGACATACTAATGCCACTTGCGGCGCGATACATCGTGGAGGAGAAAAGAACCGGTCACAGAGCACTGGATTCGGTGGCCCACTTTCACCTGTCTAATGGTGCTCGCGTTGAACGTATCAACTGGCGTGGAGACGTCAGTGAACGCGGTAAAAGCCAATCCTATTCAATGATGGTGAACTACCTCTACGATCTGGAAGACATAGAGACGAATCACGAGCAGTACATTGAAAACGGCACCATCGCCACGGCGAAAGATGTGAACGCGCTACTACCGGAAAATGCAGAGCAGTAATGTAGTGTCACAGTAACTATAGCCAGATGTGTTGGTATAGAATCACACGATGAACAAACCACATCACATCCTTGTCATCGGTGGCGGCGCAGCCGGACTGGCACTGGCCTCAAAACTTGGCCGCCGGTTCAAACGCAATCCGAATGTTGAAGTAACGCTGGTTGATCAGCAGCTGACGCACATTTGGAAACCCCTGCTTCACGAGGTCGCCGCCGGATCTTTCGATCCGAATGTTAATGAAGTTTCATTTCTGTCGCAGGCGCATCGCAGTGGGTTTAATTTTCGTCTCGGCACTCTGCATGAAATAGACAGAAACACTCAACACGTGGTGCTCGCGGCCATCGAAGGCGACGATGGAGAGCTTATCAATCTTGAAAGAACTCTTCACTACGACACTCTGGTGCTGGCGGTCGGCAGTATCAGCAACGACTTCGGCGTACCGGGCGTCACGGAGCACTGCCTGTACCTGGACACCACACCGCAGGCTCAGAACTTTCATCGAAGGCTGGTCAAAACCTATACGCAAATATTCTCCTCGGCCGCAGATCCTGCAACGACTCAGAAGCTCAACATTGCGATCATCGGGGCCGGCGCTACCGGTGTAGAGCTCGCAGCACAACTTCGAAGAATTGTAGACCTGCTCGACTCCTACATGGATATCACTGGAAAGTCGGTAGATATTGACGTCAGTTTGATTGAAGGTGCAGAAAGAATACTGCCGGCTCTACCTTCCTATCTCTCAAAAATCACACAAGCGCAGCTGACCCGACTGGGCATTCAAATTTTTACCGGTGAGCGGGTGACAGGCATTACTGAATCGTCTGTTAGTACAGCGAGTGGTAAAACTATCAACAGCAACATAACCGTATGGGCAGCGGGCATCAAAGCGCCACCGGTACTTAAAAATACGCACGGTCTCGAAACCAATAGACTCAACCAGCTGGTTGTGCATAAAACACTTCAAACAACGGAAGATCCCGACATTTTTGCGCTGGGTGACTGTGCCGCGTGCCCGTGGAAAGACAATCAATGGATCCCGCCCAGAGCACAGTCCGCGCACCAACAGGCATCCCTGCTGGCGAACAGTCTGCCGCTTAGAATAAAAAATAAACCATTGCCTGAGTTCAAGTATCGTGACTATGGTTCGCTCGTCTCACTCGGCCACTACACAACCGTCGGCAATCTCATGGGTAAAGCGATCAAAAATGTACGTGTCGAAGGATTCATCGCGCGAGTGGTTTATTTGTCACTCTATAAGATGCATCAGGTTTCTCTCTTCGGATACACACGAACTGCACTTTTCACCCTTTCAAACCTGTTCAGAAGATCGGTTCACCCGGAGATCAAACTCCATTAAGGTGGTGAATTTCAGAATCATAGAAATTTCGGCGCTTATTCTTGTTTTTCTTACATTGCACAAATACTGTGAGTGAAGTTCGAACGCCACAAGAGTAAACAATCCACCGGGTGCTATGTTCTGCAAACAGCTTCAACGTTATGGCCGTTATGGTCAATAACATACGCCGAGAAATAGTTTTCCCCGTAATCAGCACGCAAACCGGGCTTGCCGTTGTCAACACCACCAGCCGCTATTGCCACCTTGTAGAAATCATGTACAAGTTGCCGGTCACCGACAGCGAGCGCGAAGTGCATTGCTGTCACCACAGGCTCAAGCACCAATCCAATCTGCCAATTTTCAGTACCAAACCCCACCACATCCTGTTCCTGTAACAGCAGTTTCATGCCGAACACTTTTAACACCGGCAAATAGAATGTCAGACTGCGATCAATGTCTGCCACAGGCACATTTACATGATCAATCATCAATATTCTTCCACAACCGAAAACCCGCGATATCCGCTGAACCAGACTAAGCCAGGAACACCTTTGTACAGTACTCAAAGCTCAGCGACCCGCCGCGAGCGTAATTGTCGAACAACCGTCGCGCCGCTCGATCAAGCGATTGCCGCTCGATCGTTTCCCTGCCCGGTGTATATGACGATGAGTACATTCGCCCGAGAAAGCCCGCCAGATCGAATTGCTGATGATTTTCGAATTCTAATCGTTCCACCACGCGCGGTGCACAGAAACTGTCAATATCAGCATCCGTCACGTGGCGATGATTAGATTGAGAATATTCCGGACAATACCGATTCAGCAGCTCGTCATACTCTTTTTGAAACGGCTGCTCGACCCGGCGCTGATTCCAGATAAGGGCAATATTTCCGTCATTTTTCAGTATTCTCGCGAACTCGTGCTTCGCCGCCACAGGCTCAAACCAGTGAAAAGCCTGCCCCGCAACAATCAGATCGACCGTGCTTGTATCGAGCGATGTGTCCTCAGCGCTCGCAAAGACGCTCTGAAATTGATCATGGGAAGACAACAGGGCTTCTGCCGCCATGCGCATTTGTGCGTTGGGCTCGACGCCGATGACCTGATATCCCTCGTTTAGTAACAGGCCGGTTAACTTGCCAGTCCCTGAGCCAATATCCACAATGACCGAATCAGAGGTCAGGCAGCATCGTTCCGCCAGCACTGACACCATCTGCTGCGGGTAGGAAGGACGGTACCTGACATAGTCGGATACTCTGTCGGAAAACCGCTCAGTCGATTTCATTTCATCAATTCAGGCTTCGGGCTCTGAAATACAGCGTTGCAATGGCCCGTTTACGATAAGCTCGTTCCACGATATCGTGAGCTGATCAATGCTAAAATCAAAGCGTATTTGATAATCCCGAACATCATCCTCACCGCACAGGCCCCGCGCAACTGCAAAAAATCCGGTTGTCGAGGCGACACTGGATATCCAGTTTAATCGGCACCAAACCTCGGCGTGGTTCAACCAGTCGTTGCGAATTTCAAACGGTGCGGCGCGCCTGGTGCCATGCGGAGTAATAAGGTCGCCCGCACATTGCGCCGCAGTTCCCCACTGCCCATACAACTCTGCCCTCGCGGTCGCACTGGCGGGGCCTTGAAGTGCTAGTATTAGCCCTGATGCGCAAACTATTCGTATAAACGAAGTTTTCAATCATCTGCCTCGCAACGGGAGTGATGGTAGATTATACCCTCATTCCTATTTGCCTGACCCACAGTACTGACACGCAGGCCGGTCACACGAGGCTCAATGTTCCACATCTGTCATGTAAAAACAGTACCCATGCCAAACATCTCAACCACTCGATCTATTTTCACGATACTCCTGCTGTTAGGTGTAACCGTGAATTCAACCGTTAGCGCAAACCCGCTTTCGGATTTTACAATTGTGTACACCGTAGAGAACAACTTCTTAACTGCGGGCACGGCCACATTCCAATTACGGCAGCAATCGGACAAGTCCGCCAGGCTAACCTTTGTAACCACTCCATCCGGGCTGTTTCGCCTGTCGCGCCAGGGTCGAATACAGGAGGGCGCCGACATCACTGAGTTCGAGTACCCTGTTCTGTCGCAGCGCTATTTCCACGACAACCTGTCAAAGCCGGAACGCAGTTTCCGCATTGAGTTCGACCGGGACAACAGGCAAAGCACACTGGAGTATAAAGGCCAGTCGACAACAATGATCAACACACAACCTACAGTCGACCGCCTGAGTCTATTGCTGAGCTTGATGATTAAGTTGCGGGATGAAAAAGACTTACAACAGATTTCAATGCCTTTGCTTGATAAAAGTGGTGTACGCCGGGAAACCTTCATGCCAGTGAGAACTGAGCAACTTGAAACCGCACTCGGTTCGTTTGACAGTCAGGTGTTATCGAAAAAGCGGGAGGGCAGCAACAAATACGAATTAATCTGGTTCGCAAAATTGAACGGGGGCGACCTACCCTACCCAGTTCAATTCGAGCAGTATAAAGAGGGCAGCCTGGTGGTTCGCCTCAGACTGGAAAAGTTCAATTGAATGTCAAAATACCGCAACTATCTGCATTCAGGACTTACGCTGCAAAATACCTCTGAGCATCGCAATAAGACCGTATAAAAAGTAACTCACCCATCCGGCGAAAACAACGTCACTCAGAAAGTGCGCGCCCTGCAGAATCCTCCCGACTCCCGCCAGACTACCTGCAAGAATCCCGAACACAAGCCACCGCCGACCACCGATGGCCCAGAACGGGCTCATCAGGAAGAAGCCATTCGCTGCGTGTCCGCTGACAAACGAACAATTTCGAGAGCAGGTACCCGCATACTGAAATGGTCCTGAAAAATGTGCATCCCCACCAAATGTTTCTATATTTCTCGGCCTCGAGCGACCGGTGCTGTTGTCCTTAATGCCTTTATCAATCGCCAGCCCAGGCACCAGGAACAGACATATCAGCATGAAAACACAGGTGCTCCGCAAACGCAGGCGGGGTTTGCGAAAGCTCAAAGCAAGACCCGAAACCAGTACAACAAGACATAGTACCGGCAGTACAGCAAAGAAATGGTAGCTCGCCTTGACGATGGCATTTCCCTGCCCAGCGAAAGCGCCGTTTTCGTAGAACGCGGCCGACACATAGATATCTATCCCGGGCCATACAGAGAATAGCAACAGGCAGATGGCAAACAACGCCAAATCGAATCGAAGTAAACGCCTTGTCACGTCTGCACACCACCCGAAGAGAGTTTTCACCGAACTATCCCCGGCCAACAATCCCTTCAATTGGCCTGGTGACACTACAACACATTTATCTCAAGAAACGCGGGGCTGATCGTACTGTTTGTCTCATCAAATGCACTACCGGTGTAGGTAATACGGATCGTTGCTGTGCCTCTGCCGTTTACCGTCACCTCACCCTTATTCGATGAATTGTTCACAGTAATCGCATTAGTCGTTCTACTGATAATGTCCCAGTCGACGTCATCTGTAATGAACACCGTCTCTCCGGTTTGCAGGGTAGCAATTGCCTGCAACTGGATAGGGGCCTGATTGGTAAATTCGAAATCCCATGGACTATCCCGATTAAAACCGATACTGGTCGCAATCGAAGGGTTACCAATGGTGATATCAACAGTGTCTTCTTCACCACCGCAACGAACCGTCAGCTCGACGTTGCTATTGACAGAGGCGTTCAATAACCCCTTGTCGGGAAGTGCATTGTCTACCTGCGCTACGCTGGTGTTGCTGACTGACCAGGTACTGTTATCGCTTACATCGCGAATGACATCGGAATCACGATAACTGGCAGTCGCTGTGAATTGGGTTCCCGTGCTGGTGGTGACCACCGGATCGACAGGGGTGAGTGTGATTGAGTCCAGCGTATCCTCGATCGTGATCGATGCTTCATCACTGATCCCATCACGCCCGGCAGTTATAAAGGCAGCCCCCGCGTTACTGCTGAAAAACAAACCCGCAGCGGCACCGCTAAAGGCCCCCACAGAGGCATCACCCACTGCCCATGTCACTGTGTCAGTGATGTCTCGTACGCTGTCGTCATCAGCAGGAAAGAGGCCACTGGCAACTAGTTGTACGCTATTGCATTCGTCCAGGGTAGCGGGTGGCTCAAGCATAATCCCTTCGAGCGGGGCAGAAGAGACGCGCAGTTCGATACTATCGGACAGCGATCCGAATGAACTGCTGATCGTCGCAGTCCCGTCTGCAAGCGCACTGATCAATCCGCTGGACGGATCTACCGACAGAACATTCGGGTCACTGACGGACCAATCGGCATTGCCAGTCTGATCATCCGTTACTTCGTCGTTACCCGCCAGCAACTGCAGGGTATAAAGACGCCCGGCTTCAAGCACAGTATTGCGGGATCGGATTTCGACCTGGCTATAGTTCTGAGTCGCCACAGTGACTCGATTACGCAACTCTCTGGCATCCTCATCACTGTCACAACCCGAGAGCGCCACACAAAATACAACCGACAACGCGCCGGTCCATTGTGTGTTATTCATACCACCCCCGTCGCTCACGCGGCCTGATACGGTTGAGTGCATAACGGACACCGATGCGAAAGCTGCTGATACCAAAGTCATCATCGTACTCAGAGCGGCTGAAAGCAGCATCGATGACCCAGCGCGGTACGGGTGAAAACGTCAAGCCAAACATTCCCCTGAAACCACGAAACTGAAACGAATCGGTATTGGCGATACCAGCTGTGAACCGGGAGTTGATCGATACACCGGAAACCCCCAAAACAGCGTAAGCAGCCACACCGCTGAGCGGCTCGGACTCCAGCCGCACACCGAGAGATAGTTGCGACTCGGTTTCGAGCGACAATATGCCTGCATCGTCCTCGCCAACACCGGTACCGAGTTCTGCTTCCAGCGCAATCCCTTCATACAGCCATGCACCGACAGCGACGCCCGCCAGGAGCGGCTCAAACCTGGCGTCAGACAGTGAAATCGACTGTCGGTCGAGGAATCCGGTGGCATAGAATGGCAGGTTAAGGCCACCCGCCGCCCGGCACAATGGAGATAAAAGCAAAAGCAGAGCTATGGTGAGTATTCGCATGGGGTCCTTAGAAGTCTACTGCCCGCTCCAAGTGTAACAAATACCATTCACAGCGTTAACAAAACGTAATGATCAGGCAGTTCGGCCGGATTCCCGGAGACGGTCTGTCGCCGCGGTGGCCGCACGGCCACGCACGCGGTCTACTCCGCGAGCCCCTGGTCTATCGACTGGATCTGCTGCTTAATATCCTTGACCTGACGGATCCAGCTGCCGAAGCGCAACAGATTGTCTGACAGCCCGGCACTGGCCTGTTTCGCCTCTGCCAGCGTGTCGTACAGACCATGGGACATACCGTAGATCACTTCCCCATCACGCGATACGGCAAACGGATAGATGGCCAGTGGTTCCGCATCAGCGTGCCGCAGCGCCTGCTTTTGCATGACTGCGTAATTTGCCGAAGACTCAAGCTGAATCACAAAGCTGGTATCGAGCTGGGCACTTACCCAGTCGCTGCCTTTTACAGCGGAATCCGAGGTGGTCGCTGCCTCCGGTGTCGCCGATGTCACCGGGCCACTGAGGCGTTCGATCAGCGCACCGACCTCGGCTTCTTTGGATAATCCCTGCGGTTCTGCCTGCTCATCATTTGGCATGGGTTCAATCACAGAGCGTGACACAGCCTGCACGACCACGTCATCGCCATCGATCAGTAACTCGGGCGCAGTATTACCGGCGACTGTTTCTGAACCTACATCCGCGGTATTCGACACAGGAACACTTTCCGCTTGCACGCTGCCTTGTTTTGGCCGGACCACCGTCATCGCCAGTGGATCGCGGCTGGAGTTCGCACCCGCGTCCACGGTACGGACGACATCGCGCTTGTTTCTGTCAATCGCCACCGGTGCTGCAGCGCCCGCGGAAGCCGCCTGGCCGCGTGCCGCCTGCGAGTCGACTTCTCCAACCTGCGGCTGCTGTGCCTCAACCGAAAAGCGCGCATTGTAAGCCGCTACTGCCATCCACAAAGGCAGTGCCAGCAGCAGCAGCTGAGCGGGAAGTCTGGCTATCTTCAAACGCGTAAACCCGGACAATATGGACTCCTGAATGGGATGACTGGAGCTTCTTGCTCTTCTAATAAAACACCGCAGATGCCGGTGCGGCGATCCTCCGCCAGTTTTACCGCAGCCGGGGGCGTCAACACATTACGTGTTGTCCAAGGCAGGGGGGGTCGTGACCAGCGCAAATGGACTATCGCGCTACAGGGCACTGCGCAACCGGACGCGCTCCATTCACGAGCTGCTCAGCTTTTGTTTTAAAAGCTCATTGAGCTGAGCCGGATTGGCTTTCCCGCGGGAGGCTTTCATCACCTGACCCACGAAGTAGGCGAGTAACTTTTGTTTACCGGAACGATACTCCTCCACCTGTGAAGGATTCGCCGCAATCACATCATCAACCATTTTTTCTATCTCGGATGTGTCTGAGATTTGTTGCAAGCCTTCCTTTTCAACAATTTCATCCGCTGTGGTTGTAGTAGTCCACATCTCATCGAGTATGCGTTTGGCGATCTTGCCGGAGATCGTATTGTCGTGAATACGCTTGAGTAAGCCACTGAAACGCTCTGCATCTACTGGCGACTCACCGAGTTCAAGGCCGTCTTTGTTGAGCCGTGAAAAGAGCTCCCCCGTCACCCACGTGGCGGCGAGTTTGGCACTGCAGCCACTGCGCTCCAGCACCGCCTCGAAATAGTCTGCGGTTGCTTTGTCCGCCGTCAAAACCGCCGCATCGTATTCCGGCAGCTGCAGCGACTCGATAAAACGCGCTTTGCGGGTTTCAGGCAACTCAGGCAGGGTCTTTTCGAGCTTGTCGATCAAGGCCTGATCCACTTCCACCGGTAGTAAATCGGGATCGGGGAAGTATCGATAATCGTTGGCTTCCTCTTTGGTGCGCATTGAGCGCGTCTCGTCCTTATCGGCGTCGTACAGTCGGGTTTCCTGAACAACCGTACCACCATCTTCCAGGATATCTATCTGACGCTCTACTTCATAGTTAATGGCACGCTCCAGAAAGCGGAAGGAATTGACGTTCTTGATTTCAGCGCGCGTGCCGAATTCTGCCTGCCCAACCGGTCTGATCGAAACGTTGGCATCACATCGAAAGGATCCCTCCTGCATATTACCGTCGCAGATATCGATGTAGCGCACTATCGAATGGATCTTTCGCGCGTAGGCGACTGCTTCAGCAGCGCTGCGCATATCCGGTTCGGAGACAATTTCCAGCAATGGCGTGCCGGCACGATTGAGATCAATACCGGTGTGCCCATGCCAGGCGTCATGTACTGACTTGCCGGCATCTTCCTCAAGGTGTGCCCGCGTCAGTCCTATTGTTTTTACCTCGCCACCCTCCAGTGCTATCTCAACCTGACCCCGGCCGACAATCGGCAGGCTCATCTGCGATATCTGATAACCCTTCGGCAAATCGGGATAGAAATAATTTTTCCGTGCAAAAACACTGCGCCGGCCAATGTCTGCATTGGTCGCCAGGGCAAACTTAATCGCCATATGCACCGCTTCGCGATTCAACACCGGCAGCACACCGGGCATACCGAGATCAACGGCATTTGCCTGTGTATTAGGATCAGCACCGAAGTCGGTTGCACTCGATGAAAATATCTTACTGCGCGTGGCCAGTTGAGCATGGATCTCAAGACCAATAACGGTTTCCCATTGCATAGTGATGTACCTTACCTGTGAGGTATCAGTTCCCGGTGTCAGTCGCGTACAGCTGCCGGAAGCTGTCGATGCCAGTCAGTCACCTGCTGATACTGGTGAGCAATATTCAACAACCGCGCTTCGTCAAAATAGTTACCCACCAGTTGCAGACCGACCGGCAGCCCGTCTACAAAGCCGCAGGGTGCGGATAACGCCGGCAGCCCCGCGAGATTGGCTGGAATCGTGAAGATATCGTTAAGGTACATCGCCACCGGATCGTCGCTGTTTTCACCATGCTTAAACGCCGTTGTGGGTGTGGTCGGACCGAGGATCACATCAACGGATTCGAATGCCGCTTTGAAATCCTGCGAGATCAAATTGCGAACTTTCTGTGCCTTGAGGTAATACGCATCGTAGTAGCCTGCCGATAACGCGTAGGTGCCAATAAGAATTCGCCGTTTTACCTCCCGACCAAAACCCTCTGCGCGCGATCGCTTGTATAGATCTTCCAGATCCACCGGATTCTCACATCGATGACCGTAGCGCACACCATCAAAACGAGACAGGTTGGAAGAGCACTCCGCCGGGGCGACCACATAATAAGCGGGCACGGCGAGCGACTGGTTTTTCAAATCAATTTCTGAAAAGACAGCACCGAGTTTCTGTAATTCGTCGATCGCCGCTTGCAGGGCGGCGGCAATTGGTGCCGACAAATCATCAGTGAAGTACTGTCGTGGCAGCCCGACTTTCAGACCGTCCAGTGGCCGGCCGAGGTTATCACTGTATTGATCAACAGGCTTATCGATACTGGTAGAGTCTCGCTCATCAAAGCCTGCCATGGCATCGAGCAACAAGGCACAGTCCTCAGCAGTCGTCGCCATCGGGCCGCCCTGATCAAGACTGGACGCAAACGCGATCATGCCGTAACGCGACACTCTGCCATAGGTTGGCTTAATACCAGTGATGCCGCAAAATGCTGCCGGCTGCCTGATCGACCCGCCAGTGTCTGTGCCGGTAACTCCCGGCACCATGCGCGCGGCCACTGCCGCGGCACTGCCACCCGATGATCCGCCAGGCACTCGCGTTACGTCCCAGGGGTTGGCAACCGCGCCGAAAAAGCTGTTTTCGTTGGAAGAGCCCATGGCAAATTCATCCATGTTGGTTTTGCCAAGCATCACCACCCCGGCTGCCGCGAGTTTCTCGACCACCGTGGCATCGTAGGGCGGAACAAAGTTTTCCAGCATGCGTGAACCGCAACTGGTGCGGATGTCGCGGGTGCAGAAAATATCCTTGTGCGCGATCGGCACACCAAGCAGGGCTGCCTGTTTGCCGGCAGCACGCTGTTCATCCGCTGCCTTCGCCGCAGCAATGGCATGCGCCTCAGTGATTTCAATAAAGGCGTTATGTGAATCGTTAAGGCGGGCCATCCGATCGAGCAGATAGCGACATAGTTCTTCACTGGAATAGTCACCAGCCGCCAGGCGCCGGCGGATATCAGCAATGGTTTCTGTATGCATTTAGTCGAGCCGTTAATTTATTTAGCAGGGTGTTGAAAAACGTGATGAGCGACGGGCTGAGTAGGCAAATTTCCCCGAAAAAGCGCAGTTTATGGGTTATAAATGAGCATTTTGAGGGGGAATTTAACGCCCCCAGACCTAGCGCAATAGTTTTTCAACATCCTGTTAGTGCGTACGGACAAATCAGTGCGTCACTCAATCACCTGTGGTACCAGGTAGTAACCCTCTTCTACCGAAGGGGCGCAGCGTTGAAATGCTTCACGCTGGTTGCTCTCAGTCACCACGTCTTCACGAAGTCGTTGCACAGCGTGTGTGGGGTGCGCCATCGGCTCTACCTCACTCGTATCAATGTCGTTCATGGTTTCAGCCAGCGCGAGCACGCCCGACATTTCCACCGCATATTCCGACACGCGACTATCATCGATCTGCAGACGGGCCAGATGGGCAACTTCGGCAACGGTTTTTTCATCGACAGCCATGCAAAAAAATTCCCGAATGGAAAAACCGATAATTTACCACATATCGGACTCCGCTTTTGCCGATCGATGGAGCCGCCGTGCGGCCAAACCGCTATCGATCGCGCTGACGGCAGCCACCCGCACCGGTGAAAAATCAATCGGGAAATACAGCGTCGCTGGCGAAAGTGAAGTGGCGCACTATACTCCGGTCAATGTGATGCCGCGTGTAAGACTATGTTCAGGAAATACGGTCAGCCTGCAGCCACCCAGATCGCCGTTGATCTCGGTGCGCACCAAACCAGAATAATTCACCACCGGGAAGGACTGATTCTCGATGAGCCCTCTGTCGGTGCAATCGACATGGATCACCGTATCGGGGGCTCGCGCGCGCTCGACAGTTTCGGTAACGAAGCACTGGATATCGCAGCCACAAAACCGTCGATGCGTATTGTACAGGTCCTTCGCTCCGACGCCCGCAATCCACTCGGCCACAGTGCTAAGATGTTGCGCTACTACTTTTCCAGGCTCCGCCGCGACGGCTCGATAGGAAAAGCGCCGGTGATACTCCTGAACATCCCGCCCGACATCTCAGAGCACCTCACGGAAGACTTGAAACACGCCTGCTTCACCGCCGGCGCTTCTCGGGTCCATCTGGTCGATAATGCCATTTCAATGGCTGTGGGTGCCGGCATAGACATCGCAGATGGCGCCCCGCGAATGCTACTTGATCTCGGCGCCAGAGCTGCGCGTTTGTACGCCATGCAGTTCAACGAAATTGTAGCTGCCTACTCACTCCCCTTCGGCGGAGATCGAATCGACGACGCCCTGGCACATGGCATTCGGGAACGCTATGGTCTTTATGTCACTGAAGTGCAGGCCCAGCATGCCAAACACCTGGTCGGCTCCGCCATTAGTTCATCGCTCGACAATCAACTGCGCAACTCCTGTCAAATGCAGGGGCTGCAGATCACCGTCGATGAACAAGCCAATTTCACACTGACCTCCGAAGTCGCCTGCGAACTGCTTCAGCCTCTGATGCGACAGGGCCGTGAAGCACTCGATGCCGCGATTAGCGCATTGCCTTATCAGTTCCGGGATCCGCAGCAGGACTGTCCGATTATTATTACCGGCGGTGGCGCACACCTGCCACAGATGGATCAACTGGTAATGGAAACCGGTAACCGGCCGGTTGAAATCGCAGACCAACCAGCCACAACCGCAGTCCGCGGTGGCGCGACCCTGCTGACACACATACAGGGTGAGCCCGCAGCAGCACCTGCCTGACCACCACCCAAAACGCAGACCCGCCACGGCGATCGGGATCGCGCATCGTGGCAATCGCACGGGAAATCACCTGCACCGACCGATTGCGTTTCATGCACAATACCGGCTGTTCTTCGACAGACAGCGCCGCCATGGAACAACGAATCGAAACGGTTGAATTAAAACTGATGGATCTGGAACTCGCCGTTGAGCAACTCAATGACGTTGTCATCCACCAGCAACAGACCATCGATTTGCTGTCGCAAAAAATCGAACGATACCAACGCATGCTGGAAGCGATGGAGCCCAATGTTGCGCCGGATTCCGAGGAGACACCACCACCCCACTACTAGTGGGCCGCTTGATAAATAAGGTAACACTTTTCTTCGCTACAGCCGCCATTGCTACGTTGAAAAAACTCGACGTATGACCTATATGCCTGCGTTTTTCCGCCTTGCACTGACGACTGTAGCTGTGAAAAGTTAGTCACCTTATTCACCAAGCGGCCCA
>CAZOXM010000042.1:0-28688 GCA_964583825.1 uncultured Granulosicoccaceae bacterium
GTCCACTAGCACCATTGTGCAGGTGCGGGTACACCTGCAGACAGGTTACCCAACAGACAAACCCTTTCTCGCGCTATCCCATGCCACACATAGCCGATGATAGTTGTCCGACATCTTTGCCACCGCTTCTGAATCACTGATTTTTCCGACCATCCACGCTTCGGCTGCTTCTGCAAACAGCGTGCGACCGACCGCAAACCCTTTTACCAGCGGGTAGCGGGCAGCCACATGAAAACTTTCGATTAACCTGTCTTCGGTTTCTGCCAAACCCAGTATAACGATGCCGCGTGTATTTGCATCGTTGCGCTCGATAGCATCAATGGTGAGCTGCCACGCGGTGTCTGTCAGCATCGGTTCGAGCTTCCACCAGTCCGGGTAGACACCGGCGTCATAGAAGCGCTGAATAACGCGTGCTGTGGTATCGTCTTCAATCACCCCGGCTTTTGACGGTATCACTTCCAGCAACAACTCCAGGCGGTGCCGGCGACACGCACGGAACAAGCGCTTAATGACGGCCTCCTGCGCATCGCTTAGGGCAGCGTCATCATCCGGATGATAAAAGCACAGCACTTTCACCACCTGGTCGCGAGGCCATTCTGCCAGCCCGCCATAGTCGGTACCCAGCTCCGGCTCCAGCGTTAATGGCCGTGAACCAGGCAACTCCACCGGCCTGCCAATCCAAAGACCGGTACCGACCGCGCGAAACAGCGCATCGCGGCCCAGCCTGCCGTCACACAGCACACCATAACCGCCTTCATCAGCACCGCCATTAGTTGCCGCTACTTGCTGCGCCGCCTCAAGACACAAGGTTTTAAAACTGCCAATCTTTGCCGCGTCCGCGCCTGCCATTGCTTCGAACTGAGCGCGATGGTCAAACGCAAAAATTCGAATCTGTGACCACTGAAGTCCACGATTGGTCGACCAGTGCATTTGTTCAAGTGCGGCATCGTTGCGCAGATCCGGCTGCCTGATGCCCCGCTCGAAAAAGAACTGCAGTTCCTCCCATGATGGATAGGCGGGTGTACAACCGTGGCGACTCACCGCCAGTGCACCACAGGCGTTGGCATACTTGAGCGCGACCGGCCAGTCCTCACCATCAAGCCATCCCCTGAGCAGACCGGACATAAAACCATCGCCGGCACCGAGCACGTTGAACACCTCGATCTGATAGCCCGGGCCGTACTGGCCGTCGTCCAGTGAATCGGGTATATCACCTTCGAACGCGGCCGCCCCCATTGCCCCGCGCTTGCACACCAGTGTCGCGTTCGATACCTTGCGTACCGCACGCAATGCGGCGATCGTGTCTGTGGTACCACCGGCAATGTGGAACTCTTCCTCAGTGCCGACGACCAAATCAAACAACGCCATATGTGCAAGCAGTTTTCCAGTCACCTTGTCACTGGCAACAAAGCGACTTTCACCATCGTTGTGCCCTGCCACCCCCCAGAGGTTGGGTCGATAGTCAATATCCAGCGCGGTGTGCATGCCGGCCTCACGAGCTATCTCAAGTGCTTTAACCGTTGCCGCTTCCACCTGCGGATTGCTTAGATGCGTACCGGTGGCCACCATGGCGCGGGCACTGCGAATAAAGTCCGGGTCGATATCATCAACCGTCAAACCCATGTCTGCACAGTTTTCCCGGTAGAAGATCAGCGGAAACTGCTCCTGATCACGGATGCCAAGCAACACCAGTGCGGTCAGTCGGTCAGGGTCCACTTTGACCCCTGTGGTATCTACCCCCTCGCGCTGCAACTCCTCCTGAATGTAACGTCCCATATGTTCATCACCGACGCCAGTGATGACAGCAGATTTAAGACCCAGCCGCGCTGTACCACAGGCAATATTGGTGGGGCTGCCACCGATATATTTATCAAAGTAGCGCATGTCTTCCAGGCGGCCGCCAATCTGACCGCCGTATAAATCAACTGATGACCTGCCGATGGTGATTAAATCGAGATTCTTTTTCAAAGGTGCGGCCCTGTAGAGAAGCACTTTTAGATTGAACGGACACAACTGTCGCTATGATAATGCAGAGAGATAATCAAAAACCACTGTTGTCATCCGGCGATGACCATTGGCGACGTAGCAATCCGGCTTTCCGACGCCTGTCGAGACAAACTTCGATGTCTGACAGGCCTATTGCCTTTCACGTATATCTGAAGCACCGGCAAACTGTTTCAGCGACTCAGTTTTTATGTACAACATTTAGCGTTATGCTGGGAGCCCCGGCGATAGCGGCAACATCGGCAATCAATGATATGAAAAATAGAATTCTCGGCAAAACAGGCCTGCAGGTAAGCGAAATCAGTCTCGGCACCTGGCAGGCCGGTGGCAAGTGGGGCAGCGGATTTGATCATGCCAATGCGACTGCGATCTTACGAGAGGCGATTGATAGTGGCATCAATTTTATCGACACAGCGGATGTGTACGAGAACCGGCAGAGCGAACAAGCGGTCGGCCAGGCCATTCGTGAAAGTAAAGAAACAGTCTACATTGCTACCAAATGCGGTCGATTTATTAATCCACATGTTTCTGAAGGTTACCAACCCGGTGTGCTGCGTGAGTACGTTGAGCAAAGTCTGAAAAATACCGGCCTCGAACAACTGGATCTTGTCCAACTCCATTGTCCGCCCACTGAGGTTTACTACCGGCCTGAGATTTTCGAAGCGTTCGACAAGCTCAAGCGCGAGGGTAAAATCGGCCATCTTGGCGTCAGCGTTGAACGAGTGGAAGAGGCGATAAAGGCGATTGAATATCCAAACGTCTGCACCGTACAGATCATCTTTAATATGTTCAGGCATCGCCCTAACGAACTCTTCTTTGAACAGGCGAGAAAAAAGAACATTGGCGTTATCGTGCGTGTTCCACTGGCCAGCGGCCTGTTAACCGGAAAATTTACCAGGGAGTCAGAATTCGGAAAAGATGATCATCGTTTCTTCAATCGGCAGGGCGAAGCCTTCAATCGCGGTGAAACGTTTTCCGGCATCGACTACGAAGCCGGCCTGGCGGCGGTGGAACGACTTAAATCCATATTTCCTGCAAATGAGCACCTGGCCCACATTGCACTTCGATGGATCCTGATGTTCAGGGAGGTTAGCTGCGTCATACCGGGCGCCTCAACGCCTGATCAACTCAGGTCAAACTGCCAGGCCGCTACCATGCGCGAACTAACGGAGGGTGAAATGGCATCGGTGCTCGATGTTTATAACGAAATGATTCGACCGGATGTTCACCAGCAGTGGTAACAACACCGGCAGATGAGCCGGTAGCGTCGACAGTACTGCTCACCCGGTCGACGCTACACCACGGCTGACTACCTTAACTTTTACGCGAAGTACCCAAGGTGCGATTCGCTTGCTCGTGATTCACCGCGCACCACGCTGACCATCACGTTATTGCCACTGGCAAGGTTTTTTGCCTGTGGCAGATCAACGTGTGAACTCGGGCTCAACCAGAAATATCGGGTACTGTCTGCATCGATGGTCACAGCACCGGCGGCGAGCTGGTTATTAAAGTTGAAGCTCTGTTCCCCCACACGGATCGACCCGGGTGACAGACGATGCAGGGTAATAGCACGTGGCGTGGTATTCGAGATGGCAACACGCACCAGATCAGCATCAACACCACTTGCATCCGCATCCGCGAATTCAATAGACAAACCGCTGTGAACCGACTCAGCTCTTGCGATAGCAGATTTTCGATGGGAACAGTTGGCGCTAACTGCTGTGGGAAGCATCACTGCGGCTCCGGACGCACCGATTCCCTTCAGCATTGTTCTGCGCGTAAAAGGTTTTTTGCTAAACATATAGATTTCCTGATAGCGAACGCGGTATGCGATACGAAAGTCAATATATGCTTAATTATTACCAATACATCGCCAGTGTATCAATTCGTAACAATCACGCAATTTTCCGCTTGCTGCTTTCCACCGCACCCAGTGAATTTACAAAAATAAACGCACCAATGATGAAAGGCAGCCCGCAACCGTATACCCAGTGTATCCCCCAGTGTTCTGCGACAAACCCAAGCAACGGCGGACCCAGCAGAAACGTACAAAATGAAATTTGAGCGAGCGCTGCCACGTTCACAGTGGCCGAACGATCTGTTCTTTGAGCGGCCGCCGACATCGCCAGTGGAAACAATACACTGGTGCCAATCCCCATAACGGCAAACCCCAGTAGAGCCACCGGCACCGATACGGGAAACAACACCAGTAAAATGCCAGCCGCGAGCAATAACAACAGCGCTCTGCCAACGGCAACCGGCGAATACTTTTCTACAAACCCATCAGCAAAATAGCGGGTAATCGCCTGCGACAGGGTCACGACCGCCACCGCAATTCCTGCCATAAAGGCGCTACTCGCAAAGGTTTTGTCCATATAGATGGCAGACCAGTCCAGACCGGCCCCCTCCATCAGCATCGCGGGCACTGTCACCACCACCAGGATGAGTATTGGAAGCGTTGGCAAAGCAAAACGGGGGGCCTCTGCCTCGTTCCCTCGCGATGGTGCCGGAGTAAAGTCACCCAGCAACAGAATAACGATGGGTATGATTAGCAGGAAAATCACGATCAAATGCAGCTGCGGTGAGATTTCAAAATAGGCAAAGCAAGCTCCGCTTAATCCGGCACCGAAAAACCCGAAGCTCCAGAATGAGTGCGCACGATTCATGATACGCCGCTTTAGCAACGCTTCTGTTCGGTCCGCCTCCACGTTAATAACGATCTCCAGACAGCCGATGGCGATACCAGCCGGTATCAGCAGCAGAAAGAAAAACAGCGGGTGGGAGATCTGCACCGCGAGCGCATAAAAAAGTCCGGTAGCCGGTATGCCAAACAGCAACACGCGTCTAAAGCCCACGCGCTCGATTAACGGACTGGCAAAGGTTAGCGCGAGGAAAGTACCCACCGGTGCACCGATCAGCGAGAGGCCGAATACCGACTCCTCCACCCCCATTGAAGACATCACTTCGGCAAATCTCGGGTAGACGCTGCCCATGGTGAAGGCATAGAGGGCAAAGGCAGCAAAAACCTTATGCTGAGCTGCCAGACGATTGGTGATGGGCAAGGAGACTGACCTGATTGGGAGCGTGTTACAGGCCGCTCATTTGACCCAGTGCAGAAGCACGACGCAAGCTTTTTTTCGGGTGCTACCCGTGTGACCGGCTGCAAATCCGCTGAACCGGTCTGAATACGTGCCCTGTGGCGACTGCCACTGTCACCGCCGCGCCGAAAAGGGGGCGCTCGCGATGCCTGGCCAACAGATGGTTGGATAGTCATCGAGAATGCAGCCGGGTTACACAGATTTGAACCAATCGTGGACTTTCTGCTCCAATAGGGTAGCCGACAGGCGCGTGGCCGAAGGTCATGGGCCGCGGCTAACACATCCAACTAAAGGAGTGCATTTGCCGATGAAACGACGTCAGTTTCTGGCCATTCCAGCGCTCGCCATGACTGCCAAGTTTGCACTGGCAGAAGGGGCGAATCAGGTGGAATACACTCGCGAGGCCTATGAGCAGGCCCTCACGAGTGGCGAGCCGTTTATGCTCAGTTTTACATCGACCTGGTGACCAACCTGCCGAGCTCAACAGCGCACCGTGAGTGCACTACTGGACAGTAATCCTGAATATCAGGCGGTCACTATCATGTTGGTAGACTGGGACACATTCAAAAACGCACCGATAATCTCGGAGCTTGGAATCCCCAGACGCTCTACCCTTGTCATGTTTAACGAAGGTGAAGAAGTGGCACGTGTTATTGCACAAACCGCTGAACCTGCCATCGCTGAACTGTTCGATGCTGTGATTTAAGTTGCGAAGTGGTCGAGGCCGCTCGGGCCTCGACCGGCAACTGAACGACAATAAGTTTTTCTCCGCCAGCCAACGCCGGTGAGGTAGTAGTACCGGTGCATTCGCAAATCGGACAACGCTTCTAACGTAAGTACCCAGCGAAGCAAAACCACCGCGCTCATCCGGGTTTACTGCTTCGTCGGTGAGTATTCCTTTCTCCCCAATCCAGCGCTGTGTTTATTCGCGATAGTTTTGAAGACTGGCATATTGCGATAATAACCCTGTCAGTTGGCAATATACCTGTTCTTTACCAGCAGCAAAAACCGCCATCGACCAATAGATCCACACCGGTGCAGTAAGACGAAGCATCCGATGCCAGAAATACCGCCGGACCGACCATTTCATCGACCGACGCCATCCTCTGCATCGGGGTCTGACTTTCGAATTCCTTCGTCTGATGAACCATCTCCGGACGCATGTTCATGGGTGTTGCCGTGTAACCCGGACTGATAGAGTTCACCCGAATTCCCTTGTCTACCCACTCCATCGCCATCGATTTAGACATATGAATAACACCGGCTTTCGACGCATTGTAATGCACCTGCTCCAGTCCACGGTTGACGATGACTCCTGACATTGATGCGATATTGATAATAGAACCTTTGCCATGTCCTATCATGGCATTGGCCTGTGCCTGACAAGAAAAGAACACTCCTTTCATATTAATATCCATCAATGTCTGGTACTGCGCTTCCTCCATTTTTTCTGACGGGTTAGCGTTGGCAATACCTGCGGCATTGAGCGCCACGGTCAAAGGGCCGAGATCTTTTTCCACCTGAGCCACCGCTTCATCCATGGCCTGACGGTCGGTGACGTCAGCCGGAATCGAAATCGCTTGTTTACCGGTAGTGCCAATCAGTTCAAGAGTTTCATCCAGACCCGAATCCGTTCTTCTGTCCAAACACGCCACCGCCGCGCCACACTGGGCAAAACCAAGCGCTATCCGCTGACCGATCCCGCTACCGGCGCCAGTCACCAGCGCAATCCGCCCTTCCAGACTGAACAACACCGGCGCATTCAGAGTAATATCTTGCATGGGATTCCTCATTAAAAAATATTCAATCTTCGCAGGCACCCAGCCCGCGTCTTTGCCCGCGTCTTTTCATAGTCACTCAATGCAGCGTACACCGGACAGCAAAATTTCTGTATGGCCCGGCGCACCGAAAAAATAAGGGCCACCTGTCTTCCGTGTATTTGTTGAGTTGCGCTGCAGCGTTCGGAACCTGACTTTCCTACCCAATAGCAGGGTGTTGATAATCGTTATGAGCGACGGTCTGAGTAGGTAAATTTCCCCGAAAAAGCACAGTTGCTGGGTGATAATTTAACTCCCCCAGACCTGGCGCAATAGTTTTTCAACATCTGCTAGGACATTATCAGCCCCCCATCCACATTGATGGTCTGGCCGGTGATATAGTCGGCATCGTCACTGGCTAAAAAAGCAACCAGGCCCGCCACATCACTGCCCTTACCTACCCGCTTCATCGGTATTTTATTTTGAACCCAGTCTTCCATTAGTTCACCCGGCGCGTAGTCGCCTAACATTTTCCCCCACACCCTGTCGTTATAGTCCCACATATCGGACGTTATAATGCCGGGACAAATGGCATTAACCGTGATTCCATCCAGCGCAACTTCCTTTGCCAGGCTCTGTGTTAAACCCATGACGCCAAATTTGGACGCAGCATAGTGCGGTGTATAGATAAAGCCATCGCGGGCCTGGCCAGACGCAGTATTGATTAGTCGCCCGCCGTTGCCGAGCTTTCTCATACGTCGTATGGCTTCCTGACAGCATAAAAACACGCCTTTGGTGTTCACTTCCATAGTGTCGTCCCACTCCTGCTCCGTCAGCTCCTCCACACTCGCTATGGTAATGATGCCTGCGTTTTGAAAGGAAATATCAACACCACCAAAGCGAAGCTCGGCCTGATCGTACAGATGCTGAACATCAGATGTGTTTCTAACATCACACACCACACCGATTGCCAAGCCACCACTACCGGAGAGTTTTTCTGCTGCCTCACCCACCTTTTTATCGATAGAAGCGAGTACCACGTTCGCCCCTTCGTCTGCGAATCTTTCGGCAACGGCAAAACCAATGCCGCGGTCGCCTCCGGTTACGACGACTGTTTTATTGTGAAATCTTCGCATCATTCCCTACCGTAGATCAGGCGGTCGCCAACTCCATCACTGACACATCATTCGCTTCATCGTGGTCGAGAATGCCAGTCTGCCTGCCGGCAGACATCACCAGAATACGATTGGAAATACCCAGCACTTCTTCGAGGTCCGAACTGACAATGACCACAGCAACGCCATTCCTTGCAAGGCTGTTAACAAGCTCATAGATTGCAGAGCGCGCACCAACATCAATCCCCCGGGTCGGTTCATCCAGCAGCACTACACGCGGGTCGCGTGCCAGCCATTTTGCCAGTACGACTTTTTGCTGATTACCTCCCGACATTTCCTCGACGTTTTGTTCAGCGACCCCCTTAACACCAAACTTCTCAATATTCAATCTGGCAAATTCCCGTAACTTGCGGCCATTAATCCATCCACCGCTGGTGACGGAATCAAAATTGGAATAGCCAATATTCTCGCGAATACTGTGTATCAATATCAGACCCTGTTGCTTTCTGTCTTCCGGCACAAGCACGATTCCGTGGCCGATCGCGCGCGCCGGAGAATCCGGTTTCACCTCCTGACCGTCAACCGATACCCTGCCGGAACGGATTTTATCGACACCCGCAATGGCACGAACCAGTTCCGTGCGCCCCGCTCCAACCAAACCGGCTATGCCGAGTATCTCTCCGGCTTTGACATGAAAACTCACGTCGCTGAACCGACCTTCCGCAGAGGTCAGTTGCGCAACCTCCAGCACAACATGATCTGCAGGCTCCGGCAATCGCGGGAACATTTGCTCAAGCGTCCGGCCAACCATACTTTCCACGATGGTCCGCACAGGCAAATCAGCTGTCTCGAATGATTTCACCATGTCGCCATCCCGCAGAACAACAATACGGTCAGCAATTACCTTTATTTCTTCAAGCCGGTGGGAAATGTAGATAATTCCAACGCCGTCAGACTTTAACCGCTCAATCTGTCTGAATAACAATTCTGTCTCTTCACCGCCCAGCGCGGCAGTCGGTTCATCAAGAATCAGCAGACTTGCATTTAAGGTTAGTGCTTTTGCAATTTCTATGAGCTGCTGATTAGCAGTCGAGAGTCCTTCCACCTGTCTGGTGGGTGATATTTCAAGCCCGAGGCGCTCGAGTCCACTGCTCGCCCGTCTGTTCATTTCAGCGCGATCCACACGACCGAATTTCATTGGGTAGCGCCCGAGAAAAATGTTCTCCGCTATCGACAGGTGAGGTAAAAGCAGTAACTCCTGATGGATCATACCGATGCCGGCATCTATGGCATCCCGCGGGGTCGACGGGGAATACGTTTCACCCTGCCACCGCATGATGCCCGCGGAAGGTATTATACTGCCGGAGATGATATTGGAGAGCGTCGACTTCCCTGCACCGTTTTCACCAAGCAATGCGACGACCTCACCGGCACAGACTTCCATGTCAATACCATGCAGCACTTCAGTGGGTCCGAATGATTTCCGGATACTCTGAAGCGATAGTATTGGCGCTGTGCCGATGCGTGTCATTGCAAGAATCCCCGAGCGGGTTACCTAGGGATGGTTCTTTACAAACTCTTCCGCATTGTCACAGGTAGTAAGCACCGCATTCGGTATTTGCCGGGCCGGTACTGACGCACCGTGGTGAACCGCGATTGCAGAGTTAACCGCTAGCACACCCATCGCCTGTGTACTCTGTGTCGCTGTCACCACAAACGTACCCTTGCAGTCTGCCAGATACTCAAGCGCCGCCACATCCCCGTCGTAGCCGCCAACAATAACCTTATCTGCCAGTCCAGCGACTTCCACCGCTTTGGCGGCTCCCATGGCCAGACCATCAGCCTGACCGAAGATCATCGTCACATCCGGGTTGGCCTGGAGCATGTTCTGTGTGATTGAAAAGCCCTCATCCGGAGACCACATCTGACTCCATTGCTGTGCCACCAGTTCAACACCGGGATTCTCATCAATGGCTCGCTTGCAGCCTTCAAAGCGCTGCACTTCCGGGGTGGTGCCCTTTTGCCCATGCACGATCACCATTTTTCCCGAACCACCTGCCAGTTCAATGATGTGATCGCATACCTGGTACGCTGAAAGCACATTTTCTCCGTAAATTACGGTATCACCCGGCGCACCCTCAGGTTCTCTGTCTACGTTAATCACCGGTATACCCTCGGCGCGAGCCAGACGAGTCGGTACCGCGGCCGCCGCAGCCCCTGCAGGAATATAGATAAAGGCATCAATACCCTGCGTAATAAAATCCTGCACCTGACTCACCTGTGTTGCCGTATCGTTCTTGGCATCAGCAACGATTACTTCTATCCCGAGTTTGCCTGCATAATTCTCTACGCCAAGCTTAATCTGATTAAAAAAATCGGCCTGCAGATTCGGGACCGCAAGACCAATCTTTTCAATGCCAACCTCAGCCTGGGATGCCGTGGACGCAGCGGTAAACGCAGCAACGGCACATAATTTAACCAATTTGTTTTTCATGCTTTTCCCCTCATATGTGGTGGGCCATGCCACGTTGGACGCCCTGATCCTTCTACATCGAACTGGAAATCTGTAATTGCAACGCCAATTGGCTACCTTGCGCGCTTGTGTTTGAACGTTTCCGCAGCAACCGCCAGTACAATCACCAATCCGATGACCACAGCTTGCAGAAATGGAGAAACGCCAAGTAAGTTGAGACCGTTGCGCAAGACACCAATAATCAGTACGCCAATGATGGTGCCACCGACACCACCGGTGCCCCCGGACAGGCTTGTCCCGCCAATGACTACTGCGGCGATTGCGTCAAGCTCATAGGCCACACCGGAGCTCGGTTGCACGGAATCCAGCCGCGCAGCCAATAGAATGCCAGCCAGCCCCGACAGCAGCGCACACATCATGTAAACCAGCACCGTCACCCGCTTTACACTGATGCCTGCAAGCCGGGCTACCTCCTGATTGCCGCCGATCGCATAAAGCATTCGCCCGCCTTTTCGAAAGTGCTGGAACAACAGTGCGATTACAAAAACAATCAGCATCACCGCGACGGTCATGGTTAGAAAACCACCATGCCGAATAATCGCGCCCATGTTAAACCATGGGGGGAAACCAATTATCTGAGAACCATTGGTGATCATGTTGGCAACACCCCGCGCGATGGACATCATCGCGAGCGTCGCTATGAAAGGGGGCACTTTAAACTCTGTAATCAGTAAACCGGCTATTATGCCGGTGACTGCAGCTGCAATTAAACCGCCCGGTATGGCCACACTCATAGGTAACCCGGCCTCAACGTTGAGGTAGCCGAGTACCATCATCGACAACGCCATCACCGACCCCACGGAGAGATCTATCCCACCAATCAGAATGACAAAAGTCATACCGACAGCCATGATGCCCAGTACCGTTATCTGATCGAGAATATTGAGGAAGTTTCTAACAGACAGGAACGAGTCAGTCGCAAAACTCAGAAACACACATAGTGCAAGCAACCCAATCAGCGGGCCGGTAACACCGCTAAACAGGTTTTTCCAACCGGTTTGTGCACCACGAGTTGCCCCGCCTGAAGGTCCCCGCCCGGTGTCGCCCCCTGAAGTCTTCATATCAGGACATTACCTGCCGCCGGCTGCGCTCTGGATGCGATTCTCAACGAACTCCTCCATTCGTTGCGGGTGAATATTTATTCTTGGGTCAATATATATCCATGTGATATGGTGTGTCAAAGCATTTTGTGAGCACGCTGCTATTCGCCGCGTGGGGGGAAGATCACTGCTTGCCAGAGAGCGGTGCAGGAGCGCATTCAAAGTGAAAAAAAGTTCAGAGCTTCAGGTAAGTGCCCCGGGGCTGGTGGAAATGGCTCGACGGATAAGACTGCTCGACCTGGAAACGGTATACAACGCCGGCGCGGGCCATATTGGTGGTGAGATGTCAGCGATTGATATTCTCACTACTTTATATTTTCACAGCCTGAAAATAGATCCGGCCAGTCCTGACGCATCCGACAGAGACCGTTTTATTCTGAGTAAAGGTCATACTGCCTGCGCGCTTTATGTAACGCTGGCACTTCGCGGTTTCTTTTCTCAGGATGAACTCAAGACCTTCCTTAAACCTTATTCTGCGCTAAACGGACACCCCAACAGGGTTAAGGTGCCGGGCGTCGAAACCAACACCGGTCCACTCGGACACGGGCTACCCGTTGCCGTAGGCATGGCCTATGCGGCCAAACTCTCCGGCGCGTCCTGGCGCGTTTTCGTGTTGTGTGGTGACGGGGAACTGCAGGAGGGCAGCAACTGGGAGGCGGCTATGTCGGCAGCGCAGTTCAAGCTGGACAACCTCACGCTTATTGTTGATCACAATCGGCTGCAGCAGGGTGCAAGCTTAAAGGACACCATCGAACTGGCCCCGATTGCAGACAAGTTCGATGCCTTTGGCTGGTCTGTCAGTTCAATCAATGGTCACGACTTCAATGAACTGACCAATGCATTTAAGCCGACCGACACTCACAGCAACATGCCACGGTGCGTCGTCGCGCATACATCCAAGGGACAGGGGATCTCCTTTATGAAAGATCGCCCCGAGTGGCACCACCGTGTCCCGGACAAGACCGAGTTCGAAAAAGCGAAACAGGAACTGGAGCAGGCTGTCGCATGAACACTGAAAATTTACATGACTGCAGAGATGCCTTTGTCAGTACCTTGCAACAACTGGCAGAGGAAAACGACTCAATCGTGGCGGTATGCAATGATTCAGTCGGCTCGAGTAAACTCGGCGGCTTTCGCGACAGATGGCCTGACCGTTTGGTGAACGTCGGCATCGCAGAACAAAACATGGTCGGGGTGGGAGCCGGGCTCGCTAACGGCGGAAAAATACCATTTGTTTGTGCCGCATCCTGCTTTCTCACCGGACGTGCACTGGAACAGATCAAAGCGGATGTCGCCTACTCAAAAACCAACGTGAAGCTATGTGGCATCAGCGCAGGCATGGCTTACGGGGAGCTTGGTCCCACGCATCATTCTGTCGAAGATTTTGCATGGACACGCGTCATACCGGACCTTATTGTTATTGCTCCGTGCGATCCTGCGGAAACCCGGTGCGCAGTCGAGTTCGCGGCAAACCACGACGGCGCCGTATTTCTCAGACTCTCAAGAGTGGGTGTTCCGGATATTTTCCCGGCCGATCACAAGTTTGAAGTCGGCAAAGCCAACAAGGTGCGCGAAGGCGGAGATATCACACTAATTGCCAACGGTACCACGACGCATCGAGCGCTTAAAGCAGCAGACCTGCTGGTGCCACATGGCATCGAAGCCAGAGTACTCAACATGGCCACTGTCAGCCCGATAGACAAGCAGTCGATAATCGATGCAGCCAAAGAAACCGGCGCCATCGTCAGTTGCGAGGAGCATTCAGTGAAAGGTGGGCTCGGCGGTGCCATTGCTGAAGTGGTCGTGCAAAACCATCCTGTACCGATGGCAATTCTCGGCGTACCGGGAATCTTCGCACCAACCGGCTCGGCAAACTTTCTAATGGATGAATTTGGCCTTTCCCCGCAGGGTATCTGCGACACTGCTCGTCAGCTCTGCAACAGCTAGCCTGCGTTGTTTATGCGGCTGCAATAAGAATGAGGAAATGTCTATGTGCAAAGCGCTAACCGTTGACCCGGATTTTCCATGGAAGCAGCAGCGCATCGGTCCACCACAAATATTGCAGGTTAGGGGATTTTAAATGCAATCCGTTATCCTCGCTATAGATCAGGGAACCACCAACACCAAAGCTCTGTTAATCAACAGGCAGGGAAAAATAATTTCGCAAGGTGCCGCTGCACTGGATATCTCATACCCGAGACCCGGCTGGGTTGAGCAATCCGCAACTGAGATCTGGGAAAGTGTATTAGCGGCCATTAGTCAATGCATACAACGTGCGCCGCCACATAGCATACTGAGTATCGGTATCTCCAATCAGCGTGAATCCGTGGTCGCATGGCACCCCGACACCGGTGAACCACTGGCACCGGTAATTACCTGGCAGTGCCGAAGAACAACAGAACAGACGAATCAACTCATTAGTGACGGCCACGAAGGCTACGTGTTATCAGCCACCGGTTTACCACTGGACCCGCTGTTCCCCGCAGGCAAAATTCAATGGCTGCAAAGCCATTGTGACGGCGAAAAAATGTTCACCGGCACAATCGACAGCTGGCTGATCTGGAAGCTGACCAATGCGCAGTCATTCAAGACAGACCTGTCAAACGCCTCACGTACACAATTATTGAATCTGAAGTCCGGCAGCTGGGACCCGGACCTCTGCGCGTTGTTCGGGGTGGAAATTTCTACGCTGGCAGCTATTCAGGACAGCAGCAGTCACTTCGGCGACACGCGAAACGTTCCCGGACTGCCGGATAACATCGCCATCACCTCTGCCATTGGCGACAGCCACGCTGCACTATTCGGCCACGCAGCGTTCGAACCGGGAGACACCAAGGCAACCTTTGGCACCGGCTCATCAGTAATGATGCTGACCTCCGAATTCAAAGTCCCCACAGAGGGTATGACAACGACAATCGCCTGGTCCATTGACAACAAAATCAGCTATGCGCTCGAGGGTAATATACTGGTCAGCGCCTCGCTCTTCCCTTGGATGGCAGAAACGCTCGGACTCGATGGAGACGTTGAGACGCTGATGGATCTCGCGCACTCGGTAGACAACCCCGGTGACGTCGTCGTTGTACCCGCACTCTCTGGTCTGGGCGCACCTCATTGGAAGCCCACCGCACGTGGCATTATCTGCGGATTAAGCTTTTCATCCGAACGGGCGCATATCGCCCATGCCGCGGCGCTGTCCATGCCGCTACAGGTCGTGGATGTATTCGATTCCATGAAAAAACAATCAACAGCGAATCCAAAACAGATTTTTGTCGATGGTGGCCCGACGAAAAACCGATTTCTGATGCAGTATCTGGCCGATCTGCTGCAGGAAACCCTATGTATCGGCGACGCACCGGAGCTGTCCGCACTGGGAGCAGGCATGCTTGCCGGACTGCACAGCGGGTACTGGGACAGTATCGAGGCAGTAAAGGCTCTCAATCGCGACAGGCAACTCGTTACGCCGAAAATGACTTCGGATCAACGATCCGGAATCCTCGACCAATGGCATCGTGCGGTCACTGCCTGCATCTCCAGCCATTAGCAGGGTGTTGAAAAACCTGACGAGCGAGGGGCTGAGCAGGCTCATGATCACTATAAAATAGCTGCCGAAAAAGCGCAGTATATGGGTTATAAATGAGCATTTTGAGGCAGAATTTGACGCACTCAGACCTGGCGCAGTAGTTTTTCAACATCCTGTTAGCCCTGTATAGACCGGACAGGATTGCCAGGCCCTGCTCCGCCGACACACAAAAAACTGGCACTCCATGGCTTATAATCAGCCTCAACGGCGGCGACTACGGCAGAATCAACACCACCGCAGGCGCACATCTCAGTTATCCACCTGATACTCCGGTACACGAAATCCAACCGAAGTCACCGCTCTTCAGACGCATCAGACAGTTCAAATCACAAGGGCCAGTAAGTACATGTCACGACTCGATGAGCTGAGATTCATTTCCCGTATCGCTCAGCGCTATTACGTCGACGGCGAGCGGCAATCGAGCATAGCGAGGGACCTCAGCCTGAGTCAGGCAACGGTATCGAGAATGCTCAAACGAGCGCACGATGAAGGGATCGTGCGGATCAGCCTCAGCACGCCGCAGGGCACCTTCCCGGAAACCGAGGCTGCGCTGCGCGGGAAGTACTCTATCTCGGAAGCGATTGTTGTTGATTGTGCAGACGATCGCGCGGGGGCAATTATGTCGCGAATCGGCGAGGCAGCGGCGCACTTTCTGGAAACAACCATCCAGAAAAAAGAAGTGATCGGTATATCGTCGTGGAGTCAAACTATTCTGAAAATGATCGACAATGTCCATCCGATGTCGCCTGCGAGAGCCAAATCGGTAGTGCAGACACTCGGTGGAATTGGCAATCCCAATGTTCAAAAGCACGCAACACATGTGACTACCCGGCTGGCAAGTCTCACCGGCGCAGAAGCCATCATTCTCCAGGCCCCCGCGGTCGCAGAGTCCCCTGAAGCAAGGAAAATTTTACTTGCCGAAAATTTCGTACGGGAGGCTACCGAACAGTTTGATCACATCAGCCTGGCATTTATTGGCATCGGTGCGCTTGAGCCGTCAGATACGCTCGCGCAAAGTGGCAATACGTTCGCCGAGCATGAACTCAGGGCACTGGCTGAAGCCGGTGCGGTTGCGGAAATAAGCCAGCGTTTCCTGAATACCGACGGACAACAAGTGAAAACGCATTTGAGCGACCGCGTGATAGGCATCACTCTGGAGCAACTGGAGAATGTTCCGCGTGTGGTGGCTTTGGCAGGCGGGAAGAAAAAGACTCAGGCAATCGACGCTGCACTGAAATCAGGCACTGTCGATATATTAATCACCGATAGATTTACCGCAAAGAGATTATGCAACTAGCAGGGGGTTGAAAAACTATTGCGCTAGGTCTGAGGGCGTTAAATTCCCCCTCAAATTGCTCATTTATACCCCCCTTTATAAAAAATGCAATGAAGCGCTCGGAAAAATAGGCCGTCAGAATGACGCGATCAATTGATCAGAGATTCCCTAACGCGGTTGCCGCTTCGATCAAACAGATAGGCATCGCTATCACTGAAGCTCAGCGTCACCCGGTGCCCTTCACTTATCTCGTGCTGGCCGAAAAGTCGAACCGTGAGCGGATGTTCCGCGACCGATACCACCACGTTTGTATCGCCACCGAGGCGCTCAATGTGTTGCACTTCACCGGCTAGCGCACCCGCCGCGTCAAGACTGATATGTTCCGGACGGATGCCCACTTCAATGTCAGCAGAATGACCGGTCAAATCCCCCGGTAAAAAGTTCATTGAAGGAGCTCCGAGAAAACCTGCTACAAACCGATTTACCGGGTCGTTATACAGCGCCATCGGGGTGCCGATTTGCTCGACGCGGCCGTCACGCAACACCACGATTCGATCCGCCAGTGTCATCGCTTCAGTCTGATCATGGGTGACATACACCATGGTGGCGGACAACTGCTTGTGCAGGGCAGCAATTTCAAGCCGGGTATTTACCCGCAGCGCGGCATCCAGATTGGACAGCGGTTCATCAAACAGAAAGAGCTTCGGCTCACGCACGATAGCGCGCCCGATCGCAACCCGCTGACGCTGGCCGCCGGACAATTCGGACGGATATCGATCGAGATAGTCATCAAGGTTCAGCATGCGACTGGCTTTTTGTATACGCGCTTCGATTGCCTGCTTTGTCTGCCCCTCCTGGCGCAGGGCAAGCGACATGTTTTTACGCACGTTTAGGTGTGGATACAGTGCATAACTCTGAAAGACCATGGCGATGCCACGCTTCGACGGCGGCACGTGATTAACCGCCTTACCGTTGATGAACACTTCCCCGGCACTCACGTCTTCGAGCCCTGCAATGATTCTAAGCAACGTCGACTTACCGCATCCGGAAGGGCCAACAAAAACGACAAACTCGCCTTCGTCGACATCGATCTCGATATCTTCCAGCACCTGCACCCGGCCGAAGTGCTTGTTCACTCCACGCAGCGTCAGCGCTTTCACAAAGCGACTCTCACGTTAGCTCCACCACCCGCCCGGTGCGGATACTTTCATCTGCAGCCAGACAAATCGCCAGCGACTGCACGGCGTCCTGCATGTGACGACCGAGGTCGGTATCACGGGCGATAGCCTCCAGCACCCAGGCCTGCTCTGCATCACACAATGCCTGGTGACCGGGTTCATCCGGCATATCTATCAGTTGATCACCCGCGAGTGTATGCACCAGTATGGCCCCGACTTTGGTATGCCCGTCGATGTCGGAGGAAGCGCCCTGGTTGCCTTCGGTTATCGACACCGCGCCATTGGGTGAGACAATATCTTTAACAAAAAACGCGGTCTCGGACATCATTGGCCCCCACCCGGCCTCGTACCAGCCAACCGAGCCGTCTTCAAACACCACCTGAAACTGCCCGTAGTTATACATATCGCTCGCAATTTCGTCGGACAACCGGAGCCCCATGCCGTGGACACGTAGCGGTTTGCTATCAGTGACCTGACACATTACGTCGACATAGTGCACACCACAGTCAACAATCGGCGACGTTGTTTGCATTAAAGATTTATGCGTCTCCCACTCATGACCTTTGGATTGTTGATTCAGATTAAGCCTGAACACATACGGTGCACCCAGTGCCCGCGCTTCTTTAATTAATCGGATCCACGACGGGTGGTGACGCAGGATGTAACCGACCACCAGTTTTCTGTCGCACGCAATAGCACAGTCGACCACCCGCTGCGCGTCGGCGACCGTGGTCGCCAATGGTTTTTCAACAAATACATGTGCCCCTGCCTGCATCGCCGCGCAGGCATAGTCGGCATGGCTGTCGGAATAGGTTGCTATCACCACGAGATCAGGCTTACTCGCCATGCCTGCTTCAAAACTCCGATAGATTGGGTAGCCCTGCAACTCCGCAGGCAATTCAACCTCCGAGCGATTGACCAGACCGACAATTTCAGACTGTGCATGGTGATGGTGTGCGAGCGCGTGACTCATCCCCATATTGCCGAGGCCGGCAATCAATACCCGTGTCATTTCACCGCTCCCGAGGTCAGACCGCGAATCAGTTGTCGTGAAAATAACACATATAAAACCAGCACCGGCAGAATCGCCATCGACAGTGCCGCCAGTACTGCGTTCCAGTTGGTGACATACTGACCGATGAAAATCTGGGAGCCGAGGGTGAGCGTCTTGGTTTCCTCTGCCGGTGCGAGTATCAGCGGAAACCACAGATCGTTCCAGATCGGTATCATGTTAAATACGGCGACCGTGGCCAACGCCGGGCGCACCAGCGGCAACACAATACGAAAGAAAATACTGTACTCTGACAGCCCGTCGACACGTGCTGCATTCTTGAGTTCATCGGATACCTGGTGCATGAACTCACTGAGGATAAACACCGCCAGCGGCAACCCCTGGGCAATGTAGACCAGGATCAGTGCGGTCAGCGTATTAACCAATCCGGTGGCCACCATCATCTCAAGGATCGCGACGGTACCGATACGAATCGGAATCATGATCCCCAGTGCCAGGTATAGCCCCATCCATTTGTTGCCGGTAAAGCGGTACTCCGACAGCGCATAGGCCGCCATTGCACCAAACAACAAAATAAATAATAGGGAGGCGACGGTAACGATCATCGAATTTTGAAAATACTGCATAAAGTCGCCCTGCTTGAGCACCGTTTCATAACCGATCAGTGAAAAACTTTCGGCATTGGGGAGGCTGAGCGGTTCACGAAAAATCGCTTTTCGCGCCTTAAAGCTATTGATGAGGATGACAAACACCGGGAACAGCGCAATGAGCGTGTACAGAATTAATGCACCATGCATTAACGTGGTATTCAATGCACTACTTCTGGCGTGCCCGATCCGCATCAGAACTGATACCGGCGCAGGCGCGTTTGGATACCAAACAGATAAATAGAAACACCGATCAAAATAATTACAAACATCGCACTCGCGATGGCTGACCCCATATGCGGGTCACCGAGTTGTAACTGAAAACCGAAAAACGTGCGGTACATAAACGTGCCCAGGATATCCGTGGAAAAATCCGGACCGGCCAGCGCACCCTGTGCCACGTAAATCAGGTCAAACGCGTTGAAGTTGCCGACAAACGTCAGAATCGAAATAATGCCGATAGAGGGCAATATCAGCGGCAGCTTTATTTTCCAGAAAGCGGCCATTCCAGTAATGCCGTCTATCTCTCCGGCCTCCAGCACTTCCTGTGGAATAGACAGCAGCGCCGCATAGATCAGCATCATGGGTATACCGACAAACTGCCACACCGAGATCAAAGCCAGTGTGGTCAGTGCGTACTCTTCCTTACCCAGCCACGGTGCAAACAGCGACTTTAAGCCCACCGCATCGAGCAGCGATGGCGCTATTCCCCAGATCGGAGACAGAATCAGCTTCCAGACAAAGCCGACAATAACAAATGACAGAATCGTCGGAATAAATATGGCAGACCGGTACAACGCTGCAAAGCGCAGCCTGGGATGACTTAACAGGGCTGCAAGCGCGATACCTATCGGGTTTTGCACTAGCATGTGCACCAGAAAAAACCAGAAGTTATTGGCCAGTGCATTCCAGAACTGTTCGGACCACACTGCATCACCGAAGAGTCTGGTGAAATTATCCAGCCCGACAAAAACGCGTTCCTGATCGATCCGGCTATACAGGGCGAGCCTGAGTGTATTAAACAGCGGGATAATCATTACCGCGGTGTAGACGAGCACAGCGGGGGCAAGAAAAACAGCGATATGCCAACGGACTTTAGGTGTGGACATAGAGGACCGGGTTAGCTGGTGGACGAGCTTTTGGCATCCCCACTCTGGTCTCAGAATAACGCTGTTGCAAGAATGGAGAAGCCGCCAATGCACCCACCAAACAGGCGCAATAATTCAAACCAACTACGCAGCTATCAAAGAAAGACAGGGCCCGCGCAACACAGCGGGCCCCTGTCCTATTGATTACGGCTTGTACCAGCTATCGAGTCCTTCCTGAAGTTGCTTACCCAGCTCTTCAGGTGAAGACGTACCTTTTATAGCAGCGACGGAAGCACCCCAGGTTTCATTTTCAAGGTTGGGCGTACCGCGCGAGAGAATCTGATAGGTCGAACGGATTGTGCTTTCACACTCCCCGCGCCAGCCGACAAATGCTTTTGCCAGTGGATCTTCAAGCTCAACCGGCTCTTTCGATAACGGGAAAAAGCCGGGTAAGGCGTTGCCAAAAATCGTGGCGAACTCCGGACTGGCAACCCACGAAAGAAACGTTTTTGCCGCGTCGCTATTCTCGCTGGCCGCATTCATGCCAAGGCCAATATCGGTGTGATCCGAGATGTAGCAGGTGTCTCCGGCATTCATCACCGGTGGTTTAAAAGCGCCCATTTCAAAATCAGCCTGGGTATTAAAACCGGAGATCTCCCAGCTGCCCGCCGGGTAGATCGCCGCGCGTCCGAGGGTGAAGAGGTTCTGGCTGTCCGGGTAGGTCTGTGCTTCATAGCCGTCACCCAGATACGAAGCCCACTTTGCAAGCGTTGCATAAGGGGCGACCCACGGTTCTTCAGTCAGCTTTTGTTCACCGGCTATCAGTGCCAGCCTGCCTTCCTCACCCTTCCAGTAGTTGGGACCGATGTTGTTATAACCCATCGTGGCCGCTTCCCACTGATCATTGGTACCCATAGCCATCGGTATATACGAGCCGTCTTCCTTGATTTTGTCGAGCACCTGAAAGAACGCTTTTTCTGTCTCAGGTACTTCAAGGCCGAGTTCGCTGAATGCATCCTTGTTATAGATAAAGCCGTGTATCACTGATGCCATCGGCACACAGAAACTAGCCGAGCCGTCATCTGTCTGCCAGGCGGACTTGGCCACGTCGGAGAAATTCGACATGGCTTCCATATCGGCCAGGTCGGCCAGATGACCGGCTTCAAACAGCGCCAGACTCGCATCGAAGGGCCGACAGGTGATCAGGTCACCCGCACTGCCAGCTTCCAGTTTGGAGTTTAGCGCAGCGTTGTATTCCGTCGGTGCAGACGGTGAAAAAGTAACTTTGATATCCGGGTGAGCAGCCTCGAACGCCGGGATGATTTTTTCCTGCCAAAGTGCCAGATCGTCGTTGCGCCAGCTCTCAATAGTAAGACTGGTCTGGGCAACAGCAGCACCGCTGAAGCAGGCCGCCAGCGTCGTGGCGAGTATCAGTTTGCGGGGCATAGTTTCCTCCGTTATGGTCGCGAGTCACTCGTCGATGGCTGCCGGATCAATCGCCGACACCTTCGCTCGAGCTTCCACGCCACAACATTGCACGCTTTCCCCGCCTTTGCAAGTCGATTTACAGTGAGGAACCGGCCACAGGGCACCGGCCCCTGAAAATTCAGGCTGCCGCCCGCATGCCCGTTACGATCTCCTGATCGATTTCGTTGAGCAATTCCATGCGAGATAATTCTACCCCGCTTCCATGACGCCCCAGGGTGACGAAAAACTCACTGCCGCGGGTGGCGGTAAAGCTGACTTCTTTAAACGGGATAAGATCGAGTGCGTGCAAATCACTGATCAATAATCGAAACGAGTGCGGCACAAAACACCAGGAGTGACAATCAATATAACGCTGATGCTTCCTGACAATATTCATTTGCTGTTTTGCTTTAGCCGCGTTGCATATAAATTCATACTCACCCTCCGACTCTTCACTCCACGCTATCACGCCGTCTTTTCTCACCTGATTCAGTACGTACTCAGCGACGGCACCCGGTGTGCTAATCGTATTTTTAGTCAGATGACGATCGATGACCGCGCCAATCCCGGTGATCGGACGATAGTGGTCAAAGCAGTAGCGCTTGTCCGGTACAGCCAGAGAAATCACACCATCGTCTTTCAGCACCGTGTCGCAGTCCAGCAGGAAACCGATGAGATCTGGTGTGTGCTCGATAACATGTGACGCGATAATCCAGTCGTAGTGTTTTTCCCTGCCGGTCAACTCACCATAGGGCTCACCATTCCATATGTGATCCACCTCTTCGATCATGTCGAGGTTTAGATTGTGGTGTTGGTACTTTTCCCTGAGTTGCGCCTGATCGAGGTGGTCGATGATCTCCACCGCGTAGCCCTCGCGCTTTGGGGCGGCCGGCCTGTGCGATGGACCAATTTCCAGCCCTGGACCCTGCCGATTGATCGATTCGAGCAGGAAATCGTTTCGTGTCATTCTGGTTGAACCGTTTTTCGTAGCGGCCATCGGCTGCAAGAATCATGCTCGGTGATTCACCCGTTTTCACCTGTGTCCGGCGCTGCGCGAACATTGCGTAGTCACGCCGGTACCGGGTCATTTTCTTTTCGACAAAATCATCGCTGCCGCTTTTTCTGCAATCATCAGAGTCGGTGCGTTGATGTTAGCTGCAGGAATGGTAGGCATCACAGATGCATCTGCCACTCTTAAGGCCTCAACACCACGAACACACAGTGCAGCATCGACGACCGACGCCTCATCACTGCCCATCCGGCAGGTACCGCACGGATGAAATACAGTCCCGCCCTTTGCCCCGACGGCATCGGCCACATCCGCATCACTCAGCACATCAGCCCCGGGCATGAGTTCTTCAACAACGGCGTCTGCGAAGGGTAACTGGCGATGAATCTGTCGCACTACCTGAAGCCCTGCCACCATCGTACGACGATCTGCTTCAGCCACCAGATAGTTTGGGTTAATTAATGGTGCGATGGTCGGATCGAGAGAGACAATTTCAATATGACCGCGAGACTCGGGATAGCACTGCCAGTATGCCGTGGTGAAGCCCGGCGTTTTATGTAAGGGCTCACCCGGTCGATCCACGCTCAGTGGCATGACGTTAAACTGTATGTCCGGCCGCGCGTCCTGTGCAAGCGGTGTGCGGGCACCTCCCCCGACCTGACCTGCGCCGACACTGAGCGGACCGGCACCCCGGAACATCCATTGCGCCCCCATATGGAGCAGGTGCAGCGGTTGTCGGGTTTGTGTATTCAGCGTATCCGGTGAGTTCACCCGCAGCAACACACGCATCTGGTAGTGATCCTGCAAATTGCGTCCGACTCCCTCAGAAACAGCAACAGGTGCAATGCCAAATCGGTTCAGCACGCTTTCCGGTCCAATGCCGGACAACTGCAATAGCTGTGGCGTCTGCACGGCACCGGCGGACATAATCACCTCGCCCCCGTCGCGAACCGCTGCACTTACCCGAAGGTTGTTTTCAATCCACTCAACACCAACCGCCCTTGTCCGCCGGAACAGAATACGAGTGGCAAGTGCGTCGGTAGTGATCGTTAAGTTGGCACGGCGACGCACGGGTTCCAGAAATGCTGCGCGTGCACTGGAACGCCAGCGACCGGCCAGCGTGAGGTTGTAAGCACCAACGCCAAAATTGTCCCCGGTGTTAAAGTCATCGTTGACGGGCAAGCCGGTTGCAACAGCCGCTTCCAGCCAGGCGTTACACAATGAATTGTCATTGCGTAGCGGTGATACGCCGAGTTCACCAAAAGCGCCGCGGCTCTGGGAAGGCGTTCCCTGCCAGTTTTCGATCTGCCTGAAGTGTGGCAGCACTTCATCATACGACCAGCCATGACATCCGCCCGCAGACCAGCCATCGAAATCCCGACGGTTGCCGCGAATAAACACCAGGCCGTTTATAGTACTGGAACCTCCGAGCCCTCTGCCGCGTGGCCACGGGATCGATCTGCCCTGAGTATGCACGCCGGTGGAGGTAGCAAACACTCTGGAAAAACGCTCGTCAAAAATCGTGCGGAAGTAACCCACCGGCAGACGCGTCCAGAAGTGCGACCGCCCACTGCCGGCCTCGAGCAATAACACGCGAACCTTTGGGTCTGCAGACAAACGGTTCGCCAGCACGCACCCGGCCGACCCGGCACCGACGATGATGTAGTCGTATTTACGCGTCATTTCTGACACATCATTTCCCGGCTGAGTTAGCAGATGCCGCGTCGCGGGTGATTCGCTGTCGCACAGCAACCAACACATGCCTGCGGGCGGCCTTCACTTATTAAAGACCAAAAACGAAGCAAGAAATCTTATGTGAATAGTCAATGATCGCACTACAGAAAGGCAAACCCCTCGTAGTCGTTGGCAATCATCTCAGCACACTTTTCAAGATACAACGGCAACCCGCCGTTGTAGGGCATGAATACCCTCGCCTTGCCTTCCACGTTAGCCCCCAGATACCAGCTATCCGTCGATTGCTTCAGACCCTGCTGCCCCACTTCCTGCACATGGCGCCACCATTGCGCTTCTTTTTCGGCACTGACGGTAATGCTGCGACACTGCTGACGGTTGGCTTTGGAAATAAGATCGGTAATCAGTTCCACGTGCTGTTCAATACTGGGTAGCATATTGGTTAAAACCGATGGACTGCCCGGCCCGGTCACGGTAAAGAGGTTGGGAAAACCTGCCATTGCAATACCGAAGTAACTGCTGGGTCCATCGGACCATTGTTCACGCAGCGCCGTATTGTCAGCGCCAACAATATCCATTTTAAGCAATGCACCGGTAATCGCGTCGAATCCGGTTGCCATGACGATGACATCGACATCGTACTGCTCACCGCCCGCCTGCAGCCCACGCTTGTTGATGTTATCGATGGGGTTAGCCCGGAGATCGACAAGACTCACGTTGCTGCGGTTATACGTTTGGTAGTAGTTCGTATCAACACACAGACGTTTGCTGCCAAACGTACCCGGCGGACACAACAGGGCGGCAGTTTCGGGGTCTTCCACAGCTTGCGTTATCTTTCCATGAATAAACACTACCGCCGTATCGTTAGCCTCGCGGCTTGACAGTAAATCACCAAACGCACCATTAAAAGTCAGCCCGCCATACTCCCAGCGCTTTTCATACTCTGCCTGTCTTTCAGACTCACTCACATCCAGTGCTGAAATGCTTTGATAATCGCCGTAGAAACCGGCAAAGCGCTTTTTTGCCTCTGTACGCAGGTAATCGTAGTTGTTCTTTACCTCGGCAATTGATTCGGCGTCCAGCGGTGCGTTACGCGCAGGCACTGAGAAGTTCGGTGTACGCTGAAACACGGTGAGCTGATCAGCTTGTTCCGCGATCAGCGGTATGGATTGAATCCCCGAAGAACCAGTGCCGATTACGGCTACTTTTTTATTTCGAAAGTCGACCGGATCATGTGGCCAGGTCGCTGTGTGATACACAGGGCCGTCGAAGCGGTCATAACCTTCGATGGCAGGCCAGTTAGGCGCTGACAAACAGCCTGTTGCCATCACGCAATATCGCGCTGTCAGTTCCCGATCACCATCAGCACTCAGTGTCCACAGCTGATGCTGATCATCAAACGTGGCACTGCGCACGCGGTGATTAAACTCGATGCCGTCCAGCAATGAAAAACGATCCGCGACATGCGCTGCGTAACGGAGTATTTCCGGCTGTGCCGCGTATCGCTCGGACCAGTTCCACTCCTGCTGTAATGCCTTATCAAACTGATAAGAGTACTGCACGCTCTCGATATCGCAACGCGCACCTGGGTAGCGATTCCAGTACCAGGTACCACCGACACCCTCACCTGCCTCCCAGATCCTCGCTGTAAGACCGAGTTGTCTGCAGCGGTGCAGCAGATACATACCGGCAAAGCCGGCACCGACGATCGCTACGTCGTATTGCGGCCGACTCATCGCAGCCGTACGTTGACGTCATGGCACATGAATGGCACTCGGTAATAACACACTTTCAAGGTGTTCTTTCGCTTCGGCATGAGTCAGAAAATCCGGTGGTGGAAAGTCAGCGGCCATATCCCAGTCATCACCCGTGGCCTGCATGTGAGCACTGATACGCTCGTCTAACTCATCCATTAAAGACTCATAATGTGCATCGCCCACCAGGTTGTGTTGTTCATCAAAGTCGGCCCTTTCGTCATATAACATCACCCGTTCGTTTTTGTGTCGTACATACAGCCAGTCCCGGGTGCGGATACCGCGCTCCGCGTAGGGTGCAAATTCCCCGGGGTTGCCACCGGTTTGCGTAAACACCTGATACATTATCGCGTCGCGTGACTCAGTGGCCTTGCCGTCCAGCACCGGCAGGTAACTGACTCCGTCCATACCCTCCGGCAGCGTGATGCCGCACAGTTCTAGCAGAGTCGGCATCATGTCCACCCCGACATCGACCATCGCCGCAGTTTGTTGTGGTTTAAACCGTTTGGGGTAACGAACAATCAGGGGCACTTGCATGGCAGCCCGGTACGCCTGATTTTTGATGCCGCAGTACGAACCGTGTTGCCCGAGCATATCACCATGATCACTCAGGAATATCACCATCGTGTCGTCCGCAATACCTAACGCATCGAGTTGATTGAGAATGCGACCGACGTTCCAGTCGATGTTGTGGATCATGCCGTAGTACTCGGCAATAAACTCCCGTATTTCGGCTTCTGATTCAACTTCGCCCTTTGCTTTGGTTTCGTGCGCCACATGGCTTTTGTGACCGGAACGGGCATCTCCCTGACACAGCACCTGATTGCGATAGTCCTGCACGCTGCGCTGTAACTCGGGGTTCGGCACGCCGGGCGGCAGGGGCACTTCCTCCGGTGAGTAAATGCGACGCAGATAGTCCGGCATGTCCATCGGAAAATGAGGTGGTCCGTAACTGACATAACCAAAGAACGGCTTTTGATCATCCGCAGTCGCCGCCGTTTCGATAAACTCAAGCAGTTGATCGGTCTGATAGTCGGGCTCATAACGTGCGGAGTGATAGGCCTGGCCGTTATCATCGTAGTAAATTGAAGACAGATAATCGTGCCCGCGATTAAAGCCGATGAAGTGCTCGAATCCAAAACGCCGCTCAGGTGGCACAAAGCCGGGCTTGGGGCCACCCTCAAGGTGCCACTTGCCAATGTAACCGGTGCGATAACCTGCGTCGCGCATACACTCCGCCAGAAACGTTTGTCCGCCCCTGAGTGGAAAGTGGTTCTGCACCATGCCGTGGTTCTGCGCGTATTTGCCGGTTTGCACCGATGCACGGAACGGACAGCAGATGGGGTACGAAGTATAGGCTTCGGTAAACTGCACACCCTCGGCCGCAAGCCGGTCGATATGCGGCGTTTTCAAAACCGGATTGCCCGCACAACCCATCGTGTCGTAACGCATCTGATCGGGGTAAATGATCAGAATGTTCGGCTGCTTGCTCATGTGTTTACCTGGCGGTTTCTGATGCGCCTGCTTACCGGCCCCCAGAGAATGGTCAGTGCAAGCGCCGCGTAGATGCAAAGACCAATCGGCGTGTTGAAAAATTCCCCGACGCTGCCATCTGCAATCGTCAGTGATTGTCGCAGTGCGTTTTCAAGGATAGGTCCGAGTACAAAGCCAATCGAGAGCGGTGCGATGGAAAAGCCGAGCTTCCTGACGACGTAACCGAGTATACCGGCCCCCAGTAACACGCCCACATTAAACATACTGTTCGATACGGAATAGATACCAACAAAACACAGCAGCATCACCGTCGGCACAATGACGGCGGTCGGTACCATGATCAGCCTTGCGGCAAATCGAATGGCAACAAGACCAATGACCATCATCAACAGGTTGATCAAAAACAAACCGATAAAAATGGCGTACATCAGGTCCGGTCGATCGATGAACAGTTTCGGACCGGGTGCGAGCCCCTGAATCAGCAAAGCGCCAAGCAACACTGCAGCTGCCGGACTCCCCGGCACACCGAGCGTTAAAGTGGGTACCAATGCGCCACCCACTGTTGCGTTGTTGGCGGTTTCCGGTGCAACGATACCCTCGGGAATCCCGGTGCCGAAAGTCTCCGGCTTGCTGGAACGGCGCTTTGCTTCCGAATAGGCAAAGAATGCCCCGACTGCGGCACCCTCACCCGGGATAATTCCGATCACGGTGCCAATAATCGATGAGCGAAACAACACATCTTTCATTTTGCCCAGCGTTTTCAGACCGGGCAGCCTGACCGTCAGACTGGCATCGGTAAATTCTATTTTCTGCAGTGCACGCTCAGCACCGATCAGTACCTCGGACATCGCAAACAAGCCCACCAGAAAAGGCACCAGCGGCAA
>CAZOXM010000042.1:28788-35532 GCA_964583825.1 uncultured Granulosicoccaceae bacterium
CGGCCCCATGGCCACCGCCATCGGAATAAAACCGAAGTGTTTCCAGATGAAATAGCAGCCAACGGCGACGACCATCATCAGCACACCCCGCATGGCATCGCCGCCATTGCGAAATACATGCTCACCCGCATCACCACCGGACTCGCCGCGCGCTCCGTATTGATACACCACAACTGCCGCACACAAAGCCGTGCAGGCCAGCGTCAGTTGCGGGAAGAACTTCGACGGCAGGCCGGAGCTTGCCAACAGACCGGCCGCTTTAAATTCCTGAGCAATCCACGCAAACCAGCCGCAAGCAATGATGAGCAATATTGCAAAGACAATGTTAGCCAGACGTTGGGTCAGCATGGGTGGGTTTGCAGGCCTTGGGTGGATAAAAATGCACACCGCGCACCTAAGGGCGCAGTGTGCAGGGAGCGTTGCGGGTTACTTTTTATGCAACAGCCCCAGACCGTCGAGAATGGGTGAGTACAGATCAATACCGGACTGCACCAGCTCAACCACGCCCTCAGTGCCGTGTACCCAGTGATAGCCGACACTCTTTGGCAGCTTCGCCTGAAACTCTTCAGTACCCAGCACTTTGGATGCTTCAAGCAGTTTGTCGACAATTTCCTGCGGCGTGCCCTTTTTCACGGCCAGTCCACCGTGCACCCAGACACCTGCTTCTTTACCTTCAAAGGCTTCACCGACAGTACGTACACCCGGGAGATCTTTTTCAAAAAAAGCGCGGCGGTTGTTGTCGAGAATAATCAGCGGGCGCACTTCACCCTGGTATGCGTGTATAGACGCCACCTGACCAACGGCAACATCCACTTGTCCGCCGACAAGACCCGCCATCGTCGCAGGGACGGTTTTTAACGCCACGGTTTTGAATTCAAGACCGAACTCCCCGGCCAGTTGTACCGCAGAAAGATTCGGCGGTGCACCGAGATTGTTCACCCCCATAGTGAGCTTCTCGGCTTTAGCACCTTCTATAAATTCTTCAAAGGTATTGAACGGACTGTCCGCCCGTACATAGAGCGCATTGGATGCTGAGATACTGGCAAACAACGGTGTGAAATCTTCCAGTGGCGAGTAAGGCACCTCACGCGTCAGTGGAACCACCATGAAACTCGGCGGAGACCAGTTGAAAAGCGTGTAACCGTCAGCCGGTGCTTCCAGTACGCTCATGGTCGCGGGAATGTGCGCACCGCCGGGTTTGTTCACCACATTAACCGGCACGCCCAGTTGTTTACTGAGTTCTTCAGCATTCAGGCGCTGCACGATATCTGCGTTACCACCTGCGGCGAAAGACACCACAATGGTAATTGGCTTTTCAGGGTACTCCGCAGCTGCAGCACCCATGCTCAACCCCAGCGCGGCAAACAGCGCCAGGACCGTCGCACCGGCACTTTTGATGAAACGATTCATGCTCTCCTCCCAGTGTTTCTTACGTTGTTTTAAAGTTCTAGATGTTTGTATCTTTGCTGAACAGCGTGGTTGTTGTCAAGCGCAGGCCCAGCCGTCGAATACCGCTATAACTCGTCGACCGCAAACTCTATTTCCAGCTCAAGCCGATCCCCCGGATAAGTCAGGTTCGCGGAGTAAATCAGGTTACCGTCGGTATCAAAAAACTCGCGGAATACCCGAAAAACCGCTGCATTGACGTTAATGTTCAGTGCCTGCGCCATATTGAAATCCGCGTAGGATATCGTCACGTTCTGCCTCGCTGATGCCACCGCAATACCAATCTCTTTAAGTACCGTCACCACAATTTCCTGTGTGAATCGCTCAGGTGCCATGGCAAAGATGCGGTTGTTCAAATGGATATCGACACGACAGAAGGGCTCGCCCTCTTTTGAATGTAACCGTTGCATGCTGCGGTATTCACCGCCGTCCTCCGGCAACAATTCAACTGCCGTGTTGCTGTCGATCACAGTGACTTCCAGCTGCGACACCATGGAATGAAGCTGTGCTAACGGCGCTTTCATCTGCAGTACCTGCCGCTCCGGCTTCTGCACGTCCTTGACGAAAGTACCCCGGCCGGAATGCTTTTCGATCAGACCTTCGTCAGATAAGGTATTCATCGCCTGAACGACCGTCATCCGCGCAACGCCGAGTTGTTCGGTCAGCTCCCGCAATGCGGGCAACCGTGTGCCGGGGGCAAGATCACCGTTCAGGATCTGGTGGCGCAGCATCGCTGCCACCTCGGCGTGCAGCGGCACTGCCTGCCGCTTTATCGACTGAAGATTCATCCGGTCATGCTACAGACTCTATGGTATGAAGGTCTAGAACTTTGTGATAGATTCAAGCGCGAAGCGGCGTGGCGTCAGCCCCTTCATAACTGTTCTGCAGTTCAGCCCGGAGCAACCCCATCAGCAATCATTCGGCAAAACATAACCTGGCACAGTACGAACAGATTGCCACCCGCCTGCGACTGCACGTGGTAAATATGATCGCACCTTCCGGTCAGGGTTATGTGCAACAGGGCCTGGGTGCCGCCGATATTTTTACCGCATTGTACTTTGCCGAAGCGAATATGGACCCGGCCAACCCGGACTGGCCGGAGCGCGACCGGATCTTCCTCACCACGGCGCACAACACCGCTATTTTTTACGCCACTCTGGCAGAGCGCGGTTTCTTTGATGTCGGCCGGTTATCAACATACGTGCAGGACGGTTCCGCACTGGAGATAAACTCATGCGAGCGCCTCGGGCCGTTTATCGAGGCCACCTGCGGTTCACTCGGACAAGGGTTGTCGGTGGCGGTTGGGTGTGCGCTTGCCGCCAAAAGGCAAAAGCGATCATCCCGCTTTTATGTCATTGTCGGTGACGGTGAAATGCAGGAGGGTCAGATCTGGGAAGCGGCAATGTTCGCGGGCACACATGCGCTTGATAACCTCTGTTTTATCGTCGACTACAACTTCGTACAGTCGGAGGGCCCGATGGATCTGGTGATGTCACTGGAACCGCTGATGGATAAAATGAAAAGCTTTGGCTTCGCCACACAGGAGGTGGACGGCAATGATATTTCTGCACTGTTATCCGCTTTCGATATTGCCAGAAACACGGTTGGCAGCCCGAGCTTTATCAAAGCCAATACGCTCATGGGCAAAGGAGTCTCGTCACTGGAGGGTTTAATGTTTCATCAGTTGCGGTTTCCGGAGGAAGTTGCCAACAGCGCACGACTGGAACTCGAAAGGCAGCTCGCCGATGAATGAACCCCTAAGCCAGCTGGAAGCGGCAGACTTTATTAACCGGTCATTCAAAACACTGCCGAGAACGTATGGTGACGCACTGGTTGAAGCCGCTCTGAATGACTCACGCATAGTGTGCCTTTCCGCTGACCTGACGCCACCCACGGAAACGGATCGGTTTCGCGACGAACTGCCGGGCCGCTACCACAATATCGGTATTGCAGAAGCCAACATGATCGGTATTGCGGGCGGCATGGCACGTTCCGGTGAAATACCCTTTGTACACAGCTTCTGCGCATTTGTAACCAAACGGTGCTTCGATCAAATCACCCTGCAGGCGGCCTACCCCAATCTGCCGGTCAAGATCGTCGGCTTCCTGCCCGGTGTAGCGACGTTGCTCGGCGTGTCTCATCAGGCCATAGAAGATGTCGCCATGATGCGCACAGTACCGAACATGATGGTACTGGAACCATCCGGCCCGGAGTATCACCACGCCGCAGTTACCATGGCACTGGCGCACCCGGGACCGGTTTACCTGCGGATGAAACGCCCTGAAGATCCACCGACAGAACCGGTGGTGCGAAAAACCATGGATTATGGCAAAGGCATCGTGGCCAGAGCCGGTGACGATGTAACGATTGCTGCAAGTGGCCTTGAGGTAGCGCAGGCACTGCAGGCTGCCGATACGCTTGCCAAAGAAGGTATAGAGGCAACCGTATTGGATATACCCATGATCAAACCGCTGGATCAATCCCTGCTGCTCAGCGAGGCCACTCGCACTAACGCACTCGTCACCGCTGAGAATCACAGCATTATCGGTGGTCTGGGTTCTGCAGTGGCAGAGCTACTCGCCGATGCGGGAATCGGCATGCCGTTTCAGCGCGTCGGTATAAAGGACCGCTTCTGCGAAGGCGGCACCACACCTTACCTGCTGCAAAAGTTCGGACTGGACAGTGTCGCTATTGCCGATGCCTGCAGAGAAGTAATCCGCCGTAAACGAGCCGCCGGCTAAGCAAGTATTGCCTATGCCTTTCGATCAGAAAATTGCCATCGCTGAAGTTGCGTTGTACCCACTGCGCGCCGCTGGTGGTGTATCGCCACAAATGGCACTGGGCACGATGCCGACACGCCCGGCACTGCTCATCAGGATAAGCGACACCGACGGTTGTCATGGCTGGGGAGAGGTATGGGCCAACTTTCCACCGCGTGCCAACACGCATAAAGCACACGTTATCGAGGATGTCTTCATACCCGAATTGCAGGGCATGTCATTTACTGATCCGTCTGAGGTAGCGACCATGCTCAGACGCAAGCTCACGCTGTACTTTCTGCACGTGGGCCAGCTCGTGGTTTTTGAACACTTGCTTGCAGGACTGGATATCGCGCTGTGGGATCTTGCTTTGAGAAAAGCCGGTAAAACGTTCACCGGTTTCTTTGGTATCGACAGCCGCACCGTAGCAACCTACGCGAGCTCGATTAACGATGTGGATCTCGAATCACTGATCCCGCACCATGCCAGCCTGGGACAGCGGCAATTTAAACTGAAAATAGGCTTCCAGCCCGATGGAGGCAAGGCGCTTTTACAAAAAGCCGCAAGCCTCTGCCCTGGAGACGCGCAGTTAATGGTTGACTGCAACCAGTCATGGTCGCCAGCGCAGGCACAACGCCTGCTGCCGGAACTCGAATCATTCGAGCCGGTCCTTGTCGAGGAGCCAATACCGGCCAGTGCGGCCATTGATGACTGGTCGGCGGTGTCACGCGCCACCCGCATACCGCTGGCAGCAGGTGAAAACGTCTACGGTGTTGAATCATTTATTGCACTCGGCAATGCGGGGGTGACGTACCTGCAGCCGGACGTTGCAAAGTGGGGAGGCATCTCCGGCGCCTTGCAACTTGCCGAAAATCTGCCCGCCGGCACTCGTTTGTGGCCGCATTTTATGGGTACCGCGGTCGGTCAGTACGCTGCGCTGTCGCTCACCCTGTACGCCGGGGCAGATTCAATTTGCGAACTGGACGTTAACCCGAACCCGCTCAGGACAGAACTCTGCGGCGATGCACTGTCTATCGAAGACGGCAATATCACTCTGACACATGACTGCGGACTGGTCTGCGAGCCGCACGCAACAGCGCTGGCAGCCTTCAACCGATAAGCGCCCGCGACGTCGCTGAAACCAGGTGACGCCACCCCCCGCGGAAAAGGGGAAAGCCATTCCCTGCGAGCTGCGCCTCTCTGTGAACCAAATGACAAGCTCTCATTCATAGTGTTTGATGGTTGCAGTACACTAGTGCCCTCTGTCCGACTCCTGAAAATTGACCATGTCTGCAGCTCCCGACCACACAAACGACGCCCTTACCCCCGAAGCCGCACGCGCCAAGCCGGCCCGACTGAACTGGGAAGATCCATTCCTGTTGGAAGATCAGCTGACCGAAGAAGAGCGCATGATTCGCGATACTGCGCACGCCTACTGTCAGGACAAACTGATGCCGCGGATTATTGAGGCGAACCGCCACGAGCAGTTCGACCGCAGTATCCTGAACGAAATGGGTGAACTGGGCCTGCTCGGTTCAACCCTGCCGGCTGATGTCGGTGGCATCGGCGCCAACTATGTCTCCTACGGTCTGATTGCCCGTGAAGTGGAACGCGTAGACTCCGGTTATCGCTCTGCCATGAGCGTGCAGTCATCACTGGTTATGCACCCTATTTTCGCCTACGGCACACCGGAACAGCATCAGCGTTTTTTGCCCGGTCTGGCGAGCGGTGAACTGGCCGGGTGTTTTGGCCTGACCGAACCGGACCACGGCTCCGACCCGTCCTCCATGGTAACCAGAGCGCGTAAGACCGATTCGGGCTATGTGCTCAGCGGCGCCAAAAACTGGATCACCAACTCGCCCATTGCAGATGTATTTGTGGTGTGGGCCAAATCCGAAGCGCACGACAATCGCATCAAGGGCTTCGTGCTCGAAAAAGGCATGAAAGGGCTCAGCGCGCCCAAAATTGAAGGCAAGTTTTCACTGCGGGCATCGATCACCGGCATGATCATGATGGACGACGTCGAGGTGCCGGAGGAAAATCTGCTGCCGAATGTGCAGGGCCTGGCAGGTCCGTTCGGCTGCCTTAACAGGGCTCGTTACGGCATTGCGTGGGGATCGATGGGGGCGGCAGAGTTTTGCTGGCATGCTGGGCGACAGTACACCCTGGACCGCAAACAATTCGGCAAACCGCTTGCTGCCAATCAGCTGATTCAGAAAAAGCTCGCCGATATGCAAACCGAAATCGCCATTGGCCTGCAGGGCTGTTTGCGGCTCGGCCGCCTGATGGATGAGCACCGTGCGGCGGCGGAACTGATTTCACTCATGAAACGCAACAACTGCGGCAAAGCGCTGGATATCGCCAGAATGTCGCGCGACATGCACGGTGGTAACGGTGTGTCCGACGAATACGGCGTGATCCGACACGCCATGAATCTGGAAGCAGTAAATACGTATGAGGGGACGCACGATGTGCACGCACTGATCCTGGGCCGGGCACAAACGGGAATACAGGCGTTTCAATAATATGACAGCAGTTG
>CAZOXM010000042.1:35632-43491 GCA_964583825.1 uncultured Granulosicoccaceae bacterium
TCCTGGGCCGGGCACAAACGGGAATACAGGCGTTTCAATAATATGACAGCAGTTGAATATGACAGCAGTTGCCGGTGAAGAACGCCGGCTTCAGCTTGTGATAAACATTCACCGTGTTGCAACTCCCGGAAACTACCCATCGACTGCAATCACTGCCCGCTGATCCTGCTTTGGCGCAACACGGTGAATGCCTGCTTCCGTGCAAATACCTATCCGTCAGGTATGGTAGAACACTCGTGATACTGTATCAATTACTCGGATGTACTAGTCGGAAAACGGCCCTCAAGCCAGCGTGCTGCAAGTGATACCGATCTTATCCGAGCTGCCTAACCCACTAATTTCAAAGCAGGTATCCCGCACAGGGTGCGCAATAGTAAAACAACGCGGCATCCTGCCCGTTGGAATTGAGGTGCATCCACTGACCTATTAGGATCATTGCTGGGGTGCCTCAATGTTGGTAGCTTCCTTATTCCCAAAAGTAGTCAGGTGAGATGGTGCCCTGCCACGGGCACTGCTTTGAGACGGCGCGTCTTACCAGTAAGAGCTATATCCATGCTATTCCGGCGGCCTGACGGTCGCCGGACTTTTTTCCGCCCTTCAGTCACAACGCACTGACCCGCACGAATGTCGCGCGGCGCCCGAGCCACCAACCACTACGATAACAACCAGCCACCATCCACATCGACCGTGGTGCCGGTAACAAAGTCGTTCTGTACACAAAACACGATACCCTGCGCGACCTCATCCGGTTTACCGGCTCTGGGTATCAGCTGATTCTGCGTCTGCTTCTTGTAAAACGCGTCGCGTTCTTCCCCCTGCAGGGCAACCATCGGTGTGTCGATTTGCCCGGGGGACACCACATTGATCCGACGCGGTGTCAGCTCGGGTGCAACCGCACGCACAAACGCTTCAACCGAGCCGCCAACGGAAGACAAGGCTACCTGCCCCGGCCGGCATTTTCGGGCAGGGGAACCACTGACCAGCACAATAGTGCCATCGTCAGGCAGATGACCGGCACCGTATCGCACCACATTTGCGTAGCCCCACATTTTATCGAACGACGCCTGGTAACCGTCCAGATCCATCGATAGAAACGGGCCGATCGCCCGATCCCCGCCGGTCGCAGCACTGATCAGAATATCGAATGGTGCCTCTGCAGCAAACAATGCCTGCAGCGCTTCGCGATCCCGCACATCGCACTGTGCGAGGGTGACGCCATCCGGCACCTCACCGGCGCGCTCCGGCGAGCGACTGACAGCGACTACGCGAGCGCCAAGCGCTGCGAGTTGTTTCGAGGCTGCCAGCCCGATCCCCGATGTACCACCGAATACCACCGCCTTTCTGCCCTTGACGTCCACTGATTGCCCTCACTCAAAACCACCTATGATTGCGGGGACACGGTCGACATGCAAGCCTTAAATACGCCCCTGTCAGGTCGAGTGGCTAGCTGATTTCCGCCTCGCGCATACCGATCAAATACAGAATGCCATCCAGCCCCACATTGCCGAACGCGTTCTCGGCCTGCTCACGCACCTTGGGCTTGGCATGAAATGCTATGCCGAGGCCGGCCTTTTTCAGCATCGGTATGTCGTTGGCACCGTCGCCGACGGCGATCACCTGATCGAGGCAGAAGCCCTCCGCCGCGGCGATCGCATGCAGCAACTGTGCTTTGCTGTTTTCATTGATGATCGGACCACAGACCTTCCCGGTCAGACAGCCATCCTTAATATCGAGATCATTCGCATGCACGTGATCAATTTTCAGACGGTCAGCCAACCGCCGCGCAAACCAGGTGAATCCCCCGGAAAGAATTGCTGTTTTATAACCCAGCCTGTTCAGGTTACTGAGCAGGTGCTCTGCGCCTTCGGCGATATCCAGCTGATCATAAATAGCCTCGAGCTTTGACACAGGCAGCCCTTCAAGCAATGCCAGCCTTCGAGTGAAACTGCTGTCAAAGTCAATTTCCCCGTTCATCGCCTGTGCAGTGATCGCCTGCACCTCCTCTCCCACACCGGCGGCCTGTGCCATCAAATCGATCACCTCTCCCTTAATCAGCGTTGAATCCATATCAAAGCACACCAGTCGCCGTGTGCGACGCCAGATGTTGTCTTCCTGTATGGCGATGTCTGCGTTGATCTCGCTGGAGATTGCGAGACACTCGGAACGCAGCGCATCGATATCTCCGGCACGATGGTTAACTCGAAACTCAACCGCAATCATCGCCGGTGTCTCTGAGCCCAGCAACGAAATGCGTGGCGACATGCGCTGAATACTTTCGATATTCCAGTTCAGCCGACTGACCACTTCCGTCACGCGTGCAATCAGCCCCGCACGAAGCTCCCGCGCCAGCAGTGTGATGATATGACGATCGTGACCACTGCCGGCCACCCAGTCGTTGTACTCCTCGTTGCTGACCGGCGTGAAGCGGATGTCGAGATCCAGATCGTGCGCTTTGAACAACAACTCCCGGAACAGCGCGTCGGTCGAACTGCCGTCGTCAGACTGAATATCAACCAGCATGCCCCACGACAGATTATTGTGGATGGTCGCCTGATCGATATCGAGCACAGTCACGGCGTACCCGGCCAGTATTTCCGACATCCCGGAGGTAATACCGGGTCGGTCGCGACCGGCGACATTAATTAGAACGATTTGGCTCACGTCTGTTTACTGAATGCGGGGGTTCGCGATTCTAGAGTAGTGTGACCTGCAAAGTCTACGAACGAGCGTTGGATTTGTGGTTCGCACCAAGGGTGACGCTCGCAGCTGAAATTCATCCCTCGTCAGGGTAAAAAGCGAACTCTTGACAGTGGCAATTGATCGGAGGTTCCTAAGGTTGCAGGTTGCAGCGCACTGCCGGCCATCCGCGCCGATCCCTTGCCAGCCAGCAGGGGAAAACCCTCCACAGCAGACCCGTCCAGGATCATATAAACTCAGCACGATATGATGCACCGAACCACCACACGGACAGACCTGCCATGACCCAATCGGTAGAGATCATCGAAGTCGCACCGCGCGACGGCATACAAAACGAAAAGACACTCCTGTCGACGGCAGACAAGCTAACACTCATTCAGCGCGCGATCGACAGCGGCGTCTCACGCATCGAAGTCACCAGTTTCGTCAATCCGAAAAAAGTCCCGCAAATGGCCGACGCCGATGAAGTGTCTGCCGCCCTGCCCGCACAGAACAAGACCAGGTACATCGGACTGGCACTGAACAAGCGCGGCTATGAACGGGCCTGCAATGCAAAACTCGACGAGGCCAACTACGTCGTCGTCGCCAGCGATACGTTTGCCGAGCGCAATCAGGGCACCAACACCGAAGGGACGCTCAACACACTGAGAACACTTACCGATCAAATCGACGACCCGATACCGGTCGGTGTATCTATCGCCACGGCATTCGGATGCCCGTTTGATGGAGAAGTGCCGCTTGAAAGACTGATCTCTGTGGTCAAAGCCTGCATGGAGACCGCACCTTTTGAAATAGCACTCGCCGACACCATCGGCGTTGCCACCCCTCGGGATGTCAAAGAACGGGTCGATGCGGTGAAGCAGCTTTACCCGGATCTCAACATACGTTTGCATTTTCACAATACCCGCAATACCGGATATGCCAATGCCTGGGCTGGTATAGAGGCAGGAGCCACCGCACTGGACTCGAGCTTTGGCGGTGTGGGCGGGTGTCCGTTTGCGCCGCGAGCCACCGGCAATATCGCCACCGAAGATCTCGTCTATATGCTGGAGCGTGCGGGTATCAACACCGGGGTATCACTGCCACAGGCAGTCGAAGCGGCTGAATGGCTGGAAGGCAGGCTCGGTAAAACCGTCCCCGGCATGGTTATGAAAGCCGGGCTGTTTCCCAACTGAATGGCGCAATTCATGCGCCCGCGTTACATCTAGGAGAAAGCTCCCCTGCGCCCCGGGCATTCTGGTAACTTTCCGGTCGCGTTCCTGTAGAGACCCACCATGATAAAAGCGATTCAAGATTCCTCTCCCGGCGTATTGATCTCCCGCATTCTGATTGCAGCCGTCGTCGTTTTTGCGACATACAATCCCACCGGTAAGTCTATCTATCACTGGATTGTCGGGCACCCTAATCCGACCGATGCCTGGGTGATACTCGCCGGTATCGTGACTGCACTCATCCACGTCGCACTGCTCATCGCCGCATGGAAAGCGCTCGGGATGCTCGGCACAGTTATCGTACTGATCCTGTTTGCCGCACTGGCCTATCTGTCGCTGCAGGAAGGTTGGGTCATGGCAGACAACGCCCCTTCCATCCAGTGGCTCGCGCTCATCCTGTACAGTGTGTTTCTCGGTATTGGTCTGGCAGGTGCAATCCTGTGGCGACGGGCGACCGGACAGGTCATTGTCGACGAAGCGGATGATGTCTGATCACCGCCAACGCGCAGTAATACAGCACGTGATCGCGACAGACGATACAGCAGCAGACCGGTGCGACGCACCGCTCGCAGGTCAGCGACGACCCTGACCTTGCCCCACCTGCCAAAGCACTGGTTCAACAACGCCTACGTCGTACTGACCACCGCAACATTGTTCTGGGGCGGCAACGCCGTCGCCGGTAAGCTTGCGACTCAGGACTGGCAGCCGTTCACCATCACCTGCATCCGCTGGCTGCTGACTATGGTGCTGCTCACCCCCTTCGCACTGCCCCATATGAAGCGCGAGGCAGCCGTACTCAGGCGATCATGGCTTACCCTGTTTTTACTGGGTGCCTTCGGTATGGCGCTCTTTAACCTGCTTATGTATCTCGCACTCAACTACACCACTGCAGTCAACGTCAGCATCGAACAGGCCGCAATGCCGGCCATGATAATGCTGTTCAATTTTGTGCTGTTGTCACAGCGGGTGTCCCTGTTGCAACTCGCGGGCTTAATCGCCTGTGTCATCGGCGTTCTAATCACGGCAACCGAAGGACAGCCCTGGACATTCTTCGAGGAAGGACTGAACCGTGGCGATGCAATTATGCTGCTGGCCTGCGTTTTCTACGCCGGCTACACCTTCGGGTTGCGCTGGAAGCCCGCGCTTCACTGGCTCGCATTTATCTGGATGATCGCGCTCGGTGCCACCGCCATGAGCCTGCCCTTTATGCTGTGGGAGCTGCAGCAACAGGCTTTTACCATGCCGTCGGTTCGCGGCTGGCTGGTAATGACCTATGTGGTGCTGTTTCCAACCGTGATCAGTCAAATCGCCTACGCCAGAGGTGTGGAACTGATTGGCGGCAACCGCGCCGGGCTGTTTATAAATCTGGTGCCGATTTTTGGCTCACTGCTGGCCGTGGCACTGCTGGGTGAACAGTTCAGGCTGTATCACGCGGTCGGACTGGTGCTGGTAATCGGTGGGATTATGTTTGCCGAGCGACACGCGTACAAAACCTAGTGGGGCAGACACCCGAACTTCTCGTACGCCACACCACTGGCTACACACTTCGCAACCCTTGCAGCATTCGGCTGAGATTGCAGCCATAACTTATCAACGGGACTCCCAAAGCTTCGTATTTTGTCAGGCGCTGTCTAAACACCAATCTGGAATACCCCGATAGCTCCCAATATGGCTATTGGAAAGAATAATACCCACTGGGGCAATACAAAGGGCTTTTGATTCTTCAGGTAAATTAGAAAACAACTCCAAACGGCAAATGCTAATGACAACGCAGAACTCAGCACAGCCAACTCCCGATACTCTTCATTCCGTGCCGCCAAGAAAAAACAAATCGTCATACTAATGATTATTATCGTTACCATGTGCCAGCAATAGTAATTTGTATACTTGGCTTCATCCTCCATTGAAGATGCTAATAGCGGTTTTGCGACGGTCTTGCCCCCACCGAATATATGCACCAATGCGGTGATACCAGACAATAATGACGCGGCGTACAACCAATTCATCTTACCACTCCGTTTTCGTTTTTTCGCCTGAAACCTACTTCTAACAAAGTATACCTTTTTCGACTATTTTTGAGCGATTCTGCACCCTGAATTTTGACTAACAGGAAGCACAATTATCTTCAGATAATGCATCCAGGGAAATACGAAATCTTATTGTGGAGTTATACACTCCGGCAGCGTTGTTATAAACTTTTCACCATTTTAAAGTGAGTTGCTGTTTCACCTTCTACCGCAAACCCCAGCCTTTGGTACAATCGCATTGCCTTTTTATTCACCTTAAGCACCCGAAGCTTCACAGACAGACCTTTTTTTATTGCTCTATTTATGTTTTTCTCTATAACAGCAGTTCCGCAACCCAAATTTTGAAATTCTTTGAGAATGTAGATACCAGTGATTGCAAGATGAGTATCACTTATTTCAGTTTCCACATACCCGATATCCTGTTTTTCCGTTGTGCAAAGAATATTTACTTTTGATGGCTCATAAGAGACCAGGTGAAACTCTCTCTGAAAACCCTCATCCCACCCCCAGGTTTCCGTTATATAAGGGCCGAGCGCCTCCTTTTTCACTTTAAAAACAAAATCGGAATCTTTTAACGTAGCTTCTCTAAGGCTTAAATCCATTTCTATATTGCTTCCTACTCATCGCCCAGTTCTGCCGACAAGCACTTGGGGTCGGTTTGCTTAAAGAATCGTCAAGCGACGTTCACTTAAAGAGAGGTTTTGGCGATCATTTTTCATAGTATCGAGATGCACCGATCAGTCTAACACCTTCGCTATCAGAATTTTTATACTGGTCATTTTTCTGTTACTTGGAGCCAAAACACTAAAGGTTATGCGCCTTATTTTCCACGAGGGTCTGGAATTCGATTAAATGTTGCATCAAATACTTTACGATCACCTTCGGATAGTTGCGATTGCAAACTAACAGCACGTTCATACAATAGCTTCGACTGCTCGAAATCCCCTGCGATGTGAAACGAGTGACTTAGCACTGCATTTGTGAAAGCCTGCACCCATGCTTCTCCATGCCCATCGAAATAGTCAAACGCTTGTTTCGCATATAGCACGCTATTGTAAGACTTGTTTACGCAATAGGCTCTGGCAACAGCCAGGTTGGCGAGTTGAATATTCTCTTCTGTTCCTGCCTCTCGCCAGTGAAACAACGATGCATGCGCAATAGTTAAAATATTTTGCTTATCATCCTGGCTCAAATCTGCCTCTGACAGGGACCAGAAATCGTTATTACATTGGATCGCAAAGTACCTGTGAAAGTTGGATAAATCCTCTGAATTAGGCTTGTCCATATTTGATTACGCTCTCTATAACTTACATGCGTCACGATAGGATGTGCGCTTACATATTCTCAGCCAGTAATCTGTTTTCAAAGAGCTTTTCCCTTGATAATGTGCGGCCAGTAACAGCGAAGCGTAGCCCGCACCGCCGTTCTCCTTTCTGGCAATTACATTCGAAATATATCTTTTGTACCACTCACCCCTTGTTTTTCATTTGAGTGTATTAACAGGTGGCCAAGCACCAGAAATGATTCTACCACTCCTCCATCTGCCGCCTTTGTTAAAAACTCTTTGGCCCTGTCAGCATCACCGGAAACGTAAAATCCGAGCCCTACCGAATAGAGGGCGCCTGAATCTCCAGATTCAGCTGCACTTAAACAATTATCGTTTTTATGTGCTGTTTTATAGCCTGCAGAAACTTCCTTGTGTTTATTGCACTCAATTATGTTCTGCTGCACTTCAGATGAAAATGTACTTCCTCCGAACAATGAAAAAATACTATTAGCGAATTCATAGAGACGATGAGCTTCATGGCTTAAATCCCAGATACAGCTAACGGCTCTGCTCAAAAGGCGCCAGCTTCGCCCAGTTAAACTCAACGCCCGTACCCGCATCATCGGGCGCCAGCGCCAGATGATTCTCTACCTGCAA
>CAZOXM010000043.1:0-7283 GCA_964583825.1 uncultured Granulosicoccaceae bacterium
TTTGCGTTTTGTAACACCAGTTCACGTTGCGGATACCAATGCACTGTTGACTCTGATGCTGCTTGCAGCAGCTGCCATCCGTGTCACTGAATTATCGGTATGGCGACCCGCCTTTTGAAGCAGAGTGATACCTGTCAGTGCGGGTAAAATTACCTGTCGCAGGGGAAGTCGATCACAAAAAGCCCGGCATGCAGGTTCGCGGCATACAAGTTGTCGGTGGTTTGTCAGGAAATGTCCTGTCGAGCACTTTTCGGCATGTCCGACGAATTGACCGAGAGTTCATCTCCCAGCTTTTTAAAGTCAGTCGCCAGGTCTTTTCTATCCTCTTCCAGCGTCAATTGTCGCGGCCGCGTGATAAACCGAACTGGTAGTGCACCGATCAGGGGAAGCCGGTGAAAGTTGCGGATCACGAGCTTTGTTGATCTCTGTACCACTTGTTCAGTCAGTTTCTTTATAGTGAAGACGCGTTTGAACCCTTTGAGATATACTGGCAACGAGCCTTAGAGGACTTTCAATGAAAAACGTCTACACACCCATTTTAATGGCAGCACTGCTGTCGTCACCCGTCAGTGCAGAAACCTTTCGCTGGGCGGGAAAAACGGATCCGCAGACCATGGATCCGCACGCGGTTAATTCAGCGCCGGTACTCGGCTTTCTTAACAACGTATATGAAGGGCTGGTCAGACGCGGTAAGGATATGGCAGTCGAACCTTCACTGGCACTGTCCTGGGAGCCCATCGGTGAGGGTGAAGGCTGGCGTTTTCAGCTGCGTGAAGGCGTGACGTTCCACGATGGCAGTACATTCAGTGCCGAAGATGTACTCTTTAGCTACCAGCGTGCATCGGATGAGGCATCGGATACCAGGAGCTGGTTTTCTTCTGTGTCTGCGGTCAATGTGGTGGACGACTTCACCGTAGATATTCTAACCAGCGCGCCAAACCCGATCTTTCCGGATTCCATTGCCAACTGGATGATTATGGATAAAGACTGGGCGGAGGCGAACAATGCCATGCTGCCGGATAAAGACAATGGCAACTTTGCCACGCTGAATGCCAACGGTACTGCAGCCTTTAAACTGCAGGGCAGACAGCCCGGCTTGTCTACCACACTGGTGCCCAACGACAACTGGTGGGGTGAGGTCGAGCACAACCTGACGCAGGCGATATTCACACCGATCGATAATCCTGCGACAGCGGTTGCAGCATTACTTTCGGGCGACGTCGATATGATCAACCCGGTACCTGTGCAGGATGCAGATCGAGTTGATCAGCGCGAAGGCACCAAAGTGATTCGCGGTATTGAAGCCAGAGTGATCATGCTCGGCTTCGGGCACGATCATGAGTCCATCAAATACACGGATATGGCGGGACAGGCGAATCCATTTATGGACGTGAGGGTTCGCGAAGCGGTCGCCAGAGCAGTTAACGTCGATGCGATCCGGCAAACCATTATGCGAGGTTCTGCGGAAGCTGCCGGTCAGTTGGTGAGTCCGTCCATGCGAGGCTATTCGGCTGCAAACGCCGGGCGTCCGGCGTATGATCCGACCGCTGCCAAAGCATTGCTGGCAGAGGCCGGCTATGAAAAAGGCTTTTCCTTTGGTCTGAAGTGCCCGAACAATCGTTACCTCAACGACGAGGCGGTTTGTCAGGCAGTGGTTAGTATGCTCGCACAGATCGGTGTGACCGCCGAACTCGACGCGATGCCGGTGCAAAGCTACTGGCCCGAACTTCGGGCAGACAATTTCGACATGTACCTGCTTGGCTGGTCTCCGGGCACGTTTGATCACGAGCATCCGATCCGATTTCTCGTGACCACACCGAACAAAGAGAAAAAACTGGGCAGCTGGAATTTTGGCGGGTTTTCCAACGCCAAAGTCGATGAACTGCTGCCGAAGATACAATCCGAAATTGATGACACGGTCAGACAGGGAATGATTGATGAGATTACATCAATCTATCAGTCGGAACACGCCTACGTGCCCCTGTATGTGCAGCCGCTGGTCTGGGGTGTGCAAGATAACATTGAACTGACGCAACGGCCGGATAACTTTTTTATTCTGCGCTGGGTCAGTGTGAACTGATATCACAGTCTTGCAGGGTGTAGCAGCAGTCCAAAAAGCGCCGCCAGTCGGCGCTTTTTTTGTTCAGTTGGTACGGCGTGGCAATACCCATAAGGCTGCAGCGACGACCACAGCGCACAACGCAGCTTTTGAATAAAATTCCATCGTGCCTTCAATCAGCAAGGCATGAATAACGCTTGCCCCAACAATAATGAGCGCCAGTGTTTTGTGAAAGCGACGCCACAGCCTGGCGGTCAGATTCAATCGTCGACGCATCGCGGTTAAAGCAGCGGTGGCATGCACCGCCCACATCGCGATCACACCCCAGACAGAAAAGGGGGTGGGTGATGCGAAGCGCAGCGCGTCTACCACATCCGGAGGGCTGGTGATCCACAGCCCGGCGACATGGATGATCACTGTCGACACCAGCAGTATCCCTGTCCATCGATGCACGTGTCGGGATCGCAGCCGGTTCAGCCCTGGTACGTCGTTACCCGCGAGCAGCGGCTGCCACATTAGTAGTATCAATGCGCCAATACCGGCAAAACCCGCGATGATATAGATCGGCTCACGCCACTGCAGTAACGGACTCGCCGCGGCCAGCCCTGCAGGTACAACCGTAAAAATAGTCAGTACCGCGCCAAACAGCAGGCGGCGGGACACACTATTCATTTTGCACCGATGCATTCGGCCATGGCTTACACAGGTTGCAGCACAAAGTGTGCAGCCAGCGTGTTGTCTTTGGCGCTCTTCATGACGGGGCGCAGGAATACGGTTTCGAAATCTTCGCTGTCATAGGCCAGATGACCGTGCGGCTGACCAAAGGCAGGTACTATTTGTGGCATTTCCAGTCTGAATTCGCCATTCTCGTCAGTGAGTGTAGCGCCATGACTGTGCGGGTCCCGTTCGTGTCCTTCGGTGGTGTGTGCCCAGATTTGAATACGCTGGCCGGCCAGTGGAGCACCGTCTCCGGCACGTCGAACAGTCCCTGTCATCCAGAATCCGCCTGCGCCGATGCGCTCCACAACGGGTGCCCCGGGAAGGTAGTTATTAGCGCCTCCGCGCATCGATCGGGTGGGGGCCAACCCCTGTGCGCGGGCAGAGGCAGTAATACCGGAAAGACCGGTAACGGCAACCGCACCAGTGGCGGCAATGAGCTTGCGGCGTGTGATCTGGCTGTGTTTCATGGAGGCGTTCCCTGATAGTTTGCATGTTTGTACGCTGCTCAAAGCAATATATCTCACCTTCGTGAAATCTAAACCTCGGCAGCCCGGTTTACCCGGTTTTTGCACACTTCGACTATGCCTGCCGGCAATGCAGAATTTTGACCGTTAGCTATGCTTTTCAGTGTATGTCCGGGTATCGTTGCGCATGTTGAGAAGATTTTTTCTGAAGCTTGGTGTTGGTCATTTACTGTCCCTCGCACCGTTTCTGAAGGCGACAGACCACAAACCGCTTCGGGCGCTGGCCTTTGGATGCTGCAATCGGACTCATCTGCCGCAACCGATGTGGCCTCACATTCAGGCGCATTCCCCCGATGCCTTTCTGTGGCTGGGCGATGTGGTCTATGCCAATACCACTGATCCGATCGAGTTGCGCCGTAAACTGATGCTTCAATACGCACATCCGGGCTATGCCACTCTGCGAAGCACGGTGCCGGTGATCGGCATTTGGGATGATCACGATTTTGGTGGCAACAATCAGGGCAGGGAAAATCCGATCAGGAAGCAGAGTCAGCAGCTGTTTCTGGATTTCCTCGACGAGCCGTCGGACAGTGCGCGCCGTCGGCAACAGGGTATCTACACATCTTATGTCTACGGTCAGGGTCGCCAGCAGGTTAAGTTGATTCTACTGGATACCCGCTATCATCGGGATCTTCCCGGTACCGGCCGGGCCGATACGCTCGGTGACGCACAATGGCGCTGGCTTGAGCGCGAGCTCGCTACATCCACCGCGTCGGTACACTTGATAGCTTCGAGCTACTCGGTGTTGTCCACGCAGATACCGGGTGCCGAGGAGTGGACTGATTTTAAGTGGGCTAGAAAGCGGTTGTTTCATCTGTTAAAAAAGCACCGGGTCGGCGGAGTGCTGTTTTTGACCGGTGATCGTCACTTCGCTGCGTTCCTGCAGGAGCAGGTCGGTGAGCATGTGTTCCATGAAATAATGAGCAGCGGGTTGACGCATTATTTGTATCGGCCGCGGATATCAAGCGTCCTGCGTGCTTACTATGGCAAGGAGAACAGCTTTTTCGGGCTGAACTTCGGTATGTTGAATTTTAACTGGTCTGATGACGTCAGTCTGACCTGTCGTGTCTACGATAAGCATAATCAGCAGCGACTGATAAAACAGCTCAGCCTGCGCGACGGCTATTGGGTTGAGAAAAATTAGGCGCCGCGGTTTGCAAAGGGATTAATCGAACAGCAGAGCAAGGCGTCGCTTGACGATTTCAGTTTGAGGTCTGGACATGTTTATCGCCTCTTCCAGTCGGCTCAGATCCAGTGGCCCGAGTGCTCTTGACTCCGGTTGCACAAAAATTACGTTTTCTCTCTGCTGAATCTGCAGCGTTGTCAGTGCATGAAGCATGATGCGCACTGAACTGGTGACTATGTTGACGGTACCAGGTATCGCGTTGCTTTCTGAGGGTGGTTCTGATGCCACATCGACTGCCAGGGTGTAGTCCGACGGGGGGAGTACGTCCACTGGCAGATTGTTGCAGACGCCACCATCCACCAGCACTCTTCCATTCCACTTCAGTGGTCTAAACACACCGGGTATGGCGATCGATGCAGCAACCGCTTTGTGCAGATTGCCGGCCCTGAAGGTAACTGCTTCGCGACGATGGAAATCGGTGGCAACGATGGTCGTCGGAATCGCCAGATCAGACACGTTCTCAGGCCAGACCTCCGGGGCGATCGTGTTGACGATCGGTTCAGGGTTTAGTGAGGCGGAAATCAACCCCTGCCAATCGTTGGAAAGATAACGCCGGGTATAGGACAGTGGGGATCGTGCGATACTCAGTACATGCGCCTCGATTTCAGCTGCCGTCATGCCGGCTGCGTAGCTCGCTGCAATAACAGCGCCCATTGAAGTACCGGAAATAGCAGCCGGCCTGACACCAAGCTCATCGAGCGCGGCGAGCACAGGTATATGCCCCAGCCCGGCTACCCCGCCGCCGCTTAACGCCACCGTTAATGAGCGTGAGATCGCCATAGTTATAGTCTCTTTGGAAAGCGCAATTGTAGCGGCTTCAGTAAAGTAAATCTGCACTCAACCGGCATGCATCGTCGGTAATTGTGCTGTGACTAGCTGATTCCATTAAACCAATAGATCCATCTGTACAAGACATAGTCTGCTGCACCGCCCGAATCGAAGTGCCACCTGCTTGTAACATCATCGGTAAACAGAGTAACAAGCAGAGCAATGGCGACACAGGACAACACACCGGTTCCTGTCGCGTCCGCGTCCATCGCCGCAGAAAATCAATGAAAGCGATAGATGCGGCGTCCGATGGAGCCCTGTCGGCAGAGCGGTGCAGCGGTGAGCCGGACAACTCGCAGTAAATCACGATGTCTCCCTTGATAAATGGATTCAAACGCCTCAAATACAGCAGGGGAGGGGATCCCTCGTTGTGAGTTGCGACCCCAAGGTCAGGGTAACTCTCATCAGTTTATTGGCACTTATACTTAACTAGAATACAGTGGAATCCCATGGGTAAGCAGGACAGAGATATAGAAAAGCGCTATTCCAACGCTGAATTTGTAGACAAGCTGAGGCGTCTGGCGGATGCGATCGAAACTGGTGAAAAGTTTGAAATTCAGATCGCCGGCGAGCGCATCTACGTGCCGGTGCGTGCCGAGTTTTCCATCGAGCACGAGCGCGATGATGAAGAAGAGGAAGTGGAGTTCCAAATCAAGTGGTCAAACGACGACTAGTGTTCCGTTAATAATAAGGATAACCGGATTATCACAGTGACAGTCGTCAGAGGTATGGGAATACTTCAGGGGTGTTTGACGGAGAAACGGCGGCTGTCACATGGAAAATGGTTACCGTACCAGGCTGGCGGCTCATTGCGCTGAATTGTTCTTGCGGGGCGGCCGCACCACCAGGCAGGGGTGCGACCGGAACTGTTACATGTTGCATTCTTTGGTAGAGGAATGCCTTAAAGGACCTGAACCTGATCACTGGGTTGGACCAGTTGCGGATTGATACCTCTGATTGAATACGTTGTACGAGGCTCAACCTCGATGCCTCTTACCAGGTAGGCACGTTTTAACAGTACGCTGTTAATAGACATAATGCCGGTGACCTCTGTGCTGCCATCACCCAGTTCCCGCTGCAATATGGAAGCCGCGAGGTGCTCGCTGCCTGATCTGTCGAGTCGATTATCTACTGAATAACCATTATTGATCATCGCTGATTTGATCAACTCATCAAACTCCGAATCGGCTGAACGGGTTTTAAGTGAGATCAGATTCGGCGAGAGTTGCGAGATATACATGAGGCCCGCAACCAGATCTTCAGCGATAAATGAGAGTGCGAGTGTGTTATCCGCTTCGGTGTTTAGGAGAGTCGGCAACGTTGGTAACTTTGGCAACTCAACTACGGCTGGCGTGTAGACTGGTAGTTCCGGGAGTTCTTTGGCGCAGGCGGTGAGCAACAGTGTGCAGCTGAACGCGACAACGCCGGTTTTCACTTTTAGTATCTTTTTCATGCTGTTCTTCGGGAGGCTGTTTAACAGGGGGATTGATGGTGGGAATATTTTCCGATGCGAAATCCTAGCGAACCAGCAGTCTGACTTCCTCGCGTCAATCCACATTTTTTGCATCTGTCTTGTGACGACGCTGGTAAAACAGATGGATTATCGAAGGCACCCCTATTTGCTCACCGCAGTTGTGTATCACTCGATACCACCGCGCAGACTGTCCGCTAATATTGACGTGACAAAGAATGGCACCGGGTGCTGCTCAGGTCATTTTGTGTGGGGCTTTGGCGAGGCTGTTTTATGTTGGCGTGCATGCACAAATGAACCGGCGCTTTAGACATCGGGTAACACCGCCGTAAGCCGTGAAGGTGGCCTGGTGCACAGCCTGCGCCTAAAGATCGCTGTTTGTACTTATCACCTTTTAACGATTCTGCGGCGCGTGCGTAGGCGCTACATAACATGCACTGTTGACTGTGCTCGATGACAGGTGTAGCGTGATGTGTAAAGGAGGGCTTATGAGCA
>CAZOXM010000043.1:7383-37813 GCA_964583825.1 uncultured Granulosicoccaceae bacterium
TTGACTGTGCTCGATGACAGGTGTAGCGTGATGTGTAAAGGAGGGCTTATGAGCAAATCCACGGATCCGCTATGTCAACCATCCTTACCCGTTACCAAGAAATGGCGGGCACCGCCGATCAGTTGCGTGGCGTTTTTCTATTCGGAGGACACCGAACAGGTATATCACGTCTTTGATACCGACAACCTGCACCATTCTTTGGCTACAAAATCCCGGTATCAATCTGCAGCGCTCAGGCAGGATGCCACAGTACGTGTTGGCTGGATTCCCTGTGACAATGTCGACGACAGGGAAAAGTTAAAAAATTCGCTTCGCCGTAGCTTTCAGTTACCAGACCCGGTACCCCTGTAGATTAAACCGGCAGTTGGCTGAATGCGGGTGCAGGCAGCGGGAAGTCTCACGGCGTCACCCGTGTCGAAGTGAGGTGAGGGAGCAGTCATAGCAGCCTGCTCCCGTTATCGTTCATCGCGACGAATAGACGCGGCGATCATTCCCCTGGCGAAGGAACGGAACTCAAGATATCAATCGATAAATTAATTTCGAGTTACGTCAAATCGTTCCAGTCGGAATTCGAGCTGTCCCCAGAACGTTTCAGTGCCCATCTCTATCGCACCCATGCAGGTGTTCTCCGTAGAACCCAGTCCAAGTACTGAGCTGTACTCGCGGCTCCAGTCGATGAAAGCATTCCAGTCCAGTTGTCCGGCGGGTGTTGTCTGCTCTGCGACGAAGGCAACATATCCCCACGAAAGTGCCGGGTTTGCGTAGACTTTCCATGACTTGCCGTCGATTGTCGCGGTTGTCACCTGTACACCTGGCGTCTTTTCAGTTGGCACACCCACCCAGACCATCATTTCGAATTGCTTGTTGTCATCGCCAGCTTCACAACTGCTGTGGAAAAAAGATTCGAGCGCTACATTGTATTCGGCATCGCCGGATGTGCTGAACGCATAGTCAACGGTATAACGATCAAGTTGATCTATCGGTCGCGGCAGTCCGGTTTGCTCTGGTGTACCGGCGATGTTTCTTTCGTTCTTCCGGCCATAGTAGGCTTGCGGGTACGACTTCACCTGTGCCTGGTCGCCTTCATCGCGAGCCAGCCAGTCGAACCTCCAGGTGGCGACCGGCTGACCGGCGCTATTCTGTTGCAGTTCTATGCACTGACTCCACTGATCACTATAAACAGCACTGTTGTTCCATGTGTTGTTTTGTATTCGATAGTTTCCGTAAGCAATCTCGGCCCAGCTGTCGCACAGTTCGGTGTTGAACAAGGGGTCGTCGGCTGTCTTGCTGACACCTTCAACTACTTTGCAGCTTCGATTAAATTCATAGCCATAGCCTGTACCATCGTGATCTGAAGCGGTGCTCAAACAAACCGGGTGACCGGAATCGGTAATTGGTACGGTGGGCGACACATCAGTATCGTCATCGGGCCCGTCCGCACTGCTTGCGTCATTCACCACGCAGCTTTGTTCGTTTTCCCAGCCCCATCCGTCACCGTCCGGGTCTGAAGTGCTGAGCGCACACACAGGACGATTCGTGCCGGGTTGTGCCGCACCGATGTCCGGTACATCGTCAGAGCCGGAGTTGTCTGCAATACAGGAACGACTATTTTCCCAGCCCCATCCGTCGCCGTCCGGGTCCGAATCACTTTGCGAACAGATCGGATGGTCGCTGTTGCCGTTGCCCGCCGATGATTCCTGTACCCGGCACGAGCGAAAATTCTCCCAGCCCCAGCCATCCCCATCGGGATCGCTTGCTGCGCTCTGACAGCGCGGAGTCTGGTCCGGCGCCGGTGTCAATGTCGTTACCACACAGGTCTGTGAGTTCTCCCAGCCATAGCCGTCTCCATCTTCGTCGCTGTCTGCCTGCGTACAGCCCGGCCACCCGCTGGAATTGGGGACAGCAGCCACGACACAGGACTGATTATTTTCCCAGCCCCAGCCATCCCCGTCACTGTCTGAGCCGTTATCGACGCAGGTGGGTGTGCCAGTAAAACCCGGTGCACTGAAGAGGAGTGCCGCGGCGACCGCGCAGAGTGCGCGCACGGAATTCCCTGATTGCTGCTTGTCCCATTTCATTGGATTGCCTTTTATTCTTTTTTTTAGCAGGTGTGTCACGTCTGATTGCCAGGGGGCTCAACGTCACTCATCCAAACGTCCGTGAGATGAGCGCGGGCACACCGGCACGGACAACAAAATTCGGTGCAGAGGCTAGCGGACGATTTGGCTTTGGCTTTAACCCGTGCACAGGTTGGATAGTTGATGACCGACACAGGCTGTGCCGTTTCTGTGGAACAACGTCAGCATTGCTGGTGGAGGGCAGATCGTCGCAGGCAAGAAATTGCTACCCAGTTCTCAAGACACTAAAAAATGAGCCGCTATCCACACTGACGCGGGAGCTGATCCCGACTTGTGGTCGTGGCTGTTATTGTGAACCCGTTTGACTCAGTTACCGGAAAGATTGGTTCGACCTGCAAGGCATAGCTGCTGTCAGTGTTTCAACCGGGTTTCGGTTGGCTTCATGGGGCCTGGTACCGGTGAGGCAGTAGAAGGACCTGCCTGTGAACACACGGACATGTGACTGGTAATTTATTCAACGCATCAGACATACGGATATGGCTAAAAATAGTGCGCTGCACATGGAACTCAGTTCGACTGAACAACTGAGCATTCTGTGGCCTTATATAAAAGATAATTTTCTGGTTCAGCTGAAGAGCATCTGGTTCATCGTCGCGTACCTGGCGGTGTTTCAGATTTTTATACTTGGTCTGCCAATCGTCTATACCACGATGATCAGCGCCGGCATATTAGTCGTCATTATTGGCCTGATGTTTTTCATGGAAGGACTCCGCCTTGGGTTGATGCCGCTGGGGGAAACCCTCGGGGCGATTTTGCCACGCAACAGTCCGCTGTGGGGCGTGCTGCTTTTTGCGTTTATTCTCGGTATCGGGGCTACTTTTGCAGAGCCTGCGATCGCTGTGTTGAGATCAGCCGGGGCCGGTGTCAAGGCGGAGGAAGCTCCGCTTCTCTACAGTTTGTTGAATGACTTCAGCGGTGAACTGGTGACGGTGGTGGGGATTGGTGTCGGGCTGGCTGTGTTGCTGGGTGTGCTGCGGTTTTATCGCAACTGGTCTCTGAAGTTTTTTATTATCCCGGGTGTCATCGCCCTGTGTTCCTTAACGCTACTGGCGAACAGCATCCCTGAGACCCGCGCGATTCTGGGGCTGGCATGGGACAGCGGCGCGGTGACCACAGGTCCGGTGACTGTGCCTTTGGTGCTGGCACTCGGAATCGGTGTGTGTCGTATCCTCGGCGATGGTGACACCAGTAACGCAGGCTTTGGCATTGTGACACTTGCTTCCCTGTTCCCTATTCTCGCTGTGTTTGGACTCGGTTTCTACCACTATGCCAAGCAGGACTATGTCACCGCACCAAACTATCAGGGTAGCTACGTTGCTGCAGAGGCAGTGGCTGAGCGCAGTGCCGCTACTGTCACGGTAGAGAAGCCGAGCTTCAGTGAAACGGAATTTCGTCAGTTTATACAGGCGGATGGTGAATCTGTGCCGGCGGACTATGCGATCAGCTATCGCGGTGGCGAAGCACAACTCGTAGACGGTGAAATTGTCGTGAGTGATGCGCAGATTGTTTACACCAGAACACCTGATCCGCAGTCCGTCATCAGTGCCGAAGAGAAATGGAACCCGGCAGTCAAAGTCAGCCAGAGCCTCTTTGAGGCGATCACTGCATCGATTCGGGCGATTATCCCGCTTTGTGTGTTCCTGCTTTGCTCTCTGTGGCTGATTCTGCGTTTAAAGGGGGAGCGCAGTCAGGTGGAATCGGAGACCTTTACCGGTATTGCTTTTGCCGTTATTGGTATGAGTCTGTTTATGTTGGGGTTAAGCCTTGGACTAACGCCTCTTGGTTCGCAGCTCGGTGGCAACATTCCAACTGCTTTTGTCAGTGGTGTTCCCTGGGGCGCCGAGGGCGGTGCGGTACCGGCAAAGTTTAATTCAGAAGTGTTTGGGAAAGTGGTAGCGATCATCTTCGGTTTTTTTCTTGGCTATGGTGCAACGCTTGCGGAGCCCGCGCTTAATGCGCTGGGTAACACGGTAGAGAAAGTCACCGTCGGCGCGTTTAAAAAAAGCCTGCTCATGCACTCTGTCGCGTTTGGCGTCGGTTTGGGTATCGCTGTCGGTGTGGCCAAGATCGCGTTTAATCTGCCACTGGTGCAGCTGTTGTTGCCGCCTTACCTGTTGCTGTTGGTGTTAACTTGGTTTTCCTCGGAGGAGTTTGTCAATTTTGGCTGGGACTCGGCAGGTGTGACCACCGGCCCCATTACCGTTCCGCTGGTGCTTGCGATGGGCCTGGGTGTGGGAGCGGCGGTGCCGGGTGTGAGTGACGGCTTCGGCATTCTGGCGCTGGCGTCCGTAGGGCCGATTATTACCGTGCTTAGCGTCGGTTTAATCGTCGCGCACGCCAACAGGAGCAACGCATGAACGAATTCACCAACAGTGAGAAGTGCTCGGTCGTTTCGGTGATTGTTCCACAGACGAGAATTCATCATTGCCTGTCGGAGATTATGGCCAACTGGCATCACAACCCGATTCAGTTCGATTGCCGTGGCACACTGGTACGACAGCATCGGTTTCAGCGTTTGCTGCCGGTAATCAATCCGGAATGTGAGTTCATGCAGTTTCTCGTTAACGATAATGACGTTGAAGACTTTATGAGTTTTTGCACAGAGGTGAATGATCTGCATTTGCCTGGCTCCGGTGCGATATTCAGTGCACATTGTGAGCGCCTCATTACCAATTCAACCGATATCGCTCGCAGTTGCGAAAGTGCAGTTACTCGAATCAACAGTGCGGATGTGAATAAGACCTACAAGTCCAATCTCTACGCGATCTACGCGCTGATACAGTCAGGCCGAACCGAGCAGGCGATCAAGGCTGCAATGCAGGCAGGTTCACACGGACCGATCGTCTACTTTGTTGAAGGGCGCGGCACAAGAGATCGTGCCGGTTGGCTGAAGATTACGAAGAAGCCCTACGAAGAAGTGGTTATGGTGCTGGTGGAAGATCTGGATCGTGCCAGTGTGGCAGAAGCCCTCGTGTCAGCCGGACGGGTAAACACTTTCGGTGGCGGGGTTTTGTTTGATCAGCCGCTGGGGCGCGGCCTGGTAAATTTGCCCACCTCGGTGGGCAATCGCAGCCAGCGTTCAACCAATGAACAGATAACCGCGGCAATCGATGAATTGATGGGCAGTAATGACTGGCGTAATCGACGCACGCTTGATGCGCTGATTACCCGGGGTCAGTCCCAACAGGCGGACGATCAGGAAAAAACCGAACGTGTATTACTCAACGCGCTGATCCCCCGGAAAAACGCGAACGAGTTCCTGGAACATATGCTGGTGATCGGCGTGCCGGGTGCCAACGTAACATACTGTAAGCTGTTTGCGGGCGATGACGGCGCTAACAAAAAGGGAATCGAGATCCACCACGAGGTTGCCCAGATCAGGATGGTGGTCGAAAAGCCCCATGCCGGGGAAATCGAAGCGGAACTGGTGAAATTTGCCACTGAACGCGAGTACAAGGGGGTAACCCTTTATGAGCAGCCGATCGGGGAGGTGGTGCGGTATCAGTCCAAACGATCACAGCAATCCCTGCGTGCGGCCTGATATATGCGAGTGAATGCATCCGGCTGTTACAAAATGTCACAGCCGAGGCGTTTGCACCTCAACTTGATTTTTTAGTGTCATGACATATAATGTCATGACAATATGGAATGGCCGCTAATTATGAATCAACTGGTATCACATACCGACGTGCCAGCCGGTACACTCTTTAACTGGCTGTGCCTTTTTATTGTGGTGATGTTTTTTTACGCGCGCGAGTTGCGTAAAGAACAGAGGCGTCGGGCACGTTAGTTTGGGGGTTGTTTGAAGCTGCCGCAGTCGACGCTTCAATAATGCACCATCGTTTTAACCGGCCGGTGTCGTACTGACGAGCCCGGTTGGCGTTGCCAGCGCCTATGCGCATAAATCGCTTTGCTGCCCCTGCGTGCTTAATGCCTGCAACTGACCATAAACCCGCATACAGCGCCTGTAAATCGGTCCGTCTTCAGGCGTCATTGATTTGGCATGCTGCAGCGAAGGTTCGAAAAAACCCGTATTGTCACTATTAAGGTTAAGTGCTGACAAAAGGCTGCCGAGGCGTTCCCGATAATCGTCCGCATCCGCGCCGAACTCAATCAATGGCATTGAACCGTGATTGTTCGCTACCCAAATCAGTCGCAGGTTGTAGTGCAACCATAAACCAAGTCCGTCGGACTGTGATATGCCGTTGCGCCGGTGAAGTGAATCCGCCACCAGTAGCGGGTGTCTGAAGGTACCCACGGGCTCAAGTTCAGGAACTTTGCGCAGCCATACCCCGACTGAAAGCAAAGTGCGGGGATCTTTAAACCCCCAGATATCAAGGTGCTGGAAATTTATGACAATCTGTTCGAGCAGCACGTGATGGATTCTGTCCCATCGCAACTTTTTCAGTGGCTTGTCCCAGGCTCCGCCGTTTCTCTGCAGAATATCATCGTGCAAATATTGAATTGCGCTGAGTTCACGGTTGCCCCGAATGTTGTCTTCAGCGTAGGTGTTGATTTCTCCGGCGGCCACTCCCGCGCGCTCAAGCGCGCCCATGAGTGCGCTGGTGCCACTCCGGTGCATACCAAGTACGGCTATTATTCTGGTTGACATGGATGAGAGGCTCGGCGTGAAACCATCTGGTCGCGCAATTATCGTGCAAGAACCTGACGCTGTTCCCCCGATTACAGGGACGCCCCGTCAGTGCGCTGCTCGATAAATAGCGTGTCTGACTTTCAAAGTTACAGTCGTCGGTGCAGGGCGGAAAAGCGCAGGTAGATGGGTCGTACGTCGAGCGGTTTTTTTACGTTAACGGTCAAAGGCAGCTGTGGCGAAGATAAAGTCGATTCTATTCGTCAAACGGCCGCTAACCCGCGTCGTCTTCTTCGGCGCCGACAATAATCTGCTCTAGTTTCAGGTCCGTGAGCTTCCTTATCGTCGACCAGATATAGTAAAAGATTGCCACCATCATGATCATTGATGGAATGGCGATGACCGGATAAGAGAGTAGCGTCATACGGCCGAGTTCATTATTGAATGCCTCGGTGCCGCTGTCGCTTTTGACAATCACCTTTGCCAGCACATAGTTGGCGACAGCAGAGAAAAAGAAAGTGCAAGCAAATAGAATATTGGCTCGATCAAGCCTTTTCTCGAATTGCTGTTGTGTGCCGCGTTCGGACAGCGCCTGATCGACGCGATCGCGTTGAATAATGCTCGGGTTGTAGAGTAATTTCCGCACCAGTGGAAACCCGAAGAAGTTGGCGACCAATATTCCGATCCCGATGCACAGTGGAATCGCCGCCTCCTTCACTGCCAGCCATTGTGCATCGAGTTTTAATAGTCCGATGCTTCCGGTTAACAGCACGCTTACCACACCCAGAATAGCGATGTAGTTCTTAACGCCGTTTTTCATCAGATCATACAGTCCCCAGATGGCAGGGAATGACAGTGCAAGCAGCAGAGCGCCGGTCGGGCCGAGATGGTCCTCGCCGCTGAGCTTCATCAGAATGATTGACGGCAAAATGATGCTGACGATCAGATCAATAAACGGGTTTTGTTTCTTTTTTTGTGGTGCTGGATGCTGCGTCCGGGGATCTGTCACGGCTGGATATTCGTCAGGTGGGTATCGGGGGAGTTTACAGGCAGTTGCCGGCATTGGGTATCTCCTGAGCAGCCTCGTCGGCGCTTGTAGCGTGATGGATCCGCGTTTTCCTGATCCGAATCGCGCAGGATGTCACCTGATTTTTTCTCATTCGATGGTATTATCCGCTGATCTCGGGGTATTACAGTAGTTTTGGGTGTCGACTATGTACAGGCGCAGGCTAATTATCTCCTTTGCAGCCATACTGGGAGCAATGCAACTCACCGGTTGTGCCGAGGTAGATTCGGAGAATATAAAAACTTCCGGCATTCGTGTGGACGCTGACATTTCTCTTCGGGATGAATCCGTATCCGTGATCGTCGACCTTGAAACCTCTAACAATTTCACTGCCGATAACATTGTTCTCACTTCCGGGGACCGCCTGACCGCAACGTTGGCTGGTGAAACGATTGAACTCAACCGGGCGAACGATCGGTATATCGGGAGTTTTCAGGGCCCTTTCAGTGGTGATGAGTTGACCATTTCGCTGTCGAGACCTGATGACGTCGATGCTGCAAACAGTGTTATTAACCTTCCTGTGAACTTCAATATCAGCGCACCGGATGATGGTGCTACCTACAACGCAGGTGAACAGATCAGCGTAAGCTCGACACCCGTGCATGCAGACGTACCCATTTCCATCAGGTACGGAGTGCGATGTACGTTGCGCGAAGGGTCAGAGAGCATTCACGGTGGGCGTATTGGCAGGACTTTTAATGATATTACCGACACCGGTGTACACACTGTCGCCGTAAACTCTGTGCTTAATGCGCTGGACGATCAGGAAGAGATAGTCCCGGATATCGCATGTCCGCTGGAAATTGAAGTGTCGCGTAAAACCACTGGAACGCTGGACCCGGCACTGAAGGGCGGTGAGCTTACTGCGGGCCGCCGCGATATCGTAACCGGTACAGTCATTCCATAGTTTGCTTCAACGCAGCGTGTTTTGCCGGAGGTGAATCCGCCCTTTCAGGCGTGCCTGTTAACCATCATCTCCGGTTGATAAACCCGCCTGACTGACGAGACCAGAGCGACGCATAGCGTTGGCCGCGACGAACGAGTTCGTCATGGCTGCCCGTTTCCACAATGCGGCCTGCTTCTATCACTACCAACCGGTCCATGGCGGCGATAGTGGATAACCGGTGTGCAATTGCTATCACTGTTTTTCCCTGCATCAGGTCTTGCAAACTGGCCTGAATAGCGGCTTCCACCTCGGAGTCCAGTGCGGAAGTGGCTTCATCGAGTACCAGAATCGGCGCGTCCTTTAATAACACTCGCGCGATGGCGATGCGCTGGCGTTGGCCGCCGGACAGCTTCACCCCGCGTTCGCCTACGTAGGCGTCCAAGCCGCGACGACCTTCGCCATCTTCCAGGTGTTGTAAAAAATCCAGTGCATGTGCTTTGTCCGCAGCGTGCAGAATCTGCTCCTCTGTTGCCTGCGGTTTTGCGAATGCGATGTTGTCGCGGATGGAGCGATGCAGTAATGCTGTATCCTGAGTCACCATGCCGATGGAGGATCTCAGTGATGACTGTGTTACCTCGTCAATCCGCTGTCCGTCTATTTCAATTTTACCGCGGTCGATGTCATACAGCCTGAGCAGCAGATTCACCAGTGTCGACTTTCCCGCGCCCGAGGGGCCCACGAGCCCGATTTTCTCGCCTGCTGCAATATGCAGCGAAAAATTGTCGATTACAGTACCTTCGGAGGCTCTGCCACTTCCATTCGCAGCGCGGGTCGCCGGGTTGTGCTGGTGATAATCAAAGCAGACGCTGTTAAAGGCTATTTCGCCTTGCCGGACCTGCAGTGTTGTTGCCCCCGGCTTATCTGTGAGGTCCACCGACCGGGCGACACTGTGCATTGAGTCCTGCGCCTGACCAAGATTTCGGAACAAACCGTTCACCTGACCCAGAAACCGATTGGCAAGCAAATTCAGTCGCAGCACCAGCCCCAGCACGAAAGCGATTTCCCCGACGGATATCTCACCGCGTTGCCACTGTGTTAAGCAAAGATAGCCAACACCGAGCAGCATAAATGAATTATTGGTGATGACTGAAATGCGCAGCATCGCGATAGTGCGACCGAACTGCCGGACCCGGGCAATCAGCCCACGCATGCCCTCGGCGACAAACGCATCTTCGCGTTCCGGTTCGCTGTCAATTTTAACCAGGTTGATATTTGAATAGCTGTCTACCAGCCGACCGGTCAACACCGATTTTGCATTGGCAACCTCTTTGGCGTTTGTGCGTACTGCCGGTACATAGCGGTGCAGGATAACAGCGTACACACACACCCAGCACACCAGAAACAGGGTCAGACGCCAGTTGAGGTCGAAAAACAGTATCAGGGTGCTGAGCACATATAAAATGATCAGCCAGACGGTATCGAGCAGGGTAATCAGAAAATCTGTCACCGCCTGACCTGCCTGGATTACCTTGGTCGCAATGCGTCCCGCGAAATCGTTCTGAAAGTAGGTCAGGCTCTGGCGCACCACGTTTTTGTGTGACTGCCAGCGGATCATATTAAAAACAGAGGGACCGATCGTTTGTTCAGTCAGCAGAATGCCGGTGCCCATGATCAACACGCGTATTACACCGATAAACAGGACCATCCAGGTAAATGTCGGCCAGTGCGCTGCAAACACAGTATCGACGCTTGCACCGTCGAGCAGATCAACCACGGTGCCGATAAAGCCAAACAGTGAAATTTCTATCCATGCCTGCAGACCGCCGAAAACCAGCAGGGCTAAAAACACCAGCGGCACCTGTGCTGCAAAATAGAAGATAAAGTGAAGCACCGAATCTCCCGGAGGGCGATCCGCACGGGTGGATTTAAACGGGTCGATTATGTTTTCAAAAAAAGAGAACATCTTGGGGGGCGGGTGTCTCGCAGGTTTGCATCATCGGAAGGCCTGCCGATGATGTCTTTGTCGTGATGGTAGCAGCGAATAGTGTTATCGATCGACGTTAAATGCGATTAAACACTGACTTCATGGATGTCCCATTTTGTTTCGAGTGCTGTTGCCCTGCTCATACATAGCTAACCGGCATCACGTAACAGACGGGCAGGGGTCAGTCGCAAACGTGCCCGCACAGTGCGCAGTCCCAGCCAAAGTGCGGTCGTCGCAACTCCCGTGGCAGCCAGTATCGCTACCCACAGCAAATCGGAAGCGGGCAGTTTCATACGCCACTCCAGTAATGGCAGTGCGATTGCCGAGCCGAGTGCCACGGCGAATGTCACTGTTACCACGGCCAGTAGGAAAAACTCCAGTCTCAGGCTTTTTTCGATAAGTGATCGTCTGGCACCGAGTGTGTTCAGCACTGTCGCTTCATAAATTTGCCTGCTGCGACCGGCGGCAATAACGCTCACCAGCACCAGTGTGCTGGCGAGCAGGCTGATCGCGCCAATCACCAGCAGGCCACTGGTAGCCTGGCCGAGCAGGTCTCTTGCGGTGGTAAGCAGACGCTCGGTTCTGACGGTAATGACATTGGGCGCGACGGCGGCAATGCGCTTCTGTGCTTCAATTGCCGCTTCATTTGTCAGGAATACTGTGCCGACCTGACGATAAGGTACCCCTTCAAGCAAACCGTCAGCGACAATACCTTCAAACCAGAAGCGGGTTTGTACGCCTTTTTGTGAGTGAATTGCACGGACTTGTAAGCGCTGTGATTTCCCGCCGAGCTGATACTGAATATAGTCGCCTACCGCCACGCCCAGGCGGTTGGCTTCGCGATCTTCCAGTGACATGACAGCCTCGGTGCCTGCGGGCCACCACGCGCCGGCGATCAGATCCAAACCGTCAATGTTGCCGCCGCGGTAGCTGAGCTTGTGTTCGTTGTTGATCGCCCGGCGCAGCCGGTTGTCTCCCTGGGCAAACAGTTCACCGGCGGATTGTTCACCGATCGCCTCTATTCGTGCCCGTACCAATGGCGCGGTTTCCACGCGTGCGTCGGCAGCGCTGGCCAGCACTGCGTCGACCACCGCTTCGACTCGTTCGTTTTCAATGTCGTAGAGCACCAGTGAGGGCGAAGACTGTGGAATGGTGTCGTAGACGGTTCGCAACAACGATGTCACCACCAGCGTGCAGGCGACCAGCACGGTGAGTGCTGAGCCAAGTGATAACATCGCGCTTCGCAGCGGCGAGCCGGGCCGATGAAGGTTGGCAAGCGCCAGACGCAGTGCAAATCCACCGGGTAGCTGTGTTCCCCGGTCGAATACCTTTGCAAGGTAGCGAACGCCGACAAGTACAAGTTCGAGCACCCCCAGTAGGGCGATCACAACCGCGATGAAGCCCAGCGCGAACCAGGGGTCAGGCAGGCTCACTAACAACGCAGCGATAATTGACAGCACGACGATTGCGGTCGCCGCTTTATACGCTTTCGGTACGCTGCCGGTGTGTTGCAGGTTGTCTCTGAACAAAGTGGCAGGGGAGACCGACAGTGCGCGACCGATCACGGGTAATGCGAACACATAGGCGGTAAGACACCCGAATAGAAAAGCGATAATTAGCGCCGGAAGCATTTGCACCAGAGTGGCGTTTACAGGTAGTTCGCTGGTTACTGCACCGGCGCCGATGCCGGCCAGCAATCCACCGAGTACACAGCCGGCCGCACTTGCCCCTGTACTTAGTATGGCGATCTGCAACAGATAAACTGCTGCCAGTCGACCGTTGCGTAGTCCCGTCGAGCGCAGCGTGGCGATGGTTTTGAGCTTGCTTTGCAGGTGCGTTCGAACGCTGCTGAACACGCCGAGGCCACCAATAAAAAGGGTGCTGAACGCAATTATCATCAGACCCGATGCAATCTGGCCGAGGCGCTCGGCAATGCGTTCGCTGCGGTCCTCAAAGGTGCGAACCTCACCGCTTTGTTCACCGAAGCGCTCATAGAACTGGTCGCGCCACTGCTCGGCAGGTTCGCTGGTCGCGACTTTGTAGTCGTAGTCGATTCTGGCGCCGGGTCCGGTCAGTCCGGCGGCCTCCACTGCAGCGTCGGCAATGAGCACCGGTGCGCCGCGCCACTGAGCGGTGAGATTGCGGTCGGGCTGTGAGGTTACCAGTGCACGCACCGTCATCTCGAGATCACCGATGAATACCGTATCGCCTGCAGCAACTTTGTGTTGCTCGGCAAGAGACGCATCAACCGCAAGGCCCCAGCGGTTGTCATTAAATGCGGTCGCCTGTGTGAGTGGCATGTCCGGTTGCAGTGTCAGCGCCCCGTAGAGCGGGTAGTGCTCGTCCATACTTTGCAACTCGACGCGAATAAAATCTCCCGCGGTATTACCGAGCATGGTGTACAGCTCTCTCACCAGCGTCACCCGGCCGCGCGCCTGCATCCACTGCAGAGTCTCAGCGGGCAGCGGTGCACTGGTATCTACTTCAACATCGCCGCCGAGCAATGCGCGGGTATCGGCCTGCAACCCCGCACTGACAATGCGATACAGCCCGCCGGTCGCGGCCACCAGTGCGACACCGAGTAACAGGCAGGCGCAGAATACCCACAGTGAACGACCACTGTGTCGCAGATCTTGCCAGGCAAGTCGGGTAATAAAAATCATCGGGTATTAGTGCAGTGTTCCCTGCTGCAGGCGGAGGTTGCGATCACAGCGCTGTGCGATCTCCTGATCGTGAGTAACCAGCAGCAGCGTAGCGCCGGATTCACGGTTGAGTTGAAACAGCAGATCGACAACATTTGATCCGGTCTGCGCATCCAGATTGCCGGTGGGCTCGTCGGCGAGCAGCACCGATGGCTGATGTACCAGCGCTCTGGCAATGGCGACGCGCTGTTGTTCGCCACCGGAAAGCTGGGCAGGATAGTGGTCGGCGCGCTCGGTGAGTCCCACCCGTGCAAGCATTTCATTCGCTTTGGTGCGTGCGTCGCGCACCCCGGCAATATCGAGTGGCAGGGCCACATTGCCCAGTGCGCTCAGGCTGGGTATCAGGTGAAACGACTGGAAAACGATACCGAGCTGAGTGCTCCTTAAATCGGCCAGCCCGTCGGCATCCAGGGTCGAAAGATCAGTGCCCGCCACGGAGATCGACCCCGAGTTCGCGCTTTCAAGGCCGGCCAGCAGCAACAGCAACGTGGTTTTACCGGTGCCGGAGGGGCCGGTCACGGCGACAGTCTCGCCCTGCTCAATGACTGCACTGGCACCGCGCAGTACGTCGAGTCTGCCTTTGGCAAGCGGGTAAGACAAATGCAGATTGTGAAGCTCGATCATGTGGCGGGTGCGCTCGTGACACAGCTGAGTATCGTTAAATGGAGTGTAATGCCTCTGAACTATGAACGTACCATGGCCGCGGTTGGATCAGACACCGGTGGCTTTGAGCCCGGGTCGGGCGCGCCACCGGATGGTCCGCTAACGGAAAAGCAGAATGGGTACCTTACAGTTTTGCACCATCTGGGTAGTTGTGGAGCCGATGATCAGGTGGCGGATTTTGGAATGCCCGTAGGCGCCCATAATCAACAGATCGATACCGTCTTTTTCGACCATATTGCCAATGACTTGTTCCGGTTGGCCATTAACCTGATGGCTGACCGCTTTGATCCCGTTTGACTGCAGGGTATCGCACGCCGCATCTATCGGACCTCCTTTGCCTGCGGATGATTTATCTCCCGCCTGCACCAGTTGCACCTCACGCCCCTGCAGCAGCGAGGAAGTGGCCATGTGTGCGACCGCTTTCAGGATGCTCTGACCGCCGTCAAATGCGATCAGCACTTTTTTAATTTCCTTGAATTGTCGCGAGGCAACCAGCACCGGTCTGCTGGTCGAGCGCACCACGCGTTCCAGGTTGGAACCGAGGTGTTCCATATCGATATGGGAGGTTTCACCGCGCTTGCCAATCACTACCAGATCCGCGTCTGCCTCAAGTTCTGCGACGGACTCAATAAAGCGACCGTATCGCAGTGTGCTGTCGACCTGCGTTGCACCCATGGCTGTTGCACGCTGTGCGGCATCTTCAAGTATTGCCCGGCCACGTTCTTTCAGTACATTTGCTTTCTTTCGATCAATTTCGGCCAGCTCTTCGAGCAGGGCGGAGCGCGCACCCAAACCGATGCTGCCGCTCAGGTCGGTTTGTCCGGTAGCTGCTGCGCGCGATTTCATGACATGGCAAAAATGCACATTGGCACCGGTGCGGGCGGCCATCCAGCCGGCATGATCACAGACGCTTTGTGCGTAGCCGGAGCCATCGACGAGTGCGAGAATATGTTTCATGGCATTGCTCCGTTTTATTGTTAATGACCCAGCAGACGTTCAAGTGCACCCGGTTTATCGTGCACGCCGAGTTTGGCCACCAGGGTTTCGCTCGCCTGATTCATACCGAACAGTTCCACTTCCGCGCCCTCGCGGCGGAACTTCAACACCACCATATCCAATGCGGTCACTGCCGAGATATCCCAGATATGGGCGTTTGAAACATCAATCGTGACTTTCTCCAGTGCTTCCTTAAAGTCAAAGGAGCGATCAAAGCGCTCGGATGTAGCAAAGAACAGCTGACCTTCAATGTGGTAGGTTCTGGCTGCGTTTGCAGTATCAGCGGTAGACGTGACACTGAAAAGGTTGGAGATCTTCCAGGCGAAAAATACGGCCGAAAACAACACCCCGACCAGTACACCGATGGCCAGGTTGTGCGTCAGTACGACAACAAAAACGGTGGCGAGCATCACGATGGAAGAGCTTCGCGGGTGCTCACTTAAATTCCTGATCGACGACCAGCTGAAGGTGCCAATTGACACCATGATCATGATCGCCACCAGCGCCGCCATTGGTATCTGCTTTACCCAGTCTCCGAGAAATACAATCATCACCAACAGAAATGACCCGGCGCAAAAACACGACAGCCTGCCGCGTCCGCCTGACTTCACGTTGATAATGCTTTGGCCGATCATCGCACAACCGGCCATGCCGCCAATAAAGCCGGTGCAGGTATTGGCAATACCCTGACCGATGCATTCGCGGTTGCGGTCGCTGCGGGAATCGGTCAGTTCATCGACGATGGATGCGGTCATCAGTGATTCCAACAGACCCACGGTGGCGACTGCCGCCGAATACGGAAATATGATTTTCAGTGTCTCGAATGTTAATGGAATATCCGGGATCAGAAATACCGGCAGTGTCGAAGGCAGCTCACCCATGTCACCGACTGTGCGAATATCGAGTCCGAGTAGTATCGACACGATGGTAAGCACGATAATGCAGGCCAGTGGTGACGGTATGGCCGTCGTTATTCTCGGCAGCAAATAGATGATCATCAGGCCGGCTGCGATCAGCAGGTAGGTCAGTGGCGGCACACCGATCAGCTCGGGCAGCTGCGCGACAAAAATCAGTATGGCCAGTGCATTGACGAAACCGGTCATCACCGAGCGGGAAACAAACCGCATCACAAAGCCGAGCTTCAGTAAGCCGGCCGCAATTTGCAGCAGGCCGGCCAGCACCGTCGCTGCCAGCAGATATTGCAGCCCGTGCTCCTTTACCAGCGTGACCATCAGCACGGCGGTAGCGGCGGTCGCCGCGGAAATCATACCGGGCCGCCCACCGACAATGGCGATAATGACGGCGATGGAAAAAGACGCATACAGACCGACTTTCGGATCAACACCTGCGATGATGGAAAATGCGATCGCTTCCGGAATCAGTGCAAGGGCGACGACCAGTCCGGACAATACATCCGCTTTCGCGTTGCCCAGCCATTCGTTTTTCAGTTCAGTGAGAAAGTCAGATTGCAACAAAAAATCTCCGCTACGCAAAATTGCGCAGAGTAAAAAGTGCCGTCCTGCAGCCGTGTCGGGCTGTCGGATGCGAGTGTCAGGAAATCAGGATAAGGGACGGGAAGTGTGGCTGCAGCGGGCGGGTAACGCAAAAGGCAGGCCCGGGGGAAAACGAACCAGACTGTAGCGCAAACCCGATCTCTGACGACCGACGAGCGGTGACAGAGTACTTATTATACAGGCTGCTGCACTAACACAGGTGACAGAAGTCACGGTGTGCCCGGTGGACCGCTTGATAAATAAGGTAACACTTTTCTACGCTACAGCCGCCATCGCCGGGTTGGCCCTATTTGTACAGCCGGGGTTCGACGTATTTGTTCATACGCGCCGAAAATAAAGGCGTATTCAGGCGTAATCCGGTGCGCTCGCAGTAGCGGAGGTTCTGCCGCGCAGACTGCTAGCACTCTAAATCTGCGAGTCGATTAATAATCGCAGAGAAATCATCCCCGCCGTGTCCCAGTGCATTCAGCGACTGATAAAGATTTGTCGCCAGCGTGCCCATCGGGGTGGAAGCGTCGGCGTCTGCCGCTGCTGCCATTGCGAGGTTAAGGTCTTTTAGCATCAGTGCGGCGGCGAAACCCGGCTGGTAGCCGTTGTCGGCCGGGCTGGCGGGTCCGACGTCGGGGACCGGGCAGTAAGTGTTCACCGACCAGCAGCTGCCGGAAGATGTGGAGATCACATCAAACAAACGATGCTGATCGAGGTTGAGTTTCTCCGCCAGTGAAAATGCCTCACAGGTACCGATCATGGAAATCGCCAGCAGCATGTTGTTGCATATTTTGGCGGCCTGGCCGGCGCCGCCATCGCCACAGTGCACTGCTTTCTGCCCCATGACATCAAGCAGGGGCTGGCTGCGTGCGTAGGCGTCGGCCGTGCCGCCTGCCATAAAGGTCAGGGTGCCGGCTTCGGCACCCACCACACCGCCGGAGACCGGGGCATCAAGACTGTGTTTGCCCGCTTTTTTGGCTGCATCGTGGATCATTCTGGCGGTTTTAACGTCGATGGTGGAGCAGTCGATCAGCAGACTGTCATCCGGCATCGCGTCGAGCACGTCGGCAGCAACACGCTGGGCGATTGCCCCGTCGGGCAGCATCGTGACAGTTACCGCGCTGTCCCTGACTGCAGACAGCGCATCATAGCTAATACTGAGCCCTGCCTCGACAGCCGCGCTGCGTGCGCTTGCAACGACATCGTAACCGGTGACCTGGTAGCCTGCTTTCTGCAGATTCACAGCCATGGGCAGGCCCATATTCCCGAGGCCGATAAAGGCAACTGTCGACATGGCTATCTCCGTCGGGCTTATTTCATCGTTGGTATTGAAAAGTCAGCACCTTCCCTGATGCCGGATGGCCAGCGCTCGGTAATGGTTTTGGTTTTTGTGTAGAACTTGATCGCATCCGGGCCATGCTGATTCAGATCACCGAAAACAGAACGCTTCCAGCCGCCGAACGTATGGTAGGCGAGGGGGACCGGGATAGGCACGTTAACACCCACCATGCCAACCTGAACGCGGGATTTGAAGTCTCTGGCGGTATCACCGTCGCGGGTAAATATTGCCACGCCATTGCCGTACTCGTGTGAGTTAGGCAGCTCCAGTGCCTCTTCGTAGTTTTTGGCACGCACCACCGAGAGCACCGGCCCGAAGATCTCTTCCTTATAAATGCGCATGTCACTGGTGACATTGTCGAACAGACAGCCACCGACATAAAAACCCTTTTCATAACCCTGCAGACTGAAGCCCCTGCCGTCGACAGCGAGTGTGGCGCCTTCCTCAATACCGAGATCAATGTAACTGTTGATTCTATCGACAGCGTCCTGAGTGACGACTGGTCCGAAGTCTGCGTCCGGATCGGTAGAGGGGCCGATTTTCAGTGCTTCCACACGGGGAATTAATTTGCTCATCAATCGCTCTGCGGTCTCTTCGCCGACCGGTACCGCGACTGAAATAGCCATGCAGCGTTCCCCGGCAGAGCCATAGCCTGCACCGATGAGTGCATCGGTGGCCTGATCGAGATCGGCATCGGGCATGATGATCATGTGGTTCTTCGCTCCTCCGAAACACTGAACCCGCTTGCCGTGACTGCAGCCCTTGGCGTAGATGTACTCGGCAATCGGCGTGGAGCCGACAAAGCCGACGGCGGAGATGTCTTTATTTTCAAGAATCGCATCGACCGCCACTTTGTCGCCGTTTACCACATTAAAAATTCCATCCGGCAGGCCGGCTTCCTTAAACAGTTCTGCGAGTTTCATGGGCACACCCGGATCGCGTTCTGAAGGTTTCATGATCATGGCGTTGCCGCAGGCGATCGCAGGTGCGGCTTTCCACAGCGGAATCATGGCCGGAAAATTAAATGGAGTAATACCGGCGACAACACCGAGCGGTTGTTTGATCGAGTAGAGGTCGATATTCGGTCCGGCGCCTTCGGTGAATTCACTTTTCAGCAGATGCGGAATGCCGATGCAAAACTCCACCACTTCCAGTCCGCGCTGAATATCTCCTTTGGCGTCGGGCACGGTTTTGCCGTGTTCCTCTGCCAGCAGCAGCGCGAGTTCGTCGTAGTCCCGATGGGCGAGTTCCAGGAATTTCATCAGTACGCGCGCGCGTCGCTGCGGATTGACCGCGGCCCACGCCGGTTGTGCTGCCTTGGCGGTGGCAACCGCTGCATCCACTTCCTCGCGGCTGGCCAGTGCGACTTTTGCCTGTACCTCGCCGGTCATCGGCTTATAGACATCTGCCTCTCTGCCGCTTGCGCCGCTCTGTGTGCTGCCACCAACGAAGTGTCCGTAGTTTTTCATGTTTTGCCCCCCTGAAGTTGAGTCGATTATAAGCTACTACTGATTTTGCAGAAAAGGGGGAATAATGAACAAATCATTGTGCAAAAATGCCTGTTTAAAAAAGTAGCTATGAACTGGGACAACTACCGATTTTTTCTTGCTGTGGCCAGAGCCGGTCAGTTGAGCACCGCGGCTCGTCAAATGGGGCTGGACCACGCCACCATCTCGCGGCATATCAAGTCGCTTGAGGCGCAGCTCGGGGTGAAATTATTCGATACCTCACCGCAGGGCTATACCCCGACAGCGGAGGCGGCACAGTTAATACCGCTGGCGGAGCAGATTGAAAGCGCAACCATTGCGGCTGAAGGTGTGCTTGGTGCTCCGGAACGCAAATTGTCCGGTACGGTCAGAATTGGTGTGCCTGACGGGGTCGGCGCCTATGTGGTGACTGATGCGGTGATTGAAATCCGTCGACGCTATCCGGATATCGAAGTGCAGATACTGGCGATGCCGAGAAACTTTTCTCTGTCCAAAAGGGAGGTGGATTTTGCGATTTCCGTGTCACCGCCACGTGCCGGCAGAACGAAAGTCCGAAAGATCTGTGATTACAAACTTCATCTTTATGCGTCTGATAAGTACATTGAAAATCACCGCCCCGTTCGCAAAACATCGGATCTTAAACATCACACCGGTGTGGGATACATTCCCGAGTTGCTGCACGATAAAATGCTCGACTACGTGCCGTTGATTGCCTCGGACTTCACCCTGGAAATAACCAGCACCAGTGTGCATGTGCAACTGCAGGCGATCCTCAAAGGTGCCGGCGTCGGCATCGTGCATGACTTCATGGCCGTACAACATCCGCAACTTCGAAAAGTACTGCCCAAAAAAATATCATTCACGCGCAGCTTCTGGATGTCAGTGCATGAAGACTATGCCGGTGTCGAGCGGATTCGTCGCACTATGGATGTCACCGTCAGTGAATTAAAAAGGCGATTAATTACTGCATAGTGTATTGGCTGGGTGTTGAAAAAAGTGATGAGCGATGTTTTGTGTAGGCAAATTTCCCCGAAAAAGCGCGGTTTATGGGTTGTAAATGAGCATTTTGAGGGGAAATTTAACGCCCTCAGACCTGGCGCAATAGTTTTTCAACATCCTGTTAGGGCTGTTTGTCACGACGGATATGCGCCTCTGTCAATAGCAGCCATTCATCGGCATAGCGTTTTAATGCGACATCGTCAAAGTCGTCCGGCAATAAGCAACAGGGTTCTGCCGAGCATTCAGAATTCGACAGGGTAGTCATTGCCGCGCCGATACTCGTGCCGGTCGACCGGCTCGCGGTATTCAGCACAGTCCGCCCTGTACTGGCGCGCAGCATGGCGCAGAAAAGCAGGTTCCTGTTAAATGGCCCTTCGATAATGATGGGTCCGGCAGACTGGCAGATATCGAGACAGGTGTATGTCATCATCGCCAGATAAAATGAAATAACAGCGTAGCGTTCCTGTGGAGTCAGGTGTGACGGATCGGTAGTCCATCGATAGGTACTGTCCGGATAAGGGCCGTTGGAATGTTCGACAGCGGGAAGAATAAATGCGCCTTTTGAGAACAGATGTTCCGGTATGACCGGGACAGTGCTTGCACCATAGGTTGTTGATAGATATTCGTACTCTCTACCGCCCATAAACTTTCCTGATGGAATCGGTCTGCCGTGTACGCTGACATTAATAAGCGTGTCGCGGGACTCATCAAGCGCGGCGGTACTGCCACCGGGGGACATACAAACGACCCAGGTACCGGTTGAAACAACCGAAAACGGCGGGGATAAACGATGTAAATGGGTAAACAGGGAAGCGTTGGAATCGTGTACGCCACAGTAGACCGGCGTATCCACTGCCAGCCCCGTAGCCTGTGCAACCGCAGGCGTAATGCTGCCCAGTACTGCAGAGGCCGGGCGTATCTCCGCCATTTTTTCTGTGATGCCTAATAAATCGGCGAGTTCTGTATAGGTCGCTTCAGTGGGATTCCAAAGATCTGTATGTGCGCCGAGTGATGTTTGTTCGTTCGACAAAACGCCGCTTAAGCGGTACGTCCAGTATTGCGGGTACATGACGACCGTTTTTACAGCGGCCTGCAATTGCGGCACGGTAGTAAACAGCCAGTGGATCTGTGCGCCCACATTCAGGCCACCGGTCAGTCGGGGTGAGCCGGTGTGCCGGAATTGCGGCTTGAGTTTCAGATACTCTGCTGTGCACTGGTCCGGTCCTTCATGCTCGTAGTCGAGCACTTGTGTGGCGAGTTCTCCGTACTCGTCAAGCAGCACCACACTGGCCCCGTGCGTGGTCGCCGTTATGGCACTGATTTGATAGCTGACCGCGAACTGACGCAGTCCGTTGAGGATGAACTGCCAGAGATTCCCGATATCAAAGTGCGGGTACGGTGCGCCTTGCACAGTCAGGTTCGGTGTGGTGAGGACGTCGATCTCCTCCAGGCGGGCGGCATCAACAATCGCGAGTTTCGCATTGGTTTTGCCTATGTCTATTACAGCGATGTGTGTCATGTTCGGAAAAGGATGAAACCATAAGCAGCCGATGACATTAGCTAATCCCCCTGAAAGCCCGGTGTCTGAATAAGTCGCGAACGTTTAACAGATTCAACGAAAGCGTGGCTCATGCTTTCATCAGCCTATGCGTTCAGGCAGGAAAAAGTCAATAAATCGGCTGGTGTCGTTCATGGTGTTGCCCGGCTTTTTGAATTGACTGCCGATTGAGATTAGACTCCGACAGGCATATCGTCGCACCCCGCACCTGCCAGGCGGTAGTTTTCGCCAGGGCCGGTCAATAGAACAACGCACAGAATCTCCGAGGAACCATGGACATTACGCTTTATCACTCACCGGGCGCGTGCTCGATGGCTACCTACATCTCGCTGCTCGAAGCAGGTGCTGACTTTGACGTAGAAATCATCAGCCTGAAACACAATGCGCAGTCCAGCCCGGAGTATGCCGCGATCAACCCGAAGAAGAAGGTCCCGTATATTATCGTGGACGGAAAGGGTCTCAGTGAAAACATTGCGATGCAGACCTGGATTGCCGAAACATTTCCACAGGCGAACCTGATGCCATCGGATAGCTGGGAGCAGAAGCGAGCACTGTCTTACATGGGGTGGTTCGGGGCGGGCATTCACCAGCATCTGACACGTCACTTCAAGCCGGTGAAATTTTGTACCAATACGGAAAGCCATGACGATATCAAAGCGAAATCCAAAGCGATGTATATGGAGCAACTGGCGCTGGTAGATGATGAGCTTAAAGATAAAACCTGGTTCTTCGACCATTACACGGTTTGTGACTCCTACTTTTTCTGGATCTATGACAGGGCGCTTTCAGAAGGGTTTGATCTGAGCGGCTTTGCGCACTGCACTGCGCACAATGACCGAATGCGTACTCGCGAAAGTGTGCAAAAGGTGCTTGCTCATACTGTCAGCTAGGAAAGTCTGCGCGGTAGAAGTCCGCGTAGCGAGAGCGTGTCCGGTTGAGCCGGCCGGGAACGTAAGCAAGGAAATCTTGTGAGTGGTGTGCGTGATGAATGTACGCGCTGCGCTGATTCAGTCTGCTTAAATTGTCGTTAAGCTATACTCCGCATCGAGCAGCCCGCTGGATACACGACGATGGATGTTAAATGCCGGTAAAGCGTCTGCAAGCATGGTGTCGACGAGTCCTGATATTACCGCTGATTATTTGTGCGGGGCAGGCTGCTGCGCAGACCTTGCCTGTGCACAAACTCTCACTGGCTGATGCGCGTCATCTTGCTTCACGCACCGGGTTGGGTGTGACGGTCGAAGAACTGCAGGCACTGACCGGCAAATCCAGAGCCGAAGCCACTGACTACATCATGGATGGTTTTTCGGTTGAGCCTGCGTTAGCGATGCCGGCATGGACGCGCGATCCGGCACCACTGTATTGGACGCGACAGGATCTTTCCCCCGCTAACGCCAGTCGTTTTGACCGGCGTCGTGATGCGGAACTGACCGGACTTCGGCAATGGTGGGTCGACACCATGCTGGCGACAAGCTCCCCGCAAACCGAACGCATGGTTGTGTTCTGGCACGACCATTTCGCCACTAGTTATCACGGTGTTAGCCGGCAGTCCAAAGCGATGGCACGGCAGAACAGTACCTTCCGGCAGTATGCCGTTGGCAACTACCGCCAGTTGCTCAAAGCCATGCTGCGCGATCCGGCACTGTTGAATTTTCTCGATAACCTCAGCAATAGAAAGGGTGCGCCCAATGAGAATCTGGCGCGTGAACTGTTAGAGCTGTTTACCCTCGGCGAGGGTAACTTTGACGAGCATACTGTCAGGGAGGCTGCGCGCGCACTGACCGGCTACGGCGTTTCGCAAAACAGCGATCTGGCGTTCGAGTATCAACGCTGGAATGCGGATAAGGCGCAAAAGACGCTGTTCGGGCAGTCGGGCAACTTTGATGGCGACAACCTGATTGATCTGATACTGGCGCAGCCGGCAGCGCCTTACCACATTGCCGGTAAGTTCTGGCAGGCTTTTGTATCGGATCACCCTGCAACTCGTGCGCAGTTACAACCACTGGTCACTGCTCTGTTAAAAAGTGACTATGAGATTTCTGCGTTGTATCGCGCCCTGCTTGAGCAGGACGCGTTCTGGTCTGCAGATTCCAGAGCTGCCATGGTCAAATCTCCGGTGCAGCTGATCGTGGGCGCCGCGCGCGCGCTTGAATACCCGAAAAAGTTCAACCAGCAGATTCCGTCGTTGCTGGCGCGCAGTGGAATGAACTTGTTTGCACCACCAAACGTCGCCGGCTTTCCGACAGCGGATGGCTGGATTACGCCGGGAAGACTGTTAAATCGCTATGCGGCAATTAAGCAGATTGCGCTATCACCCGGGGTTCCATCGATCAGTCCGGATGGCGTCGCTTCGAAGTCAATGCCGACCATGGTGATGAACAACACGATGGTGTCGGACTCGCAAGCTGAATCTGCCGAATTCCTTGCGTTGCATATCGCAGCTGAAGACTATCTTGGGCCGGTGGATTATCGGGTAGAACTACTCAGTGATGCAGATACCTTGCTTTGGGACAGTGGTGTGCTGGCCGTGCGCGGTGGTCATGAGACAACGCAGTATGGCAGGGTAAGCGACCCGGACATGCTGCCGTGGCAGGTCGAGCGCTTTGCGGTGCAAACGCAGGCGTTGCAGTCAGCCGCATCGGTGCGTGTTCACTTTCTCAATGACGATGCCGGATACAACGGTGATCGCAACCTGTTTGTGCGCGGCGCACTGATCGGGGCTGCCTGGCTGGATAGTACGACCGGCACACAGATCAGCAAGTGTCCCCCGGCATCCTCACTCAATGCGGGCAATCTGTATTGTCAGGGTTATGTCAGTCTGCCGGTCCGCACACCGCTGGTGAAAGCACCGCAAAGTGAGGCGCATTTCCATGCATCGTCCGTGCATGTTAACTGGGTGCGTGCAGAGGGAGATCAACTGGATCTGACACTAACGCTGCAGGGGTTGCATGCAAACAAACATTACTATCCCACCTATTCATTTCATTTGCATTCCACACAGGGGGCAGCGCCACGCATCGAATTGAATACCTTTGGTTGCTGGCCCCACTGTGTTCAACGCTGGCCTGACTGCGCGTGGATGAGTGATGCGAAGCATACAAGAATGACGCTGGCGTTTCCGCTTGAAGGTGCCGGTTCGGATAAGGTGCTGCAGTGTCACTATGAAGCGCTGAATGAGGGGGAGGTAAACATTGTTAACAGTCTTTTTCGACATGCTGCGGATCTGTTGCAACAGGCGAGGCTATCACCGCGGGAGTTCAGTGCCGGGCAGCTGGTGGCACTGGCGCGCTGGAGCGACTTCCTCAACTTGCACCAGCCCCGTATCCGCCAGCGCTTCGCCAAAGCTCAGCCGATCAGTATTGATGCAACAGTGAGAAAAGCGGAACAACCACTGCAGGGGCCGACCCGGTTTAACCCCGGGTTAGTAGATCCGGCAGAGGTAGAACGTCATCTGTGGGGGGCTGATCTGTCTATCGTTGAGTTGTTGTTGCCCGGTGTTTCGCAATCGGCGTTTCCTGAATTTGCTGTGCTTGATAAGTTGCCGGCTGCTGAGCAACTGCAGCTTATTGTTGATCACCCCGTGTTTCAACTGCATTAACCCAGGTGGTCTTTATGAATAGACGGCAGCTACTGCAACTGGCCCTGAGTGCGATGACATGCACATCGCATCCGCAAGCGTTTGCCAGTCAGCTTCCGGGTCAAAGCAATGCAGGGCGAAGACTGATTCTGGTGGAGTTAGCCGGAGCCAATGACGGCCTCAATACGCTGGTGCCGTACCGCAATGAAAATTATCGGCGGCTGCGCCCGACCCTATCGCTTCCACGCCGACAGACTGTGGCACTGTCGGATGACTTTGCCATGCATGAGTCGCTGACGCCGTTAATGTCGCTCTGGAATCAGGGACAAATGGCCTGGCTGCACGGGTTGGGGTACCCGAAGCCTAATCGATCTCATTTCAAATCGATCGCGCTTTGGGAGTCCGGCGGAGATGGTCATCGGCAGCGTCGATCGGGCTGGCTGACGCACGACATCGAGCACAACCTGCAGAGGCAGGTGCTGGATCCGCACGGAATCAGTATTACCGAAGACCTGAACCTGTTCGCCAGTGACAGCGGACGCTGGCTCAGCATGACATCACCTGAGCAGTTCGACTCGGTAAGCAAATCAGGTGCGGTCAGGGCGACTCCAGTCAATCAGTCGATAGCCATGGTGAAAGACAGAATGCAGGCACTGGAAGCGTCCCTGACCGGACTTTCCGCGAAACTACAGCAATCAACTGTGTCGGCACCGCGGCTTTCCGGTGGAGAACTGGGCTATCAACTGGAACAGGTGGTCCGTCTGATCAGAGCGGGTCTGGATACGCCAGTCTATCGCGTCAGGCTCAATGGGTTTGATACACACGAAAATCAGTTATACCGGCACAGTTCGCTGTTGTCGCAGTTGGCAACAGCACTTGAAGGGTTTCAGCAGGCACTGGTGGCAGACGGTGAATGGAATAATACCATTGTCGCTACCTACTCCGAGTTTGGTCGCCGTGTCTGGGAGAACAAATCACACGGCACAGATCACGGCACTGCCGCACCCCACTTTTTGCTGGGCGGTAACATCAATGGCGGGCTATATGGCAGCGCTCCTGATATCAATTATTTGAACGCAGGCGAGGATCCTGTGTTTACGCTGGACTATCGCGCCCTTTACACTGAAATACTGGGTAGCTGGTTTAATATGGAAAATAACGCTTTTGGACAATATCGAAGCGATACGATAGCTGGACTTATAAAGTCCTGAGTGATCTTGCGGAGCTTAACTATAAAAGGAGCTTCAATTGAAGCTCCTTCAAACAGGCAACGGCTAACAATCAAATTAAGTCAGCACGTTTTCCATCGCAATGGCAGCGACACCTCGTTCTATACCGATCTGCAGTGAAACGACACGCGTTCCCTGCGGGAGGAATTCGGTATACGCATCCATTCCAATATCGCTGGTGCTTGCATTGCCATGAATGGCTTTGACATTAAGTCGAACCATGACGCGGTCCCGCGCCGGAATCAGTACCGGCTCCACGTAGGCATCTGCCATATTCATTGTCGTATCGTCGAATCGTATCGTGTCAGGTAAGAACCTGGCCACCGCGATCTCATGGTCGGTGGGGTTGCTCATTAACAAATAGGCGCGCGAGTTATCCTCCCGACAAATGAGCTTGCAATTGATGCCGCTGTTCAAGACGGCACGGCGTTCACCGGGGGTGACAACACCCGCCAGTGACGGTGCGCCGGTGAGCAGTGCCGCTGCGGGAGCGCCCGCAAGCGCCTTGATTGCCAGACGCCTGGATGCGTTGAAGTGGTTATGCTTATTCATGTTGATCCTTTACGTGGTCACCCATGAACCATAACTGTCATGCGAACAATATCAACAAAGCGTTAACAGAAATTGACACTTTCATCACGTGTCGTCCGGTCGTTGTTCGGGCAGGGGGAGGGGCTGTGAGAAGCAGGCCGGTGATCTGATCGGCTATCTGTGATTGAAGAGGGTACAATAATGCTCAGTCTCTGACACTGCGAGACCATGGTTTGATCAGGCGCTACACGGTGGTGCCGTTAATTGCCAATAATCCGGAATTCCAATGAACCCTGGTGCGATTATTCGCATAGCAACGCTGTGTTTTAGTTCCTGTATGATTTGTGCGTGTGGTAGTTTTTTGTCACATCGAACAAACCTAATAGTGTAGCCCGATAGAGGGCGGGTTGGCGCTCAACAGTTTTTTCAATAACTCCTTTTGGCTGTTTACACCGACGCGGTCAAACATTCGCCTGACGTGAGTGCGGACTGTGTTTGTGCTGATTTCAAGTGACTTGGCTATTGAGGTTAACTCCTTCCCTTTGGCGATTTCTTCCGCCACGCGCATTTGTGTTGCGCTGAGCCCGTAGATTTCCCCGGCTACTTTGATGTTTGCCTCGATCAGTCGCACATCGTCCAGCAACACGATGATCTTCATATCGAGAATTGCTATCCAGCAAAGTGAGCTGTCGCTGCTGGATTCTCCTTCGAATATAATCGGAACAGGCAGGCTCGCGATGCCGGAATCGATGTTTTTCTGTGCTTGTTGAATCAGGCTTTTCAGTTTGCCTGCATCACCTTTATTGCGGGTGCCAAGTCGATCCCCGCATACCTTTAAAACCGGGTGTGTCTCCAGAACTTCCACGCTGAGTTCACCCGTCTCGAGGATCTTCGCAGATCCATCGACCTGGATTCTCGGGCAATCGAAGAAATCAACCCGTGAAAGCACTCCGGTGCTTGAGATAATTCTCCAGGTGTCTGACACCTTTTCCAACACGCGGGTATGCATTTGCGAGCCGGACATATGTGTTGCAGATGAAGTGCTCGCAAATTGTTCAAAAGTCACCCAGGCCATTCCTTCGCGTACCACGAATTTCCAGTCTTTCCTTGCGATGGACCCGGGCCCTATTGCCGGGGATTCATCATTGTTGAAATGCGCCAGAAAGTGTTTGCGTAGTGCTTCTATTCCATTTACCTGTACCACGCCGCAGTAAGGCAAGATGGTTGTATGCTGTATATAGGGCGCCTGTACCCAGCAATCGGAAAGTGCGTCGATGTCACGATCCAGGAAGGCCGCGGTTTCGGCCTCAACAACAGCCATAATTTCAGTTTGCTCGTCATTACAGGCCTGGAGTTTGGCGGCATTCATCATGAGGGACGTTTCCGGTTTTTTTTCTGTTTGAGGCTGGATCATTGTCGTCGACGGTGCGCGGATATGGTTGATACCATATTTTTTACGGATGGTGAACTGTCCTGACAAAACAATGGGCAGACTGGTGATGGATGACGCAAAAGCTGAACGGGCACTGTCATCCATACGGATGACAGATCAGGCACCACACCGTTAACAGCATTTTTTATGAGTTGGCAGTGAAACGACGCCGGGGTGCTTAACAATAATCCGGGTGAAACGCCTTATGTGCGCTCGTTATGTGCAAGCCCCGGAATAGCTAAAAAAGTGGACTATCTCGCCGGGGACGGGTGCCGGCCCGGCTTGCATCACCGGTTTAACAGTCGATCCAGCTCGCCACTCGCATCCAGCGCCATCAGATCCTCGTCACCGCCGATGGGTACGTTGTTTATTAGTATCTGTGGTACTTTCTTGCGTCCGCAGCGGCGCAGCATCTCGGCGCGCTCAAGTGGCATCAGATCGATAAGATATTCGGTGTAATTGATTTGCTTCGAATCCAGCAATTTGCGCGCAGCAAGGCAGTGACGACAATAGCTGGTACCGTAAATTTCAACCTGCGCCATCAGCTGGGTTCCCGTGCATGCCGGCTGTAGAACATTCGCGCCAGGTTCGATGAAGTATTTTTCTCTCAAGAAGTGCCCTGTTACATCGAAAGCTGCACATTTGCGGGCAAATTTTCCTGCGCGAGCCGTCGCTCACTGCGTTTTTATCCACACCGCTATTCGCCATCTTTCAGCTCAGGTCATCAAGGTCGGTACTGGCGAGGAGTGTATTAAAAAATGGGGCGTAGGTCAGGACCGGTCCCTGTTGCACCCCCAGTTCATTGAATGCATCCACGACATGGTCGAGATGTGCCCTGCTGTCCGTGTTTGCTGACAGCCCGCGCAGGGCAGAAAGCAGGTTTTCAATGCTGTCCGCGTCCAGATAGGTTTCCAGCATACGAATTGTCGTGTCTATTTGCGCTTGTGTGACAGCCGACTCGCGATTGTCTGCGGCGAGTTGGCCGAAGCTTTCATCGCGAACCCGTTGCTTTACTGTGTCGACAAACGCCCTGAAGGTGTTCGGGTCGGGCAGATCGACATACATCTTGATTAATGCTTCCCGATTTACTTCGCTGATAAAGTACATCATCCTTCCATCGACCACAGGTTCCGGCACCAATACGGACAACACGACGGATAGTTCTTCTTCCACGAACTGATCCGAGATCCGGTATTCGATCGCATCATCAACCAGCGTGAACTCACGGGTGCCGCCATCGGGATGTTTCTGAAAAATTCTGTCGGTCATCTATTTGTAGTACACGTTCAAGTGTTTATGCATCGTCAGCAGAGTTGTTTGTTTATTATCTACGTATAAGCAGGGGTGGGCAGTAAAAGAGAAAATGTGATCTCTGTCAATGTCGCACTGCCATAAACGCCTTGCTGGAAGTAAAAGTGAATTCGTCGTTGAGGCATCAATTGCATTGCCGCTTAAATGCATCGCAGACTCCATTTAACATGATGTCCAGAAGCCTATGCGCAATCATGCGCTACTCAATTGACACTATCATCCACGTAAGGCAAAGTACTTGAGAGGTTGGATGCTCCGTTCGGATATCCAGATAATAGTAACGCAGCCAGAGGTTGATATATGAAATTTTTCAAGGCATTCGCAATAAGCGTCGTTGCCGTTTCGATGTCCAGCACCATGTCCTGTTCTTCCGACTCTGATCCGGAAACTGATTCAGGGCAGACGGATACCGAGCAAACGGACAACAACAACGACAACA
>CAZOXM010000043.1:37913-39239 GCA_964583825.1 uncultured Granulosicoccaceae bacterium
CGATAACAACGACGCTAACGATAGCGACAACGGCAATAATGAAAACCCTGGTCAGGTCGGGGTGGTTGGTCCGCCTCAGTTCCTGCTTGCCGAGTGCGATTCACTACCCATCTCTGAAGCCCAGGCCACCAATAATGAGGACGCACCGACGTCTTTGTCGGTTGGGCAGCTGGTTCAGGGACAATTGATTTCGGAAAGTACGGTTCTGAATAAGGACATATGGCAGGTGGATCTGCAGCCGGGCAATTACCACCTTATTATCGATGGCTGGCTGGCATCTGAAGAACTCGGGTCGATTGGGGCGAAAGTGACAACGGTGGGTGATAACGAGACACTTTACTTTAAACCCGGATCCGATTATTTCCTGCGCGGCTATGAGTACCTAGAGATAGTAAATCCAACCACTATCGTAATGAAGGTGGAGCCGATCTACAACAAGGCGATGAACTACGTCATGGGGATCTTCGCCAACGGTGCCTCGGTACCCACACCGAGATTTACCCGATGCCCTTCGGTAACACGAATCAGCCTCGATGAAACCCAGTCACTGACCCTGCCGGATGTCAATGCGCTTGATGATTATCGTTGGTATCGATTGAATCTGGCTGCGGGTGTCTACAACTTCGATGCGTCTATGGACAGTGGGCAAGGATCACTCGGATATCGCATGAACTTGTTCCAGCGTTTCGGGGATTACGATGAGCGTGAAACAATCGCGAATGAAACGACTAGTAATAACTCATTGTCGTCAAACGATCCGTTCACTGTGCTCGACGATAACGATGTGTGGATCCGTTTACAAAATGTATACAACAGTGAATCCCCGATTTTTGAGTTTACGGTGACTCAGTAGCTAAAACCGCGCTGCTGTATTTTTGTAAAAAGCCCGCTGAATGCGGGCTTTTTTTATGATAGGAGTGTTTTGGGAAGGCACGGCAGTCGCTAGCACGGATGCCGTTGCCGGTTTTTGCTGCGACAGAGAGCATTTGCGGCTGACCCGTCAAATTCTGTTTTTTCCCGGAAATAACCCATTCGATGTAAGCCTGTTCCACAACGACCACACTCGCGTTATATTGAACCCGTTGCCTCGAATGGCAGCAGGAGTCTCCCTATTCAACTTGAAAACAAAGGAAATGTGTAGATGACACTAAAATATCTTTACTCAGCGATCGCGATATCCTGTCTTCTTGCTGGCTGCGGGTCCAGTAACGACTCCACTGAATCAGATATGGACGGTGACGGGGGCGACAACGGATCGGTCGACGGTACTGACGGAGGTGATGCCAGTACAGAGGGTGGTGATGGCACGGATGGTGGCGATGGTGG
>CAZOXM010000043.1:39339-41135 GCA_964583825.1 uncultured Granulosicoccaceae bacterium
AGCACCGGTTGCCTTCATTTTCCGGGACCCAGGCCTCCAGGGCCTCGTGGTTCATTGCCTCGCTAACAAAGTCCAGAGACTGTGTTTCTGCAAACACGGTATACCGTTCCATTTATGAATAAGCTGTATCTGGCGCATTGAGAATCATAAACTAATTGTTCGAACTGAAACCAAAGTACATAATAATTTTTTAGATGATTTAAGTGGCAGGCAAGGTTGCAAAATAATCTACCCAACATAGTCATGATCATTGCCGATCACGTAGCCTTCTCTGGTCACTACGGTGCAGCGCGCTATCCATACCAGTGGCCGGGCCTGGAAAGTTTAAGGCGCGACGGCGCATGGTTTAGCAGCGCTTACGCGGTCACGCCGGTATGCACACCGTCACGCGCCAGCCTGCTTACCGGTAAACGACCGGATAAACATGGCATGCGCTGGAATTGTGAATACCCGATTCCTTACAATCGAACCGAATTTCGTGACGATGAAGTGCTCTATAGTCAGTCGCTGGCTCAATCCGGTTATCGCAATCACTATATCGGCAAGTGGCATGTGGGTACAGAGCATGGCCCGTCGCACTACGGGCTCAGCGGCTGGAGCCTGCCAGAGTACGGCAATGTTTATTCGAGTGAAGCATATAAAGACTATCTGAAAAGGATAGGGCAGCCGCATCCGACTTGTCTCATAGAGCACCACCTGCTGCGGCCGGAACTCAATGGTACTGTCGTACCAATGACTCCCCGCGAACCATGGGATTACATGGACGGTGCCGGCGTGTTGTCCGGACCACCGGAGGTGCACGAGCAGTTTTTTGTTGCAGACATGGCAACAGAACGGCTCAAAAGTATTGCTGCCGATCGCTCTGGCGATCCCTTCTCGCTCGTCGTTAGTTTGTGGGGACCGCACCATCCATATTATCCAAGTCGGGAATTTGCCGATCTGATCAATCCGGAAGAGATAGCCGAATATCCGAGTTTCAGTGAATCACTCGACGACAAACCGCTGCGCTATCGCATACAGCGGGATCTACGTTGTCAGCACCGTGCATTTGAGCGCTGGCCGGATTGGGAAATCTGGCAGACTGTGCTGGCCAGATGCTATGCCTCCGGGCTGCAAACCGATGCGGCAATCTCCCGCATCACCCAATGCCTGACGGAACTTGGACTGAATGACAACACGTTGTTGATTGTCACCGCAGATCACGGAGACGGCATTGCCTCTCATGGTGCGGGCTGGGATAAATATTCTTCTTTTACCGAAGAAGTCGGCCGCGTTCCACTGGTGATGCGCTGGCCTGGAAAAATAGAACCGGATACTGTCGTGGAAGATCCGGTGAACCTGCTTGATGTGACGGCTACCATACGGGCAGCCGGTGATGCGAGCCTGGATCATCCGTTAACGGCGGATGGCGAAGATCTCTTGCCGTTCATACGTGGTGAGAAAACCCGTGACTATATGATCTGTGATCATTTTGGGCATTCCGGAGATATCTGCTTTCAGAAAGTTCTGTATGAAGGTGGCTGGAAGTACGTTTCTGCCTATAGCGCCGGAGATGAACTCTACCATCTGGATGAAGACCCGTTCGAGCTAAAAAACCTGATCGACGATACAGCTACCGATGCACTGCAGCATGCTATGCGAGCACGCCTGATTACGCACTATGAAGAACGGCGGGCCGAACGTGAAGCATGGCATGCACCGGAGTTTTGGGAGCAGGGTATTGTTTACTCCAGTGCCGAGTGGCCGAGAGATGAGGCACTGCACCTGTATCAGCTGCAGGCTCAGCAGCAGGGATT
>CAZOXM010000044.1:0-2683 GCA_964583825.1 uncultured Granulosicoccaceae bacterium
GCAGAACAAATGACAAGCTCTCAAATGACCACACTGTTTGCTCCAGTACACTAGCGGGAAAACCTCGCCAGCGCCGGCAGCAGCCGTCGGTTGCTGTCGGATTTCGGTCTAACCCCTGACAGACGATCTTCAAAGTAGGCGAGCTTCCACTCTGCGGCCTGAGTGTCTTCGGCTTCCGGTCCAAAGATGTCCCGGTAAATATTGATTGCCAGCTGCTGGTGGGTGATTGCCTCGTCGAGGTCATCTTTATTGTGCTCGGCTATCCACGCGAGCGCTTCCAGCGTTTGAGCGGTCTCGGCGTGGTAGAGCCCCAGCGTTTTGGTTTGAATGCTGAGTGCCCGATTGAACTGTTGCTCGGCAATGCGAAAATCCGGCTCGAGCAGGGCCGACAGAAAATAGGTGCGGGCGAGGCGGGAGTCGTCCGAGGTGAAACCGGCCGCGATCTTTCGTGCAGTGCGTATCCAGGGTGCTGGATCGCCATCGTTGGATAACAGAAAAAACTCTGCGTTTTCCACCGCGATACGCCACATCTCGTCTTCCTGATCCGCGATCAGGTAGTTCTGCCGGTCATTTACCTTTTGCTCATCGATCGCCGCAGGCACTGCGGTATCTTCGTCCGGTGCAACAGTAACCGTGGAGACGTCCGGCACCTGAAGTGATGTTGCTTCGTCTGTCTCGGGCGGTATTGCAACCGGTGGCTGCAGGGCAGCGACTTCTGCCTCACCGCTTAGAGGTAGGGGAAACTCGCGGCTCTGCAATAGCAGGGCAATAATACCGAGACCCACCACTGCGGCCCCGGCGAACGCAAGATTGCGCGCGGTCATTGCTGCCTTGAGCGGGTTATTGCGAGGCTTTGTCATCCATTGACCTGCCTTGGATGCGGGTCGTTTGGCCGAGCGTGATGTCAGGGCCAGGTGAAAGTTACGTGCCCCCGAGCGAGTGAATCGGACGGTTTGTGTATCCGACTGCTGCAAAATGTTCTGACGCAATAAGTCCGCCACGAACCCGTCATAGAAATGTTCCTCTAACGCCAGCTGCTGTACCGGCTTGAAAAGCAGCGGTGACTTTTCCGGTACTTCGGTGGCGATGAATCGCTTATGGCGTTTCCATTGTGACTCTATCGGTGTTGACCCGACATTTTGGATCCGGTGCGGCGATGTGGTGTCAGAACGCTTCTCCAGGCTCAGTACGCCGGGCTGGCTGGTGGTGGTGATGCGCGTGCCGTCGGGGAAAAAACTGGTGAAATGAACCCAGCAGTCCTCGTGATAGAGATCGGTGACGAGCGCGTAGGCATTGTCGTCCGCTTTGATGTAGGCGATGATCGCCGCAGGGTCACCTTCGTCTTTTCCCACTGCGTTGGTGACCGACAGTTCGTGCGAGAAAATAAAGCCGAGCGCGAGTAGCTCCTCGACATACAGCCCGGTGGTCTCACAGGTGATCTGCGGCAGGGCAGTTTCGCTGAGGGTAAAACCCGTGGCCCCCATGCGCACGGCCAGCAGTTCATCGTAGTGGGTAAATCGGCTCGTTTTTTTTGTCGTCATCTGGCCTGATCCGCTGCATTGCCACCTGATGTGGCGACGCTCTGTATCATTTAACTATAGGGCATAATATCGGGTTTTAGAAAACGCATCGGGCCTTGTGAACACACATGTGTCGGTGATCGACTAAAATCCCGCGGAAAACTGGGCCGGACTAATCCGGCCACCGTATATCTCCCCGGCTAGCAGACAATCAGGCCCATGACTTCGGCTCAAATCAGCAGATTCAGAAAACTCGGTCTCACGACGGTATTCGCCGTTTACGTATTGATTCTGGTGGGCGGTGCGGTGCGCGCATCCGGTGCGGGCATGGGTTGTCCCGACTGGCCCACCTGTTTCGGGCGCTGGATTCCACCCACCAGCGAGCAGCAGCTGCCGGCAGACTATCAGCAGATCTATGCGGATCGTGGTTATGCGGAAACCCGTTTCAATGTACGCAAAACCTGGATTGAGTACCTGAACCGCCTGTTGGGTGTGAGTATCGGCATTTTTATCTTTCTCACCATGATCGCATCACGCCACTTCCGAAAGCGGGACGTGGTGGTTACCCTGGTTTGTGTGGCCGCCTTTTTTGCGGTGGCTTTTCAAGGGTGGCTTGGCTCGCGAGTCGTTGCGAGTAACTTGCGTCCCGGGATGATCACGCTGCACATGCTGATGGCACAGTGCATTGTTGCGATGTTGTTGTACGGAGTCATTCGCTCCCAGCGGGATGTGGTGCGAGCGGATGGTGTTGAAAGATTGCCGCCGGTGGTGAACAAGGTTCTGATTGCGGTGATGTGCATGACGATCGTGCAGATGGTCATGGGCACGCAGGTGCGGGAATCGGTGGATATCATCGCCAAGGCGATGAATAACTCGTCGCGGGAACTCTGGATAGAACGCCTGAACATTATTTTCTACGTCCACCGTTCATTTTCATCCATTATTCTGTTCATCAACCTGTGGCTTGCATGGACGCTTTGGAGGAAACTGCCGTCGGGACACCTGCTTCGTCGATTTGCGGTGGCACTGATGGCATTGCTTTTAGCCACCATTCTGCTGGGAGTCACGATGGATCGACTTCACATTCCGGCCTTTGCACAGCCGCTGCACTTATGGTTTGCGTCGCTGATTTTCGGAGTACAGTTCAGCATGTATCTGATCTA
>CAZOXM010000044.1:2783-40786 GCA_964583825.1 uncultured Granulosicoccaceae bacterium
ACTTATGGTTTGCGTCGCTGATTTTCGGAGTACAGTTCAGCATGTATCTGATCTACCGGGCCTGCCTCAGGCAGCTCGGCAGGCTGCCCGGCGATGAAGATACCGACGTGCGGCACGTGACGCAGTCGTCAGCCGGGCAGACGAGCCTGTCAGCCTGAGCGCCGCTCCAGGCCCTGGTTCGACATCAACCTGAGCGATTCCCCACGCTGTTCACAGCGATAACTTTGCCTGTGCGGTAATATCCTCCCCCAGCTCATCGGCGACGTAGTTTGTCGAAAAGGGGAAAAATGTCTTACCTCGTTTTACTGCCTTGTATGCTGGCAGTGTATCTCTGGGCCAGTAAACGCGAGCTCAGCGGTGGTTACCTGGCCACCGTGAATTTGTTGCTCACGGTAATACTGTCCGGCACACACTGGTTTGTTGCCGGCGTGGATACCCTGGTGGCAACCTGTTTAACGATGGCGCTTGCCCATGTCGTGCACTGGCATATCGAACACGAGTTTACCAAAGCCATCGAAGGTGGCGTAGTTGAGCCACGCTCACAATCGGCGACCATGCTTTTCTGCTCAACAACAAACCACGACTTTGCAGTCGCGTCTTCAGATTTCAGTGTGGCGACTGATTTGATCAATTTGCAATGTCCGGATGCGCTGGTGAAGTATTTTGCCGGGCTGGATGCGCAACAACGTCAGGGACTGTATGCGAGCATTGATTACAGCCGTTTGTCTGTGGGTGCAGTGAAAGCGTTTTTGGATGCATACCCTGCGAATATTGATGCCAATGTGCTCTATGGTCACGTAAAGATTTGCGAGGCCAAGCAGCGGGGTCTCGTGCCGGGTGTGCTGCCGGTAGAATCCGCCGCTGCGGCGCTCGCTGTGGCATTTAAACATTTCCGCATTGCACAGCGACTGGACCCGAATGATGCCGAGTCTTTATGCGGGCTCATTATTACCAAGGGTTGTGTTGCGCTGAAAGACGAACAGATTGAGTCGAGTCTGAAAGAACTGCTTCGGGTCAACGCGCTGCACATTCATGGTGTGCTGTCCGCCGCAAGGTTCCTGATCAAGTCGCCGGAAAAAGCGAATCGGTTTATCGAGTTTGTTGGCCGGCATTCCGATGAAGAATTGACAACGGCCATTGCAGGTCTGGTCGCGCACATAGAGTGCGGAAGCGTTGTTTCACAACCGCAAATAAGCTCAACGGTCATTGCCGATATGTACCGACAACTTCGGATTTATCGTCGCGGACAACATCTGCTCGGTGGCTGGCAGCGAGCTATCTGCAATAATGTCATTGCCTTTGCATTCGAGCGCATTGGTGATCAGGAGGAGGCCAGTCGCCGTCTGGAAGAGCTGCATGGCATGTCCAGTCCATACCCGTGGCGCCGACCCAACTGGTCGAGCGGCACGCTGGCAACGATGACGTTTTAGCTCACAGCGAGCAGGTTCATCTATCCGAAAACAACCGCTGTGACCTCGGCAAACGTTTCCACAAAGTGGGCTTTCAGTCCGGTGGTAATGGCTTTTGGCAGCTCGTCATAGTCGCGCTGGTTGTCCAACGGCAGTATCACGGTTTTGATACCCAGCCGCCTCGCTGCGATCATTTTCTCTTTTATCCCACCGACAGGCAGGACTTTTCCGGTCAGGGTTAGTTCTCCGGTCATAGCGATCGCTGCATTCACTTTTTTGTTCAGTGCAAGTGACAACAGTGCAGTGGCCATGGTAATACCCGCGCTCGGTCCGTCTTTCGGTGTGGCGCCCTCTGGTACGTGCAGGTGAATGAAGGTGTCTTCTCTCAGATCGCGTTTTACGTTGTGCTGATCAAGACTGGACGTAATATAGCTGTAGGCAATCTCGGCTGACTCTTTCATCACATTGCCGAGATTACCGGTTAGTTTAAAGCCGCTCTTTTTGTTGTTTATTATAGTGGCCTCGATCGGCAGGGTCGTGCCGCCCATCGCAGTCCACGCCAGGCCGGTGACCACGCCCACGCCCTTCAGCTGGCGTTCTTTGCGAAATATTGGCGGGCCAATGTAGTCGGACAGATTCTTGTTGCTGACGGAAACTTTTTTTGCACCACCGAGCAGTTTCACTACAGCCTTGCGCAGAATTTTCGCCAGCAGCTTCTCAAGGTTACGGACGCCGGCTTCTCTTGCGTAGCCGTCGATCAGCAACCTGATTGCGGATTCCGAGATGGCGACTTTGCTTTTGGCGACCTTGTTGCGCTCAAGTAAACGCGGCCACAAATGCTTCGTCGCGATGGCCAGTTTTTCCGCAGGCAGATAGCCCGCCAGGCGTATATCGTCCATGCGATCAAGTAATGGTCGCGGAATGGTATCGAGTTGGTTCGCGGTGCAAACAAACAGTACCTTCGACAGATCGACTCGAAGGTCCAGATAGTGGTCGAGAAACTCACTGTTTTGTTCCGGGTCCAGCACCTCGAGCAGAGCAGAGGCGGGATCGCCCTGAAATGAAGCACCGATTTTATCGACCTCATCGAGCATAATCACCGGGTTTTCCACTTCCACTTCTTTCAATGCCTGTATGAGTTTGCCCGGCATGGCACCGATGTAGGTTCGTCGATGACCTTTAATTTCGGCCTCATCTCTCATGCCGCCGAGGCTGAAGCGGTAAAATTTGCGCCCCAGCGAGTCCGCAATCGAGCGTCCGATAGAAGTCTTGCCCACACCGGGCGGACCCACCATCAACAGGATCGAGCCTGCTACTTCACCACGATAAGCGCCCAGTGCGAGGAACTCGAGAATTCGGTCCTTAACATCGTCGAGACCGGCATGGTCCCGATTGAGGATGGTGCGCGCTTTTTTCAGATCGAGTTTATCTTCAGACTGAATGCCCCACGGCACCGAACTGACCCAGTCCAGATAGTTTCTGGTGACACCGTACTCGGGTGATCCGGTTTCGAGCAGAGATAATTTCTGGATCTCTTCTTCGAAGCGCTTGGTAACGGGTTCGGGCGGGTGTTTCGCTTCCATCCTTTGCTTGAAGGTTTCGATGTCGGCAGTGCGGTCATCTTTTGCGATACCCAGTTCGCGCTGAATGATCTTCAGCTGTTCTTTAAGAAAGAAGTCGCGCTGGTTTTTATGAATCTTGCCTTCTACTTCTTCTCTGATTTCCCCTTGCAGACGCGCCATCTCAATTTCTTTGCGCAGCAGCAGAAGTACCCGTTCCATTCGCTGTAGGATCGGAATGGTGTCGAGTACCTCCTGCAGGTCCTCACCGGGTGCGGTGGTAATGGCGGCGGCAAAGTCTGCCAGTGGCGAGGGTTCGTTGAGATTGAAGTGGTTGAGAAAGTTTTTAAGCTCTTCGTTGTACAGCGGGTTGAGCGGTACCAGCTCTTTGATGGCCTGTATCAATGCCATCGCATACGACTTTACTTCGTCTCTGTTTTCATCGGGTTCGACCGGATACTCTACCGAGCCGGCAAAAGGCGGGTTTTTCCTCAGCCATTTTTTTACATTAAACCGCTGCAGTCCCTGCGCGATAAACTGTATGCTGGACTCCTGCTCTACGACATTGTGCATCCGCACGACGCATCCGGTTGAGGCGAAATCGTGAGTGCCCGGTATTTCGTCGGCACCGTCATGTACATACACCAGACCGACGATGTGCTGTTTGGTGTCACGCAGGTGATGGAACGTGCTCTGCCAATGGTCTTTATCAACGACCAGGGGCTGAATCTGGGCGGGGAAGAACGGTCGTTCGTAAACGGGAAGAATCAATAACTTGCCGGGCAAGGCCTGGCCGGGGAGTATCAGACCGGTTTTTTCCGCGTTATTTTTGGGTAATACCTGTGGGTCGTCAGTACTCATGGGCAGAGCAGTTATCCGGTTAACCTGATGTTAGCTGATGGTGGATTTCTCTCCGGTGCGGAGACTTTCAGCGCAAAGTGATGAGTGGCGCGGGGAAAATTCCGTGCCAGCAACAACTGATATGTGAAGACTAACTCTCCCCCGGGCAAAGGAAGGAGTCGGTCCGTTAATAGTAGGATTTGGTCCGCTCTTTTCAAGTTACCTGCATACGTTAGGTGCAGCACTGTCGTTCCGCTGCGCGGACCTCGCTTAATTTAACGGCTGCGACATTGCCATAGTCACCACCGAGGCAGATACAATGTCCTCGACTGAAGCCCCGCGAGAGAGGTCGCAAACCGGTTTCGCAAACCCCTGCAGCAGTGGCCCTGTCGCTTTTGCTCCACCGCAGTACTGGACCAGCTTATAAGCGATGTTACCTGCATCGAGGTCAGGGAAAATCAACACGTTAGCGCGTCCGGCCACCGCGCCGAGATCCTGCAACTTGCCTTCTGCGACGCGCGTGGACAGGGCGGTATCCACCTGTAACTCACCGTCAATATGTATATATGGTGCGCGTTCCCGCACGAGTTCCACAACCCGTGCAACCTTAGTTACATGTGGATGCCTGGCGCTGCCGTGACTGGAAAACGACAGCATCGCCAGTCGTGGTGGTTCATCCAGCAATCTGGCTGCGCTGTCTGCCGTGGTGATGGCGATTTCGGCCAATTGTTCTTCATCCGGATCGATGTTTATCGCACAGTCTGCAAACAGCAGCGTCTGCGAAATGTCCTCGACCTGGTTTTTCAGGTCCATCAGGAAAAAGCTCGATAGCGTTTTGATACCGGGCTTCGGACCAACGGCAAAGGCAGCCTCGATGACGCTTGATGTGGCCAGCACTGCGCCTGCCACCATCGCGTCGACTTCTCCATGGTTCAGCATCGCCACGGCATGGTAGACCGGCATCTGAATGTACTCATGCACGTTCTCTGCGGTTATTTTACGCTTTCGGCCGATCAGGGATGCGGCCAGCGCATCGTTGTTATTGTTGCCGGGTTGGACGATTTCTATACCGGCCAGATCGCAGGCTTTTTCGCGGTTAATGGCCTGCTCGTCGCCCAGCAGTATCGGGTGGGCGACGCCGAGTTCGACGAGTCGCGATGCTGCCTGTTGTACACGGGCATCTTCTCCCTCCGGCAAAACCAGCCTCTGGGGTGAACCTTTCAGTTTTTCGATACAGCGTGCGACGACGGGATTGGTTGATTCTGACATGATCGGGGTTCTGCAGTACGGTGACTATTTCAGCACTGGTGGTGAGCCACAGGGGGCGTATTGGCGGCAGTATAAACACAGTCGGGCCGGCGGGTGAAAAACCCGCGACTTGTTGGGCGTTTTTGGTTAAATAGGGAATCTGCAGTGGCGCTGAAAAAGAAGACGAATGAGTAGCATTGAAAACCACTGGCTTTCGAGTGCGCGGCAATGTCCCTGTCCCAACTTCGATGAGCGTCCCGGTTGCCGGGTAGACACAATTGTTCTGCACAATATCAGCCTGCCTCCGGGGCAGTTTGGCGGGCCGTTTATCGAGCATCTCTTCTGCAATTGTCTCGATCCCGAAAAACATGAGTACTTTCAGCAGATATGCCAACTCAAGGTCTCCGCCCATTTGTTGATTGACCGCAACGGTGATACCACGCAATTTGTCGCGTTTGACAAACGTGCGTGGCACGCAGGTGTCTCTGCGTACCGGGGTCGCGAGCGATTTAATGACTTTTCAATTGGTATCGAACTTGAGGGAACTGACTGGTTGCCTTACGACTTGCGACAATACGAAACGCTGGCGCGTGTGATACTGGCGCTGCAGCATACTTACGCGGATATCAATACCGACAACATTGTCGGGCACTCCACGATAGCACCGGGACGTAAAACCGACCCCGGGCCCGCGTTTGAATGGAGCCGTCTGACCGGGTTGCTCGACTCGCTGACAGGGTAAAACACAGTCGGGCTGGCCTGCATTATTCATGAGGATTCGTCGTCCAAAGGAAATCTCGCTAAACAGGTCAGTCGATCGTCCGAGATGCGTGGCCCGCCACGCTTCGAGGAGGATCGGCTGAGATGTGACGCGAGATTTTCTTCTGGTGGCGAATAGACACTGCGCTAATTTGGCAGACGCACTTAACAGCGGGTTTGAATCTATACACCTGCGCTTTCGCTTATTCCCGGTCGTCGCCTTGTGAATAATGCAGGCTAGCACGCTGTTTGCTAGTAACGGTGGGTTAATCTTACGTGTTACTAGAAAGTTCAATGTATTCATGAATATAGCATTGAGCCGGGACAGCGATCTTTGCGCAAATGGGCGACTTTAGCGATTAGAAGAGTGCCATACATGGTGTTAATGGCGGCTGTTCTGTGCGTGTCCCTTTTGTTGACTCTCGGGGTCGTTACACTGTCCGGTACCATTGATTTCAGTAGCGGATATATTGATGTTGCGCCTCAGTTTCATGATCCTGGCAACTTCTCATTCTCCCGCGGCGTCGTGTTATCGATTTGCCTGTTGTTTGCACTGTGTTGTGCCATACCGCTGTTGTCTTTGTCCGGCGGGTTAATCGCCGCCGCAGTGGTATTCGGGATCATCGCCGTGTTGAAATACCTGGCCTTGCCATTTGCGTCGCCATCGCTGAGCGGGCTTGCGATGACGATGGCAGTACTGTCTGTCAGCGGGTTATTGGTCAGTGGTCTGATCGCTGCTTTACGACTGCGACGGGCCAATCGATACCTGCAGCAGTATGCGCCGCCTCAAATCGTTGAACATTACCTCGCACACCCCACTGAAACGCCGGGTGGTGAATCCCGCGATATGACGATTATGTTTTGCGACATTAAGCGGTTTACCGGCATTTCTGAACGACTGGATCCCGAGTTGCTACCAGGCTGGCTCAACCGTTTCTTTGATGTTGTGTGTGAGATTGTCGCGCGTCACGGCGGCACCATTGACAAATATATCGGTGACAGTGTCATGGCATTCTGGGGCGCGCCCGGAAACAGCGATACCCATGCAAGCGATGCGCTCAGGGCTGCCAGAGAGATTGTGCCGGCAATAGAGGCGTTGTCAAAAGAATTGGTCAGTGACGGATTGCCACCGATTGCTGTTGGCATCGGAATATCGACCGGCAGCGCACACGTTGGACATCTCGGGTCGAGTGAACGAATGACTTATACCGTGGTCGGTGATGCGGTTAATACGGCGGACAGACTTCAGCGATGCACCGGTGTGTATAACCTGTCTATCGTGGTGAATGACCGTGTTACCGAGGAAGTACCGGACTATTTGTTCAGGGAACTCGATACAGTGCATGTCAAAGGCCGGCAGCGCTTTGTGCGAATATTCCAACCAGTGTGCCACGAGGACGAAGCGGTGCCATCCACTTATCGGCGACTGCAGATGCATCGCAAAGCCATGCAGTTTTATCGAAGAGGCATGTGGACCGATGCTGAAAAATTGTTTAGAGCGCTTGCAGAGGAATCCGGTGAGCAGGCTTTCTATAGAAGGTATGTGGAGCGGCTGGTAAACATCCGCCGTTCGGATCCCGCGGCTGACAATAACTTCGTCATCGACTTTACGCAGAAAATAAGTTGATCTTTACCTTGGCGACGCAGCCTGGCAGGCGATGCTCAGACGCGTTCCACTTTTATCCACTGATCTGAAATGTAGCGTTCCTGCGGCGTGAAGCCCGCCTTGTATTTCATTTTATCACTGCCTGCGATCCAGTACCCGAGGTACAGGTATTCGAGTTTCATCGCCCGGGCGAGTTTGATTTGTTCAATGATTGAAATCGTGCCAAGGCTGCGTGTGACCAGTTCAGGTACGAAATAGGTGTACACAGCGGACAACCCGGTGGATGTCTGATCGGTTACTGCAACTGCAACAAGCTCGCGGTCCAGTCTGAGCTCGAGAAAAAAGCTTTCACACCATTCGCTGATTAGAAACCGCTCGAAGTCTGCGCGCTTTGGCTGATCCATGCCGGAGTCTTTGTGTCGTGTGTTTAGATAGCGTTCGTATAAGCTGAAATACTCGTCGGTGTACTTTGCTTCGGCAACTTCAACCGTCAGATCGCCGTTGGCCCTGATGGCGCGTCGTTGATTGCGCTTTGGCTGGAACTGACTGACGGGAATACGAACAGACACGCACTGTTCGCAGGTAACGCAGTGCGGCCGGTAGATGTGGTGTCCGGAGCGCCTGAAGCCCTTCTGAATCAGCAGGTCGTACATCTCCATCGTGGGTGTGCGAAAAGGATCCGCATACACATTGCGAGACACGTGGTTCGGCAAATAGCTGCACGACTCCGGCGGTGACTGAAACAGTACAATTTGTGACGAATGTTTCATTTGGACAGTCTACCGCAGAACTACCCGCGAAAACGTACATGACGCACATGGCGTAATCTGACAGCTGGGTTGTCCGCACATGGTGGTCAGATGCGCAGCGCCGGAGGAATCAGTATTTCGCAAAGTTCGATACGTCATTTGCTGTGACAGGTTATTCCAGTCTGGAGTAGTCCGCTACCATCTGACCGTATTCTTCCAGGTTATTGAAGATGTGCTGCGAGTTTGGGTCGTTGTGACTTGCCCTGAGCTTAATCAATGACTTGACGAAATTATCGTGGTTCCTGAACCCGTCGATGCCCTGATGTACCCGACTTCGGCAGAACGCCGACCATTTGCCAGTGTCACCCTCAGATAGCAGGTGGGGATGCGATCTGGCCTTTACGCGGAAGTAAATTTCGAGCAGCCTGCGATCGTCGAACTCGGGGAGTTGTGGTGTTTCACCGGCGGCCAGGCACCCTTGCAGTTGCTGCATCAGCTTGCGGTCCCGATCGCTCGCAAAATTACCGGAGTACAGTGTCAGCTCCGGATCATCGACATGCGGGTAGTCCCGGGCGGCAAAAGCCCAGGCCAGTTTCTCACTGACTTGTGCTCCGGCTTTGATCAGTGAATCGCGGTACTGTAGTGCCTGGTTGACGTCAAGCTTAAGTCGAGCGGCGTTTTCGTCGGTCAGTACGGACAGCGGTGCAATCACCGGGCAACGATTTGCATGGACTGTTTTCACCGAAATCCGGCTGACGTCCACAGGCAGTTCGGATTGTGGAGTAAACAATCGGTCGGCTATTTCCTCCTTGCTGCACTTTATTATGTCATTTGGACTGTTGCGCAGATCGTAGACGAGAATACCGTTGGCGTTGGTCGGGTGCGGACCCAGTGGCATGACGATGCTGGTGTGCGCGAACTCGGAAGAATACATACCTGAAACGTGTAGTGCCGCGGGTTTGCTGACCAGGCTGAGTGCTGCCATGGTCGCTACTTTTTTTCGAGCGCTAAACGCAAAATCGTACAGTCGCGGCTGCTTGTTTCTTATCAGCTTTGCGATAGCGATGGTCGCATGGACATCTGACATCGCATCGTGTGCATTGTCGTGAGCAATACCGTTGGCATCAGTTAACAGCTCGAGTTTGTTTGTTGGTTTGCCGTCGTTGTCAAAAGGCCATTCGATCCCTTGCGGACGCAGCGCCCGCGTCAGCCTGACTACATCAATCAGATCCCATCTGGAATTGCCATTACTCCATTCGCGAGCGTAAGGGTCAAGCAGGTTGCGAAACAGGAGCTGGCGGGTAAACTCATCGTCAAAACGAATGTTGTTATAGCCGGCGGTACATGTCCCGGGCTGCGACATCATACGGTTGATGCTGCAGGCAAAATCCCACTCGGTGCTGCCTTCGCGGTTAGCAGTTTGCGGCAATACGCCATGGATCAGACAGGATTCCGGATCGGGCAGGTAGTCAGTGGACTGCCGGCAATACATCATGACCGGATCGTCGACTTCCTCAAGTTCGTCGTTCGTACGTATCGCGGCGAATTGTGCCGGGCGTTCCCTGGCGGCGTCTCTGCCGAACGTCTCGTAGTCGTGCCACAAGAACGATGTTGCTGTCACTACACTACCACTTCAGGTCATCGGGAACTTTGTATTCACTGTACTCTTCAGCTTCATCGACAGGACCGGTTTGCTCTTCCAGATTAAATACGCTCCACTGCGGATTGATTTTGCGGATGGCGAGCGCGGTGTCACGCGGTACCACGTAAGTGTCTCCGTTCAATCTGGTAATAGCGAGTTCTCTGGCAGCGAGTCTGTTTTGTACTTCGTCTTTGACGTAGAGCTCCCGGATTCTGGAGTCAACCAGATAGCGATACACGGTTTCTCCTTTCCAATCACTGAGCTTGGCGGCGTCGATTAATGTTTTAATCTCTGCCTTCAGCTTTTTTCTTTCGGCAATTTCAGCTTCGTTGCCGGTACCTGCTGGCGGCTGTTTGCCACTGGGCGCTTTTTTTCCTGTCGCCGCAGGCGGGCGGGCGTTTTTCCTGCCGGATTTTTTCTTTTTGTTTTTGCCGGTGTTTTGCTTTTTCTTTTCTTCCTTTGGCGCTTTATACCCTGCTGCGATCAGCTGGTCTCTCAGGGAATCAGACATAGGCTGCTCCTCAGATCAGCACTGTTGCTGTGATGGGAGTTGCACAGCCCGGAGGTGATGTTGGTTACCACGGTATTCATGTTACATGTATTGTCCGTCGGCCTCGAAGACTGTTGCCGGTTTTGCTGGTGGTCAGCACAGCGGGTCGCACTGCACTTATGAAAACCGACAACGATCGAGCGCCGCGGACAGTCGTGAAAAATACACGCTCCTGTCGCGAAACGACAGTCTAGCTGACAGTTTATTTATTGACAAATCAGAACCGAGGTTAGTGTTCGGTCACGCGTCCCTGGTTGAGCGACTGAAGATCAGGCTGATTGAGATAAGAAAAAATACCACAAACAATACCAGTGTCCATTCCGGTATGGAAAAACCCAGGAACTGCCAGTGGATTTCCGCACATTCACCTGACCCGTTCAGGATAGTGTCCATAAACTGTAACAATGGCATGCTCTCGAGCATGTACCAGAAACCCGCGCCGCACTCCGGCACCTGATCTGCCGGCAGGTTTTGCAGCCAGATGTGTCGCAGACAAATAGCGATACCGGTTAGCGACAACAGTGCTGCCAACCCACCGTAGATCCGGCGACCGGTGCGTGCCGGATTGTGCAGTAGACAGATGAAAAAGACCACGCCGAGCGCAATAACAACCATACGATCAAGTACACACAGTGGGCAGGGCTCCAGATACTCGATCATCTGCAGGTAGCCTACGGCGAAAACCATTGCGGCAATCGCCAGTAACAAACCGGCCGTGCTCACTGTTCTCGGTGCTAACATTGTTTTCTCATGGGTTTGAATTTAAACGGATCGCCGACCTGGTGTCGCCGGCGGGTCATTGGACAGCGCTTTTTGTGGCTGCAGTTGCCCATACGGTTTCGGCGAAGTGTTGATCGGGATATCCATATTGAATTGTAGGCGATTTTGCAACGCGTTCTATTCATAATATCGTTTCAATATCATGTCGTCACGATGCTATGAAACTGCCCGATTCCACCGCAGTACCTCTGGATAACGCCACGCTGGACAGGTTGATTGCCTTCGCAGGTGAATTGGCTGACGTTGCCGGTTCGGTGATTCTGCCGCATTTTCGCAGTCAGGTAACGGTTGACCACAAACCGGGCCGCGGCGGGTTTGATCCGGTGACAGTAGCAGACCGTGCCGCTGAAACTGCGATGCGTGAGCTCATTACCATGCGATTTCCCGATCACGGTATTCTGGGAGAGGAACATGGTGCTCGCGACAGTGCCTCCGGACTGACCTGGGTGCTCGACCCGGTGGATGGAACCCGTGCATTTATCGCCGGCATACCGGTATGGGGCACATTGATAGCGCTGCACAACGGTGAGCGTTCGGTCATCGGTGTGGCAGATCAACCCTATCTGCGGGAACGCTATATCGGTGTGCCACAACAGACGATACTTCAAACACCCGCAGGCACTCATGTGTTGCACACGCGTCCCTGTGTGCGCCTGTCCGACGCGACGCTGATGACGACCAGTCCGGATATCTTTCGAACCGTTGAGGAGAAAGACGCCTTTGATGCAGTGTCTGATGCGACCCGCATGACCCGTTACGGTGCCGATTGCTATGCCTACTGTATGTTGGCGAGCGGGTTTGTCGATGTGGTGGTGGAATCCGGGTTGCAGCCATACGACATACAGGCGCTGGTTCCGATCGTTGAGGGAGCCGGAGGCTGCGTCACCAATTGGCGAGGAGGGAATTCACTGCACCACGGTCAGGTGATTGCACTGGGTGACAGCACCCTGCTTGAACAGGTGGTAGCCTGCCTGTCCGGTGCATCACGCAGTTAAAAAATCAGCAATTATTCTGGACACGACCTCCGGCTTTTCGCTGTGTGGCCAGTGTCCTGCGCCATCGATGGTTTTAAGCTGAGCCCGTGGGAACAGGGACAACACCAGCGGCCGATCCTCTGCTTGCAGGTAGTTGGAGTCTGAACCTTTTATAAAGAGCGTGCTGCCGTCGTATTGCAGATGTTCCGGTGCAGGTCTAATGGCAGCGGCGATATCGGTGTAACACCGATTGATCGCATCGACATTGATTTTAAGACGGTACTGACCCGCTTCGGTTCTGTACAGGCTTTTGAGCAGAAATGCGCGGACAAACTGGTCGTCCACGTGCGGTGCCAGTTGTTCGTCTGCCGCTTTGCGACTGGCGGGCGGGCGTTGCTGCAGCAGGCTGAGCCCCTGCAGAATTTCGTTGTGGTGGTGCGGATACTGCCGTGGTGAAATATCTACCACGACCAGCTTTTCTATCAGCGTCGGCATCTGCAGGGCAACCTGCATGGCCGTTTTCCCACCCATTGAATGCCCGAGCAGGTGGATGCGATTGAGTGCCCGCTGTTCGCAGGTAGCGATCACGTCGGCTGCCATGGCCGGATAGTTCATGATCGAATCGTGCGGTGAATCACCGTGATTGCGCGCATCCATAGTGTGCACGGTAAACCTGTCTGCCAGCTTTTTTGCCTGATTGCGCCAGTTATCTCCGCTGCCGAACAACCCGTGCAGCATGACCAGATCCGGTCCGGTGCCGATTGTTTCCGTGTGAAGCAGTTTGGCTGTGTCGGTAGGGTTCACGTTAAGTGCCTGATAGTTTTAAACTTAACCATCAGATAAAACTCGCGGTGGTCGTGCTCGTTTTTGTATTGATGGTCGGTTGCGACGATAATTTCCTGCGGGCTTGAAGCAGCCGGCTACGGCACCATTGATAACCCGGGCACGGGTTGAGACACTGGCGCTGCTGCGGCATTACCGACAGGGAATTGCGTACCGTAGTATTGTGTCAGAGCGTATCTGATGTTTCACGGATTGCCCATGGCGTCGGTGTGCTTCAGAGTCGCATGCAGCAGGTAATTTTTCTGTCCGGGCGACTGCTGTGCGGCACAATTCGTCGAGAACCCGCTCCGCTGGTGGCGCCTGATCGATTGTGTTTTGCAGCGTATTGATGACCCTGCGTCTGCAGTCATCGTCAACGCGTCATGACGGACCTGCTCTTGCGATGAGCAGATCTGCGGCACGCCAGCCCGGGCTGCGAATAATTCAACTGGAGATTCGTCTTTGTACACCATGGCGCGTAACCGTCTCGAAGCGGTCTATAAAAAGTGCTCCAGCCGACCATTGTATGGACGTATGGTCGGCGTTGAAAAGGAATGCCTGCGGGTGGCGGCGGATGGTTCCCTGTCGACGCTGGCTCATCCTGTTGCACTGGGTGCGCCGCTGACTCACAGCCGGATCACTACAGATTTTTCCGAAGCGCTGCTTGAAATTGTGACACCGCCTTTTAAAGACATGGGAGATACTTTGTCGTGTCTGACAGAGGTTCAATCCTATGTTTATTCCTGTCTGGATGAGGGTGAGCTTTTGTGGGGCAGCAGTATGCCGTGTAAGCTGAACCTCGATTGTGATGTGCCGATCGGTCGTTACGGGGTATCGAATATTGGTCGTATGAAGCACGTGTATCGCCGCGGCCTGGGTCTGCGCTACGGGCGCAAGATGCAGGCGATTGCGGGGGTTCACTATAACTACTCCTATCCCGACACCTTCTGGCAGCTGATGGCTGAAGTTGACGAAGTGACTCACCCGGATAAGACTTTTGTGTCGGCGCAGTATTTTGCGCTGGTTCGAAATATTCTGCGATTCGGCTGGCTGATACCTTACCTGTTCGGTGCTTCGCCGGCGGTGTGCGGTTCCTTCTTTGGCAGCAACAGTCCGCCTGAGAAAATGCGCCGCTTGGGGAAAAACACCTTGTATGAACCCTATGCCACTTCGCTGCGCATGGGGGACATCGGTTATCAGAACAATCGCGAGGAATCCGAGAGTATCGATGCGGATTACAACACGCTGGAATCGTATGTTGATTTCCTGCAGCGTGCGATCTCTACCCGGTCCGAGCGCTATGCCGCGCTGGGGTTGCGGGATGCCGACGATGAATATCAGCAGTTAAACGAGAATTTGCTGCAAATAGAGAACGAATATTATAGCTCCATACGTCCCAAACAAATCACTGAAGCCAATGAAATGCCCTCCATTGCTCTGGCGAGGCGCGGGGTGCAGTATGTCGAGCTGCGATCACTTGATGTGAATGCCTATGATCCGCTTGGGATCAATGATGAGCAACTGCGTTTTGTCGAGTCGTTTATGCTGTTCTGCATGCTGTGCGAAAGTCCGCAAATCAGCACCAGTGAATATCAGCATATAAAAAGCAATCTGCTTGCGGTGGCACATCGCGGACGAGATCCCGACCTTAAGCTGATACGCCAGGGGCAGGAGGTATCGCTGCGACAGTGGGGAGTAGAGATTCTGGATGTGGTTGGCGAGATGTGCGATCTGCTGGATGCACCCGGTAAGCCAAAACTGTACTGCAATTCACTGAGTCAGCAGCTTGAAAAGGTATACGAACCTGCGAGCACCCCTTCGGCTACCATGTTGCGTGAACTCAAGGAAAATGATGAAGACTTTTTCGGCTTTGGTTTAAGAAAGTCGCTGGAGCACAAGGCACACTTTGATGACAACCCGCTGTCTGCCGAAAAACAACGTGAATTCCGGCAACTTGCCGAGGCTTCTCATGTCAGGCAGCGTGAGATCGAAGCGGCAGATGAACAATCGTTTGATGCGTTTCTGGCTGACTATTTCAGCCAGCTTGAACGGTAAGCACGATGACACTTCGAACTGAGGTAACGGCAGTGATACTAGCCGGTGGCATGGGGCGCCGCATGGATGGTGCTGATAAGGGACTGGCACACATCGCCGGGCGCGAAATGATCGGCTACATTGTGGATACGCTGGCCGTCAATGTGGATCAGATCGTCGTGAATGCCAACCGCAACCTGGCGCGGTACCGGCAATATCCGGTGACGGTGGTGCCGGATAGTATCGACGGGTACCAGGGGCCGCTGGCTGGCGTAGAGGCAGGACTTTCTGCCGCATCAACCGAATGGGTGTACACCTGCCCGTGTGACTCACCGATGCAGTCGGTCGAATTGCTGCCGCACCTGTGGGCACAGGTGCAGCAGGCCGGTGCGGATATCGCCGTTGCACATGACGGGGAGCGCACACATCCTGTTTTTCTGCTGCTGAAGTGTGAACTGCTGAGCAGCCTGCGATCATATCTCGGTGACGGGCAACGCAAGATTGATCGATGGTTCGAGGCACATCAACTGGTGCAGGTGGACTGCCGGCAGTTTGCACAGAGCTTCGTTAATATAAACACCCCAGAGGAACTGGCGCTCGCGGAAAAGCACTTTGCTTCAGGTTAAGGCAGGACACTATGGCAATTGAAAAGCAGGCTTCCTGTGATGATGTCACAGAGCCGGAGTTGCTGCCCGTTGAGGTCGCACTTGAAAGACTGGCGCGTCAGATTTCGCCGCTCGGTTTCGATGACAGCGAGGTGGTGCCGCTGAGGCAGTGTGTTGGACGCATTGTCGCGCAACCGGTCAAATCACCGATTGACGTGCCGGCGTATACCAACAGTGCCATGGACGGCTATGCGATCAGTAGTCTGGATCTCCCCGAGACAGGTGAGGCCACCCTGAGCGTCGTTGGTACGGCGTGGGCCGGCAAACCGTTGTCGGGCAGTGTGTCGCGCGGGCAGGCCGCCCGTATTATGACCGGCGGCATGATGCCTGAAGGCACGGACACTGTGGTCATACAGGAGCATGTCGAAGCCACCCTCAGCGGTGAAGAAGTGACCGCAGTGCGACTGGATGGCACGACAACAGCCGGGCGCAATGTGCGCCGTGCCGGCGAAGATATCAAAGCAGGGGAAACAATAATCGATACTGGAGAAGCGATGTCACCGGCCCACATCGGTCTGGTTGCCTCGCTCGGTATCGACAGTGTATCGGTCTATCGCAAACTCAGGGTGGCGTTCTTCAGCACCGGTGATGAGTTGCGTGCTCTGGAAGCTCATGCAGGGGAGACACTCGGGCCGGGAGAAATATTCGACAGTAACCGACATACCCTGTTTGCAATGCTTTCACGCCTCGGGGTAGAACTTATCGATCTCGGCGTTGTGGCGGATACCGCTGCCAGTACACGCGACGCCTTACAACAGGGTGCAGGGCAGGCAGATGTCATTATTTCCTCTGGTGGTGTATCCGCCGGACAGGCAGATTTCGTCAGTCGGACACTGGCAGAGATTGGCGAGGTCACTTTCTGGAAGCTGGCGATGCGCCCGGGCAGGCCGCTGGCCTGCGGCAGGGTGGGTGATACGCACTTCTTCGGGCTGCCTGGTAATCCGGTCGCCGTAATGGTCACGTTTTACGAATTCGTGCAACCCGCATTGAAGCGCATGATGGGTTGTCGTTCCACAGAGCCGCTGCGCTTTAATGCCACGAGTGCCGGGCACATAAGAAAGGTGCCGGGCAGGGTAGAGTATCAGCGCGGTATTCTCAGCAATGAGGCAGGGCAGGTGGTCGTTCGCACCACCGGTAAGCAGGGTGCGGGCAGGCTTACGTCAATGTGTGTGGCCAATTGCCTGATCGTGCTGCCGGTTGAGTGCGACGGTGTCGAGCCGGGTGACACTGTGAGTGTGCAGCCGTTTCACGGGCTTATATGATCCATTGATGAAATGCCGCCCGCACTGCGGGGCCTGTTGTATAGCCCCGTCAATCAGTTCACCGATTCCCGGTATGCCGGACGGTAAACCGGCGGGTGTTGCCTGTGTTCAGCTGGACGAGCAGCTGCGTTGTCGATTGTTCGGTGACCCGCGTCGCCCCGCATGCTGTGGTCAACTCAGACCGGAAGCACAAATGTGTGGCGACAGCCGTACCGAAGCCATTGTTTTTCTGACCGGGCTCGAGCAAAGCACCACCCCGTAGTGCAGCCCGCAGCGGACTTTCAATCAGCGTCTATACTCCATAGCGACAGATCACCTGTCCGATCTGATCCTGCAATAGCAGTTGAACCGTGTGAGTCCCTAAGATGTCATCAGCGATCCAGAATACAAAAATACTGGCGGTGGACACCTCGCCCGCTATGCTCGAGGTGTTAAAGAATTTTGCCGGAAAGCAGGGTTATGATCTCGACAGTCACTCTGACCCGGCCGATGCGGTGTCGCTTATTGAGCGGCGGGTGGAGCGGTTTGATGAAGACTTCCGGTGTGTGTTGCTCGGCTGGCCGCAGGGTGACACCGGGATAATCACCGAGCTGCTGGCGCAGCTTTCAGCGCCTGACCATCAGGACTTGCCGCTGATTATTATCTGCCAGGAACAGACCGCTGAGGTGGAAGCGCTCGTCAAGCGTCGAGCAAAAACAGATGCGCTGTTGTGGAAGGATTATCAGCAGGCGGCCGATCTGATTGATCGGATGCCGCTGGCGAAGCCGCGTCCGTTGAAGTTGAAACCTGCCCGTGCCACGGTTACCTCACAGGTCAGCGCCGAATCACAAACTGACACGGGTGTAGCGGCACCCGGGGTATCGGTTTCAGGTAAACGGGTGCGCGCCCTGCTCGTTGATAGTGCACCCAGTATTTGCCATACCCTGAAAAACCAGTTGCTCGGCAATGGTTATGACGTGACGCTGGCGGAGTCGGTGCCGGCTGCACGGGAAGCACTGAAGAGCGCCTCGTTTGATTTGATCGTAAGCGATTACCACTTGCACGATAGCAGGGGCAGCAACCGGCTGCGTGCGTTTTACGAAGCGTGGAGCGCGAGCGAAGTATCCGGCGTGCTGGTGGTTGTCAGTGCCAAATATACCGATCAGGTCATCAGGCACTCGCTTTCCGCTGGTGCAGCTGCGTGTCTGTTCAAAAACGAATCGGGTGAGCTTCTGTTTGCACGGATTCACGCACTGACTATGTCACTGTCCAGCAAGCGGTCGGCAACGCACAGCGATCCGGCTTCGGTCGACAAAGCGTCAGGTGAGACCAATGGGGCTGTCGAGACACAGACAGCAGCCTTGCAATCGGTCGCGACGGTTGCGGCCAGTAACGATGAGGAGTTGGCTGTTGATCAGGCGGGGATGGACACCCCCGAGCCGCCTGTCGCTGTTGAAACGTCCGCAGTCGAAGTGGCTGAAGTCGAAGTGGCTGAAGTAGCAGAGCCCGAAGTACCAGAGCCCGAAGTGCCTGAAGTAGCAGAGCCTGAGTTACCCGTCGGTGCGGTGAGTCGTGAGGTGTTCCGCAACACGCTGCAGGAGACGCTCGCGCTGGTGGCGGATGAAAAGCATAGCGGCATTCGCTATAGCGTGCTGCTGCTCGATGTACAGATTGAGGCAGGCACCGGGGATCGTCTGTCTGTCGGTGACAGTGCACCGATGTGCCAGATCGTGGAAGAAGCGCTCGGCAGGCTGTACAAAAGACCCCTGTCACTGGCTTATCTTGGTAACGGACAATTTGCCATGCTGCTGGCCAATCGCAATTTGCAGGATGCATTGATGCTGACCAGGAAGGTACTGCAGGTGGTGCCGAAGATGGTGCGCTACCTCAACGATATGACACTGGTCAGCCATGCAGCCGTTGTACAGATCGACGGCCAAACCGTCAGCCCGGACGAATTTTTCCAACGGTGCCGGGGTGCGGTGACCAGAACCCGAAAAGACAGGCGTGACAACTGTGCTCTGATTCTTCCCTTAAAGAAGTACCTGACAGCGCTCGAATCAGACCAAAAAGAAGTCGACAAAGTCGCCGGCTGAGTGTGGGGGCGTGGTTGCACAGGGATAATCGGTTAGCGCCTGATGTGATCTCACGGTGGTGGATTGCGTCGGTTTTAAAGTACACTTTCGGTGTGTTGAGCTTTCGATTCACCGAATCAGTTTGATCTCTCTCCCCCTGCATTGCCGGACAGGTCCGGGCCGTTTGCGCTGCGATTGTTGTGTCCAGACTTATGGATGAGCGATACGCGCAGGTGGTGTCATTCGAGCAAGGCAATCTACTGGTCGATTTGTTTGCTGCAGATGTAAAGTTGCCGATGGCCACTCCCGGGCTCCCGCCCGGTACTGTAGTGCGGTATGTGCAACGCGAAGGACTTGCCGCGGTAACCTCCAGGGTGGCAGAGGCAGACTCGGCACTGGCCGCAATCTGGATGGCATTGTCGGACTGCGATGTTGATCCGTCGTTCCCTGAATCGGTGGTGACAGAGGTTGACGCGATTATCGGCGACCCTGGTATAGATGACCCCTCCCTGATCGATCTTACCAGTCTGCCGTTTGTCACCATTGATAACGTCGACTCGCGCGACCTTGATCAGGCAATGCACATTGCACAAACCGCTGATCAGTTCATTCTGTATTATGCGCTTGCCGATGCGGCTCACTTTGTACGGCCCGGTTCTGTATTGTTTAATGAAGCACTGCGTCGCGGTGCCAGCTACTATGTGCCGGGTTTTGCCGTGCCCATGCTGCCGACAGCGCTCAGCGAGGGTCTGGTATCACTGAACGAGTCCGTTGTGCGCCGCGCGCTGGTATTTCGAATTTGCTTTGACAAAGCGGGCGCCGTTGAGTCGACCACCGTGCAACAGGCGCGTATCGTCAGTGCGGCAAAGTTAAGCTATGAAGGTGTACAGCGCTATTACAACCATCCGCATCAGTCCGGGTTAGCCGCGAGGTCCTACACGCCGACGCTCGACGCATTGCGCACACTCGGTCGCCTGCGCATCGAACAGGCGCGACGTCGCAATGTTGTCGAGTACGATAGAAGTTCAGTAGAGATTAGTCTGCACGAAGCGGGCTCAACCTTCCATATCGAAGACAGCGAACGTCTGCCGGTTGAAAAATACAACGAGCAGATTTCTCTGGTGTGTAATGCCGAAGGCGCGAGATTGTTAAATGAAGCCGGCCTGTCTGCGGTGGTGCAGGCGGTCTATCGTGTGCACGAGTCACCTGACCGGGAGCGCCTGATCAAGTTCAGTCGTCTGCTGAAAGGATTGATCCGACACTACCAACTGGACCCGGTTTTGTGGATGTGGCGCTGGAAAGATGGCAAGTATGGTCAACAGGAAAACCTGTCGGACTATCTGGAGCGGCTGAGAGATCATCAGGCGGACCCCGCGCTGCTCGCCGCCGTGCAGCGGCACTCGCTGATGCTGAGTCCGGCTTCCCGATTTTCTGCTGTACCGGGTGGTCATCATTCGCTGAAGCTTGATCACTATGCGCGGTTTTCATCACCGATGCGTGAGATTGCCGGTGTCTTTACTCACCGGGAGTACCTGCAACTGTCCGGTGTGGCGAGTGGAGAAGCCAGCGCGGATCAGCAGCTGCGAGAGCAAGTGATTGATGCGGCCAATCGCGCGAAGGAAACTCAGAAAAGACTCAACAGGGCGGTGACCAAAAAAGCCATCAATCAATTGTTCGAGCACCAGTTGTCACTGCCTGACGAGCAACGTGCTCTCTATACCGGGACGGTCATGTCGCTGCGACCGACTCGTGTTTATGTGCAACTCGATAAACCCAAAATCACGGTGAAGCTCTACCTGAAAGCGCTGGCGCGTCTTACCGGTCAGCACTATCAACTGGATCGTTCGGCTGCATTTATTGAAGTCGAAGAGGGTGTGGCTTTTGCGCTGGGGCAGCGACTCAGTCTGCGAACCCAAAGCTACTCGCAAAAAGAGCAGCGCTGGCATCTGGTTCCCGTGTCGTGAAGCAGATGTCAGCTTCAGCAAACATGTTGCGCTGTGTATTTAGTCTGCTGTTATTTTCAATTCTTCTGACCGCGGGCTGCCAGTCGGGCAGTGTTTCCGGCATCATGTATCGCGGTGAAATCAGCCGCGTGCACGATGGCGACTCCATCCACCTCAAGCTTCGGGGCGGAGACCGGATCGTGGTGAGGTTGTCAGCAATAGATGCTCCGGAGCTTGAACAGCGCGCCGGTGTTGCCTCAAGAGATCATCTGCGTGCGCTTTCGTTGCATCGCGATGCACAGGCGCATTGTCACAAGAAAGATCAGTACGACCGCCAGCTTTGCACCGTGTTTGTTGGTGATATCAATGTGAATCTGAGGATGGTTGAATCGGGCTTTGCCTGGCACTACAAACGTTTTCAGCATGAGCAACACCGTGACCAGCGGCGTTTATATGCGGCGGCAGAAGATGCCGCGCGTCGCGACCGGCTCGGTCTGTGGGCAGCAGCGGCAGTGGCTCCGTGGGACTTCAGAGCCAGGTAATCAGCCGAGTGTATCGGGTCATGGCGCAGAGCCAGGATAAGCCTACACTTTGAATTTGCGGCAGAATTCGCGAAAAAACGGCTCGAAGCGACGTTGTCCCTCGGCGGTTTGCAACGGGGACTGCAGCACGGACGGGGAGGTAAATATCCGCAGATCCGACAGCGAATTGCTGAACATCTTTAAGCCGGCTTTTTTAATCGCGGATTCTGCTTCCTGATTGCTCTTGCGCAAATTGCGTCGGTTGATAAAACCGTAGGCGCTGAAATCTTCTTTCATTTCTTCCTTGAAGCTGCGACAGTCTGCGATGACAGCAAGAAATTCGCTGGTGGCGAGTACATCGACATCAGAGCCGATGACGGGTACCAGTATTCCATCGCAGTTATACAGCAGCATCACAGTTGGATTGTCAGCCTTTTTATCTGTCATTCGTGGGATGTCGATAAAAATCACATCGTAGTCATCGCCGAATCTTTTCAGGAAGGTGTTCACCCGACGTGGACTGAGCGCCTCTACCTCAACCAAAGGTTCGTTATCGGGATAATCCTCTTTTTCCTTTTCAGAGAGTTCGTAGATCGTGGCCTGTGAGTCGCAGTCCAGAATCAGCACTTTCTTGTTTTTTTGCTCCGCGACGGCGGTGGCAGTCATCAGGGTGACCACCGATTTACCGACGCCCCCTTTGGAATTGCAGATGCTGATTATTTTACTCATTTGCCCTTTCTTCTTTTATATCGCTCGGAGGAGTGTACTCACAAAGACTCGATTCGGGCCAGCTGGGATTCCAGTTGCTCCAGCGCGGTCAGTACATCGTCGAGTTTGGCCTTTTCCTTTTCTACCACAGCAGCCGGTGCTTTGGCAGTGAAACTCTCGTTGTTCAGTTTACCTTCCAGTCTGCCCTTTTCCTTGTTGAGCTTATCGCGTTCTTTTTGCAGGCGCGCGCGCTCCGCGTCCTTGTCGATCAGACCGGCGAGTGGGATCAGGATCTTCATCTCTCCAACCAGTGCAGTAGCCGATTCCGGGGCTTCATGGTCCGCCTGCAGTACTTCAATACTTTCGATTCTTGCGATCCTGGTCAGCAGGGTTTCGTGTGTTGCTATTCGGTCTGCGTTGTCTTGCGACACATTTTCACACAGGACGGGTAACAGTTTGCCGGGAGCAATATCCATTTCGGCCCTGATGCGGCGAATACCAAGTACGAAGCTTTTAACCCATTCGATTTCGTCAATCGCGTCGTTGTCTATCTTTTCCGGTTCGCTGACCGGAAAAGGTTGGCGCATGATTGTGTCACCGGTTTTTCCGGCTTTCGGTGCGACTTTCTGCCACAGTTCCTCGGTGATAAACGGCATGATCGGATGTGTCGTGCGCAATAGCGCCTCGAGCACGGCAACCAGTGTTTTGCGTGTGCCGAGTTGTTGCGCTTGCGTGCCGTGACCGTTGAGCACCGGCTTGGAAAGTTCGATGTACCAGTCGCAGTACTCGTTCCAGGCAAACTCATAGATTTCTCTGGCGGCCAGATCGAGGCGATAGTGATCGAGGTGGTCGGCAACGCTTTTTTCCAGCTGCTGCAGCAGTGAAATAATCCAGCGGTCGGCCAGTGTGCGCTCGTCGGGTTGATCACTCGGCAATTCGTCGACATTGGCCAGAACGAAGCGACTGGCATTCCACAGCTTGTTGCAGAAGTTGCGGTAGCCTTCGACTCGTTTAAGGTCGAACCGGATGTCCCTGCCGGTGGATGCAAGAATTGCAAAAGTGAAGCGCACGGCATCGGTGCCGTAGCCCGGGATACCACCGGCAAACTCTTTGCGCGTCTGCTTTTCTATTTTGTCGGCCAGATGCTGTTGCATCATGTTTTCGGTGCGCTTTTTGACCAGGCTTTCGAGATCAATACCGTCGATGATATCCAGCGGATCGAGCACGTTACCTTTGGACTTGGACATTTTCTGTCCGTTGGCATCGCGCACCAGGCCGTGTATGTAGACATCCCTGAACGGTACCTCTCCGTCCATGAAGGTGGTGCCGAACATTATCATGCGCGCCACCCAGAAGAAGATGATGTCAAAGCCGGTGACCAATACACTGGTGGGGTACCAGGTACTGAGCGCCGGGGTTTTTTCCGGCCAGCCGAGTGTGGAGAAAGGCCACAGTGCCGATGAAAACCACGTGTCGAGTACGTCGTCGTCCTGTCTGAGTGATATGTCGTCACCCAATGCATATTTTTCTCTGGCCTCCCCTTCGGACTGCGCCACGTAGATATTGCCGTTATCGTCGTACCACGCCGGTATGCGGTGCCCCCACCAGATTTGTCGGGAGATGCACCAGTCTTCAATGTTCTCGAGCCACTGGTAGTAGGTTTTGGACCAGTTTTCGGGGACGAATCGGATAGTGCCGTTTTTAACCACATCGATTGAGGGCTGCGTGATCATCGTCTTGCCACCGGGTCGACCGTCGTCCAGTGTTTCCCGGGTCAGATCCACATACCACTGGTCAGTCAGGTAGGGTTCCACCACTGAGTTAGAGCGATCACCCCGCGGTACCATGAGTTTGTGATCGTCTATTCTTTCCAGCAGATCGAGCTCGGTCAGGTCTTTAACGATTTGCTTTCGCGCGTCGTAGCGGTCCATGCCCTGATACTGCTTCGGCGCCTGGTCGTTGATTGCGGCACTTTCGGTAAAAATATTGATGATGTCGAGTTGATGCCGCTGGCCCATCGCATAGTCGTTGAAGTCGTGCGCCGGTGTGATCTTCACACAGCCCGAGCCAAATTCCGGATCGACGTAGTCATCCGCAATAATTGGAATCTCGCGCTGTGTCAGTGGCAGCGCGATGGTTTGACCAACCAGATGTCGGTACCGGTCGTCTTCCGGGTGTACGGCGACTGCGGTGTCACCGAGCATGGTCTCCGGACGTGTGGTAGCGACGACCAGGTGGCCGCTGCCGTCACTGAGTGGATAGCGAAGATGCCACAGGTGGCCCTGTTCTTCTTCACTTAGTACCTCCAGATCGGACAGGGCGGTGTGCAGTACCGGATCCCAGTTGACCAGTCTTTTGCCGCGGTAAATGATGCCCCGATCGTAAAGCGAGACAAAGACTTCGCGCACGGCATGAGATAAACCCTCGTCCATGGTAAATCGTTCGCGATTCCAGTCCGGAGAGGCACCCATGCGTCGCAGCTGGCGGGTGATGTGTCCGCCGGATTCTTCTTTCCATTCCCACACGCGGTCGACAAAGGCGTCGCGGCCCAGATCGTGCCGGTTCTTCTGCTGCATTGCGAGTTGTCGCTCGACCACCATTTGCGTTGCGATGCCCGCATGATCGGTACCGGGCTGCCAGAGCGTGTTGTCTCCCTTCATACGGTGGTAGCGGATCAGCGTATCCATCACCGTGTCCTGGAACGCATGCCCCATGTGCAGCGTGCCGGTGACGTTCGGCGGTGGAATCATGATGCAGTAGGGATCCCCGGTTCCCGAGGGAACAAAGTGATTTTCACGTTCCCAGTACTCGTACCAGGACTGCTCAATCGCGGCGGGATCGTAGGTTTTTTCCATGGTTTTTAAATGCGTGCGTGGACGGTTCAGCTGTAAGGTAAATAGTAGCAGGAACTAACCCGTATCACTCAGCGACAGGCGATATTCAAATGCAAACTTAATCCGGCAGGTACCGCGGGGAGTCCGGGAGGTGTCCTACTAATTCTGTGAATGGTCAAATGTTCAGATGGCAGTGCGACTATTCACAGCAGATATTTTTTCGTGTCGCATCCAGCCCGTCCGACTCGGTGTGCCCTGGCAGCGGCAACTCACCGACTCAGATGGTCTAGACCAGCTCCGGCTGAATTTCCCGGTGAAAAAGAGGATACCCGCGTTCCTGATAGTAGCGATACCGCTCGCGGGCAATGGCGCGCGCTTGTTTTTCATCGTGGACGACTTCGTAGGTGGTTTCGAACCGACTGAAAAAGTAAGGCACCTCGGCAGACAGATTAATCAGTACCTCGGCGTCTGCTTCTGGTTCGCCTTTGTGATCGATGGAGAGTCTGTCGGCGTTCTCCAGGTGTTGAAATTCACTGATCAGGGATCGGGTATCACTGGCACAGGCGGTGTGGACGTGCACGGATCGCCCGCGTGCCAGCGCCTGCAGCACCAGTCTCTGTCCGTAGGCGAATTTTTCACCCGGTTCTGCATTCAGCAGAATGAAAAACTCGATGCGTGTCATCGTGAGGCTGGCGGGTTTGCGCGGTTGAGCAGGAATTCCATTAACATCGCGACCGGTCGGCCGGTTGCACCCTTGGCTGCCCCCTGTTTCCACGCCACACCGGCGATGTCGAGGTGCGCCCATCGGTAGGCTTTGGCAAATTGCGACAAAAAGCATGCGGCGGTAATCGAACCGGCCGGCCTTCCGCCAATGTTGGGCAGATCGGCGAAATTGCTCGACAGCTGCTTTTGATATTCATCCCAGATCGGTAGCCGCCAGCACTTATCATCTGACCGGCGTCCGGCGTCGTACAACTCGTCGGCCAGTTCGTCGTCATTGCTCATCAAGCCGGTGGTGTGATGGCCGAGTGCAATTATAACCGCGCCGGTCAGCGTTGCGATGTCGATGACTGTGTCCGGTTTGTACTTACTAATATAAGTCAGTGCATCACACAGCACCAGCCTGCCTTCCGCATCGGTATTCAGCACCTCGACGGTTTGACCGGACATCGACGTGACGATGTCTCCCGGCTTTGTGGCCTTGCTGCCCGGCATATTTTCAGCGGCGGCAACCACACCCACGACATTGAGGGGAAGTTTCAATTCAGCCACAGCGCGCATCACACCGAAGACACTGGCGGCGCCGCACATATCGAATTTCATTTCATCCATGCCGGCAGAGGGCTTGATCGAAATGCCGCCTGTGTCGAAGGTTACCCCTTTGCCGACCAGCACAACCGGCTTTTCGGATGCCTTCGCGCCGTTGTGTTCCATACAAATGAGTTTGGCTTCCTGTTCGCTGCCGGCGGAGACGCTGAGCAGAGCCCCCATCTTTAACTTTTTCATCTGAGTTTCACCCAGCACCGTGACTTTGAGTGCCGCATGGGATTTTTTTAGTTTTTTGGCATAGTCGGCAAGGTAAGTGGGAGTACAAATGTTGGCAGCCATGTTGCCGAGGTCGCGCGCCGTATGCAGTCCGTTGCCAATGGCGACCCCGTGACTGATGCCGTCAGAGATCGATTTACCGGCTTTTTTGTCGCTGCAAAAAAGAGATAATTTTTTGATCTTGTGGGGATCAGACTTTTTGCTCTTGTGTAGATCAAACTGATACAGACCAACCACCATTGATTGCGCTATCGAGCGGGCAGTATCGGCCGGCGTGCCGCCTTCGCACTCGACTTCCAGCAGGCAGCTGATTGCCTCCCGGACATTCATGCGGGTGAGCGTATTGGCCTGCGCCTGCGCCAGCCGATCGAGTTGTGGCGCGTCAACTGCCGCGGGGCCGGTACTAATCAAAACAACACGGCTCGCATTGATTTGCGGCAAATCGTGCAGGGTTAGTGTGCTTCCGGGCTTGTCGGAGAGATCGCCCTGTTTCAACACCCGGCTGATTAACCCGTCGCATGCTTTGTCGACGCTGCCCGTCGTGCCGGTCAATTTCCGCTGATTGCCGACTGGCAGCACGAGGCATGCAGTTTTTGCTTTTGCAGGGTCAGTATTGGTGATATTGATATTCAGAGACATATCTGTATCCAGGATTGCCTGAAACTGTGCGACTGGTGCCGCGTTTGCAGGTTGGGGTCGGTGCCTGTGTGAGGCAATTGCGGATCAACGCCGGTGATTGAATAGTATTGATCATACGGCGCATCATATTACTGGGTTTGGTGTTCCTGTGCATCCGACTGGCAGTTTTCTAAAAAGCGGTCAGGTTGCGTCTGATGTGCGTTTCTGTGGGGGTTTGTAGTAACCTCGTGCGGTGCGGTCCTCATGTCCCCGGGCACATCAGCTCGATAGCCACTACTATTATGAGCAGGTCACTCTGTTAATTGCCTATGTTTGGCGTTCTTGATCGATATATTTCGCGTGAAATCTCGCACACCTGGGCCGCGGTTACTATTGTACTGCTGGTCATCATGGTGGCGAATGTCCTTGCACGTATCCTGTCGCGGGTAACTGAGGGACGCTTGCCGGCCGAGGCATTGCTGGTGTTGCTCGGGCTTAAAGTGATCAATCTGCTGGTGACACTGATACCGCTCGGCCTGTATCTGGGTATTTTGCTGGCGTTCGGCAGGTTGTATCGAGACAATGAAATGGCAGCCAGCGCTGCATGCGGTGCCGGCCTTAAGTCACTCTACCGGCCCGTGTTGTTTAACGGAGTGATCGGTGTGGTGCTGATTACTGCACTGACGTTCTGGGCGTCGCCATGGGCGGCAAAACTCGAGCGGCAGGTCACCGATGGCATCGCCAGTCAGTCTGTATCGAGTGTGCTGGGTGCAGGCAGGTTTGTGGAGATACTCGGTGGCAGTGCGGTGGTCTACACCGAGTCGCGCTCGACTACTAGTGATCAGTTTGAGCAGGTATTCGTACATCGGTCGCGTGAAGATGGCACGTTTGAAGTAGAGACGGCTGCATCAGCCACCTATCAGCGTGATCGTGATGGAAATGAATATATCGTTTTCAGGGATGGCGTGACGCTGATCGCGGATCCGGATGGACAAAGCTATCAGAGAACTGAATTCGCACGCCACGGAGTACGTTTGCCTGACAGGGTTGAACCGTCGGGGTCGGTGGCGATTTCCGCCAAATCCCTGCGCGACTTGTGGCAGGAAGGCAGCAGTGCCTCGATTGCCGAAATTCAGTGGCGAATATCCATACCGCTTGCGGCGATGTTGCTCGCGTTGCTCGCCGTACCACTGTCCCACACGTCACCCCGTCAGGGACGCTATTCAAAAATCGTGTTGGCCATACTTATTTATGTGCCCTACGCCAACCTGCTGGTGCTGGGGCGCAAATGGACTGCGGCCGGTAAAGTGCCGGCATTCATCGGTGTGTGGTGGGTGCACGCTCTGTTTATTCTCGTCATTTTATATTTCACGATTCGCAGGTACGGGTTCAGCTGGCTCGGAAAGGAGGAGCCGGTATGAGCCTGATAGCACGTTACATCGGTAAGGCTGTATTGCTGAACACGTTGCTGGTGTTACTGGTACTGGTCGCACTCACAGCGATATTTGCCTTTATCGGTGAACTGGATGATGTGGGCAGGGGAAGCTACGGCGTATCTTCGGCAATGATCTACATTTTGCTGAGGATGCCGGGCTCTGCCTATGAGCTGTTCCCGCCTGCCGTGCTGCTCGGTAGTCTGCTGGGGCTCGGGGCACTGGCCACGCACAGTGAAATCACCGTGATGCGCTCTGCCGGTATTTCTATATTGCAAATCGCAAAAGCGGTGGCGCTGATTGGTCTGCTTCTGATGGCTATTGTGGTGCTGATCGGTGAATTTCTGATGCCTAATGCAGAGCGTCAGGCGCATGAAATTCGTACGGCCGCGCTGTCAGACAGAGTCTCCCTGAGTACCCGAACCGGCTATTGGGCAAAGTCCGGCCCCGCGTTTGTCAACATCAAGTCTGTACTGCCCGATACGACGCTGGTCGATATCAGCGTATATGATTTTAGAAAAGGCATGCTGACGCGCGTTGTCAGAGCGGAGAAGGCACGTCAGCAGGCAGATGGAAACTGGTTGCTGGAATCAGTGCGTCGCACGCAATTTTCCGAAACTTCAATGAATACAGAATTGGTTGAAAATGAAGTGTGGCCCAATCTGGTCAATGCGGAGTTGTTGAAGGGCCTGTCCGTACCGGCGGAGTCTATGTCTGTGGCGAATCTTTTTAGTCAGATTCGCTACCTGAAACGCAATCAGCTGGATAGTCGGTTCACCGAACTGGCGCTGTGGACGAAAATCACCAATCCGGTGTCGACGTTGATCATGCTGATGCTGTCGCTGCCATTTGTATTTGCGTCGCAGCGCTCAGGTGGTGTCGGGCAGAAGATGTTTGTCGGCATTCTGCTCGGCATCGGTTACTTTTTGCTTAATCGCCTGGTGACGCATGTTGGTCTTGCAAATGGGTTGTCGCCAGCTGTCAGTACGATGATTCCGCTGCTGCTGTTCTCGATCATAGCGATGGTCGGTCTAAAACGGATTACCTGAAACAGCAGAAGATCGTGTTCGAATCGAGCGTATTGCCCGTGCAGCGCGCTTTTTAGCGCCCACGTTCCCCGGGTCGATTGCCCGGTGATATCGAGCTTACACGGGTGAATCGTCAGCGCTGATAATCTGTCTTTGCTGCACTTTAGAAAGCTTGATTACGCGGGATTTTGAAAGCCGATCGTGTACTGCCAGCGATTCTCTGTCGAACAGAATCCAGAAAAAGCCGAGGGCGGCGGGAAGAAAAGCAACCCACGCAGCTGCAAACCGATGCAATGCGTGGTGCCAGCCAAGTGCACCACCGTGTTCGTCAACCACCTGCAGTCTCCACGTGCGAAGCCCAAGGGTCTGGCCGCCATGTGTCCAGAACCAACCGTAGAAGACGAATGTAGCAAGCAGCAAGGCCAGGTAGTAGAGCGGATGTTCCACTGCCTGGCCTTTGTTTATCCATACCGCAATAGCGGAAATGGCGAATAAAACACCGATCAGGAGTAGCAGATCGTAAAAAATTGCTGCAGCTCGGCGCATCAACGAAGCGCTTTCGAGTGAATTCATAGCGGTATCCATTGTTAAGAAGTGACAGCTGATCGGATGTTTGAAAGCCGCAAATCAAGATCTTTCGCGGTTTCTGATCATCTCTTATTGTTGCTGTTCACTGATGCAGAGTGATGGCCTGCCTGCAAATAATGATGGTATTCAACTGAGCTTTAAACAGGTAATCGACGTTGTTTTTATACCTGAAAAACGTTGATGATGAATAAAATCCACCTAATTTTTATTGTTTTCGGCGCTAACTTTTTAACTTCTGGTGCCTTTTTTGTATTAAATGCACCGCTTTTACCTTAAATTTTATTGAATTCAATCAATTAACGATTATAATCCAACCGCCTATAACTCTCAGGAGAACTTAATGGCTCGAACGAAAAAGAAATCAGCTGCTAAGAAGCGTAGTGCTGCTTCTAAGAAAACAGCTAAGAAGAAAGTACGCGGTAAAAAGAAGGCTTCATCAAAAAAGAAGTCAAAAAAGAAAGTAAGTAAGAAAAAGGCTTCCAAAAAGAAAGCTTCTAAAAAGAAGGTTTCCAAAAAGAAGACTTCAAAGAAAAAGATGAGTAAGAAGAAGCGATCCAAAAAGAAAGCTTCGAAAAAGAAAACTTCCAAAAAGAAGGTTTCCAAGAAAAAGCGTTCTAAGAAGAAGGCTTCCAAAAAGAAGCGTTCAAAAAAGAAGGTAAGTAAAAAGAAGCGCTCTAAAAAGAAAGCTTCCAAAAAGAAGGCTTCTAAAAAGAAGCGTTCAAAAAAGAAAGCAAGTAAGAAAAAGCGGTCTAAAAAGAAAAGCTCTTCCAAGAAAAAGAGATAAGAGACAGCTGACTCTTAGGGTAGGAACTGAGTAAGGCTCGCGCTACTGCGCGAGCAAGTCGTTGAAATAAAAAGAAAAATAACAGCGACACTGAAGTATTGCATACGCTGACTGATCAGTCCGATCAGCGCCTCGCCCGACGTGTCGGGTATCCAGCCATCCACATCCATACTGAATAGAACCAGTCTTCGCCCGCGTTCGCTTGCGGCCGAGTGCATCATGCGGGCTGTGTTACGTAAAGTAACGCTGCGGCAAGACGACTAGCCCGCAACTCCCAACAAAGCGTCGAATAGCACGATGGGCACATCCTCACCCTGTGACACGCCGGTAGAGGAGGGTTCGAGGCAGATAAAACAGTTGGCACTGCTCATGGAGTGCAGGACGTGCGAGTCCTGCATACCCGTTGTTGTAACCACCGGATTGCCGCTTTTGTTGATCGAATAGACGCCCCGCTGATATTCAAATCGTCCCGCTTCCTTGATCAGTGTTGAGTCACAGCGTGCACGGAACGGCTTTGGTTTCTCATACGACAGACCACAGTGTGACAACAGCGCCGGCACCACAAATTGCAGACATGTGACCATGCCGGACACAGGGTTGCCGGGCAGACCGAAATAGTGAGCCCCTCCGGTAAGCCGGCCGGTAACCAGAGGTTTGCCGGGCTTCATTGCCACTTTCCAGAATGAAAGACTGCCGGTAGCCTCCAGCGCCGCTTTCATGTGGTCTGCTTCGCCTACGGATACACCGCCACTTGAGATAACAAAATCGAACGCGTCGAGTTGTGCGAGATGACTGCGCAGGGCCTGTTCGTCATCTTTCAGAATGCCCAGATCGACAGTTGGAAAGCCAGCCTTGTGTAGCAGGGCGCTGATCGTGGTGCGGTTGCTGTCGAATATTGCTCCGTCACGCAGATGCTGTCCCGGCTCGACCAACTCGTCTCCTGTCGAAAAAACCGCTATTCGGGGAAGTCGATAAACGTCGACAGTGGCCATTCCCTGGGCTGCCAGCAGCCCCGTGTGGGCAGGTGTCAGACGGGTGCCAGGGGTAATAAGCCCTGTGCCGATACTAATATCGTCACCGATATTGCGTATGTATGCCTGATGGGTTGGTGGCTGCTCTACTTTTATTGCATCACCTTCCCGGGTGGTATTTTCCTGTATCACAATCGTATCCGCGTTATCCGGTACCATCGCGCCGGTGGTGATTTTCACTGCTGTGTTCGCTTCCAGAAGTCTGTTGTAAGGGTGCCCGGCCAGCGATTTCCCAATCACTTCAAAGCGGACGTTTGACTGATAATCGCTAAAGCGAATCGCATAGCCGTCCATTGCCGAGTTTCTAAATGGCGGTATATCGTGCGCCGCGATAATTTTCTCTGCCAGTATCCTATCCACTGAGGTCACTACCGGAACCCGCTCTGTTTGTGTAGTGCGAGGGATGGCCTCAAGCACTGCTGCCCTGGCTTCGTCTACCGAATAGACCGGTTGTGGATTGGATTTTGAGTTCATGGCGGGATCTCTCTGGTGCTGCAGTGTTGCTGTGTCGGCTGACGGAGAGGGAAGTGCACACACCGGTATGCAATAAAAACAGGTTGGAGACCGTTTTCCCCGGACCCGTAGAGGGCTGGTGCCTGTTGCTGATGCAATGGAGTCTGTCGACACAATGGAGGATTATACGCATCGAGACTCCGCGAAGATTGGATTTAATGAACAGTGAGACCGACATTTCAACGGCAACACCGCATGCCAATCTTGAATTGATCGACCGGTTTCGCGACTACCTGTGGCTGGAGCGTGGTCTGAGTGATAACACGATTCAGTCATACACCAGCGATCTGAGGTTGTTTGCGAACTGGCTGACTGACCGCCAATCGAGCCTGCTCAATGCACAGGCAGAGGATGTGCTCGATTACCTTGCTACGCGGGTGGCCGCGGGACTAAGTGCGCGCACGACGGCGCGGCTGCTGTCCAGTTTGAAAAGGTTTTATACATTGCTTGCGCGAGAGGGGATCAGGGAGCAGGACCCGACTGCACTGGTTGAAGCGCCCAAGACCGGTCGTTCTTTGCCGGTGAGCCTGAGTGAAGCCGAGGTGGAGTTGCTATTAAAAGCGCCGGACCTTGCCACCGCAGAGGGAATGCGCGATCGCGCCATGTTGGAAATAACCTATTCAAGCGGTTTGCGTGTGAGCGAACTGGTGGCGCTTGATCTTGCCCAGATCAACATCCGCGCTGCGGTGATGCGCATAATAGGAAAGGGCAACAAAGAGCGATTGCTGCCAATCGGAGATCATGCAATTGAATATCTGGAACAGTATATGCTCGAATCCAGGGCTGAGCTGTTGCAGGGTCATGGCACCAGTGACCGACTCTTTGTGACGCGACGAGGTGGGGGATTAACGCGCCAGGCGTTCTGGTATCGGGTAAAGAAATACGCCCGGATGGCGGGTATCAGACAGTCTCTGTCCCCACACACGTTACGCCATGCGTTTGCTACCCATCTGGTCAATCACGATGCAGATTTAAGAGTGGTGCAGCTGCTGCTGGGTCACAGCAGCATTTCAACGACACAGATTTACACGCACGTGGCCGCAGAACGGTTAAAATCCCTGCACCAGGCGCATCATCCCCGGGGTTGAGATACCGGGTTTGCGGTTATGAATCGAACTCTGAAAACGGTTTCCGGTCCACTGTGCAGCGGGCCGGCACCATTCGAACAATTCGGGACTACTATGAAGAACATCACCAGCGCTTCGGCGCTGCTTTTTATGATTACGTTATTTTTCTCTGCTTACGGCCACACTCAGGATGAGAAGGATGCCGAGCAGCAACTGCGTGAAGCACTTGCGGAAATGGCCCCGGATTTACCGATAACCAGTATTTCAGAATCCGTGCTGCCGGGTGTATACGAGCTGATCAGCGGTACTAAGATTTTCTATCTTTCGCCTGATGGTCGGTATCAGCTGCAAGGCAGTATTATTGATTTGCAGCAGCAGGTTAATATCAGCGAACAGAAAATAGGATCATTGCAACTGGCGCTGTTCGAAGAGGTGCCGGAAGATCAGATGATTGTCTTCAACAATCAGGATGAGAACGCCGAGCGCTGGATCACGGTATTCACGGATACCGATTGTGGCTATTGCCAGCGCCTGCATCAGGAGATCGATGCGATCACCGCAGCCGATATCCGGGTTCGCTACCTAATGTTCCCCCGGGCCGGTATCGAATCACAGTCGTCCGCGGAACTTCAGAGTGTATGGTGCGCTGACGATCAACAGGAAGCGATGACTATCGCCAAATCCGGTGGCACTGTGACACCGGCTACGTGCGAGAATCCGATACAGGCGCATATGGATCTGGCAAGGCAGGTTGAGCTGCGCGGTACACCGCTTATCTACCTCGATAACGGTATGAAGATTCCGGGCTACCGTCCTGCCGAAGAGCTGATAAAAATGATCGAAGAGAGCGAGCCGATGGCGTCTGGCGGTTGATGCCGCTCTAATGGTTGGTTCGAATGCCAAGCCCCGCAGGTATTGCGGGTACATCCGGTGGTTGCTGGACTACCCTGAGTTGTGATCTCGACAGTCCGCGGAGGTGTCAGGCCGGCATGTCCGGCAGCAGGCTGCTGCGGAGCTTCACAATCATGTCTTTGAGCTGTAACTTACGTCGTTTCAATCGGCCGACTCGCAACTGGTCACAACCCGGGTTGGAAAGTTGCTCGGCTACTTCCTGATCCAGCAGTGCGTGTTCATTTTCCAGTTTAATCAGTAACTGCTGGCGTTCCTGCCGTTCGAGTTCGTCGATATGGCTCATTAAATCTCTGCCGGGTCTGGACAATACCGGAGGAGAGAAACTCCGGTCGGTTGACGCTATGTATACTACCCCACTCCCGAATAGCTGTCATGACGAACTTCCCGAAGCGATAATCAAATCATCGCCCGCTGATTTTTGTGTTGATGAAGACCTCGGGTTCGATCCGGCCGGCGATGGAGAGCACCTGTGGATCCAACTGCGAAAAACCGGGTGGAATACGCGTGATGTCATTGAGCTGATTGCCGCGGAGCTGTCGCTCGGCGCGCGCGATATTGGCTATTCCGGACTCAAAGATAAAAACGCGGTCACCACGCAGTGGCTGAGTGTGCCGCTGGCCGGTCTGGCCAAGCGGCAGACCGCCGAACAGATTGTTGAGCAGACCCTGCATCAGGCAGACGGCCTGAGTTGCCTGCGTGTTGTAACCGGACAAAAAAAGTTGAAAACCGGCACTCATCGCCATAACCGTTTTAAAATTGTGCTGCGAGGGCTGAGCGATAGCAGCAAACGAACGGAAAGACATCTGCAGCAGCTTGCATCCGTCGGTTTTCCTAATTACTTCGGGGCGCAGCGTTTTGGTCATCAGGGACAAAATCTGGCGCGTGCGGTTTCGATGTTCAGTGGACGAAAGCGAGTTGCAAAGTTCAAGCGCGGAATCTACCTTTCTGCGGCAAGAGCACAGGTGTTCAATCAATTGCTGGCGGATCGGGTCTCTGTCGGTAGCTGGAACAAAATTACTGACGGTGAGCTGTGTATACTGGACGGCAGCAACAGCGTTTTTTCTTATGATGGAGTGGACGAGAGTATTCATCAGCGGTGCGACGCGCTGGACATCCATCCGAGTGGTCCAATGCACGGTCGCGGGGAAGTGCGCACGGCGGGAGAGGCGGCCGCGTTGGAGAAGCGTATTCTGATGGCCAACAGTCAGCTCGCAGAAGGACTTGAAAAGGCAGGGTTAAAAGCAGAACGACGCGCGTTGCGCGCTGTTCCGCAGCAGCTTGGATGGCAATGGACAGCCACCGATGCACTTGAGCTCGTCTTCACCTTGCGGCGCGGCGTGTACGCCACCTCTCTACTGGCAGAACTGGCGAACGTAACAGATGCGGGCAAGCAGCTTTAAAACTTATATTTGGCAGGGTGTGATTCGATGAGCTGGTGGGGCAAGTTCCTCGGTGGTGGCTTTGGGTTTTTAATTGGCGGCCCGATCGGCGCGCTAATCGGAGTCGTGCTTGGCCACAACTTTGACAGCGGCCTGAAGCGGCTTCAGCACGAAGAGGATGAGGCACTCAATCCCGGTGCGCAGCAGCGGGTGCAGGCAACCTTTTTCACCGCGACGTTTGCAACCATGGGACATCTGGCCAAATCGGATGGACAGGTAACCGCTGATGAAATAAAACTGGCAGAGAGTGTGATGTCGCAAATGCAGCTCTCGGCTGAGCAGCGCAAAGTGGCCATTGATCTTTTTAACGAAGGTAAAAAAGACGAATACGACCTGCGTGCGGTGATAGAACAATTCCGCATCGAGTGCCGTCGACGCACCAACCTGATGCAAATGTTTGTCGAAATTCAGTTGCAGGCGGTGTATGCCGATGGCAACCGGCATCCGGCTGAAGAAAAGCTGCTTGAGGAAATTTGTGAGTATTTAAAGTTTCCGAAGTTCATGCTTCGGCAAATGGAATACCTGGTCAAGGCCGGTCGGGAATCAGGTGCGCAACAGGGACAGGGGCAGAGACAGCGACGCAGTTCGAACACCGCTGCGATGCCGGTCAGAGATGCGTATCAGCTACTGGGAGTGTCATCATCCGCCGAAAAGGATGAGGTGAAGCGTGCTTACCGCAAATTGATGAGCCAGCATCATCCCGACAAGTTAGTGGCGAGGGGGCTGCCGCCGGAAATGATAAAAGTTGCCACGGAAAAGACGCAGCACATCAAAGCTGCATACGAGCTGATTAAAGAATCCAAAGGCTGGAAGTAAGCAGCGCGGCTGGCGCTTCGTGCCCTACTGCTCTTTTAGCCGTGGCATTAACATCACCAGGTTGCAGGGGCGCGTGCGATTATCCAGCTGTTCCGAAATCAGTAGTTGCCATGCAGTTTTGCAGGCACCTGGCGAGCCGGGCAGTACAAAAATGTAGGTGCCGTTGGCCACCCCGGCCAGTGCGCGCGACTGCAGGGTTGAAGTCTTTATATCCTCATAGGACAGTACCCGGAACATTTCCCCGAACCCTTCAATTTGTTTGTCCAGCAGTGGCTCGACCGCTTCCGGCGTACCGTCTCTGCCAGTCACACCGGTGCCACCGGTACTTAACACCACATCAATGGCCGGGTCGACAATCCACTGACTGATCGCTGCCCTGATCTGGTATTTGTCATCTTTGACGATTTTTTTGTCGGCGCAATTGTGACCGGTTTCCGTGAGCAGCGAGACCAGCAGATTGCCGGATTTGTCGTCGGCTGCGGTGCGGCTGTCCGAGACGGTAAGTACCGCCACATTCAATGATTTAAATTCCGGGGCATCTGCCATGATATTGGTTCGTCTGCGGATAATGATTTATCGTAGCATTGGCAGACACGATCCACCTACTGTGCGGGGTTGTATTGGCGAACGTGCAGATTTCAGTGTTCGCGCTTGTATCGGAAAAAAACCGCTGTGAAAGTGTGTTGTCGCACGATATGCTCGCACTCCACATCGATGGCCCGAGGGTCAATGGCTGAACGAATACAAAAGCTGCTGGCACGGGCCGGTCTCGGATCAAGGCGCAAGCTCGAAGCGGATATCGAGGCCGGTCTGATCATACTGAATGGTCACCCTGCTGAACTGGGTATGAAAGCGCAACAGGGTGATCGGATGCGGTATGCCAACAAGCGCTATCGGGTCGCGGCCGATGCGCGTCCGGAGTTCAAGCTGATCGCGTATCACAAGCCGGAAGGGGTGGTAACCACCCGCGCCGACGAACAAAATCGACCCACGGTGTTCGAGCATCTGCCCAAACTGCGTGGCAGCCGCTGGATTGCGATTGGTCGTCTGGACATCAATACGAGTGGTCTTTTGCTGTTCACCGATAACGGTGACTTTGCACATGCGATGATGCATCCGTCCTCAGAGATTGAACGTGAGTACGCCTGTCGAATTCGCGGGCCGGTGGAGGAAGAGCACGTGGCACAACTCACCAAAGGCGTTGAACTGGAAGATGGCCCCGCGCGTTTTCAGCGCTGCTGGTTCGACGGCGGCAGCGACAATAATCAAT
>CAZOXM010000045.1:0-3826 GCA_964583825.1 uncultured Granulosicoccaceae bacterium
CTAGTGGGCCGCTTTTCACGGTTGTGCTCTATTGCGGTAATCGGCAAATGCAGTGTTGATTTGTGCAGCAGTGCATCGGGCGGCTGACTGCAGGTATTCCATGGCGTTCAGCGCCGCATCGTGAGCCGCCTGGCTCGAGCCCGCGACACAGTCCTCGACGACCCGGCAGTAGTAGTCGTGCTGGTGAGCATCGACAAACGTGTAGTGCACACATACGTCTGTATGGCCACCAATCAGAATCAGGGTTTGTGCTTTCAGTCCTTTGAGAAGAATTTCAAATTCGGTACCGAAAAAACAGGAGTAGCGACGCTTGCGAATGAAGTAGTCATCGTCTCGCATGCCCAGCGCAGGGTCTATCTCTGTGCCCGGATCACCCTCCAGCAAGTGGATGCCTTCTGCGCCGTCGAGTTCGCGGCCGAAGTCAATCAGATCGCGTCGATGTGCTTCCTGAAAAAAGACAATCGGAACGCCGTTTTCTCGGGCCGCCCCGACAATAGCGGGCGCGCGATCCATGTAGTCCTGGTAGTCGGACATGAACGGCATCTCTGAAGGGGTGTCGTTTGTCGACGGCCCGCCCTGAATATCGATAACCACCAGCACCGGCTTGCCTTCAATGAGGGCGGGCGTGTATTCGTTTTCTTTTGACATTTTTTATGCTTCTGTAGCCAATCACTGGTGAAGTATTTCAATACCTGATGAAGATCGGTTGGGATGCTACCGTATTTTGTCTGACGGGCAACCGCTGACCGTAGAAAACGGTGAAGTGAGAATGGAGTCAAACGCGACCCGGGGGGCGGGTGGACAAGCGCATGCTGGTCGAGATTCACAACAGCGATACATCAAAGCCGACATGAGATTGTCGAGTGAAAGTGTGCTGGGTCTTGTCACTCGATATTTTCCAGAAAGTGTTTTACCTGCCGGTGGTCTTGCAGTTGATACCGGGATTTTCCCGGTGGTACTGCGTCGTAGAACCTCCCCATTTTTTCGCGGCCTGTTTTTCTGGTCTGCCAGATCCAGACTGTGAATTCCCAACTGAATCTTTCCGGGCAGTCTTCGGGTAAGTCCGGTCGTGACTGGCCATAGTGGCGCAGGGTGCGCTTGGCAACGCGCCAGGCTCTGACATGAAGTGGAATGTCCAGCCAGATCAGGGTGTCGGCCCGCTCCAGTCTTTCAGGCCAGGTGGCTGAGTGACCCCCCTCGAATATCCATCGCTCCCGCCGGTGTACCTCGCGACACAGTGCGCTCTTTTCCGCCGCTGGTCGCTCTGTCCAGCCGGGCTGCCAGTGTATTTGATCGATATGCACGACGGGCAATTTGAGTTTGTCGCCGAGCGCCCGCGCCAGCGTAGACTTACCTGAGCCCGGCTGACCGATAATCATGATGCGCCTGCGACGGGTTGCCATTGAACGGGTTACTGCGCCCACCAGGTGTGCGCAAGTGGTTTGCCGCCGACAAAGGTGTCCGCGCCCAGTTCATCCTGAATACGCAGACACTCATTCCATTTCACCATTCGCTCAGAGCGCTGAAATGAACCGACTTTCAGTTGCTCACTGCCGAGCCCCGAAGACAGGTGGCTGATAGAGACGTCTTCCGTTTCGCCCGAGCGCGCTGAAACCACGGTACCCCATCCATGCTTTTTAGCCGTTTGAAAGGTGTCTATTGCCTCGCTGACAGTTCCAATCTGGTTAACCTTGATGAGCACGGCATTACAGGCTTTATCTGCTGCAGCACTGGCAACCAGATCTGCACTGGTGACGAGGTAGTCGTCACCGATGATCTGCACGTTATCTCCATAGCGACGGGTGAATTCAATCATGGCTTCGGTGTCGTCCTCGGCGACCGGATCTTCAATGGATACGATCGGATAATCGTTTAGCCAGCGACCAAGCATGTCTATCATTGATTCTGAAGACAGCGCCTTGTCTTCGAGCGCCAGATGATAGTTGCCCGCGGTATAAAACTCTGAGGCCGCAATGTCGAGTGAAATCACTACCCGGTCACCGGGTTTTTCACCGGCTTTTTCAATTGCTGCAACCAGTGTTTCAAGTGCCTCTTCATTGCTGTCAAACAACGGCCACCAGCCTCCCTCATCGGCGATACCCGCGGCCCGTCCCTTTGCCGCCATGAGATCACCGGCTGCAAAATACACCTCACTGGTAATTTCCATGGCTTCATCAAAGCTGTTTGCACCCGGCACCATAATCATAAAGTCCTGAATGTCGACTCGCCTGCCGGCATGCGCACCACCACCGAAGATTTGTATTTCAGGCAGGGGAATAGAGGGCTGCGTCCCATGGCGATTACTGATGTGCCGCCACAGCGGTTCGCCACTGGCGTGTGCAGCGGCATGTAATACCGCAAGCGATGTGGCGACCATCGCATTGCCGCCGATGTTTTCTTTGAGCTTTGATGAGTCGAGCGCGATCAGTGCCTGATCAACGGCGGGCTGGTCAATCGCATTCAGTCCCGCCAGTGCAGGTGCGATGATGTTATTCACGTTGTCCACTGCCCGGGAGATACCCTTGCCACGCAATGCAGGTCCGCCGTCCCGCAGATCCAGTGCTTCGCGCTTTCCGCGTGAGGCGCCCGCCGGCGCTATCGCGCGTCCGCGGCTTCCATTTTCAAGGATGACGTCTACCTCAACGGTCGGGTTGCCCCGTGAGTCCCAGACTCGTCTTCCTTTTACAGCAGCAATAGCGGCCAATGCAGTTATTCTCCGAACGAAAGTTCAACTTGTTGAATGAATGCTGCGAGCGTATCCACCGGGGTTTGTATCAGTTGCAGAGACAGCTCCCTGACGTGACTTTGCTCCTCGACGTTCAGGTATTCAACGGGTGATTTGCCATCGACTCTGGCGAGCATCAGCATCGGCAGCAGTCGACAGGTGCGTGCTTGCAGTTCATTGTGTTTTTCCCAGCTGACGTGGGGGATATAGTTGTGCCAGAAATCCATGCTGCCCGCCAGCAGGGTTCCTTTTGATGCAGGCAAATGAACCGATTTCAGGATCAGATGGTTCAGGCAGAAAGCGATGTCAAAGGCGGCATCGCCGAGGGTGGCGCACTCTGCGTCCAGCAATACCGGTCCGTTGGTTCGAAACAGAATATTTTTGGGACTGACATCGCCGTGAATCAGTACCTGCCGGCTGGTGTGCAGTGCTTCTGCCATTTGTTGCAGGGACGATGCGACGCTGCTGTGTTTTTCCGCCGTGTGGAGAAGATAGGGCTCCAGTCGCAGTGCATGAAAGTCCGCGCTGTTTTGAAACTGCCTCTTGTTAAAGCCGGGTGCCACTGATGCCTGATGAATTCGCCCCAGCAGTGAGCCCACAGCGCTGGCCTCGCCATTATCTTTCGCTTCTGTCAGCAGATGGGCTTTCCACAGATAAACGTCACTGCCCGAAATGTATTCCATCGCAAAGCCATGCAGTGTCGGTGAGTGACCGAAGAGCCGGATGGCGCACTGCGGTGCTGCTTTGGCTGCGATCTGTAACCACGCGTACTCGGCGGTATTGCGATGCACTGGTGCGAACCAGTCCGCTTCCACTTTCAGCTGTGCGCGTGCGAACTTTAAGCAGAGTTTAGTGTTCGGCGTCGTGACCAGTACGATATCACTGGAGACCCCGCCGGTGAGCGGTTCGATGTGGAACGGTCGACCGCGTTCCAGCAGATCCAGCTCACTGAGCAGCGCTTCGCAGTTTTCTTTCAGCTTCGGGCTGGCGGCAGTTGTCACGGTGGAGTCGATTGAGTCGTTCACCGGTAAGGTACTCACGGATGTGATGCAGCGCAAGTGTGCACTGGCGCGTCTTCGTCATTGTTAGTAGAAAGCGAGT
>CAZOXM010000045.1:3926-9298 GCA_964583825.1 uncultured Granulosicoccaceae bacterium
GATTGCGTTAGTTGTTTCTGGTTTCCGCTAATGCTTTCAGTACTGCTGCCAGCATTTCATCGCGTTTATCACAAAGCACTTCAGCGGTCGCGCTGCCGGATTCTTTTTGTACTCCCAGCACCAGTTGTTTTGCAATCTCCGGGTCAAGATGGAGTTCACCAAGATCATCCCACCAACGGTTGAAACTGTCGGTATACCGTTCGCAAAACTCCTCCAGGCCGCCTTCACCGGCACCGAGGTGGAAGAGCAGGGTGGGTCCCATCACAGCCCAGCGCAGTCCGGGTCCGGCCCACATGGCGGTATCGACGTCTTCCACGGAGGCCACACCGCTCGTTACCATATGAATCGCTTCGCGCCATACCGCCGCCTGCAGGCGGTTTGCCACGTGGCCCGGCACTTCTTTATTAACGCGTATTGTCACTTTCCCAACCGCCCGATAAAACGCCTCGGCCTTTTCGACGACGCCGGGAGCAGTGCGCTCGTTACCCATGACTTCTACCAGCGGTATCAGGTGGGGCGGGTTAAAGGGATGGCCGAGTATCAGCTGTGAGGGGTCACTGAAACCCTGCTGCATTTCAGTCAGTGTCAGGCCGGATGCAGACGAACCGATCACCGCATCGGTGTCGATCGCCTCTTCAATTTCCCGGTACAACGCATGTTTAATTTCAAGCCGCTCTGGAACGCTTTCCTGAATAAAGGCGGCACCCGCCACTGCCTGCGCTGCAGACTGATGAATAGTTATGTTGTCCGGGTTGCCGTGTTCAGTTAACCCGAGTTGGGTCAGTACCGGCCAGACATTTTTCACTGAGTCATGAACCGCATCCGCGGCATCGGGCTGCGCATCATAGACCGCAACACTTCTGCCGGAAGCCAGAAACAGGGCAGCCCAGCTTGCGCCGATAACGCCTGCTCCCAGTACCGCAGTGCGTGAGAATTCAGTCATTAGAACAGTCCCGGGTTGAGTGGTGAGGAGGCGGTCATACCACCGTCAACGGTGAACATCTGGCCGGTGACAAAGCTTGCTTCTGCGGAGGCCAGCCACACGGCGATGGCGGCAACATCGTCCGGCTTGCCAAAACGTCGGACCGGATGCCGTGCCAGCGCATCGCTCATCGCTGCCTGCGGGTTGTCTGCTAAAGCAAATCCGGCTTCGAGCATGCCGGTTTCTATCCAGCCGGGACAGATCGCGTTGCAGCGAATGGCGGGCCCGTGATCCACTGCAATGGAACGGGTCAGACCGTGTACAAAGGATTTGGAAGCGTTATACAGGGCCATGGCCGGGTCTGCGACATTGCCGGAAATAGAACCGATGTTGATAATCGAGCCGCCATCGTTCATGCGCGGGATGATCGCGCGGCACATATTAAACACCCCCCGTGCGTTGACACCCATGACCAGATCCCAGTCGTCATCGGTGCTGTCTGCGACGGTTTTCTCAACCTGTACACCGGCGTTGTTAACGAGGATATCGATATTTCCCATGTCAGCGGCGAAGCGATTGACGGCGTGCGGGTCGGCAACATCGAGTGGCACATAGGTGCATTGAGGCGACAAGTCCGGTGCTGTGATGCTGCGCCCGCAGGTAGTGACGGTCGCCCCTTCACGTATGAATGCATCAACAATGCCTCGACCGATACCCTGACCGCCACCGCTTACAACGGCTGTTAGTCCCCTGAGCTTCATTGGTATGCACCCTGTGGTTGTAAAAACAGTTGTCGACTAGAAACCGACAACGTCGCCCCCCTTGAGCGCCAGTCGTCGTCGCGCTTCATCCGGTGTCGCCACACTTAGCCCGAGGCTTTCCACGATGGTTCTGATCCGTGTTACCTGTTCGGCGTTGGAGGTGGCCAGTTTGCCTTTCTCTATAAACAAACTGTCTTCCAGCCCGACTCGCAGATTGCCACCCAGCATGGCACTTTGGGTGGCAAACGGCATTTGATGCCGGCCGGCTGCCAGCACCGACCATTCGTAGTTTTCCTCACCGAACAGGCGGTTTGCCACCTTGTGCATGTGCATCAGGTTATCGAGTTCGGCACCGACACCGCCCAGGATGCCGAAGACCATCTGGATAAAGAAGGGCGGCTTGATCAGGCCCTGATCAACAAACCACTTTACGTTGTACAGATGACCGAGGTCATAGCATTCAAATTCGAAACGTGTGCCGTGTTTTTCACCGAGGTGCTTCAGTGCATACTCGATCGTGGCAAAGGTATTGGGAAAGATGAAGTCGCGCGTCATCTCAAGAAACGGTGCTTCCCAGTCGTGTTTGAAATCCTTGTACTTCTGCAGCATCGGAAACAGGCCGAAGTTCATCGAACCCATATTCATTGAAGCCATCTCGGGTCTCGCATCCATGGCAGCGGCCAGTCGCTCATCTATCGACATACCGAGTCCGCCGCCGGTAGATATATTGACTACAGCATCCGTAGACTGTTTGATGATTTGCAGGAACTGTCTGAAAATTTCGGGTCGCGGATCGGGCTTGCCGGTGTCCGGGTTGCGTGCGTGCAGGTGAATGATCGAAGCACCGGCTTCGGCCGCTTCAATACTGGCGGTGGCAATCTCTCTCGGCGTGACCGGCAGGTGTGGCGACATCGATGGTGTGTGTACACCGCCGGTTGGTGCGCAGGTGATAATGACAGACTTTGCCATGCTGAATCCTCCGGTGACGCGTGTTAAAGCTTCATTTGCTGTACTTGTGCAGACAGGCCGCCGTCGAGTACCCACAGCTGTCCGCTGGCGTAGCGGGCTTCGTCGGACGCCAGCCAGTTCACCAGATTGGCGATATCGTCCGGTGTGCCGTAGGTGCGCATCGGATGCACATCACGCACTGCCTGTTGCAGTGATTCTATGTTGCCGCCCTGTCCGCCGGAACCCTCACCTTCGAAGAAGCTCTGCAGCATCGGGGTGTCGACATAGCCCGGGCAGATCGCATTTACCCGGATACCTTCCGGCCCGTGATCACAGGCCATCGCTTTGGTCAATGCGTGTACGGCACCTTTAGTCGCACAGTATGCTGCGAGCCCCGGATCGGCAATAAACCCGTCGTATGAGCCGAAATTAATGATACTTGAGGTAGTGCCCTGCGCGGCTGCCGTGCGCAGTAAAGGCAATGAATGTTTGCTGGTCAGGAAGGTGCCGGTGACGTTGACGGCGAAGCTCTGGTTCCATTCCTCAAGCGTGGTCTGTTCAATGGTTTTTTCGATTTCGATACCGGCGGCGTTGACCAGTATATGCAGTGCACCCTGTTGTTCCTGTATGGTGCCTGCCGCGGCAATGGCGTCGTCTTCACTGGTGACATCGAGCTTTATAAACTGGCTGCCATCATTGTCGTGTGCTTGCAGCGAGCCGGTTTCTGTGAGGTCGGCTGCGTAGACAGTCGCGCCTTCCTTGATCAGTCTTTGCACTACCGCGCGACCGATACCGCCGCGGCCTCCGGTGACCAGGGCGACTTTGCCGTTAAGTTTCATTATTGGAAGATTCAGTTGGTGTTTGTAGCGGTGGATACCGATAGCGCTCTGCGGCGACGGTCCAGTCCATGTGGTTGCGCACGTACTGCTGACTGGCATCCGATGGCGGGTTGTAGTCCCAGTGGTCAAGACTGCCTGTCTGCATGGCTTGAGCCAGTGCGCGTCTTGCTTTTTGTGTGGCAATCACCTGTTGTCGCAGTGCTTCTCCGTCCCAGCGCGCGCTTATTTCACTGGCGAAGCGCTGTGCAATCTCAGCGTAGTCGGCATGTGCTGCGAGGTTATCTTTTTCAAGGGGATCACGCGTTACGTGATACAGCTGTGGCGGGTCACAGTCACAGTGAATATATTTGTATTCGCCGCGCCGAATCATGATGACCGGGTAAGGTGTCATCTCAGCGCAGTATTCACCAATTGCTTCATTTACCGGGTCGGGTTCGCCTCGGGCCAGCGGCATCAGACTGCGGCCGTCAATCGGTTCCCCCAGTATGTCTGCACTGCCGCCGGCCAGATCAATAAACGTTGGCAGCAGATCCACCAGTGAACATGCGTTGGCGGCTGTGCCCTGTTTGATGCCTGGTCCTGCCATCAGCAAAGGCACACGTGCCGAGTGTTCAAAGAAATTCATTTTGTACCACAGCCCCCGTTCTCCAAGCATATCGCCGTGGTCTGCAGTGACGATCACCACGGTGTTATCCAGTGCTCCGGTCTCCTCAAGTGTCTGCATCAGCAGACCCACCTTGCTGTCGAAGTAGCTGACATTGGCGAGATAGGCACGACGCGCGCGCTGCACTTCTTCTGCGGTGAGTGGGACGGTCGATGCTTCGATGCCATCCATCACCCGGCGCGAGAACGGGTCCTGTTGATCGAGTGGAGGTACGTATGCCGGTGGTGCTATCTCATCGTCGCTGTATAGATTCCACCACTCCGGTCTGGCAACGTACGGGTCGTGCGGGTGAATAAAGCTTGCGACCATAAGAAAGGGTGGTGACTCGTCGTGGTTTTGCGACTGATCCCGCGCGCGGTCGAACAGCCAGCGCCGTGCGGCAAAACCGACTTCATCGTCGTAGTCAATCTGGAAGGTGGCCTGTGCCATACCACTGTCCTTGACTGTCTGCATGTTGTGATACCACTTGTCGATGCGTTCGTCGTGCGCTTCCCAGTCGGGTGTCCACGCAAAGTCAGCCGGGTAGATATCAGTGGTGACGCGATCTTCGAAACCGTGTTTTTGATCGGGGCCAACGAAGTGCATCTTGCCCGACAGGCAGGTGCGATAGCCCAACAACCTTAAATAGTGCGCAAAGGTTGGTACGCTTGAGCGGAACTCGGATGCATTGTCGTAGGCTGCGATGCGGCTGATCAGCTGCCCTGACATAAATGCAAACCGCGAAGGTGCACACAGTGGTGAGTTGCAATAAGCCGCATCAAAGCGCATGCCTCTTTGTGCCAGTGCGTCTATATGCGGGGTGCGGGCTACCGGGTGGCCGTAACAGCCGGTGAACTGTGGTGCCAGCTGATCGGCCATGATGACGACAATATTGGGTCTGGTCATTGAGCTTGTCCGCCGCTTTCACCGGTATAGGCATCCAGTACCAGTCCGTGGAAATGGTGCAGGGCGTGTTCCGACTTACCGGAGCCATCCGGATCGTGAACGATACGACCCTGGTTGAATGCCGGGGTGTTCATGCCTTTCTGTACGCTTTCCACCAATGCGATATCTTCCACCTGTAGCACTTCATCGAGGTAGCGAATCGCATCGAGTTCCATGGCGTTGGGTTCGGGTGTCTCCAGAAAAAAGTCGTAGGTCTCCAGTGTACGGTCCACATCCACCGGGATAATGTTCAGCACGATCATGCTGGAGCGCCCCGGGTAGCGCATCAGACAGGTGGTCGGCCACAGCCACCA
>CAZOXM010000045.1:9398-39455 GCA_964583825.1 uncultured Granulosicoccaceae bacterium
TCATGCTGGAGCGCCCCGGGTAGCGCATCAGACAGGTGGTCGGCCACAGCCACCATACCGCGTGTGTTTTTATCGTTGCTTCTGATACGTCATAAGCCGTGTTCGGTGCGTTGCCCGCTTCTGCCATGTGGCTTGAGTAAATGCCATGAGTGGTCACCTTATAAGTGTCCATATCCACCAGGTTGCAAAAATCCTTATGGGCAACCGGGCAGTGATAGCATTCCAGAAAGTTGTCAACCACGTTCTTCCAGTTGGACTTTATATCGTATGACAGGCGATGGCCGAACGTGAGGTCTGCCACATCGGGTGCCCAGTGCATGATTTCGGACTGTAATGCACCGGACTGTGCAGCCAGTGAAGGTGTAGTCGGGTCGAGGTTGACGAACACAAACCCGCAAAATTCCTCGACCTGAACCTGATCGAGACAGATTTCATCTTTATTGAAGTGTGTCAGCCGTTGTGTATGTGGTGCACCCTGCAGCTTCCCATCGAGTCGGTACGCCCAGGCGTGGTAAGGACACACAATCAGTGAGGTTTTGCCTTCGCCGCTGAGTAAATGATGCGCCCTGTGCTTACAAACATTGTAAAACGCACGCAGCTCGCCGCCTTTATCCCGCACCACGGCAATGGGGTGGCCTGCAATTTCTGCCGTGACGTAGGTGCCCGGGTCGCGGGTTTTCTCAACGTGGCAGACCCATTGCCACGTGCCCGCGATGATATGGCGACGATCTGCCTCGAACCATTCGCCTCGTGTGTAACTGTCGGCATGCAGCGACAGCGAGCTGGCGGGGTCGCTTTCGTAACCCGAGCTGATAGAGTGATGTTGTCTCATGTGCAGACTCCTGTTGGTAGCGACCACACTACTCGGGAAGAGCCCCCGGCATTTGATTTATTTCGTCTTCGATTTACTTGATCTGGTCAGTAGTATTCAGGTTGCCCGTGGCTGAGCGGCTCAATGTGCCGGTGACTCGTGGACCAACAGTATCTCTTACCCGGGTTTTACGGCTCCGAGTCGCTGGTCAGCGGACCGAATCTGGTTGATGACCAGAATTGATAGGTCTCCCCGTTTTCGGTGGAGAATTCATTGTTTTTGTTGTCTGTGAGACTGTCTTCTATGACGCTCTGCAGTTTGGCGCTCGTTAGCGTTTCCACGTTTTTATCGCCGACTCGTGTGAATCCTTCTCTGGCAGTCCAGGCGTTGTTGCCGCGCGGGTTGTTGTTCGTGTTTCTGACGATAAAATCCGCAACAGCAGAGGCGTCTTCCAGATCAGTATGATCAAGAAAATGACTGGTGTTATTGCCTTGCCAGTGCTTTTCGGAAATATCGGGAATTTCTCTGTTCAGGTACTGCTGTTCGCGACGGTAGTCTGCCTTTAGGTTGTTATTAAGATCGGTCAGGCGAATGGCGTCCAGTTCCAGCTCAGAGTGATGAGTCATTGGTGTTACCCGCGCAACGGCACGGGAGACAAACATTCTCCCCTTGTAGTTGGTGCTCATCACAAGGATAGATAGCAGTGGATGCAGCTGATCGAAGTCGATCCACTCAAAAGTGAGTACCTTCAGTGATGAAAATGGATGGCGCTTATTGTGGGGTGTGGTTTGCCTCGTGCCTCCCACCAGATAGATGCCCTGATCCAGAGGCAACACCTTGCCACCGCTGAAGCGCAAAAAGCCATCGCGTTTTTCGCTGGGTGCTTTGTAAAAGTGTGAGAACACGGCATTGTTGGCGCCATCATTTGCTTTTGTTGGCGGGCTGATCGTGAGGAAGGTTTTGATCAAACGCAACGGGTCGGATTTCATTGCCCGGTACACAACGAGATGGACAATTCCCTTGTCGCCGGAGCCGTAGTACCGGATAAATCTCTTTAGCCGTTCGTTGTTTGACTTAAGTACGTTAAACCGCACAGCGGCCTCGAATTCAGGCAAGCGATTATCTGACTTGTGCAGGTCTTCGGCGGGTGCAAGCTTTCGGTCGAGTCTGCCGGAGATTATATGAGCCAGGCTGCTGACCACTTTTTGGTCATACCTGGGAAGAAATGTCAGTAAAAATGGTTTGTCAAATGCACCCTTGTCGTTCAGGTGAATAAGGTAAAGCGCCAGTGTGGAATAGAAATACGGAGAGTTTGTGCCTTTGACGCGACTGGCGAGCGTTGCGAACTGAGCGATTTTGTCGTCTGTGTAGTTGCGACAGCAGCAGCGCGTGACAGCTGTCGGCAGGGACTGAACAAAGCTGGAAAGCTCCGTTGCAATTCCGGCCCAGTTTGGCGTATTCGCAGATGCTCTTTTACCGGCGTTTTTTTTGTCATCTGAAAGGGAATATGCGTAGAACAGCAGCAAACGAGCGATGTTGGTTGCAGAGATGTTTCCTTTGGCGGGCGCCGTCGAAACGAGATCAGTTCGAATCTCCGCGTTAAGTGCCTCAAGCACAACGCCTATTCTCGGTTCCTGTGCATTGCCAAACTGAGAAATCAGTGTATCCAGATTCACTTGCTATCGCTCCTCGATCTTTATGCAATATACCAGCAAAACACACAATTAGAACCGGTTCTACACAGTTTCATCTCGATGCTCACCGGTGAATAACCCGGTAACAGTGTTGGCTATACAAGATATTGGGAGTTAAGGCGGTAATGCACCCAATTGTCTGCGATTCAACTGTACAGCCTGCCGTGACTGATGGCTTTTCACCACGTCTAATAGTTAGTGAGTCGGGTAAAAGATCATCTGCTTTGATTGTTATGTCATTTTTATTTCTTCCTTCATAACAGAGACCTGGAATCAGCCGTACGCCGGCCGCACCTGAACCACTGATTTGCATTTTATTAAGGTTCCGGCTGATGCGTTATTTGCCTAAATTAATCAGAGGTTCCCTGGTGGATTTCGATGCAGCGCCACCGCTGCATAAAACGCCACGGCGAGTTTCAGGAGGATAACCAGTGAAAATAGCGATGAAGGGTATTTTGGGCGCACTCTTAATGGGGCTTGCTTATCTGGCTGTGCAATGGTGGACCTTACCGGGTAAGGCCGAAACGCTGAGGCTTGCGTCCACCGTACACTTTAACGTAGAGAAGCGTCTTGATGAAAAGGTGGTGAAGCTCACCGGCAATGGACCTGAATTTAGTTTAAATACAAGCCTTGAAAAGTTTCCTGCTGTGCTTGTCGATGCAGTCATTGCCTCTGAAGACAGGCGTTTTCACGCCCATGGCACCGGTTATAAACTTGCCAAGTTTGCGCAGGCCCTATTGAACTGTTCGATTTCTGTGGCGACCGGGCATTCAATGCGTGGCTGTCCTGGTAACAGTACGATTACACAGCAGGTTGCGAGACTTCTGTTGATCGGCAATGTTCGCACCCCCGGGAGAAAGCTGTCAGAGCTTATCTGGGCAATCAAGATGGAGCGACTATTGACCAAGGAGCAAATCCTGCAAATTTACTTGAACCGTGTGCCGCTCGGGGGGCGCATATACGGGTTTGACATGGCAGCGCGTCAGTATTTCGGTAAGTATGTATCGCAGGTAGATCTGCAACAGGCAGCATTGTTGGTGGCTTCAGTTCGCAGGCCCTCCGCAAACTGGGAAAGAAACCCCGCTGCGACGATACACCGCGCCAATATTGTGCTGGATGCAATGACGCGCCATGGGTTTCTGGCCGGACCCCTGCAGATTGCCTCTGACTATTCGGTTGAGCGAGGTCCTGTACTGCTTTCACGACCTTTTTTTGGTCATATCTGGTCCTGGTTGCGGCCCCGGGTCGAGCAGATACTATCAGCGCACCCGGCAGGGGTTTATAAAGTCAATACTTCGATCAATGCGGAAGTGCAGATTTACGCGCAGCGCTCCATTCGAACGGTGACTCAATCACTGCAGCACAGCAATATACCGGCCTCACAGGGTGCCGTTATGGTGATGCGGCCATCCGGCAATGTACTCGCGATGATCGGTGGTGCTGATAACTCCCGGCAGTCCAGATATTTCAATCGGGCGATTCCGGTGCGGGGACTCCGTTGTAGACCGCCGGCGAGTCTGATGAAGCTGGTGCTGTACACCGCGGCGCTCGAAAGAGGTATTGCACTGGGTGATTTAATCGATGCGACACCATTCGAGTTTGAGGACGCAGCCGGAAAGATTTATCGACCGGACAATCATGATGGCAAGGTCTACTCAATGATCAGCCTTCTGGAAGCGTATGTTCATTCAGTAAACACGGCGGCTGTTAGATTGCTGGCGGAAACCGTACGCTTTGAAAAATGGTTCGAAGTTGCAGGCAGGTTTGGCCTGCCGGTTGATCGGTTTCCGCGTGAGTTAGGTCTTGCGCTTGGTCAACCCGCCGTCTGTATGGTGGATATGATCCGTGCGTATGCGATAGTCGCATCCGGTGGCTTTGACAGCAGGCCGCAGGCGATACTGGAGCTGGTCGACGGCAGGGGGAGGGTGGTTTTCGAAACAGAGCACGAATCAAAGCGTATATTCAGTCGCAGTGTTATGCGAAATATGCAATACCTGAGTACGCAGGTAATCCAGCGAGGTACTGGCGTACTTGCTAAGAAGAATCTGTCGGGCGTGGTGATCGGCGGTAAGACGGGTACGTCTGACGGGTTCCTGGATGCGTGGTTTATCGGGTATACCAAAGACTTGGTAGTCGGTGTCTGGATTGGCAACGATATGCCCACGGCCATGCCGCAAACGTACGGCGGTAACTCATCTGCGCTGGTATTTAATCAACTGATGTCTTACCTGTTGAAGCACACGTCTGTTGTGGATCGTGAACCCGAAAAAACGCAGCATCTGGCACTGAGTCACTGATGTCGGCAGGGGAATCCACGTGTCTATGGCGGAATCTGTCTTTTAGCAGGATGTTGGATGTGCTTTTCCTGGAAAATCAGTGGTTGATCCACAGGGAAGTGGCAGGCGTAGCTTTATATCTATTGGTCACTCTGGTATCGCACATGCGCAGTTTTTATTCATTCGGTGTCCTGGTCTTCGCGTCTGTGCTGATGACACCGAGTCTGTCAGTCGCCGACGACAAACGGTTCGATATCAAACTGCTGGCCGGGAGCAGTTGGCAGGTGAAGAACGATGTGCAAATACCGAGCAATGAATTTGGTACCCGGTTTTCGCTGGCGGACACCGTCGGTGAAGGGCCACTGACCGCGGTGAGGCTTGAGTTCAACTGGCGCATCAACGAAAAGCACGGTTTGCGTGTGATGCTTGCACCGCTTTCCTACGAAGAACGAGTCGAGTTTGAAGCGCCGGTTGAATTCAACGGAGCAAGCTTTGCAGCAGGCACCCCCACCACGGCCGGATACCGTTTTAACTCGTGGCGCGTCGGTTATCACTACACTATTGTCGACAACGCACAAACCACGTTTCGACTGGGTGGCACACTGAAAGTACGCGACGCGGAAATCCGACTCGAGCAGGAAGGTGTTGTCAGCGCTGACGACGATCTGGGCCTTGTGCCTTTGTTGCATCTCGCGACGGAGCGGCGCTTTAACAACCGCTGGTTTGTTGGTGCTGATTTTGATGCGCTGGCGGGCGGACCCGGACGCGCGATCGACGCGGGTGTTACTGTGGGGGTTGAAACCAGCGACCGTTGGCGCATTGGTGCTGAACTCAGGGTGCTTGAAGGGGGCGCAGATATTGATCGCCTGTATAACTTTGCTCAGTTCAACTCGGCGTCTGTATTTTTGGGCACCCGCTGGTAGCTCTTGCACAGCACTGAATTGAATGGGAGCCCCTGGGGACGGTGCAGGCTCCTACGCCATGCGTTGTCTCAGGCCATCAAAGCCGACGGCGAGTATCAGTACGATGCCGCGGGTCACTTCCTGCCAGAAACTGCTGACGTTCATTAATGTCAGTCCGTTATTGAGTGTGCCTAATATTAATACGGCCAGCAGGGTACCCCAGACCGATCCTCGGCCACCCTGCAGTGAAGTGCCACCGAGAATAATGGCAGCGATCACTGTCAGCAGATGCGGGCCGGCCGCATTCGGGGCGGCAGCACCTAACATGGCGGCAAGTACAGTGCCTGCAATTGCTCCGGACACGGCTGAGGCGATGTATAAGATGATTAGCGTTCGATCAACGGGTAGCCCGATCAGGCGACTGGCATCCGGGTTGCCGCCCACTGCAAAGGCATAGCGGCCGAAATGCGTTTTTTGCAATACGATCCACAACAGCAGGTATGCCACCAGCATGATCAGCGCCGGCACCGGTATACCACCCAGCCGACCCTGGCCTATCCAGTTGAATCCCTCGACGATCAATGGCTTCGACAAGCCGCCGGTCAGGATCAATGATGCGCCGGTAACAATTGACATGGTGGCCAGTGTGACGATAAGCGGGTTCAGTCGCAGGTAGGTAGCCAATACGCCGTTGAGCGCTCCGATAAGCACTGCGATGCCCACCGCACACAGTACCGCGATCCAGATGGGAATGCCTGCGGCATTGAGCAGCGCGATGATAACTCCGGTTAAGCCTGCAACAGCCGCCACGGACAGGTCCAGACCGCCGGCGATAATTAATGGTGTCCCGGCCGCTGCCATTAGCCCGACCAGTGCAATGTTAGAACCGATTGAAGTCATGTTTCTTACTGTCATAAAAAACGGCGACAGGAAAGTGAACAGCACCAGTAAGATGGCGTAGAACACCAGCAATATAAAAACTGTGGTGCCAACCCCCGAGCTACCGAGGTAGCGCTTAAGCGCGTTGTCTTTGTTATTGTTCATTGAGCAGGTTACTGTTTTGGTGGGTGGTGGCCCGGTGAGCACTGGCCTCCATCAGATCAGCTGGTGAGGCGCCCCTGTTGAATTCTGCAACGATGTTTCCTCGGTCGATCACCAGTGATCTGTCAGATAGTCCGGCAATCTCTTCGACGTCAGATGAGAGCACCAGTACGGCAATACCGCCTCGTGCGAATTCTACAATCTGGTTATAAATTTCCCGTCTTGCGCCGACATCGACCCCGCGCGTCGGTTCTTCCAGCACCAGCATTTTTACCTTCGGGTTGAGCCAGCGGGCCACGCAGACCTTTTGTTGGTTACCACCCGACAGCAAACGGATGGTCTGTTCGGTGTCAGAAGTTTTAATACCGAGTTTTTCTATCCATTCCCGGCTGTGAAGTTTTTCCTTTTTAAGGGCGGTAAACGGACCGTGACCGAAATCTGTCTGGAACGCGGCGACGAGATTTTCACGCACTGACATTTCTGCCAGTATGCCGTCTGTTTTTCTCTCGGCGGTAACGAAGCCGATGCCGGCCTTTTTGCCCATTGCCGGTGTGGTCGGGCGGAATGGACGGTTTTCCAGTGTCATCGTGCCCTGTTCGGGGCGGCCTTCAGCACCGAAGATCAAGCGACCCAGTACTTCTACTCCCGAACCGATCAGGCCGTAGATACCGAGAATCTCACGTTGCCTCAGTTCGAATGAAATATTTTTGATCAGTGGTGGCATACCCAGGTTGTTGCACTGGAAAAACACCGGCGTATCGTCAGTGGCCGGTCTGTCGGAGTCGAACATGTTGCCTGACGCACCTCCGAGCATTGCATCGACCACCTCGTGCACCTGAGTGCTTTTCGGATCAAACTCGCCTGCATTGAGGCCGTCGCGCAGTACGACGATACGATCAGATATATCGAATACTTCGTTGAGATAATGGGAGATATAAACAATGCTGGTGCCTTGTTGGCTAAGGCGGCGCAACAGCGTGAATATCTGTTTGCTTTCCTGTTCCGACAGAGAGGCGGTCGGCTCATCCATCACCAGAATTTCTGTTCTGCCGTTCAGTGCTCTGGCAATTTCAACAATTCTTTGTTCCGCCACGGTGAGATTGCCGGCCAGCGCGGCGGGGTCGATATACTCAAAGCCGAGTCCGGTCAAAATGTCAGAGGCGGTACGGGATTTTTCGGTCCAGTTAACCAGACCTGACTGGCTCGATCGGATGCCTATATTCTCTGCGACACTCAACTCCGGGAAGATCGATATTTCCTGGGGAAGAAAGGTAATGCCTGCGCGCGATGCGTCGGCAGGCCCGCCAAACTCGACGGTGTCATGGTTAACTGTGATGACGCCTGCATCTTTGGTGTAGTAGGCCGTCAGAATTTTCATTAACGTGGATTTGCCGGCGCCATTAGCGCCAAGCAACGCTACGATTTCTCCAGGCATGGCATGGAAGTCAACGCCGTCCAGCACTGTTGCGGAACCGAATGTCTTGGTGATGCCGGTCATTTTTAACCGGGTTCCGGTGTTGCTCATTCACTCTCCCGGCGCGCGTGCTGTTATCACCACCTGAGCCGTTAACCCGTAATTATTCTGCCTTGCAAAGACCACGTGATCTTATCGATCATGTGGTCGTGTTGTGCAAATGACTGGCTCTACTTTGTGGGCACCAGATTCTGGACATCCGCCAGCGCCGGGTCATCTTTCAGGCTGCGCAAATGTTGTTCGAAAGCTTCCTGTGGAAACTCGAAGTCGATGACTTCCACTTCCTGACATGCGATGTCTTCGTTGAATTCGCAGATGTTCGCAGGCGTGACCATCTGATGGTTGATTAAAACCGCATCAGGCAGTTCTACCCCGGCGAGTGTGGCGAGTGCTATTGGAATAAGGGAGTTGCCATAGCGCTCGGGGAAAGAGCCAACCGCTGCGACAAAGTCTTCCTCACCGGCGAGTGTTTCACCTTCGTCTGCACCCAGCCCGACAACGGTGATCATTTCCCGGCCATCCTGCTGGGCCGCACGCAATATACCGGTGGTGGCCTGATCATTAATTGCCGCCCCCATGATGGGTGCTTCTGGCGGTATGCGACTCAACAGATTGTTGGTTTGAGTGAAACTTTCTTCAAGGGTGTTTTTGCTGTCGAAAGTGAGGATTTGACTCTCTGGAAAATCAGGCAGTACCGCGCGGAAGCCTGCAATTTGTCCGCCGGTGCGCATCGCCGGAATGGGGCCGGATTGGGGTAGTTCGCCTTCGATGAAGTAGCCCTTCATCACGGCGTCGCTGCCGTGCCGGTCAATCGCCGCCTGTGCGAGATAGGCGCCGCCCATGAAGCCCGCTTTCGGGTTGTTGACACCGAAGAATGTTGCACCGGGCATCGGTATGTCGATCGCAATGACCGGTATGTCCTCCTGATTCAGCTTGTTCATAATCACCGCGCCGAACTCGGCATCTGTTTGAAACTCGATAACCAGATCGACGTTGCGATTGATAAAACTTTCTGCATTGGCGAGTGCGGTGGCGCCATCGAGCCTGTTGTCCGCTACCACCACTTCAATCCCTGCCGCCTCTGCATTTTCCAGAATACCCTCCTCGACCAGGGCGCAGAACGGGATATCCCGCTGCAGGTTGGCAAACCCGATCACGTAGCTTTCACCATTGCGCGGTGGTGTCTTCTCCATGGCTGTTTGCACCATGGCCGCAAGGTTTTCTGCCGGGTACATGGAGCCGTCGTGGACTGCGGGATCAAAACCGTGGAAATCGGCGGCGGCCGGCAGTGTCACTGACATCAAACTCGCCAGAAAAACAGATTTCAGCGTTGTGTTAATAAACCTAAGTGGATTCATTGTTTATATGTCCTCCTGCTCGTTGGCATGGGTCGCCTGATTCGAAGTGGCTGGCCCGGGTGTGAATAACACAGACTAGACTACGGAGGGTTTAAAAATCTGCCCAATTAGATACACTTTTTGATCAGCAGCGATGTGTATAATTGCATGCTGCTTTCTGATTATTTCAGAAAAATATGTGATATATAACAGCGTCTTATGTCTTATTCTGATTGTATTTGGAATTTGTTAACATGCCTTTGTTGATTTATATTTTGATTTTGGCAACCTGTGTCAATGAATCCGTCAGCAGAAAACTACTTCCGCTATATTCCGGAAAGTAAACTGTGCCACACGCTCGGCTGCACGCTGCAGTCCAGCGGTTACACCGTGGTGCCGCCGTACTCGGAGTATCCATCAGCCACCCACCCTGAAGATCATCTTTTTAACCACAGCCAGGGTCGCGTCCTGCAGGCGTATCAGATCGTGTATATCTCCAGGGGTCGTGGTCGAGTCGAACTTGGAGCCGGGAATCGCACGCAGGACATCCGGGAAGGGCAGGTGTTTGTGCTGTTTCCCAAAATCTGGCACCGCTATTCTCCGCGTCCCGCGACGGGTTGGACGGAACACTGGGTGGAGTGCAAGGGTACCGCGTTCGATATGGCGACTAATGCGGGCTTACTTGATCCACATCGTCCTGTTTTTCGACACACTAATATTGAACGTATCACCGATACGTTTACTGAAATCCATCAACTTGCGCGCGAGGATGCAGTCAGTCATCAACCGGTACTATCGATGTTGGGTCTGAAGCTTCTGGCAATACTCGCCGGTCCGCGCAATGCCAACGAGTACAGTACCAATAAGCTCGTCAATTCGGTACGCATGCTATTGCTGGAGCGCTGTACAGAAAATCATTCGATGGAAGAAATTGCCGAAGAACTGAATGTAAGTTATTCGAACTTACGCCGGACGTTCCGGCTTAACACCGGGATGTCCATGAAAGACTATCAGATGTCGATGCGTATGCAGAAGGCGAAAGACCTGCTCGATAACACGGACCTGTCGGTGAAGGGTGTGGCAGCGGAACTCGGATTCAATTCACCGTTTCATTTTTCCAACCAGTTTCGCAATCATGCCGGCTGTGCGCCTTCAGATTGGCGAACACGCTTGCGGCGTGATCGTCCTTGATTATCAGCAAATTTGAACAACGTCGAGATTAAGCAGAGCGCCCAGCTTTTTTATGCGATCAGCGATGTGTCCGACGCCTACTGCACAATGGTGGGCCGGGGCATTTGCATTCCAGCTTTCCACGAATTGCCTCGCGCCGATGGAAAATTTATAGCGACTGTTGGTGTTGCCAATTTCCAGAATCTGTCCTTCAACTGATTCCCCCTCGGCAACCAGGAGGGAGACTTTGCCATTGAGTTCGAGCACCGAGAGCAGCGTTACCGGACCGCGCTGCACGCTCATTTCAACACTCACCCCTGCACCTACCTTCCCGTGGTAGATTTCAAGTGGCCGGACCTTTGTCTTGCCCTCTGCGATGGCGGTGTGTCCGGGGCCGTCATGGCCCATAATCACAATGTCGTCGTTATAATCCATGGCATAGTATTCGGTAAAAGATCCACCCACGCCGAAGGTGTCCATAATTTTCATTGCCTGCGCGTTCTTGATTTCATACTCTCCGGCGACCGGGATGCCATCGGCAGTCAGCATGGAGCAGCCCAGTATTACTGAGCTGATGATGTCTTCGTGATCGGTGCCGGGGGTGGACTCATAAAAGTAAGCCAGCGAACCGAGGCCATGCTTTTCGACCAGCTTGAACAGGGCGGCGGCAGTCGTTGCAGCGCGATGTAACTCCTGATCGGTACAATCCGCCTGTATATCAAACTCAGATTTTATTCTTTGCAGGGCGCTGTCAATTTCATCGGGGGAGAGTTCGCTGCGAATTACCGCCAATTCATCGATTTCAACAATTTCTATCAGTGTGCCAAAGGTGGCCGATTGCAGTGCCATGTCGGAGTAGATATCCAGCATGCCATTGTAGTAGTGACCCATCACACCCAGCTTTGAGTGCGCCATGATGTGCGCAACCCGCGCCGCTTCAATCCACCCTTCAATCTGTTCATCGACGTGCTTGTCGCCCTCGAGAACTCCTGTGACCTGATGAAAGTCAATGCCGCTGCGGGTGAATACATTGGCAATCTCGGGTACCGGGCAGGCTGCACAATGGGCCAGCCATTCCCCTGTCATCGCGGCCCGATCGCCGAGGGCATTGAAGCGTTGGTAGTCGATCGCACCCACCGGCTGCAAGTTGAGTATGACCACCGGTACGCCGGCGCGTCTGACCACGGGAAGCACTGTTGAAGACAGCGCATAGGTGGTCACGTACAGGAAAATTAGATCGACATCGGCACTGCGGAAATCATGGCCGGCCTGTACTGCTTTTTCCGGAGTATCGATCAGGCCGAGGTTAACTACCTCAACATCTTTGCGTCCGATCTTGGTCTCAACAACGCCAATGTACGACTGCAGACGTTGTTCGAGACCCTCGAACTGCGGCCAGTAGGCTTCGAGTCCTATCCCAAACAGGCCCACCTTTAATGGGTTCAAAGTAATGTGCGCCATGAGTGCCACCCTTCAGTTTTCCAGCCCTGACCAGGCTTGTCTGCAGCCAGCACCGCCAGAAAAATACTCTGCCGGTACAGTTACATCTACAGAGAAGTGTAGGGAGTAACGGCTTGCTAATAGTGACTTCTGGCATACAAAAAGTGATTAGAGAAAACCGGTTGCGTTGTTCGCACCTGACGGGCGACTTGGCACCCTCGGGCCTGGCGCAGTAGTCATCCAACAGCCAGTCGGGTCTGAATGCATACTGCTCAAACGGTTAAAAAATTGCCCGGCCGGAAAAACGACCGGGACATTATTAATTTTCCTGCGTTATCCTTTTACAGCCGACAGCTCTTTACACCATCCCAGCCCCATCCATCGCCATCCGGGTCAACACAGGCTCCGGTGCCGGCATCGACAGAGGGATTGTTGTGCGTGTAGGTGAACATTTCACCTGCAGAACCGTCCTCCGACTGCTGCGTGTATTTATAGGTGATCTCATCAAACGAGAAACTGACGTTTTCCGTGAGCCGGTCTTCCCCGTTGCTACCGCCGGTCGAAAGGCTGCTGACCCTTGCACCTGTCAGTTCAATGCTGAGATATTCCGTCGATACCTCACCCGCCCGGGTAACGACCAGTTTTATGTTTTCGATGTAGGTCGCAGTGACCAGATACTCAAATAGTTTGGCGGAAGCGGAATCCACATATTTCACCACTGAAACTTCGCCAAGGTCTACGTTTGCGCCATTTCTGTCACCGCTCCACGACCAGGCCAGTACATCGATCTGGCCGTTAAAATCCGCTGACTGGCTTTCCCCTTCCGCGCCATCTATGTTGAGGAAAATATTGGCGCTAAGGCTTGCCGAATACAGCAGGGTCAGTAACAGGGTGGTCTGGAAAACAGGAGTTACAACGCGTTTTAGTGCATGCATCTTTATTAGTCCTTTTTAAAGTGTGGTCCATTTTTCCTCAGTGCCAAGTATAGTCGCTCGTCAGGGTAATCCTCATTTTTGTTGTTAATTTTTCGGCGCTATGCCGAATCTTTACTGCGTATAGTGGCTGGTGATGCAGTCGCTCTTTAAGGGGACTACTGCTGTGGGCGGCCGCCTGACATGAACGCAAACGGAATTGCCAGCGGGCCGAACAGCGCACCCATTACTCCCCAGAACACCGGCTTGGCCCCGCGTTTTTTGGCTACCTGGTGGCAAACCACAATACTGATCAGGTTCACGGCAAACAGCGCAAATACAAATCCCATTGGCTTTCCTGTAAAAATTTAGTGTGTGAATTACTGGCGGCAGCCAACTGGCTCATCAGGATAGCGACGAGGGATCTGTACAAGCTACCAGCCAGCTTTATTCGTGAAGGTTTGGTGCTCAGGGGTCGCTGTTGCACGCCTTGCAATTCTACTGATCGAGATTAATTTTGGAAAAATGTGGGTTTTCAATGCTGACTTCAAGTGTGGAGACATCGTCGACTTCGATCAGTACTTTTTCTTCTTTTACGTCCAGCTCAATACATTCGCGTCCTGCAGAGTTACGCTTTGTATCGAGGGCCCGGCCGCTCACTACCTTCCCGGATTTCATGGTTAATTTAACCGGGTAGCGGTACATACAGACTATCTCTATGTAATCGTATGCCTCACAACTAATCATTCAACCCGCCCCGCTCTAGTATGCCTTTGCCCCGCTGGAACTTATTCGACACCAGCCGAGTAATGCTCCGAATAATACACCAGTGGCAGGAGTTGAAAAAACAAATGGCAGCGCGAATGCTGCAGTCACCGAGAGAGGTTAATCCCAATTTGATAATCAGTGGAGTCATACTAACCGTTAGAGGAGGTGTGCAGTGGCATTGCAAGCTGCGAACGCTGCTATATGACGCGATTCACTAACAAGTCAGGCAAAGGAACTACAGGGGTGTGTCAGGTCAATGACCCTTGCAGACCATCGGTTCCCGCGTCGATTCACGCTCGATAATCCCGGCTCTGAACAACCGGTGCTTCATCGGTATACCATTGTCCAGATACTGCACCATCGCCTGTGCGGCAGCCCTGCCCATTTCAGCGGCGGGCAGGGCAATGGCGGTTAGAGATGGAGAGCAGTTTGCCGCCCAGCCAAGGTCTTCAAAACCCATCACGGATAAGTCATCGGGAATTTTTATCCGGTGACTGTGTGATTCGAAGATCACGCCGAGTGCGAGTATATCGGCCAGGCACAGGCATGCGTCCGGCAGTTTGTCATTCTTAATCCAGTGTCGTGCGGCGTCAGCGCCACCGGCTACATGCAGTGGGGCTTCTTTTAGTATGACGTTTGTGTGTCTGAGTTGACATGCCGCCTGTTGAATACCGTTGACCCGCAGTTGCATTCTGTCGTTGTTGTGACACGGGCCATGGAGCACGTTGATGGACTGGTGCCCAAGGCCCGCGAGGTAATTAAGCGCATCACCGGCCAGTGCATGATTGTCGTATCCATAAGTCGGGGTTTTGGTTTCGGGATTGTGCACGCTGGTAAAGAGGCAGGGTACACCGGTCGCCTCCAGCGTACTGATCCAGTGTGCATCGTGCTCAGCGCCCGACAGGATGATACCTTCGGCACCGAGCCTGAGTACTTCGTTACAGCGCCGTGTCTCGGCCTTCCGATCAAAACCATGGGTGGCAATGACCAGACTGTAGCCGGCGCTGGCGAGCTGATCTTCGATTGCATTGAGAAACACCGCAAAGATGGAGTGTTCCAGTGTGGGGATGACTGCGGCAATAGTGCGGGTGCGCCGGGTGGCAAGCGCTTTGGCGGCGGCGTTGACGCGATAACCTGATTGTTCAAGGATGCTGAGCACGCGGTCACGCGTGACTTTGCTGACATTGCCGCTTTCGTTCAGGACCCTGGATACGGTGGCGGTCGAGACTCCGGCTTGCAATGCGATGCTTCTGATGCCTGATTTCGAGTTGGCCATTGACCTGGTCTTCCCCGACATGGATGAACCGCAGCCTTGACCGCACGGGTTTGAAGGCGCTACGATTCGAATGTAACCGGTTACATGCTACAAAGATCGGTCGCGATGCACAACCGGAGGTGCATGGTGCCACGGGCTGCCCTGGATGATCGCCCGCGTATCCGAGATACGACGTCAACGACAAATTCCGGAGGTAGTGATCGATTCTCAATTCAGGCCGGCGCCACTGGACTGGCTTTACCAACCCCCTTCGGGCGGGCTGGATTCGCGGTCTCGTTTTTACCGCGGCTATGATCGATCACGCCGTCCGCGTACGTTGCGTCCGGCTCGTCCTGTCTGTATAGAGCTGCAAACGGGAGACATGATCAACCTTAATTGTGTCGATGGCGCCACACCGGTTTTGCTGGTTGCGCTGGACGCACGCGGCGCTAGTGATTTTGCATCGTTGGGTCTTGAAAATAATCCCGTGACGTCGCTGAGCGGCGAGACCGCAGCGACGGTTTCCGGGACTCAGCAGATAGCGCAGTGGTTTCGGGCCCGTGGTGGTAACGAGGCACTGGCAGGTGTGCGGGCGGTGCGTGTATTTGACCGGCATACCGCGGCGGCTGAAGTGTTTACTGTTCGGGCATCCGGCGCTGTGACGCTGTGGATGCTGGTCGACCCGTACACCAACCTGAATGATGACCGGCTTCTCTTTGGTGGTATGGGTGGTGCGGTCACGTTTGAACACGTGCCCTGCGGTCGGCCTGCCAATGCATTGCCCGAACCATTCGGCGAGGTGCGTGATGAATTCACCGTGCCGCGCGGTACAGCGCAGGCCTATACGCTTGAGGCCGGTGAAACTGTCCAGATTATCGATATCGACGGTCAGCAGTGTTCGGATTTTATGGCGATGAATGCCAACGCACTGGCGCGCGGGGTAGAGCGCAACATCGATTCCACCGTCACCCGCTCAATGGTCAGAGGTGCCTACCCGATACCCGGCCTGTTCGATAAATTTTACGATCAGGATATTCGTCCGCTGTTAAAGCTCAGGCATGACACCGTTGGCAGACATGATACCTTCGCCTACGCCTGCACTGCCCGTGGTTATGAAGAACGCGGTTTCTTCGGCCACCTGAATTGTTCGGACAATATCAGTCACGCCTATGCAGACTTCGATATTGCCAGTCGCGCTGCGTGGCCTGCGATCAACTTTTTTTTTAATTCGTGGATCGATCACGGTGACAATTTGATCCAGTCCGACGAGGCCTGGTCACATCCGGGGGACTACGTCGCGCTCGAAGCGATGACTGATCTTGTCGCGGTATCCACCGCCTGTCCGGACGATGTTGACCCGATTAACGGATGGAACCCGACCGATATTCACGTTCGCATCTATCGTAAAAATACTCCGGTCAGACACGCGGTGGCCTATCGTAGTGAGCCGGATGCAGAGCCTATTTTGACTGAACATTCTGCCTTTCATGAAAGAACCAGTGCGCTGACGCGGCACTTCGGCGTGGCGCGGGATCTGTGGTTGCCGCAGTCGTATGAATCCACTCGAAGTCACGAAGAGTACGATGCCTGTCGCAACGCCGTGACCATTCAGGATATGTCGTCGATTCGCAAGTTCGAAGTGCTTGGCCCGGATGCCGAAGCTTTGTTGCAACTGGCGCTGACCAGAAACATCAACAAGCTCAGCGTCAACAGGGGGATCTATGCACTCATGTGTGATGATACGGGCAGCGTTATCGACGATGGCACGCTGTTTCGGCTGACGCCTGATACATTCCGCTGGTGTTGTGGCTCAGATGACAGCGGGCTGCAGTTAAAAGCGGTAGCAGAAGCAGAGGGATTCAATGTCTGGATCAAATCCCTGTACAGTGCCATGCCGAACCTCGCAATTCAGGGGCCGAACAGTCGCGAGCTAATGAAGCGCATTTGTTTTACACAGCCGACCCATACCGATGTTGAACAACTGAAATGGTTCGGATCAACCATTGCGCGTCTGCACGATCGTGAGGGGGAGCCGTTTCAGCTGACGCGCAGCGGCTATACCGGGGAGCTCGGTTATGAGATTTTTTGTCATGAACAGTCCGCGCTTGCTATCTGGGATGCGGTCATGGAAGCGGGTGCAGACCTCGGCATAAAACCCATGGGTTTGCAGGCACTCGATACTATTCGCATTGAAGCCGGGTTAATGGCAGCGGGTGCGGAGTTCGCGCCGGATGTCGACGCATTTGAAGCGGGGCTTGGTTTTGCGGTTGATCTGAACAAGGCGCAATTCATCGGCCTCGAAGCGCTGCAGCGCAATGCCGGCAACCCGCGCCGAGTATTGAAGGGGCTGCGTTTTAAAGGTCACGAGCATCCCGCACACGGTGATCCGGTGATGGTTGACCGGCGCAGTGTCGGTGTGGTTACCAGCGCTGCAGTGTCTCCGGCGCTCGACTGTGCGATCGCCATGGTACGACTCGCTGTTGAGTATGCAGATAACGGCCGGGAAATTGAAACCGGCAGGCTCGATGGTCATGGCAAGAGACTACTTGCTGAAGTTTGTGATGTTCCGTTTGTTGACCCCACCCGCAGCCGAGCCAGAGCCTAATCACTCATGACCGATCACTTGCAAGCCACAGATAATCCGGTTGTACAGGTGCGCGACGTCTGGAAAATTTTCGGCAACCGCGCCGACGAAGCTCTGGCAGCGATTCGCAAAGAAAACTTGACCAAGGCCGAGGTGCTGCAGCGCTATGAAGCGGTGGTCGGCGTACAGGCGGTTTCTTTCGATGTAAACGAAAGTGAGATTTTCTGCATAATGGGGTTGTCCGGCTCCGGTAAGTCGACGCTGGTCAGACACATTAACCGGTTAATAGAACCGACTCAGGGTGAAATACTGATAGGCGGGGTGAATGTCGGTGGGCTCAATGCCAGAGAACTGCGTCTGCTGCGTGCTGACCGTATCGGCATGGTATTCCAGAACATGGCGTTGCTGCCGCATCGCACCGTGCGTGACAACATTGCTTTTGCACTGGAGTTACGCAACGTCGATGCCTTCACCCGCATGCAGGTCGCCGACAAAGTGATCGAGACGGTCAGCCTGCAGGGCTATGGTGATCGCATGCCTTCGGAGTTGTCCGGTGGTATGCAGCAGCGGGTGGGTTTGGCACGGGCACTGGCAGCCGACCCCGAAATACTTTTAATGGACGAGCCGTTCTCGGCGCTCGACCCGCTGATACGTCGCGGTTTGCAGGATGAGTTTCTGGAATTATCGAAGGTGATGGGTAAGACCACGCTCTTTATCACGCACGATCTCGATGAGGCGATCCGCATGGGCTCGCGCATCGCGATAATGAAAGATGGCGTGATCGTGCAGATCGGTACACCTGAGGAAATTGTGACGCAACCGGCCGACGACTATGTTGCCGATTTCGTGCAGGGTATATCCCGTCTGAAGCTGGTGTTTGCTCACACCGTCATGCTCGACCCGCAGGCTTATGTGCACAGCGGTGGCAGCCTCGATGGCAGCGAACACTGGCCGTCTGCCTCCAGTGAGGCCGACCTCGATACGTTGATCGGCTTGTCGGTCAATTGTGATACCCCGGTATCTATAGTTGACGACGGCAAGCTGGTGGGCGTGGTTACCAAAGACGTGTTGCTGCGCGGCATACAGGGAGAACAATAATGGCTACTCCAACTGATGCGAATGTACAGAGTGCGTCACTCGCGGATGTCGCCTCGGCGCAACGTGAAGCGGAGCAAAGCGGTGCCGCGGATGCTGAAGTTAAGAAAGCTTTTGGCGACTTCGCAGAGAAAAGCCGGGACTATTACGCGCGTACGTTTCTCAAGATACAGCAGGCGAAGCTTCGTTTTTGGCACATTAATATCGCTGCCACGCTGGGTGGTTTTGTCTGGGCGGCGCTGCGCGGCAACTGGCTGATGTTTTGGGTGGGGTTTATCATTGACATGATGGCCGCTGCTAATCTCGGCCTGGTGTACCGATACTCCGTTGCTAAAGCCGCGGCCGTTGCGGCTGAGAAGGATTACCTGATTGAGCGATTCACAGACTGGACCGGCAGACATCTCCTTGCGGCAATTGCGCTTTTTGTGGTCGGGCGCCTGCTTATCGGCTGGATGGGTGATCGTTTTTACTATAAGCAATACAGTGCGTGGCGTGTTGACTCATCCGTCAACTCGGGAGTAAACAAAAACCGCTGGATCATCGGCGGGTTGATCGTCGCACTGGTCGCGCCACTGACACTTTACCGTTCTACTCAGGAAGCGCCGGAGGAGCGGTACTGCATCAAGCAGGCGCGAGCGCTGCAGGATGGCAAGGAAGTCACGCTTAAAGATCGTTTCGACTGCGCGACCATCTCCGAAGTACCGACGCTAATGTGGCTGAAGCGGCCCGACACCCTGAATTTTGTCCGCAACGACGACGGTAAAAGAGTCGCACAGTGGACACCTTCAACCGCCAAAAGACCTGTTAACGTCAACACCTGGTTGTCTGAAAAAATTGATCAGAGTATTGACCGTGCAAAAGCCCACTACGGGCATGTTTTTGACGGTATTACGCGTTTCCTGCGCACCCTGTTGAATGCCATTGAAGCGATTTTTGTGGGAACGCCCTGGCCTGTGACAGCGGCGATATTTCTATTGATTTCATATCATTTTGCGGGCCCCAAAGTGACAGCCTTTACCGGTGCAACACTCGTTTATCTGGGTTTTTTTGGTTTTTGGCAAACCGCCATGAGTACGGTTTCAATAGTCATCGCCTCCACCATCATTTGTATCGTTGTCGGCTTACCTCTGGGGGTTTGGGTGGGTAAATCCCGTCGAGGGTCGGCCATTGTCACGCCGATCCTCGATGTGATGCAGACAATACCTTCCTTTGTTTATCTGTTGCCGGCAGTCGCGTTTTTCTCTATCGGCAAACCACCGGGGATTCTGGCGACCGTGATTTTTTCCATGCCACCGATGGTTCGACTGACCGCGCTCGGTATCAGGCACGTGCCTGAATCCACCAAAGAGGCCGCGCTCGCCTTTGGTGCCAGCCCGAGACAACTGTTAACGCGGGTTGAATTGCCACTGGCGACGCCTTCGATCATGGCCGGTGTGAATCAGGTGGTTATGATGAGTCTGTCGATGGCGGTTATAGCGGCCATTATCGGTGCTGGCGGGCTCGGTTTTATTGTGGTGGACGCTCTTGGCCAGAGTCAGGTCGGGCGTGGAATGCTTGCAGGAATTGCGATCGCGCTAATTGCCATGGTGATCGATCGTATAGTGCAAAGGGCGAATCGCAGTGAAGGCCCTCAATAACCGGGCTATTTCACTGTGTGACGTATTTTTTATTCATAAAACGAGGATTCAAAATGCTTAATAAAAGCGTACTGGCAGCGGCTCTGGTCTTCTCTGCCAGTAGTACGGTTCAGGCTCAGGAAAAAGTAGCAATATCTGATTTAAGCTGGACTGGTGCCAAAGCAATCGCACATGTTATTTCGGCGGTAATCAATGGTCCGCTGGATTCGGAAGCTGAAGTCATTGATGGTATGTCGCAGCAGGCTATCATTGCCGAAGGCATGGACAAGGGCGATGGCTCTGTCGATGTCTATACTGATATGTGGATGCCAAACCAGCAGGCAATCTGGGATAAATACATCGAAGGTGCACAATCAGTGGCGGCCAACGAGCCTTACAAGGGTACCCAGATGATGTACGTACCCACGTATATGGCGGAAAAAGGTGTCAAGTCATTTGATGATCTGGCGAAGCCTGAAGTTGCTGCAATGTTCGATAAAGACGGCAACGGTAAAGGTGAATACTGGGCGGGTGCTGCAGACTGGAAATCAACCAAAATGTGGCAGGTTAAATTCAAGAGCTATGAACTGAATGAGCTGTGGGAGCCCGAAATTGTTCCGCAGGATACCTTTCTCGCACAATTGAAAGGTGCGATCGCTGGTGAAGATCCGATTTTGTTTTACTACTGGACGCCAGAGTGGATTCATGCGGCCTATGACCTGACACCACTGGCAGGAGAAGCGCCAAGAACAGACGGTTGTGAAGATCTGTATCTGGATCAGGAAGACTGGCTGGAGGTTTCCACTTACAAATGTGAAAACAAGGATGCATCTGTCTACGTGGCTTATTCAAAGTCTCTCGAAGAGCGCAACCCGGCAGCTGCCAGGTTTCTTTCGCAGGTAAAGTTTGATCCGTCGGTGGTGAACGCCTGGATTCTGCAAATCGGCCGTGACAAAGAAGACCCGCAAGATGTGGCTGAAGCCTGGGTTGAGGAAAATATGGATATAGTTAACGGCTGGATTAAGTAAGCCGTTGTCACCCCGCCGCAGTATGTGGCGGGGTGTCACCCTGTCCTGGCGCGTCACGCCGGCCCGTGTAGCGGGAGCGTGGCCGGTTGAGTTGAACAGGCTTTTTATTGGCTAGAAGTCGGGCCTGAACATCAACGTCGCTCCCAGCGAGGCGGTGGCAGCAGCAGTGTAATCATCAGTCCTGCCACTGCCCACCGACCAGTTAAGGCCCAGCCCGGTAGTTTTGTTTAAAAACCAGACATGTTGGCCGGCGAGGCTAAGCATGCTGGTGGTGTCGTCCGCCGATGCAGAAAGGTTGATCACGCCATAGCGCAGCTCATTGTCTTTTTCCCAGAAGGTTCTCAGCGTATTGGCGGTTGAGCCTTCTGACATCGCATTGCGATATCCAAACCCCCAGTATCTGCCGGGGTGGGCAGTCGGCATGCGATAACCGAAACCGAGCATAGTGCTGGAGTAACTTTCGTCTATCGGGACAATGTCGGTGTCGTTCCTGATCTCGTACATGTTCGATCTACCCATACTCAATTCACCCAGAAATCCAGTTTTTGACTGGTAAGTGATGCCACTGATCAAGCTGGTTTGAGCGGTGGAAATTGTATTTAGGCCATTCGAAAATGCCATCGAAGACTCGTTTAGCGAAACGCCAAAGCGGAGATTTTTATGCGGTACAACGGGTTCCTGTGCTAAGACGTTACTACTGATAAGCGTGCAGAGCGAGAGACTGAGGGCGAGAAGTTTCACAAATGCATTCCTTTATTAACTGATAATTTGCTGAAATATTACTGCGATCCGGGTCGCCGATGACTGCAACGATTCCGGTGATATTTCAGGCGTCCGGTTAACGACCGAAATGAAATATTCTTTGCTGCTGTTGATTGTTCCTGTGACAAATAGCGCATAAAAGTAAGCAATACCATGGATTCAAGGCACTGACTGCCGTGTGCTCTGTCCCGGGTTAGATCAAAGACAGATCCGACATAACGGCCTGAATGGTGGCTTTGGTATCGCGGGTCAGTTCGACTATCGGCAGCCTGCATGTGTCTTCGCATAATCCCAGTAATGAACATGCGTATTTGACGCCTGCGGGGCTTGGCTCCTGAAACAGCGCCCGGTGTAACGGCATTAGACGTTGTTGTATCTCAAGGGCTGCCCGGTAGTCTCCGTCTGCGCACGCCTGCTGCATTGTTGCGCAGAGTGACGGCGCCACGTTGGCTGTGACGGAGATACATCCCTGACCACCTTGCGCATTGTATGCGACAGCAGTCGGGTCCTCGCCGGAAAGATACACAAAGTCCGGGTTTTGGATTAGCAGCTTTTCCCTCACCGGTCGGGACAGATCGCAGGTGGCATCTTTAACACCAATGATGTGCTCAAGGCTCGCTATTCTCGCCATGGTTTCAGGCTGTATGTCTATGATGGTTCGGGGTGGCACGTTATAAACGAAGACTGGCAGTGGTGAAGTATTGCTGAGCACTTTGAAGTGCTGGTATATACCTTCCTGGCTGGGTCTGTTGTAGTACCCCATGACATGCAGCACTGCATCGGCGGCGTGTTCAGCCGCAATACCAGCGTATTTATTCGCGCGCGTCGGATCATTGGAGCCTGCGCCGGCAATCACAGGCAGTCGTTTGTTGCATTCGCTAACGACTGTTTCTACCACCTGCCGGAATTCTTCAACTGACAGGGTAGAAGCCTCGCCGGTGGTGCCAACCGGTACGAAGCCATGGGTGTTGTTGCCAAGATGGAAGTTAACCAGCTTGCGCAATGCCGGAATATCTACCTTTCCATCTGTAAAAGGGGTAATTAGCGCGACGAAGGAACCTTTGAACATGCTCTGCTCCAGTGGGTGGCAGCAGTAACATCGGTCCCTTAAAACGAAAAAACCCCGGGAGCCGATGCAGGCTGCCGAGGTTGAGTGTTAGATTAACCTGTGCTCCTACATCCGGACGTGTTTGCACGCCGGTTTGCTGGAGACCGGTTTGTTGTTGAATTTGATCTGTACCTTGTTCATAGAGTGACGATAGGGGGAAATGTATTGAAAGTCAATCGGGTGCCGGGAAGCCGTTTTGCCCCGGGAGCTCAGGCGCCAGTTCGCGGGCATTCTCCATTTTCAGCCACAGTCGCAGCAGTTTCCGTTTCCGGTCCGGTTGGGCATAGTCTTCAAAGCCGGTTCTCGAGTGCATGATTGAATAATTGTTGGCGAACAACATATCTCCGGGTTCAAGCATCAGGTCCAGCCGCATGTCCCCACGGTGAATCATCTCATCAAAACAGTCGAGCGCCTGGCATTCTGTTGTAGTGAGTGGCTGCCCCTGTTGCTCATGAGCCAGTTCTATATAGCTGCGCAGATACCTGCAGCTGAGTTTATTTTTGTAGTAGCTGAACAGGGGAGTTCGATTGACGCCATCACCCAGATGCGCATAGGGCTTGGGTTGATAGTACCAGTCGAGGTGCTGCGGACAGCGTTTTAGCAGTTCGATATAAACGGCGCTGCCGCTGACCAGGCTGGTGAGTCCGCCAACTTTTGCCTTCCTTATACAGATTAGCCCGAAGACGTCGGAGAGATCTGTGTGATACGGCAGGTAGTCATTGGTTTCTTCAACATAGTAGGTTGGTTGCTTATTTCCAGGCGGGATCGTTCATCAGCTCACCACTGAAACGCTTGCCGGCAATGTCCAGTGCCGCCGGGATGGTTTGCCGCTGTTGAAGTGCGGTGATGATCTCGTGGTTGGTGATGGCTACCAGCGCGACAGGTTTACCAACCCGGTAGCCAAAGGCGGCGAAGGTGGATTTACCGATAATTTCATCATGGCTGTATACCGGTTCGCTTCCCATAGGAACGGCATCTCTATTGTCGAGAACCAGTGTGGCGGTCCACAGTTCCGTGGGCTGCTGTTGTTGTCTCAGTAAAGCTTCGCGTCCAATAAAGTTGGTGTCAAAGTTTACTGTGCGAAGCAGGCCGGTGTGTACAGGGCTGATATCGGTGTCGAGGTCGTGACCATAGGCCAGAAAGCGCTTTTCAATCCGCATGGAGGTCTGTGCAAAGAGTCCGGCCGGTTTAGCGCCATGGTCAATCATGCGTTGGCAGGGCTCTGGCATATCGCAGGTATCTTAATGCGGGTCTTGCATGTTCCCTCTGTCGATCCCGCTTCTGCACTGCGGGCGACTGTACAACGATAACCAAGTTAGCATACAAATATCACATTTGTTATATTGCATGGCATCACTCCGTAGTGATGCGAGGACGTGCCCTCTCATCGCACACAGGGACCGCTGTGTGCTCCCACCCGGGCTGATTGTAAATCGGCTCGCTGCTTATCGAGGAATTTTCATGAAAAGACATTTGCTTACCCTGACTACTGCACTGGCGGCGGCGACGCTGAGTTCGACGGCAGCCGCTGCTGAGTGCACGAACGAGGTCTGGAACAAGGTCATGGAGCGCGGCAAGGTTGTCGTGGGTGTCAAGGCTGATTACAAACCCTGGGGTTATCGTGATACCGATGGCAGCATCGTCGGTATGGAAATCGATTTCGCACAGGCAGCGGCAGACGCCATGGGTGTAGAGCTTGAGACGGTTGCCGTGCAATCTTCCAACCGCATGCAGTTCCTTGAGCAGGGCAAGATCGACATGATGATCGCCACGATGTCCGATCGTGCTGATCGACGCGAGATCGTCGGGATCGTACAGCCGAACTACTATACGTCCGGTACTAACATCATGGCACCGAAAGCGCTGGGTTTTACAGAGTGGGAAGACCTGCGCGGCAAGCCGGTTTGCGGTAAGCAGGGGGCTTTCTACAACCAGGTGGTCACGGAGCGCTATGGCGTAGAGGTGGTGGCTTTCACCGGTAATGCGGAAGCCAAGCAGGCATTGCGTGATAAGAAATGTGTTGCCTGGGTCTACGACGATTCGTCCATCGGTTCCGACCTTTCTTCCGGTGAATTTGAAGAGTTCGAAATGCCACTGGCATCGGAAGATGACAACCCGTGGGGCATGGCGGTGCCGCTGGCGGAACGGGACTGCATATTCGGTAACTTTATGTCCGGGCTGACTTTTAATATGCACCAGTCAGGCAAGCTGATCGAGCTTGAGGAGAAATGGGGTATTCAACCTACGCAATACCTCGCTGATAGAAAAATGCAATACGGAGACTGGCTGGCCAAGTAGCTTGCCGTACTGGTCTCGACAGGGGGTCTGTGCGGCCCCCTTTTTATAGTGGTGATGGTAAATGACACTGACCTTTGCTGGAGTACAGCTGCACTGTGTTACTAACCCCCGACAACCTGGATCAACCTTCGGTGACGGATGAGTCTGTATCATTAGCCCTGGCCTTGCTGGCGAACAGGCACCGTCAAGTTCGCTTTTCGTGCAGGGCATATCGAACCGCTTACCGCCGGGCCGGGTATGCTTGAGCTTTTCACCGAGTTTTTTCGTCAACTCGCCGAAGATCATCCACGCTGGAACTTTATTTTCTTTTATGAGCCGCGGCAGTGGGAGCGGATTCTCAAGGGTTTGAGGTACACGCTGTGGCTGTCAATAGCGTGTGTCATATTTTCTGTGATCATTGGTGTGGTCGGTGCCTGGCTGCAGAATTCACCATCGCGCTTTGTGCGCATGTGCGTGCAGGGCTACATTCAGTTTTTCCGCAATACACCGCCGTTTGTGCAGCTATTGTTTTTCTATTTTGCACTGGGGCAGTTCACACCGGCAGTCACAGGGCCTGATGGCTGGACCGAGGTGCCGATCGTCTCCAACGTCGGCTGGGCGATTATTTCCCTGTCGTTTTTTGCGGGTGCTTTTAATGTAGAGATTTTCAGGGCCGGTATTGAAGCCGTCCCCGAATCGACGCAGGAGGCTGCAAGCTCACTGGGTTTCTCCCGCTTTCAGACCTACACCGATGTGGTGTTGCCACTCGCGTTTCGCGTGTCATTGCCCGCGCTGAATAATAATCTGGTGAATCTGGTGAAAACGACCACGCAGGCGATCGGTATTGCAGTCCCTGAACTGTTATATCAGTGCGTCACTATCTGGAATGATTTCCCCAGCGCCATGTATCCCACCATGCTGCTGTTGTTCGTCACATTTATCGCCCTCGTGGGTGTGCTGGTGTATGGCATGCATCGATGGGAGCGGGCGATGCAGATACCAGGGTACGGGCACTAAACCATGCGCCGAACGATCCCTGGACTAAATGCTGCAACGACCACCGATCTGGCTGTGCTCAAACCGTATCGGTTAAATCACGGATCCTCAATAGAGAATCTTCAATTTTCGCGCTGGCTGATTTCCATGCCACGCTGGGTGTGGCTTTTATTACTTGCCAGTGTGCTGGTCTGGCCGATACTGGCAGCGGCAGCTACTGAGTACACCATGCGCAATGCGTTTGAGGCGCTGTTTCGATGGATTCCGTTTATTGTTACCGGTGGCTTTTTGTTTAATATTCTTATTTCGTTTTTTGCGATGCTGATCGGTACAGTCGCCGGCGTGGTGCTCGGGCTGATGCAAATTTCACCGCTGGCGCTGATTCGCTGGCCGGCAAAGGTCATCACCCAGACCTTCAGAAACTCGCCCTGGCTGGTATTGCTGTTTATCGTACTGCTGGCGCTGCCATTCGAGGTGGAGGTCGGGGGTAAAATTATCCGTATTCCCGATTGGATGAAAGCAGTGTTCGGATTGTGCCTGCCGATTATGGCGAATATCGCGGAGGTGGTCAGGGGGGCGGTGAACTCGGTGCCGAGTGGTCAGTGGGAGGCAGCTGAATCCCTCGCATACACCCGGCACCAGACCCTGTGGCAGGTAATTCTGCCGCAGTGCTTTAAGCGAATGATTCCGCCGTGGATGAACTGGTACGCCATTTTAACCATGGCGACCCCATTGTGTTCCCTGCTGGGAGTGGAAGAATTGATTACGCTGAGCAGGCAGGCCATTGAAGCAGAGAATAACCGGCCGGAACTGCTGGTACCGTTCTACGGATTTGCCTTGTTGATCTTTTTTGCTTACTGCTACCCGATCGCCCGGGCCACTATTGCGCTTGAGCGTCGCTACGCAGTTAAGCTGTAAGCACCGGAAATTATTTATATGTCAGATAACACCTGGAGTCCGGATCAGCCGATCGTTTCGTTGAGAGACGTGCACAAGTCTTTCGGGGATCTGGAAGTGCTGAAAGGGATCACGTTTGATGTAATGAAAGGCGAGGTTATCTGCATAATCGGTCCATCCGGATCCGGCAAGTCCACGCTTATCCGTTGTATCAATGCACTCAACGATATCGATTCCGGTTCGATTACTGTAGAGGGGCAGGAGGTGCATGATCCGAAGCTCGATAAACTGGAGCTTCGAAAAAAGGTGGGTATGGTGTTTCAGCAGTACAATCTGTTTCCTCATAAAACCGCATTGCAAAATGTGATGATGGCACCAATCAAGGTGTTAAAGCAGGGAAAGGCAGAGGTGGAGGAAAAGGCGCGTGCACTGATGAAGCGGGTCAACCTCGAAGGCAAGGAAGACAGTTTCCCCGGCGAGCTTTCGGGCGGCCAGCAGCAGCGCGTAGCGATAGCACGGTCACTGGCGATGAATCCTGATGTAATGTTGTTTGATGAGGTCACCGCAGCGCTGGACCCTGAAACTGTGAAAGAGGTGTTGCTGGCGATAAAAGACCTCGCACACTCCGGTATGACCTGTATGCTGGTGACGCATGAAATGGGTTTTGCACGCGAGGTGGCGGATCACATCTACTTCACCGACCGCGGCGTCATTGTGGAGCACGGCCCGCCGGCAACGTTCTTCACTGAGGCCTCGGACCCGAGAACCAAAGAGTTCCTCAGTCAGATACTTTAAGTTGTTATTTCAGCTTGCTGCCGTCGTGATGCCTCTTGCAGGTTGATCGATACAGACGACTCTGATGTCAACGGTGTCGCAATTGGTGTGCTGTGAATTACCTGCCACACGTTCGTTTGTGGTAATTGTGTTTCTCTTGGAAAGTTCAGAGAAACACCGATGGTTCAGCCTCACTATAGTGATTACCGGAAGATAGATCCGACCCAAGGATCACACCTTCCCGACGGCTCGCCTAACGATGACGATCGAATAGAAATCGGTCCGACGCAGCTCGCCTTCCGTGAGTGGGCCGATGCCGGGCTGCAGTTACCTGATCTACCGTCGATGAGAACCTATCGATGGCAGCGACTGACGCAACACATTGTCGATCGCGGCTATGGTGGATTGTTGTTATTCGATCCGTTGAATATCCGCTATGCCACCGACAGCACCAACATGCAGTTGTGGAATACACACAACCCCTTTCGGGCGGTGCTGGTTTGTGCGGATGGTTATATGGTGATGTGGGACTACAAAAACTCCCCGTTCCTGTCGACCTTTAACCCGCTGGTTAAAGAACAGCGCTCCGGTGCTGATCTCTTCTATTTTGATCGCGGAGACCGGGTGGATGTGGCAGCGGACAAATTCGCCAGCGAAGTGCGTGCACTGATTGATGAACACGGCGGGCGTAACAGGCGAATCGCTGTCGACAAGATTATGTTGCACGGCCTGCGGGCGCTGGAGGCGCAGGAGTTCGAAGTTTTTCCCGGTGAGGAGCTGACTGAAAAGTGTCGCTCGGTAAAAGGTCCGGATGAAATCCTTGCGATGCGTTGTGCGGTGCACGCGTGTGAGACTGCAGTTGCAAAAATGGAGCAATTTGCGCGTCGGCAAATACCGGCAGGCAATGTGTCTGAAGATGATGTGTGGGCCGTGCTGCACGCGGAAAATATCAGGCGAGGTGGCGAGTGGATAGAGACGCGCTTACTGACCTCCGGTCCGCGAACCAATCCCTGGTTTCAGGAGTGCGGGCAGCGCATTGTGCAAAACAATGAAATAGTCAGTTTCGATACCGACCTGGTCGGGAGTTATGGTATTTGCGTCGATATGAGCCGCAGCTGGTGGATCGGCGATGAGCGCCCGCCGGGTGAAATGATCAGCGCCATGCAACACGCATATGAACATATGATGACCAATATGGAAATGCTGAAACCGGGGGTTAACATTCAGGAATTATCACGCAACTGCCATACGCTCAGACCGGAATTCCAGAAGCAGAAGTACGGATGTCTGATGCACGGGGTGGGGCTGTGTGATGAATGGCCACTCGTCGCCTACCCGGATAAAATGGTGGATGGTGCGTTCGACTACGAATTGCAGCCGGGCATGGTGTTGTGTGTCGAAGTGCTTGCGAGCCCCGAGAATGGATATTTTTCGATCAAGCTTGAAGATCAGGTGCTAGTGACCGAACAGGGATTTGAGAACCTGTCAAAATACCCGTTTGACCAGCGATTGATGGGGGCGATCTGAGTGTAGTGCTCCCGAAGCTGATATTTATCGCGATGGAAGCGTCACCCACATCGCGAATCTGGCACAGCTATAGTCGTCAGTGCAAGGCGGAAAAAAGCAGGCCCTTTTTTTAACCAGGGGTCATCCGTCGAGCCCGGGTTGTTCAAATATGGCCAACGCAGCAATGGCGGCTGTAGCTTCGATCCGTGTTACCTTATTTATCAAGCGGTCAACTAGTTATACCGAGGCGGTTAATCCGCCATCCACACGAAGGTTTTGGCCGGTTATGTAGCTTGATTTGTCGGATATTAGAAAGGAGATGGTTTCAGACAATT
>CAZOXM010000046.1:0-38356 GCA_964583825.1 uncultured Granulosicoccaceae bacterium
GCGCGGCGTTCAGTTTACAGCCGACGCTGCTGCAAACCGGCTGGTTCCGGCCGCATAACCGGTCCGAAGACATCGAACATTTATATTTGGTCGGGGCCGGCACACACCCCGGTGCCGGGATACCCGGGGTGGTTTCATCGGCGCGCGTGCTCGATGAAGTCGCACCGGACCCACAGGTGTTTAATCATCATTCAGTTGACGCCGGCGCGGCCTCGGCGGTCAATCGGCTGGCAACTACCGGTGCCGGTACAAAGTAATGTCGTTATCAGATTCGCACCGGGTTAATTGCCGGCGCTTATACAAACTGGTTGTGCTGTTGCTAACCGTCGATTACTTGTGTGTATGGCTGTGCGGCAACGGCTCGACAGCTAACACGTTACAGCGTCGAATAATCGAGCGCGCGGTGCAGGCGTTGTTTGCATTCGCAGCACTACCCCGCCAAAGCAGTCACATGGATCGCAGCCAGTCGGCTGCGATGTTCAATGACTGCGCTTTATCCAATGACGAATGTCATCGTCACTCGTTACATTACAGGTTGCTGCTATGACTACACCATTGAGAATTGCCACGCGCAAGAGTCCACTTGCCTTGTGGCAGGCAGAGGAGGTTCAGCGCCGACTGGCTCAGCATCATGTACCAAGCCGTCTGATACCCATGTCCACCCGTGGAGACGAAATTCTCGACAAACCGCTGGCAAAAATTGGTGGTAAAGGGCTCTTCATTAAGGAGCTGCAGCGCGCCATGCTCGCAGGTGAGGCAGACCTGGCCGTACATTCAATGAAAGATGTGCCAGCCGATTTCCCAAGTGGGCTGCACCTTTCGGTGATTCTCGATCGCGATGACCCGAGTGATGCGTTTGTCTCCAATGATTTTCGGTCATTGGATGAACTGCCCGGCGGGGCGCGTGTTGGCACCTGCAGTCTGCGTCGCCAGAGTCAGTTGCTGGAGCGCTATCCATATCTGAAAATGGTCGATCTGCGGGGCAATGTAAACACGCGTCTGGCCAAGCTCGACCGCGGTGATTTCGACGCCATTATTCTCGCCACCAGTGGCCTGGAGCGCTTGCAGTTGCACCACCGCATACGCTGCAGGATACCGACGAATCTGCTGTTGCCGGCCTGTGCCCAGGGGGCGATTGGCGTGGAATGCGCTGCGGGTGATGAACGTGTCAATCAGGCACTGGCACCGCTGCACGATGTGGACACAGCCACTCGTGTGGCCGCCGAAAGAAGCCTCAACGCCGCGCTCGGCGGCAGTTGCCAGACGCCGATTGGCGCCTATGCCACGCTCGAGGGTGAAACGCTGATTTTGCAGGCGTTGGTAGCGCAGCCGGATGGCAGCCGTGTAATACGTGCGCGGGCCACTGCACATCGTGAAAACGCGATGCAACTCGGACGCGAGGTAGCGCGGATGCTGACCGCTCAGGGGGCGCGCAGCATCATCGGGTCCAGCGGGTCGGTGACAGCCAACTCCGGCGCTGCGTTACCGGGCCGGCCACCGCGACGTCCGGCTGAAAGTGCGGTCGTCACGGCGCATACGTAGCGGCGCAAAGGCGCCTCTGCAATGGCAAATAAATAGCAGAATCTGCGCGAGCTATTCAAAAGGATGGGTTCAGAGCCACCCGTAAAGTTACTCGAAATTGCACGACGGGGCGTGTGCAGCGGGCGCGACATAGCGCAAGCTACAGGGGTTCTTACAACGGAATCCGACAATGAAATCGACCTTGCCCGCCCGCGAACAAACACAGGCTCCCCTGACACCTTCCATTCGGCTGCACAAAGTAGCGACACAGCAGGCACGACGTGCCAACCGCCAGACTCCGGATCGTCGCGAAGCGGTATGCTATGCGATGCTGCGAACCGGTTAGCACGCGTCGCGTGGGACGCACTGTCGCTTGTCAGTGCGTGTGGTCCTGATCGTCGGCCATCGGGTTTACTGAGGCGTAGTAATAGGCAATTGCCTGCGCCCGGTTATTTACCTGAAGTTTCTCGTATAGATTTCTGAGATGAAACTTCACCGTGTTGACCGATATGCTCAGCTCGTCAGCAAGCTGTGCATTGGTGCGGCCCTGTGCCAGTGCGCCGAGCAATGTGCGTTCTGACTTTGTGAGCATTTGCAGCGGATCGTGCAATTCGCGCACGTCGAGGTACGGAAAGATCATCTTCCCCGCAGCCACCTCCACGGCAGTTTCAATAAGTTGCTCCGGCGGCTCGCTGTGGGAAAAGAAGCCTGCGGCACCGCATGCCATCGCGCGTTTGGGCAGATCTCTCGTATCGCTGTGGGTGCACACGATGACGCGCATCGGCGATTCCTGTTCGCGCATGATTTTGATCAGCCGCTCTGCCCCCAGTGTTGGCAAACTCCAGTCAATGACTCCGACCACACTGGGTACCGTCAGTGCGTTTTGCAGGAATGCCTCTGCCGTGCTGGTTGAACTCATTAAACTGAAACGCTCATCCTGTTCAAACAACTCTGCCAGCGCCCCCACCAGCAATGAGTTGGCACCGCCGAGGGATATATCAATTTTCGACATTACCGATTCTCTGTTTGTACGCACGTGTCGTCCGCTGAAGCGATTCGCGTTTCCTCAATCGCTTATGCTTTTATACCACCTTACTACCGCTTGTGCATGTGGATCTGTGTTGTTTTCATGCAGGCATAAAATAACGCGCACCGTTCAACTACCGGCACGGACGTATGGATATACACGAGTATCAGAGTAAAGAAATTCTCGCTGGGTTCGGTGTGCCGATTCCGCGTGGCGGCCTCGCTTTCAGTCCTGAGCAGGCGGCATATCGTGCGCGTGACATCGGCGGTGACCGGTGGGTGGTAAAGGCGCAGATTCACAGCGGCGGACGCGGTAAGGCGGGCGGGGTGCGTTTGTGTGAATCTGAAAATGAGGTCTACGAAGCGGCCGACAGTTTGTTTGGCAGACGACTACGCACAAAGCAAAGCGGTGATCAGGATAAAGTCGTCTACCGGGTATATGTAGAAGGTGCCGTGACTATCAGTCGTGAGTTGTATCTCGGCTTTGTGCTGGATCGCAGATCTGAACGAGTGATGGTGGTTGCCAGCCACGAAGGCGGCATGGAAATCGAAGAAATATCGGCGACCAGGCCGGACAGTCTCATTCGAAGCACGGTTGATCCGGGGCTCGGTATGCAGAGTTTTCAGGCAAGGGAAATTGCCTTTCGGCTCGACATCCCGGAGCCACTGATTAAAGAAGCGGTGGAAGTAATAATGGGTTGTTACCGGGCAATCGACCAACTCGATGCGACGATGGTTGAAATAAACCCGCTGGTGATTACCGATGACAATCGACTGTTTGCTGTCGATGCAAAGATGATGTTTGATGACAATGCGCTGTTTCGTCGACCGAATATTGCGGAGCTCAGGGACAAGTCGCAGGAGGAGGCGCGTGAATCCCGCGCGGCAGATCGTGGTTTGCGCTACGTTGGGCTGGACGGAACTATCGGCTGTCTGGTGAACGGTGGCGGGCTGGCGATGGCGACGATGGATATGATCAGGCTTGCCGGCGCCGTACCCGCTAACTTTCTCGATATTGGCGGTGCGGCCACACCTGAGCGCGTGGCGAAAGCATATCGACTGGTGACCTCTGACGAGCGGGTGGCCGCCTTACTGGTGAATGTCTTTGCCGGTATCAATCGTTGTGACTGGGTAGCTGAGGGGTTGTTGCTTGCTTTTGAAAAGGAACCACCGACGATGCCCGTCGTGATACGTTTCTGCGGCAGTGGTGCCGAGGAGGGACGAAAAATACTTGCACGCAGCGGGTATTCACTAATCCATGCAGGCACGCTGGAGGAAGCGGCAACCCGTGCTACCACGGCGGCAAAAGGCGCGGCCAAAGCGCGCGCGGTGCGCCGGCAGCTCGATCAATGAGTATCCTGCTCGATGCCGATACGCGCGTTATCGTTCAGGGGATCTCGGGACGCGCTGGTCGCTTTCATACACAGCAAATGGTGGCTTACGGCACGCAAATAGTTGCTGGTGTGTCACCCGGCAAGGGCGGTTCCACCGTGGATGGAATCCCTGTGTTTAACACGGTGAAGGAAGCGGTTGCCCGTTGTGAAGCGCAAGCCAGTATTGTGCTGGTGCCGCCGCCGTTTGCGGCAGATGCGATTATGGAAGCCGCCGATGCTTCGCTGGAGTTATGCGTGGCGATCACAGAGGGCATACCGGCACACGATATGATCCGCGTGAAGCGTTTTCTGCAACGCGGTCGTGCCCCGGCTCGCACGCGGTTACTGGGGCCGAACTGTGCGGGGGTGATCTGTCCCGGTAAAGCACTGCTCGGCATCATGCCTGCCGAAATCTATCGCAGCGGGCGCGTGGGACTGATCGGTCGTTCAGGTACACTGAGCTACGAGGCAGCGGCACAGATAATCACTGAAGGCGAGGGTATCTCCAGCAGCGTCGGTATCGGTGGTGATCCCATCATCGGCAGTTCTTTTCAGGAAATTCTGCAACTGTTTGACACAGATGACGAAACACAAGCCGTGCTATTGGTCGGTGAGATTGGAGGTTCTCAGGAAGCCGATGCTGCCGAGTATATTAAAAGCGAATTCAGTAAACCGGTGATTGCCTACATTGCCGGGGACAGTGCGCCACGCGGGCGCACGATGGGTCACGCAGGGGCAATTATCTCGGCGTTTGGCGACAGCGCTGACGAGAAACGTGAGAAGTTGCGCGAAGTCGGTGTGCGTGTGATCGCCAATCCATCTGAAATTGGCACAACGGTTTGTGCCGCGCTGGCAGAGCTTACCTGAAACCGAGACCGAGCCGGTAAGTCGCTTCACCGGCGAAGATGACATCATCCGGTGGGACCGTGCCGCTGCCGTTGATGTTAATTTCATAGCCACCTTCCGCTTCTATGTAGTTCAGTATGTCCACACCGGTGGTGGTGAGCTGCAACTCGCGGGTACCTGCGGCAATCTGCGGGTCGTCTTCTGGCAGCCGTGCGATAACTGCAGAGCGTTCCTCCCCGCCAATAACGGCCTGTATCGAGATTTCCAGCGCGGATACAAAATCAAAGTTATCTTCATTACCGTCTTCGAAATTGTCGTGTTCCGGCATGTCTGATTTAGCGTCAACGCTCAACGACATGGCCCTGAGTTTTACTTCTGTCAGGTAGTCGAAGCTTTCCTGTTGGTACGCTTCCTGGCTGGTGACATCCATCGGTACCGTCGCGAAGGTGAGCGGCAGCGTTTGACTTAAGCCGATTCCCTGTACTGTGGACTCTGGAATCTGCTCGTTCACACTAAAGTGACCGAGTGTGATGTCGCTGCAGCCGGACAGTGTGATCGCGATAACAGGCAGTGCGCATCTAAGGGATTTCTTTGCTTTCATGAAATAGCCTCGTCGCCGAAGGAATTATTAGATACAGCATGCAGGCAACGGAGGCACTGGCCCGCACTGCGCTGCATTGTCTTTTCTCAGTGCGCAATTATCGGACCTGCCTTTGGGGATTGCAGACGAGTACCTGATTGGACTCGCCTGCAATAGTGCTATTGGGCAGTAATAATCGTCATCACCAGTGCCCCGTCTTTCTTGACCGGTCCGTCTTCAACGGCACCCAGGGTGTACTCGAATATGCCTGTCTTCTGACCGCCTTGCTCACCGTGAAGCATAAGCATTAACAGGTCACCACTGGCGACCGGCTCGGTTAGAATTGCAACCACGTCGGTGTTTACACCCTTTCTCAGCGGTGCGTGGCCAACAACAGGTCCGGGTTTTCCGGACTCATCGGTGCGGTGTACCACCAGCCAGCCGTTCGCTTCTGCTTTCACTTCAGTCGCTGTCACGGTACCGCCGGACACATCCTGATCATCGCCGGTGACGCCCATCATGTGTCCGCCTGCCAGTGCAACAGTGGCAGCGCTAAAGAGAGCGGTGGCGCAAATCCAGTTACTGTAGATTTTCATCGTCTATTTCCTGTTGTGTTTACAGTGTGGTGCGGGCTGTGAGCCACAGCCCGCGATGGTGAATCAGGGAATGCAGGTGGCGTTGCCATCCCAGCCGAAGCCGTCGCCATCGGTGTCGATACATTGCATCGTTTGTTGTGCTGGAATACAGGTGGCCGTTCCGTTCCAGCCAAACCCATCACCGTCGGTATCTATACATGCCTGTTCAACCGGGGTTGGCATTCCATCGGGGATACACGTGGCGAATCCGTTCCAGCCAAATCCGTCACCATCGGTATCCACGCAGGCGGCAGCAGGTGTCGCTGCAGTCGCTGCAGTCGGACCGGGAGATCCTGCATACGGCGTGACCAGATAGGGAAAGTGGTTGTCGAAATCATTGGCCGACAGGGGGACACCATCGGTCAGAGCGACGTTACCCACCGGCGCCTGGTCCGGCGAGCATAAGCCGAGATCCAAACCATCACCGATTGGCAGCGGGTAACAAAGCGCACCCATCGCCACCCGCAGACCGATATCCACAGCATCATCACCGGGACGACGTCCATTGGGAAACCCGGCAAGGTCGCCGGCGGCCACACCGAGTGGCTGTTGATCTGCGCGAGGTGTCGCAGGCACACCCGTGTTGAGTCGAAGCATTTCAGAGGGTGTGACGGTTTCCAGTTGGTTAACCCCTGGAAAACCTGTGAGAAAACCACTGACGAGGTCCTGTCGCGGGAGATTGCTCGGCGCCAGATTTTCAATGGCAGTACCCAGCGTGTCATTCACCGCATCGCGAAACAGGCTGTCGACTATTGCCGGGAACACGGGGTGAGTCACATACGTGGCAAACTGCGCATCGTCTTTCGGCATGCTGCTGTTAAACGTGTTTTTATCGGGAAAACCGATAAAGAGTTCATTGACAAGGAAACTGCCGAGCCGTGATACCTGTACCAGAGGGCCGCTGACGCGCTCGGGTTCATCGAGTGTGCCGTGCGGGTTGATGCGCGTGGTTTCGGGCAGACTGGCGGTAGTCCAGGTACCGATGACGCCATTGCCATCACCGACAATGCACGCTGCCGGCACCTCGAGCGCCAGTGTGGTGACATTGTTCTGAGCGAGATCATTGCGCCCGGCATCCTGCCGAACGGCCCCTGCGAAGGCGCTGCCAACTGCACTGTCACCGTCGATGGGCACAAAGTTGACCAGGTCAAAAGTCTCGCCTAAAGCGATCTTGAACGGATCCAGACGCTGACCGACAAACACGCGGCCATGGGTGTCGCAACCCGGTATGCTGATCTGGTGAATGAACTGTCTGGCATACTGCTCATAGGCAGGAGGCGCGCCGAAAGTTTTACTGCCAATGTTATCGACCGGCTTTGAGAAGGTCGTGGTGCCGTCACTCGTGATACTTTGACCGGTTTCTGCACCGTCTCTCGCCAATCGCACTCCAAACTGCTCAATATAAGCCAGCCCCGGTGCACTGTCGCTCGTGATTGGCGCTACGTTGCGCAGAATCGACGGCACCGACGCAGCCCCTATTGGAAACTCGAGAACACCCGCCTGTGGTGTCTGATTTTCGAAATCGAACTGGAATGTAATATCTTCAATCGCATCCCCGTCATTGTCGATATGAATCTCGTACAGCGCATTCTCATCGAGTGGAAAATAGTTGGGTCCGCTATACGCTGACTGCGTGGGGTTATAGTTTGCGATAAAAGTAACGAAACCCTCACGTCCCGGCTCGTAGCTGTTAAAAGCGTAGAAATCGGTCGCATCCACTTGTGGGTACTTCAGGATATAGGGCGCTTCGCGGTGGCTGGAGGCGAATACCGTCGAAGATGCTGACGCCAGCACAGCCGCGCACGCAGCAGTGCACAGCGCGCCGCTGATTGCGTTGGGATAATTGAATAACAACCGTTTCATAGGATCACCTGCCTCGTGTGAAGGACCGCAGAAATTGCGCTCTTGTGATGGTTACGGAGTCGACTTGCGCGGTGGATGCAGCCAGACCAGAATACAGCGAAATTTTTTGCATCCACACGGCGCCGGTAGTCCGTATACTTCTTGGATCGATTCGAAATTCGGCCAATTGACACACTCCGCCCGGGCAGTCGTACTGTGCGCTAGTTTCAATCGACTCGATCAAACAAACAGTAACTTTGTAAATATGACAAATCTATCTACTGACATTCGCGACACGGAACTCACGCAGTTGCTGTTGCGCGTGGCTGATACAGATCAGGGCGCTTTTAACCGCTTGTACACAATGGCCTCACCGATTATCTACGGGGTGCTGATGCGGATGTTTAATGACAATAACGCTGCCGAGGATGCGCTGCAGGAATCGTTTGTCAGAATCTGGCAGAAAGCCTCAAGTTACGACAACACGCAGGGAAAACCTCTCACATGGATGACCAGTATTGCCCGATATCATGCACTTGATGTATTGCGGTCCCAAGCATCGAGGGTATCGCGCGATCAGAATTTCGCCACCGAGACGGAGCGGGCCCGCGATACTCTGCAGGGACTGCAGGAACAATTCGACGATGGACAGTTACTGTCGATTTGTCTCGAGCGACTGGAGCCGGAGGCCCGCGACTGCGTCGTGTACGCGTATTGCGGTGGGTACAGCCACCGGGAGCTTTGCGATATGACCGGCAGGGCACTTGGCACGATCAAAAGCTGGATAAGACGGTCCCTCACTTCACTGCGGGAGTGTGTTGATGAACTCTCGTGACTCCGACTGGAAGATTCTGATGGCTGGTGAATATGTACTCGGTACTCTGGATAGCGACTCAGTGGCAGAGGTAAATGAACTTGTAAAAACAGACGCGGAACTGGCCGGGCTGGTGGCAGACTGGCAGGAAAAATTACAACCACTGGCCAACACAGTGACCCCGGTTGTTCCGCCCCGTGCCGTCTGGTGGCGTATTACAGATGATTTGGGCTTCAATACACCGCGAGCCAACGTGGCCGGGTTTGATCCCGGTCGTCGTGAACGACGCAGACGAGCCCGGCACAAACTGCTGGCGTGGCAGTGGGTGGGTACAGTTGCCATGGCCGCCAGTGCACTTCTTGCTGTGGCACTATGGCAGACTCACCAGCGCCCGTCGGTAACTTCTTCATTTGATGTCGTCAGTATTGTCAGCTCTGAAGACAGCCAACTGTTGTGGGTAATCAATGCTTCGGTGTCACAGCAGACAGTACAAGTCACCGCGCTTTCACCGCCTCAGATTGCTGACGACCAGGACCATCAGTTGTGGATGGTCAAGCCGGATAACGGTGGAGTAACTTCGCTGGGTGTGTTACCCCGGGATGCGAATATGACTGTTGTCAACGCCGAACTGGCACTGCAATCAGATGCTGTCGCCTTTGCAGTGAGTCTTGAGCCGCTGGGTGGATCACCCGAACCCGTGCCAACGGGTCCCGTAGTCTACCAGGCAACGTTTAACGTCATAGAAAACTAAAAGCGTTCAAGGAGACCATTCCCACTTATTTGCTGCTTCTACACAAAATGTGGGGAAGTTGCATCTGTTAGTCCCTTCGATTCCGTAGATAAATGGAACCACACAGGGATAACACCATGTTAAAACAGTTAGTGCCCCTCATGTTGATCTGGGGTATACCGGCATCAGCGCACGAATTTTGGCTGGAGCCCGTCGACTACACGATCGAACGGGGTGACAAACTGCAGGCGGAAGTAAGGTCCGGTGAATACTTTAAGGGTGAAGAATTCCCTTATATGCCGGAACGCATCGTTAACGTGGAAGTCCTAAACAGCAATGAGCGCTTCCCGGTCGACGGGATTGCCGGCAACCTGCCTGCGCTTTCCTATGTGGCAGATACCGGTTTTCAAATCATGAGTTATCAATCTACTGCATCGACGCTGACGCATGATGATTTTGGCGGTTTTCAGAATTTTCTCAGGGAAGACGGACTGCAATGGGTAGAAGAAGCCCATCGCGAGCGTCAGTTACCTACGTCCAATTTTCAGGAGAGTTTCACCCGATACGCAAAAGCGCTGGTTTCGGTAAACAATGCAAGCGGTCGCGACCGCGCTACCGGACTACCTTACGAGCTGGTGGTGCTTTCACCCCTGTACGACAAGGCATCGGGCCAGAGTGTGGAACTGCAGTTACTTGCACAGGGATCACCCGCTGTCGATGTACAAGTCACTGTTTTTAGAAAGAATCTGGGCGAGGCGGCGGGTGATGAGCCCATGAAGATTCGTACAGATCAAGACGGCCGGGTAACCTTTGCAGTATCAGAAGGAGTTGAATATCTCGCCAGTGCCGTGCTTATGCGTGAAGGAGTGAACGTACCCTGGCACAGCCACTGGACATCAGTCACTTTCGCTGTGCAATAGTCACAATCTGCATCGATCAATTTTGGAAAAAATTACACACCTGCATCCAACGCGTCACGCGACTTCGTACTATAACCGAACACGAGTTCATTCTTTGGAGAATCCGATGATAAGAAACCAAAAAAAGGCCGCACTCGCAATGAGCGCGACGGCGATGTTGTTCAGCCTCGCGGCTGGCGCTTCCAGCCACCGTGAGGCACCCTACATCACGCAACTGCCGAAAGTCGACGCAACTGACTTTTATTTATTTAACAGCTACGAGCCGGGGCGTGAGGATTACGTCACCCTGATTGCCAACTACGTTCCCCTGCAGGACAGCTATGGCGGTCCCAATTACTTCACCATGGATCAACAGGCGGTATACGAAATACACATCGACAATGATGGCGATGCAGTTGAAGATATCACTTTCCAGTTTGCTTTCGACAATACGGTCGGCTCACAAGGCACTGGTGCCGCGCTGACTATTGGTGATCAACAAGTGGCTGTGCCCTTGAAAGCGGTTGGACCGATCTCGGAAAACGATCAGTCGGCGGCCAATTTTCAGGAGTCTTTTACCTTATCCGTTATTAGCGGGGAACGGCGCAGCACTAACCGGGTAATGGCGACTGATTCGGTGGATGGTGACACCTCATTTGCCAAACCATTTGACTACATCGGTGAAAAAACATTCGGCGGTGCAGAGCAGTATGACCGCTACGTGGCAAGCCTGACCAATTCTGGCAATGTCTACCAGAACATCGATATATCAAGCTGTGGCTCTGCGACCTCAGCACGTGTATTCGTCGGTCAGCGAAAGGAGTCGTTTGCAGTAAACCTCGGGCGTACGTTTGATCTGGTGAACTTTGATCCGATTAATATCGAGGACAGCACCGAAAATAACGATCTGTCGGACAAGAATGTCACGACCATTGCCCTGGAAGTGCACAAGTCCTGCCTGGTGGGTGATGGAAACGGCGTCATCGGCGGCTGGACCACCGCCAGCAAGCCTCAGTTTACGGTACTGAACCCAACCGCGACTTTCGAGCGACCGGAAGTCACCGGCGGTGCGCTGACGCAGCTTTCCCGCCTCGGTAACCCTCTGGTCAATGAAGTGGTCATCGGTCTTGACGACAAGAACCTCTTCAACACCAGTCATCCAAAGGATGATGGTCAGTTCGCAGCCTACGTTACCAACCCGACGCTACCGGCGATTATAAATATTCTGTTTAATGCCAACGGTGAGTTGAGTGCAGATAGTATCGCGCCGACCAACCTTCCAAGGGGTGATCTGATCGCTGCTTTTCTGACCGGTGTGGCCGGTGTGACGCAAATGTCTACGGTCACACCGTCGGAGATGTTGAGACTGAACACAGCGATCGCGGCTACACCGCGTGAGTCGCAGTCAAACCTCGGTGTTGCCGCTGGTGACCTGGCGGGCTTTCCCAACGGCAGGCGTCCGGGAGACGACGTGGTGGATCTGGCGCTGCGCGCAGTAATGGGTGCGTTCTGTCACGAGATTGCGGTCGATCTGAATAACGACGGACAGCTTAACGCCGATGATAATTTGCTGCTGTGTGGTGACACACCAGAGGCCAGCCGACAAGCTGCCCCGGTTGGAACCGTCGCGCTAAGTGATGGTGCACCACAAAATGCAGAGCAGTTTATGAATGCATTTCCGTATCTGTTAACGCCTATTCCAGGCAGCCGGTAATAAAGGCGGGAGGTCATTTCAATGAAAAATACAGTCTTTATACTAAGTGTGCTTCTGGTGCTTGCTGGTGGCTGCTCCTCGTCGGGAGACAATAGCGACTCGGGTAATGGCGGTGATGCTGGCAATGGCGGTGATGCTGGCAATGGCGGCGATGCGGGTGGCGACACAGGAGATGGTGGTGGCGAAACAGTTTCAACGCTGAATTCTATCGCGACGAGTGACGCAAACAGCCAACCTGCCATGCTGAATATTGAGGAACTGCAAAACAGTCTCAACAGTGTTCCCTCTGGTGCGCCGATTCCAGTGGACGATTCAGATACCGTGAGTACATTACTGGAGAAAGCGGGCTTGTAGGCACATGGGTCGGGTCACATGATAAATTCAATCTGTGGCCCGATTATTAATACCACCTTGTATTTTTGAAACTGCAAGGCATGGATCAATCGCTCCTGCCTTAATGCTGCGGTCGCGGCTGAGTGCGGAATCCTGATTTAAGGGTGGTAGTCCGGGGTCCGGTGAGGTGGTGGAAATTGTGCACACCACATTAAACTCAACGCGGTCTGGCAAGTGTCAGAAATTCATGCGACACACAGCGTAACAATTTCAAGTGTGAAGTTTTATATGTCGCCTATCACGGGAGTCTTTAACTGCAGTTGTACAAAGCAACTGGATATTCCGTCGAATTCGATAATACTGCCTCGTCTGCAGGACGCATGGACAGTCTTGTAAACAATGTGACGCTCAGGCTATTTTGCTATCATGGTGCAAATGTTGGAAGGCTGACCGCGATTGGCTGTCTTGTCTCGCCAGCGCTTAGCAGGGTGTTGAAAAACGTTATGAGCGACGGTCTGAGTAGGCAAATTTTCCCGAAAAAGCGCAGTTTATGGGTTATAAATGAGCATTTTGAGGGAGAATTTAACGACCTCAGACCTAGCGCAATAGTTTTTCAACACCCTGTTAGCACGCGGGCATTCCGTGAGCCGCAACTCAGCTACCCCATCGAACAGGTAAAAAATATAGCGAAGCATGGAAACACGAGGTGTTCTATCGATTCTTTTGTTGCTGTTCTCACTTCAAAACGATGCAGTGCAGGCACAGTTAAATCCGGCTGGGGCACCGGTTGACTCCATCTTCAATGAGGGGCCAGTCAGTGTCGTCAACGAGATTTCAACTCGAATTGAGGCTAAACGGGCGCAACGCCAGAGAATTATCAATGCTGCTAAGGCTGTGGGCAAGTCACTATCCGCGGAAGACACCGCTCTTCTCGATGAGATAGACACAGAGGTCAACCGACTGCAGGAGAGTCTGGTGTTATCCATTACGGGTAAATCCACCCTGACGTCGCTCTACGCACCGACGCCAAAAGACTCCAACTGGCAGGAAGATATCGTCGATATTATCCGACCGCTGGTCGATACCCTTAAATCACTTACTCGCCGACCACGCGAGATCGCGGATTTGCGTGCCAGCCTGGCCACCATCGAAAAAAAGCAGGCAGCGCTGACCGAAGCCATTGACAAATTTGCCGAGTTTGAATCAGCGCCACTTCAGCAATCGGCCAGAACCTATATTCAACAGCTTACCGATGAGTGGAACGATGATCTGGAGCAGTTGGATGGTGAAAAATTGATTACAGCGCGTCAGTTGGAAGACATGCTTGGGGTCGACGACAAGCCATTCAGTGGATTATTGCCGGGTGTCAAACGTTTTGCAGCCGGTACCGGGTTGACTCTGTTACTGGCCTTTTTTGCAGGTGCCGCAACCTATTTTTTCATGCGAGCCATCTGGTGGGTGTATTCCAACAGAATCGCCAGTAAAGAAGTTCGTCGAAAAAGCACGCTGTATCGCTTGTTCTCATACTCCTTTTATTTGGTCACCGGTGTTTTTGTACTACTTAGTGTGTTGCTGGTGCTGTATGCGCGTGAGGACTTGCTGCTGATGGCAGTGTCATTTTTACTATTGGCGGGGTTGGTTCTGAATTTAAAACAGTTTTTACCCAAGTATGTCGCAGAGGCGAGGTTGCTGCTGAATCTTGGCAGTGTTCGTGAAGATGAGCGCGTGGTCTATAACGGTTTGCCGTGGCAGGTGAAGTCGATAAACCTTTACTCCGTACTGCACAATCCGGCGCTCGACGGCATTGTCCGGCTGCCATTGAGCGAACTGAGAGGCCTGGTCTCACGACCGGTGCGGAATAACCTGTGGTTTCCGACTCAGCGAGGCGATTTTGTTTTATTGCCGGATGGGCCACTGGGCAGAATAAAATACCAGACCCCTGATCTGGTGGAACTGACGGTGCGCGGTGGCATGGCGCAGACTTTTGCCACGACTGACTTCTATACACTTAATACAGTCAATCTCACACGCGATGAGACATTCGGCGTATCTGTCACTTTCGGCCTCGACTACGCATTGCAAAGCGATGCCGTGACCGGGATTCCGGATGCACTGCGCATGGCGGTACAGACAAAAATTAAGAGCACGGATCTGCACGAACATCTGCAGGATATATTGGTGGAGCTGTCCGCGGCAAACAGTTCCTCGCTGGACTTTCTCGTGTACGGTACCTTCAGCAAAGCTGCCGCCGGTAATTATTACCGCATTGAACGATTATTGGTGCAGGCGTGTGTCGGCTTGTGCAACGAACGCGGCTGGACAATTCCATTCCCGCAGCTGACGGTGCACCAGGCGTCGTAAGAACGGTCGATACCCGTTGTGGCTTAAACTTAACCGTGTGCTAAAAAAAGCGCGTAGCTGCGGGCGGAGAATCTACGTAAGCACCCGAACCGAATTGCCCTCGATAAACTGATCTACTGCTTCTATTGTTTGTCGCCAGACTTCGGTCATCGCTTCCTCAGAGGCCCACGCCACATGCGGCGTCAGAATAAAGTTGGGGCGCTCAAGTACCCTGAGAATCGGGTTGTCGGGTGCCGGGGGTTCTTTGGTCAGTACATCAAAACCGGCGCCTGCAATCAGGCCTCGTTCCAGTGCGTCGACCAGTGCTGCTTCGTCCACCAATCCCCCGCGAGAGGTGTTGATCAGCAGCGGCTTCTTTTTCATCGCCTCGAACTCAGGTGTTGAAATCATGTGTTTAGTTGAAGGCATCAGTGGCGCATGACAGGTGATCACGTCACTGGTCTCCATAACTTCCTGCCACGGCGTGTAAAGCGGCCCCAGTCCATCCACCCCTTTGTGCGCAGCAAATACTGGCTCCATGCCGAACGCGCGCGCGATGCGTGCCACTCCCTGTCCAATCACCCCCTCACCGAGGATACCGATACGCGAACCGGCCAGATCCCTGATCGGGTGATTGAAGAAGCAGAACTGATCTGCTTTCTGCCATTCGCCATTAATCACATCCTGCCGGTAACCAATAATGCCCCGGCGCAACGCCAATATGAGCGAAAAGGTATGTTCCGGCACCGTGTTTTCAGCGTAGCCGCGCACATTCGACACCGTAACGCCGGCTTGCTTACAGGCCTCTATGTCAATCACATCGTAGCCGGTGGCCGCAATGGAAATCATTTTCAGATTTTTTGCCGTTGCCAGTTGCTCAGCCCGAATGGGTGCCTTGTTGGTAATAACGATATCCGCATCGGCGATGCGTTCCGCCACCAGTTCCGGTGCAGTTCGATCGTACGCCTGCCATTGATGGTCGGCCTGCGGGCGGACAATGTCGACAGTGGGTCCGATGGTGTCTCTATCGAGAAAGGTAATTTTCATGGTGTTCGGGGAAGGTTCGCGCTGGCAATGGCGACTAATTTAACACTTGTCAGCGGGCGTTGGCGAGGTATGTGGGCGCGGCAGAGTGCCGCGGCCTCTGGTTACCCGTTGCACACTGTGCCGAGTGCACACACAGTGTATTAACTACGATGGCAGTCCCTTGCCATCTGCTCGACTAGCGATTCAGTTTGCGCTTTAGTAAGCGCTTCAGGCAACTTCCCTGACCGGGGTCGCGGTTGTGGCTGTGCCGCGGCTGTAATGGTGCTCAAGTGCCTCCGTCGCCTGCTCGATTGAGACGTCTGCGCCCATATCGATCATGGCCTGAACGAACAGCGTGACGATTGTGCTGACCGCCTCGCGGTTCAGCTGGTTGAGAATGCCGATACGCACCTGCACCGGTTCACTGAGTGTCGGCCATATGCCAAACCCCTGTGCACGACAGTGCTGTACCAGGTCCATTTCCCGGCCGGCGAGTTGCTCGGGCAGGTTCAGTACAACAAGGCTGGTCATATTCGAGGTCACCCGACACCCGACCGCCTCCACGGCGGCGCGCAGTGCCGCTTCGTGTTCTGTATAGCGTTCAGCACGCACAGCGACCGTTTCGGCCAGTGTCAGGCGCAACGCTTCATGGAATGCTGCCACTGCGTAAGCCGAATGGGTGCGATGATAGGTGGGCTTGTCGACGTCCTTTCCATCAATAATGCCCCAGTGTCGTGCTTCGAGCATCGGATGATGCACAAAGGTGCGGGTGCCCGTGGCTTTCAACACATCAATATACCGATCAGTAAAACTCACCGGTGCGTAAGTCAGCGGCAGGCAGCAAATGCCTTTTTGTGGACACGATGCCCAGGCACTCACTCCCGGATAGTCGTCGATTGAAAAATCTGCAACACCGAGGGAAGAGACAGCATCCACCAGGCCCATCGTGTCATGCTTTACACAGGCATCAGAGAAGGCCTGCAAATCATTCACCCGACCGGAACCGGTTTCCCAGTGTGCCATGAACGCCCACTTCGGCCTGTGCCCGGCGAGGGCGGTTTCGATCACATCCCCTGTGACTGATTCACCATGGGGTATCTCCACAATCACAACGGAAGCCGGTTGTGGATCAAGTGGATTGGCCGCGAGTTCCTCGGCGGTGGCTGCTTTCATACGCAGCGTTAACCCGTCGATACCGGAAAAGGTGCCGTTAACAAATGCCACGACCTTGTCACCGGGCATCACTGCACTCATCATCGAATCGAGCCCACTCCAGCCGGTACCGGCCACACCGAACGTATAAGTGTTGAGCGTCTGGAAGACGTCGCGCAGCATAAACTTGCATTCCTGCATGCCACGCAGTACATCGGCCTGCATGTGATCGGCGACGCCGCTCTGTGCGAAGCGCTCCAGCACGCGAGGGTCAGTGTTCCCGGGACCGGGGCCTGCTGCCAGTGTGTGCGGTATTTCAAGTGGTGCGAATCGTTGGATGGTCATGGTTATCCTCCTGCTGTTTTACGAAATTATCGACCACCGTAATCGACTCGACAACGTTAAAACCAACTGTTTCGAGGTGTCTTTCGGGTGGTTAAAAACCAATACATAAGGGTAGGTTTGACGGTGAGGGCAGGAGCGAGCCCGGGAATTGAGTGGGTGCCCCGGTGCCTGCCCGTCGAGATGCGTGATCTCACGCATAGACTGGAAAATCCCCCGTGAGGTTTTTCACGGAAGCAGCCACGGTCTGCTCGATTTCGCTGTTATTCGCATCGCCGCGCTCTGCCAGTCCGTCAAGCACATCGACTATCAACTGACCGACCATTTCAAACTCTGCCGGTCCAAACCCACGTGTCGTGGCTGCCGGTGTGCCGAGTCGTATGCCCGAGGTGACAAACGGTGATTCCGGATCGAACGGGATACCGTTTTTATTGCAGGTAATGCCTGCGCGTCCGAGCGCCGCCTCGGCAGATTTACCGGTGAGGTTTTTGGTGGTGAGATCGACCAGCACCACGTGCGTATCGGTACCGCCGGAAACGAGACTGAAGCCGCCCTGGTCGAGCGCGCCAGCCAGCGTGGCAGCATTGTCGATCACTGCCTGTGCATAGGATTTAAATGACGGTTGCAGTGCTTCGCCGAAGGCCACGGCTTTGGCTGCAATCACGTGCATCAGCGGCCCGCCCTGTAGTCCGGGAAAAACCGACGAGTTAATCTTTTTACCGAGTTCAGTGTCGTTTGAGAGGATCATGCCGCCACGTGGCCCGCGCAGAGTTTTGTGCGTGGTGGTAGTGACGACATCCGCGTGGGCGAGCGGATTCGGGTGCACCCCGCCGGCCACCAGACCGGCGAAGTGCGCCATGTCGACCATGAGTTTTGCCCCCACTGCGTCAGCTATCGCACGGAACTTTTCAAAGTCGATAATCCGCGGGTAGGCAGAACCACCGGCGATGATCAGGGCAGGGCGGTGTTGTTGTGCCAATGCGTGCACTTCGTCGAAATCAATCTGATGTGTATCTCTGTCCACGCCATACGACACCGCGTTAAACCACTTGCCGGACTGATTCACCGGTGAACCATGGGTCAGGTGACCGCCAGCGGCGAGATCGAGCCCCATGAAGGTGTCACCCGGTTTTATCAGCGCCTGAAACACCGCCTGATTGGCCTGCGCCCCGGAGTGTGGTTGCACATTGACAAACGCGCAGTCGAACAATTCTCTTGCCCGCGCAATAGCATGCGACTCGGCGACGTCTACGTGCTCACAGCCACCGTAGTACCGTTTTCCCGGATAACCTTCGGCGTACTTGTTGGTCATCACCGACCCCTGCGCCTGCATCACCGCCCTGGAGACAATGTTTTCCGAGGCGATGAGCTCAATTTCCTGTTGTTGTCGCAGGAGCTCATCGTCAATTGATGCGGCAATTTCCGGGTCGCGCGCTGCCAGGTCTTCGTTGAAAAACGCGTCTTGCATGCCGTCTCCTCAGGGTGTGGTTGAACAAATGTTTTACGTGGTTTGCTGCGACGGCAGCGCAGAGCATACTGTGACAGCGAACAGGCAAAAGGCCGACACTGGAGTATGCTGTGTGACAGGTGGGCGCAAAACATCCCATTGATCAGGACAGTTGCTTCAACGGTGTAGTAAAAATACTACCCGTAATGGCAGGTGCCTTGCCCGAAGTGGCACTCGCGGGTTGCGGCAGCCATCTCAGCGGCCCATGTCATCGATAATGCAACTGGCGGCTAGCTGCCCCGAAATACTCACCATCGGTACACCGGCTCCCGGATGGACGCCGCCACCGGCGAGGTACAATCCGCGAATACGGGTACGGGCACCGGCACGTGTGAATGAACCGAACGGGCCGTGGGTCGGCTGACCGTACAACGCGCCTGCGCTGCCAGGGAACCGGTCATTAAAATCACCGGGGTGGGCAATGACGCGCGCCGCCTCACTGCCGTCGATATGTAAGCCGTGGGTCTTAAGCGTGCGCATCAATTTCTCCGTTTCCAGTCGCACCGTCTCCGGTGACAATGGCACGGCTGGCGCGTTCATCAGGCAGAAGAATCTCTCGGTATTGCCGCCGGTCGATGTGGGCATTCCGGTGGCGCGATCCGAAGCACAAACGTAGATGGTCGGGTCTGCGCAAACCGACGCATGTTGAAAAATCGCTTCGAATTCTTTCGCGTAGTCATCACCGAAAAAAACATTATGAAACGACAGATCCTGACCTGTTGGTCGTGCTGCTGTGCTGACAGTAATGGCCGACAGCGTTTTATCCGGTGCGCGGGGAACAGCCGCCCCTGCCGCATCACCGAGCAATCCCTCGCGCAGTGCTGACAGGTCACCGTTGAACACGACGGCATCGGCGGCGAGGTGTTCACCGTTGCGCAATACCACGCCGGTGACAGCACTACCGTCACAAACCACTTCTGCAGCGGCTGTTTGCAGGCGAATCTCACCGCCCCGGGCTTCTATCGCAGTTTGCAGCGCCCGCGCCAGCGAGCTAATGCCACCGCGCAGCGTCCAGACGCCGGCGCGTTCGGCATGTGCAATCAAGGTAAGTGTGGCCGGTGCTAAATAAGGAGATGAGCCGCAGTAGGTACTGTATCGGGCAAAGAGTTGCCGCAGTCTCGGGTCGTCAAACGTGGCGCAAACAGATTGCCACAGCGATTGGTAGGGCTTTGAGCGAATAATGGTGAGCAGATCGCGCAGGCCCGCTTGCCACGCCATGGCCACAGGTCCGGGCCGCTGAGCACGCATAAAGCTCAGATCGAGTGCGTTGAACAGCGCCGCGCTCTTTTGGGCAAACCGGCGATAATGGTCGGCGTCTTTGGCTGAGCTGAACCGATGAATCGCCTCGGCGCTTTGCGCAGGGTCCGAGAAAAGATCAAGTGTGTCGCTGCCGCGCCAAAAGTGCCGGGCCAGCACGTCGAGCTGTGCCAGTTCCACAAGATCTTCCAATTGGAAGCCCGCACGCTGGAAAAGACGGTCGAACACCGGTCGCAGGGTAAACACGGTGGGGCCGGAATCGATGCTTTTCCCGGCGACACTCGTCTGGTGCACTTTACCGCCCGCATAGTCGTTTTTTTCGACAATGGTGACGCTAGCGCCGCGGGAGCACAGATCGAGTGCGGCAGAAAGCCCCCCGATGCCAGCACCTACCACAATGATTTTTGTCTGGCGCATGGGTGCCCGTGTCTCTTTAACCAGGCGCTATTATTTCACTGTATCTCGCAAAAGGCTTCAAATAGAGACGAACGACGCCTGCAGGGAACCGCAGGCGTCGTTGTTAAGTGAGAGTCAGGCGGGTTTTGCAGCGAAAGCGTTACACCAGGCCGCGGCGGGCACGGTGTTGTCAGGGAAAATGGTGCAGGCACCCTTGGTGTCGTCAATCGCCGTGTAGAGCAGACAGCCTGCGCAGTTGGCCTCAGACTCGGACATTTCCTTGTACTGTAGCCCCTGCGCTGTCGCGGAAGCCGGGTCTACCATCGGTTTGTCACCCGCGTGCGATGGCAACTGTGCGATCACCAGCGCCGCTGGAACCGCCAGTGCCCCCTGGCCGAGTGATTTGGTGAATTGTCTGCGTGTCAGTTTTTTCACTTTATGCTTCTCCGGTTATGTCGTTTTCTCTTACGGAAAATCAGGCAGGTGGGATCACTCCATCACCCCACCGGTTCGCTGTGTGGCAATCGTCATACACTATTGACCGCCGGCACAGTGTATCCTGCGGGTCAGACAAGTATGTCCGTAACCGATAGAGGTATCTGTGGCAGCACTGCATGACCACTCGCTACGCTACGCCATGAGCAACGAGCTGCACGCCCGGCCGTTTCCGGCAGTCGCGGCACCCCAGCGTGTCGCGTATTTGGCGATCAAGCCCGAGACAGATATCGCGGCGCGCGATCGCGACTCGGAAAAACGCCATCTTATTGCGCTGCTCGATCGTTACGGTGCAGCGCATCCTCAGCCCGGTGCCACTCATTACTATACCGAGATTGGCAACTATCAGTTGCGCTGGGAGAGTCATACGGAGTTTTTTACCTACACACTGATCGGTAACGGCGATGTCGATCCGCAGTGGAACACCAGCCTGTTTGAAGTCTATCCCGACGACTGGCTTGCGGATGCCCCCGGTGCATTAATCGCCTCGGCCCTGGTACGTATTGAACCCGCCATAGAACAGCTGGCGCTGCTGGACAGGATGGCTGACTGGTTCGTGCCTGAGAGTCTTGCCGTCAGTGAAGTGCTGGAAGCGCAGTTAATTGTGGCCAGTGATTTCCGTATCGACCACGCCGGCCACGGACGTTTTGCAGTATTTGCCGACCCCGGTGTGGATGCACGAAGAACGGGCAGGGTGGTGCAGCAGCTGTGCGAAATAGAAACCTATAAAACCATGGCCATGCTCGGGTTCAATCACGCCCAATCGCTTGCTCCGAAAATGGGGGAAATAGATCACCTGTTTGTACAGCTGACCTCCGAAGTCAGTGGCACTCTGGATAACCCTGATTCAACACTGCATGCACTGCTTGGGATCTCAGCCGAACTTGAAAACACAGTGGCGCAGTCCTCCTATCGTTTCGGTGCGACCACCGCCTATGAGTCCATTGTCTATCAGCGCATCACCGGTTTACGCGAAGCGCAATATGCCGGACAGCAGACGCTGGGTGATTTCATGAGTCGTCGGTTCGATCCGGCCATGCGAACGGTTAAGTCAACGCAGGATCGCCTGTTGAAAATGGCAGATCGTGCGCAGCGTGCAGCTGACATGCTGCGTACCAGGGTAGATGTTCAACGGTCAGCGCAAAATCAGTCGCTGCTGCAATCAATGGACGAGCGCGCCGGTGTGCAACTGCGTTTGCAGCGTACGGTGGAAGGACTTTCCGTTGTCGCAATCAGTTACTACGCAGTCAATCTGGTGATGTTCGTGCTCGCACCATTGGTCGCGTCGCTGTCGCTATCCGCTACCCTGGCCAAGGCAATCGCCACACCGCTGGTGGTGCTGGGTGTCTGGTTGTTAATGCACCGCTTCAAACGTATGATAATGCCGCCTGGCAAATCAGACCAGTTACGCAAACCATGATGACGGACGGTGTTGGGATTGATCGACCATGACCGTCTTAACTCGGCCAAAACCGGCCGATTCAGAGGTTTACTATGGACGTCCGCCTTCTTCTCCGATTTAAAATGAAGCCAAAAACTTAAAGTCTCCCTTGTATGTGGTGCTTTACTAACCATTCGGTTCAGTCCATTAGATTTCTAGCGCCTTGTTTCAAGCGTTCTCGGCCACCGAACGGGGACCGAACGCTGCTATTGTTAGTGTTTCCTGGACAAAGATTTGAACAGGAGAACCTCATGTATACTGGAAATAAAACAGTCTGTGTCTGGTTAAGTGAAATTTCGATAAGCACTGTCATTGGTTTGATGATATTAGCGCCAGTCCGCGCCCACGATTCCCCTCATTCAGGGAAACCGAATTTAACACCGGATGAAAAGCTTATAGCTGTATGCCATCTTGACGTGGATGGCGAATTTGATCTGATCAATATGTCTCTGCAATTGGTTTTTGAGCATCTTGAAAATAACGATGGTCATATGCTAGCTGTTGATGGCAGGTGCGTGGCACCACGATAATAAAAACAGGTAATCAGTTTTTAAAACCCGACGGAATTCGTGCAAACTATTGAGAAACATAGTTAAACTCACTCATCGTGATAAGTTTTTTATCACTGGGTGGGCATCCATGTTTTGCGTTCAAATTTTGAGGTTTGAAAAGCAATCATGTTAATGATAAGGATGTTTGGTGGGTTTGAATTCTGTGTTAACGGTCACGGGATTGACGGCTTGCAGGGAGACCGAGCTAAGTCGATTCTGGGACGACTGCTGCTTTGTTCGGGAAATTCGCTACAACGTGCGCCACTAGCGGATGAATTGTGGCCGGAAAGCACAGAGAAACAAGCTCGCACCAACTTACGCAGAGAACTTCACACCTTAAGAAACCGCCACCGGATTTTCCATGAGTGTATCTGTTCAGATTCGTTATCAATTACCTGGAAATCACCAACGAATTTTGAATTCGATGTAGACAGCTTCAATTCCGGTTATGAAGGATTCAAGAACGATACTAATAACTCGAGTAGGCAGAAATCAGGAGAGCATCTTCTTGGGTTACCTAACGGGGTGTTGTTGCCCGGGCAATATGGTGAGTGGATAGAAAAACAAAGAACACTGATAGACTCCCGCTGGCTCTATGTAGCCGAGGAATTGTTTTCCGAATATAAGAAGCATAATGCTATTCAGGACGCAATGAGAGTCGCGCGTGAAATTACCTATCGGTTCCCATACAAAGAAAGCGCTTATCTGCAGATAATGCAAATGCATCTTCTGCAAGGTGATAAAGCCATGGCACTACAAACATACCACCAATGCGCAACTGTTCTCCAAGCAGATGTTGGGGCTGAACCTTCAAGTGAATTGAAAAGTTTGTATAACCGAGCTTCCAAAAATGCAGGTTTGAAAAGGAAAATGAATAGCGTTGACGAGAACGATGTCGCCCACCTCGGTATAAACTGTTTTACTGGAAGGGAGGCTGAGCTGAAGTCAATAACTTTATTAGCGCAGCAAACAAGCGGTCTCTACGGTTCTACCATGGTGTTGATCAACGGTGTTGCTGGAATTGGAAAAACAGCACTGATACATGAATGGATAGAAAAAAACCGAAAACAGTTTAACTACTACGCAAAGTCTCGCTGCTACGAAGCCCGAGGCACTTATCCATTAAGTCCAATACGCAGCTGGTTGCAGAACAAAAATTCCGAGCAGTTACTCGCATCTTTGTCAGCGGTGGATTCTTCGCTAATAAAAAGTTCAAGCCTTTTTAATGGTGATAGCGTCGGAGCCACTAAAGTCGATGAGGAAACATCTCCGGTTACGAGAGAACGACTTTTCGATGCACTTGCAGCCGTCCTTAAGTCCAAAGCGGATGATGAGGAAGGTATTGCGGCTAAAAGGCTATTCTTTCTCGATGATTTGCAATGGTGTGATGAGGATACGCTCGGTTTCCTCGATCATTTGTTTACATACGAAGGACAAAGTGAAATTCTTTTGCTTGCGACAATGCGTTCCGAGGCAATTACGCCCGGGAGCGAGGTCGAGGCTTTCTGCAGAAAACTGATGTCGCGAGGGCAACTCCAACAGCTAGCTTTGGGAAACCTTAGTCAAGATGAATCAACGCAACTAATAAACGCACTACAGAAAAACCATAAGGTTTCTGAGTATCTAAACGCGGATGAATTGTGCATTAGAGCGGGTGGACATCCTCTATTCTTACTTGAAATGGCGCGTTCTGAGTTTGAAAAAAGAGCCCAGGGCGAAGACATCTTAGAGCCGGATCGCTATGCCTTACCACCCAGAGTCGAAGCTGTTATTCAACAGCGTATCAGTCAATTATCAGCGCATGCCGCCTTAATTGCCGCCTATGCATCTGTAATAGGAACAGAATTTTCGTTTCAGTTGCTCGAGTTAATTCCAGACGTGACTCAAGAATCGTTAATCGGTGCGATGGATGAACTTTGTATCCCTGTAAGGCGAATTGCAAGTGTTCCATAGCCTGGACTGCTTTCTACGCTGATCTGACCGTTATGTTCTTCTACAATACCATGGGAAATGGATAGCCCGAGGCCGGTTCCTTTACCAACCGGCTTGGTTGTATAAAACGGATTGAAGATACGCTCCAGGGTTTCTGCTGTCATCCCGCAACCATCATCCTCAAAAAACAATTGGACCTGTTCACCCGTCTGGCGAGTCGCAATAGTCAGGTTGCCTGGAGCTGTCATTGCCTGACTTGCATTTGCTCAAGGCCATTACTTTCAAGGGCATTCAGTCTGCCGAAACCAGTGACTGGGATGACGTCAGGTCACTAAACATAACGCTCCTGGACTATTAGCTTTCGCACTGCGGGTCCTGCGGTAAATGACACTTCGATTTAAAACCGTTATAGGTGTGGCGCTGATTGAGGCGCTGGTGCTGGCGCTTCTGATCGGCACGGTGGTGTCCTTTCAGCACGACAGCGCCGAACAGGCGCTGTTAAAACGCGCCAACACCACAGCCACTCTGTTCGCCAGTACCACCAAGGATCCGGTGCTATCGCTCGACCTCGCTTCACTGGAAGCTTTCAGTCTTGAACTGCTGGAAAACCCAGACCTGGTCTATGTCCGTGTGTTGGATCAAAGTGAGCAGGAGTACGCGGCCGTCGGTGACAGTGCGGCACTTAGCCGCCAGTTTCGGGAAGGCCAGTCGCTGGATGATGTGATCGACGGCGTTTTTGATGTCTCTGCGGATATTGTCGAAGGCGATATTCACTACGGCCGTGTTGAAATTGGCTTTAATATCGACACCATCAGGGAAGTGATCGCCGATACAAGAGAATTGAGTATCACGATTGCTGTGGTGGAATTGGCGCTGGTTGCGCTGTTCTCGTATATGCTCGGCACCTATCTGACCAGACAGCTGAAAGTGCTCCGGGAGTGCGCACGGAATATTACACGCGGCGACTACACAACGCGTATTGAAACGACCGGGAAGGATGAAATCAGCGATGTATCCAATGCATTTAATCATATGTCTTCCGCACTCCTGGAAACACAGGTCAGCCGGGACACTTACGAAAAACAACTGGTTGAATTAAACCAGACGCTTGAGCAGCGCGTCGAGAGAAGAACAGCGCAGCTGCAGCGTCAGATGGAGGCACTGGAAGAGGCCAACAGGAAGCTTGCCGAAACGCAGGCAAAGCTCGTGCAGTCGGAAACACTCGCCTCCGTTGGGCAGATGGCAGCAGGGATCGCACACGAAATTAATAACCCGATTGGATTTGTACGCAGTAATCTGACCAGTCTGGAAGACTATGTGGAGACTTACCAGTCTCTGCTGGGCGAATACGCCAGATTAAAGCAGACCGGCACTGATCTGCAGGATCAGATCAACACCATAGAAAAAATGGAAAACGCGCTGGACATAGCGTTCATCAATGAGGACATACGCGCGCTGTTGTCCGAAAGTATCGATGGCACCACCCGCGTGCGCGATATTGTGCAGGGGTTGAATAACTTTTTCCCTGATGAGACGAATTCGCATGCACCGTGTAACCTGAATGACTGCATTGATAGTGCGCTGAAAACTTATCGCGAGCGGACGGAATCACCAAAAAAAATTCGAACCGAACTGGGTACGCTGCCTGAGATAGAAGGAGAGGCAGACAAGCTGACACATGTGTTTGTGCAAATGCTACTGAATGCCGACGCTGCAGTGACAGCGGAGGGTGAAATCACTATACGCAGCGAGCACCGTGACGATCGGGTAGAAGTGCAGATCTGTGATAACGGCACGGGTATTTTACCGGAGCATATCGATCGCATATTTGATCCGTTTTTCACAACGCGAGAGGTTGGCCAGGGCACCGGACTGGGACTGGCCGTATGCTATGGCACCGTGCAAAATCATCGGGGTGAAATCAGTGTGACTTCAGATCCGGGGCAGGGCAGCAGCTTCCGGCTTTCCTTTCCTGTTGCGGCAGCGCTCGGCGTGGCCGCATGACCTGATGCAGTGTTAACGCTGCGCGATGTCAAGTTCGGGCAGGGGGCTGCAGCTCTTGTCTACTCATGGTAATTTGCCCGCTCCTGCGTAAGAGCACCTGACATGGCCACTGTTTACGATCAACATCGATCACTCATCGAACCACTACGCAAAGCACAATACAACTGGGATACAGCAGAAATAACGCGCTGTCTCAACGCGTGTTGCTCAGCAGATGTGGTATTCAAACTGGCCCACCCGTTTGGAGAAATGCAGGGGGCACGTGCGTTTCAGAACCTCGCGCTGGATGTGCTGAAAGCCGCCTGGCCCGACGTGGAACGGCGCGACTGGATTATCATGGCCGGCGACGATGAACACGGTGCGCACTGGGTGGGGTGTGGCGGACATTTCGTCGGCACCTTTATTTCGCCATTGCTGGATATACCGCCGACCGGCCACTATACGCATATGCGATTTCACGAATTCTACCGCATAGCGGATGAGCAAGTGGTCGAGTACCAGGCCCTGTGGGATATTCCCGAGGTGATGATGCAGGCCGGGGCGTGGCCGATGGCACCGTCGCTCGGGCGCGAATTCTGTGTACCGGCACCGGCAAGTGGCGATGGCCTGATCAGAGCGCCGCGCGACGAAAACACCAGTGCACAAAGCCGCTCACTGATTATTGATATGCTCGAGCACATGAAGCGACATCCCGCCCAGGGGGGACCCGAGGTCATGGAAATGCCGCGCTTCTGGGATGCGAGAATGAACTGGTACGGGCCAGCGGGGATCGGTACCGGACGGGGAATCGAAGGATTTCGCAACTGGCATCAGATTCCCTTTCTTAAGGCAATGCCCGACCGCGGCCAGAAGGCGGATCAGATCAATTACCATTTCTTTGCTGACAACCAGTACTGTGCCGTCACCGGTTGGCCGAACATGATTCAGACGGTGTCTCATGACGGATGGCTTGGTTTGGCACCGGCCGGTCGTGAGATCGAAATGCGCAGCCTCGATTTCTGGCGCATCGAAGACGGCAGGATTCGCGAAAACTGGGTAATGGTGGATCTGCTGGATGCCTACCGGCAGCTCGGTATTAATGTGTTCGACCGGCTTTGCGAGTTTAATAAAGCGCGTAACCTCGGGCCGGTGCCACTGTGCAGCGGCGTTGAATGAGGCAGCCGCGGAATCAGTTGATCAGAATAACCTTACGCGGCGTGTGAAATGTCAAAGATGATTTGCTGAAGGTCGCTGCAATGCGCTGAAACTCGTCCTCCAGCGCAAGAAAGGCGTCGACCACATCCGAATCAAAGTGGGAACCACGGCCTTCAACAATGATATCGCGGGCCTTTTCATAGATCAGATCGATCATGGGATCGGTCAGTACTGACTGAAAACGCGGGTGGGTGGTGAGTTGTTCTGCCAGTACTTTTACCCTGTGGTTATTTTAATACCGCTGCAACGTGGAAACCTGTGAACCGACAGATGGTATAGAGGAGTTCGATACCACCGCGCTGTCCTCACTGCGAAACCGCCCGGTGGTCCCGATTTTGTATTCCCGGAACCATTCAACCGCCGAAATGTACTCTTGCAAATAGCTGAATCGCCCGTCGTTATACCGCGTTACCGGCCTCGCCGAAGCTTCAGCACCTCCCGGCTGATTATGCGCGCCCCCTGCCAGTCAGACGCACCCGCGCTGTACGCACTCAACAGCAACCCGCAGGTTGCCCGCTGGCAGCACTGGTCCAGTGATCGCACAACACCGCAGCCCGGAGCTACGATCAGACAGTACCGTGCGCAGTGGTTGCAGGATAAGGGGTATGTGTGGGTAATTGAGTCGTCAGGGGACAAAGCGCTGATCGGTTACATCGCCAGTCGCCGAAGCGCTGCTACCGTAGATATCGGCTTCGTGATAGACCCGCCGCGATGGGGCAGGGGCTTCGCCACCGAGGCGGCGAGTGCACTGGTTGACGAACTTGCCCGGGTACATGGCCTGCAGCGCATCGTCGCAATTTGCGATACCAACAATAAAGCATCTGCACGCGTACTGCAAAAATCCGGACTGACTTTCAGAGGCGTGGCAAAACAATACATTCAGTGTCCCGATCATACTGGCAGACGTTATGATGCCAGTCTGTTTGATTTGTCTTTGCACGAATAAAGGGCGTGCCGCATCGTATCCCCGGCCAATGAGTGACGCACCGGTTTGAGTTTTCTTCCGGTTGTGGCTTACACTGGAGGCAAGGAGGGATGTCGATGAGAGAATCAAACCTGGCCAGAAAGACCATGGCTTTTGTACTGGCTGGTGGCAGAGGCAGTCGTTTAAAAGAACTGACTGATAATCGCGCCAAGCCTGCTGTATTTTTCGGTGGTAAAACCAGAATAATCGACTTTGCTTTATCGAATGCACTCAATTCCGGTATCAGACGCATCGGTGTTGCAACGCAGTATAAAGCGCACTCCTTGATTAGACATCTGCACAACGGGTGGAATTTTTTTCGTGCAGAGCGCAATGAAGGGATGGATATACTGCCTGCCAGTCAACGAGCCGCAGATGGCAACTGGTACCTGGGTACGGCAGATGCAGTGACACAGAACATCGATATTATTGAGAGCTATGGCGTTGAGTACATATTGATCCTCGCCGGCGATCACATCTATAAGCAGGACTACCAAATCATGCTGAGTCAGCATGTTCAGAGTGGTGCGGATGTCACTATTGGCTGCGTCGAGGTGCCGGTGCAGCAGGCGACAGCACTGGGTGTCATGCAGGTCAACGAAGAAAATCGCATCATCGAATTTGTCGAAAAGCCGGATAACCCGCCGCCACTGCCTGAGAATAAAGATATTGCACTGGCTTCCATGGGGATATATGTGTTTAAAACTGCCCAACTCATCGAGCTGTTGCACGCAGATGCCAAAGACGACAATTCAAGCCACGATTTCGGTAAAGACATCATTCCGAAAGTTGTTCGTGAAGGCAAGGCGCTTGCGCACCGGTTCAGCGAATCGTGTGTTGAATCGGCGGGCACCAGCAGTACCTACTGGCGCGACGTCGGTACCATCGATGCGTTCTGGCAGGCGAACCTTGATCTGACCGCGTTCAACCCGGATCTGGACATTTACGATCAGGACTGGCCTATCTGGACTTATCAGGAAGTCACGCCGCCCGCTAAATTCATCCATGATGAAGACAACCGGCGCGGCAGTGCGATCAGTTCTCTGGTCAGTGGCGGGTGTATTATTTCAGGCTCGCGCATTAACCGCAGTCTTTTATTTTCGCACGTACACTGCCGCTCCTACAGCAGTTTGAAGCAGGTAGTGGTGCTTCCGAAAGTCAGCATCGGGCGGCGCGCCAGAATCAAGAATGCAGTCATCGACAAGGGGGTTGATATCCCTGAAGGACTAGAGATCGGCTATGACCCTGAGCTGGATGCCAGCCGCTTTACCCGTTCGGAAACCGGGGTATGTCTGGTGACTCGCAAGAGTATTGCGGCGCTGACCGCATGAGGTGGGCTGGTGAGCCGGAGGTTGTTAAAACCCGAGGCCGCCTTATACGTTATGCCACACCTTCGAACAGTTGCGGACTGTTTGCCAGATCCTGAGTGTCACCCTCAACACGTACCCGTATTACGCTACCGGGCTGCAGCGACTTCACATCGAAGCGGTCGAAGGCGAACGCACATTTTCCGGTCTGATGCCCTTTTTTTACCAGATCAGGGCGATACTGATCTGCGCGTACACAGTCCACTTTCTCATCATTAACGTACAGCGCGACAGAGGCCACATCCGGTTTGTGTTTATAGCGTGCCCATCCATGTACCCTGCCACACTTTAGCGAGGCGAGATTACCGACACACTTATCTGACTTGGTGCTCAACAGATACTTCTGCGAGTTCGGTTCGATAAATGCGAGCGCTGCCGAATTCTGTTGCGCTGTCGGTGAGAGGTCGCAGAAGCGAGTCAGTTCATCCAGCAGAGCGACCTTGTTATGCACCGCTTTGTCCACTGAAATTAGCAACGCGTCCGGGTCCTCACGTCGAAGAAACTCCACAATCGTTTGCTGAACAGCGACTGTTCGCTCCATATTTACAAGTAAATCGGCGCTGATCGACAGTCTGTTTCTGTTGGCAATTGAAAATACGTCCTTAAACGTCAGCAACACGCGGGGGCGACCGAGTGCACGGTAGACTGACGACAGATTCCGACATCCATCGCTACCATGTCCGATGACCCTGTTGAGTCGCGACAGTAGTGACCGGGGCTCCCCCGGCACTGTCCACTTGAAGCCCCAATGCCTGTGCGAATCTGAATATCCGGCGGCGAGTGAACTCACTCCTCGCCAGTCATGTTTCGCCACGACACCACGAAGGTGCTGATCCTCGAACACGGGGGGATGTGCCGCGTCGCCCATGTGAACACCCAGATGGTGCAGCATTCCAGCCACCATGGACGTTCCGCTGCGTGCCGGTCCAAGGACCAGAACAATGTTGTCAGCCGAGGGGCTTCGGGGTCGGTCACTCTCTGAACGCAGACGGAAAAATCCGGCGTTTACCAGGTTTGAGTAGTGGTGCATGGATGTGCTGAACTGGCTGCTGAACTGCGAAACCTGCCAGCCGTGCAAAAATCATGCTGGACCATGCCGCTTTTTCCCGTGCCAGGGGGATGTGATGCCCCGGAAAAGGAATATATTCCGCTTATTGCATTCAGTCTGTGACACGCGACGTCAGCCTGACAGGACTCCCGAACCATTGCGACCACCTTCGCTCCATGCATCCTTTTGACAGTTTTCATGAAATCAGACGTTCACGGGTATACACTGCAACATCTGCTGGGTTGTTTGAGAGTTTTTGGTCGGCACTTTCTAAACTGAAGGAACCCGTTTGTGAGACTGGCAAGACTGATGTACAACAGCGTTGCGAATGACCGCTGCGATCACCGTGAGGTGGCGAAAATCCTCGAGACGTCACAGCAACTAAATGCCGCCAGCAATATCACCGGCATACTCTATTATTCCAATCGCTATTTTCTCCAGTACCTGGAGGGAAACCTCAGCGATGTGAAGGCAACCTACCTTCGAATTACCCGTGACCCTCGCCACTCTGGACTGTCACTCGTCGACGAATCTCTAATAGACGACAGGAAATTCGCAGGCTGGGCTATGGCGTATATACCAACTTCCGATTCAATCACCCCCGCCATCTCTGAATTTCAGACGCAGGCAGAGTTCAACCCGAAGGCCATGTCTGCTGACAACACCGTGAAGTTCATCATGGCCCTGCAAACGCAGTTGCCAAAGGCGCATTACCCAATAGCGAATAACGAGGAACAGCCAGAATAATGCTTTTGTTCCTTCCAGTCACAAAAGCCAATACACTGCAAAAACCCAATGCTCATCGGTGTGATTGAAAACGAAAACAGCCAGAGACTGGAACTCTTCAATGACCCTCGGGTCTTAACCGGCTGATGTGAGGTAAGCTGGCATTGGCAGTTGCCGGTTAATAACGAATTCGACGTCAATGTTCTATGGTACGAAAAATTCTCTGCATCCACTGCGCAGCGCAGGCACCAAAATCTGTGTTGCAGTTGTGCGAGAAGTTCGCCGACGTGGTGGAGGTGCGAGAGTGCGAAAGTCACCTGTTCGAAGCCGTCGGCTTAGATGACTGGGATGTTCTGGTTATATTCACTGCCTCAAATCGTACATTTGCACTACAGGCCTGCGAACAAATACGCGCACTGAAAAAGATTGATCAGATTATCGTGATTTCGCACCTGTCGGATTCCGAATTTTCTGCTGAATGTCTGCGTCGGGGCGCGGACGATTACCTGGTAAGCACACAGCCGCCGGTGGAGTTACAGGCGCGGCTCGGTGCCGCCGTAAGAAGACAACACAATATCACCATCGCCTTGCAGCAACAGCCAACAGATAGCCCGGTTGCCAGTGAGCCAGACGCACGCGACGAAGTCCACGCGCCTCAATACCAGTACGTTGGTGATGTTCGTCTGTGTCCATTCAAGCGCGAAGTGACGGTAATGGAAAACGTCCTTCGTCTGACACGTACTGAGTATCAGTTGTTTCAATATCTCACAGATCACATCGAACGTCCGTGTTCCAGCGTAGAGTTGCTAAACAATGTCCTGGGCTATAGCGATGAAAACTATCTCCCCTCACTGCACTCTCATATCAGCCGATTGAGACGCAAACTGAAACCATCTAAAACAACAAACATAGAAACAATATGGTGTTACGGCTATCGAGTGCAAACTCAATAGGAGCAATGCCACCTGATTTACCCACCACAGGTTGATAGATCAGCCGACGCTGAGGCGACAGGACTGATTTAACAAGCATCTGCGTGGCTACTGTGCAACCTGTTTACGGTTTTTCAGCCCATCATTTCTTTGAGGAATCATTGAGGGAGTTGTAATTCGAAACGGTCTTACCCTGATAAAGTGCGAGTAGTACGCTCGACAGATGAATTCAAATCAGCAGGCATTTTTCGACAGATAAAAGACAGAAAAAAAACAGGATTTTGTCCGTATCTCGCAGGGCGAGGGGTGATAGGCTGCAATAAAAATAACGATGGGCGCAGCTGTTGTTTCCATCCATTGTTTGCGAAGTACAACTATACTCCGCCCCTAACCTGACCTGTTAAGTTATCCGGTGAAAAGAATACCTGCTGTTACTGTAATCGGAGTATTACTTTGTACGCTGGCTGCAGCGTCAGGGTGCGTTAGCGATGCCAGCGATGCGATCGGCAACAGTAAGGACATCGCCACTGCCGAGGTTGACCCGGCCAGCATAGATGCGATTTCCTGGTATCTGGAGTCACACAAATATCACCGTCGTCAGCACGGTCATGCCTGGTGTACCCTGGGAATTTAGGACCAGGGAATTTAGGACCTGGGAATACAGGATCAGGGACTACAGGAATAGCACGCAGTTCAGGCAGCAACTCGCGAGCTATTTTTTCTCGCGTCCGGGTGCAGCAATGGCCCCGACCCCTCAAACACCATGCTGTTGACTGCTTCGCGGCCGTCCGTTCATTATAACTACTTCGAAATCTGTGGGCAGTGAACGAGCAGGTGGGCAGGCCTCGTGAATTACATTTCAATGACTAAAACCAGATCAACTCGAGTGATTCACATCCTCGTGATTGCGCTGCTACTGTTGGTCGAGTCGACAGTCGCAAATAATTCCGACTACGAGGTGATCGACTCACTGGAGCATAACCCTGCCTATTTCACTCAGGGTCTCGAGTTTTACAACGGGCTTATGTTTGAAAGCAGTGGCCGGTATGGAAAATCAAGGATAAGAGCATTTCGACCGGATAATGATGAAACGCTGGTCGAAAAACGTATTGCTGATAAATATTTCGCTGAAGGTCTGACTATCTTTAATGGCGAAGTGTTCCTACTGACATGGAAAGAAAACACGCTGTTTGTGCTCGACCCGACAACCCTTAAAACAAAGCGAACACTGACTTATGCGGGGGAGGGGTGGGGCCTGGCCAGCACAGGGAATCAACTGGTCATGAGTGACGGCAGCGAAACCATTTACTTTCGCAACGCTTCGACCTTTAGGGTAGATAGAACCGTACGGGTAAAACTCGGACAACGATACGTCACCCGTATCAATGAACTTGAGTTTGCACAGGGCTTTTTGTGGGCAAATGTCTGGCACACACCGCTGATTATCAAGATCAATCCGACTAACGGCAGCGTGGTGCAGTACTACGACCTCTCAGCGCTGGTGGCTGAGCACACCAACGGTGGAGATGAAAAGGTGCTGAACGGCATTGCGTATGATGCGGAAAAAGACGGATTCTGGGTGACCGGCAAGCTCTGGTCCAAACGGTATCTTGTGCGGTTTGAATAATTGGGAACGTCAAACCTTTATTATTTAACATAAAAACTGATACACGCATTAAAGAATGGGGCCGCCCGGTGCCGGCGGCGCTTTCGCGGACCGATTACGATCAGTGCCGGGCAGGCGCAGGCATCGTTGACAACAATGGGGATTTGCCCGATAAAACCCGAACATTCACTCGACACCAAGGAGCGCCGCGGTGAACTCTGAGCGCAGTATGGCAGCGGCGAAAGCGGTTGTTTTACAGCATTACCGGCGACTCGATCGCGCATCCTCAGCGGATCTTGCGCAAGCCCTGTCGCAACACACCACTCCCGATTGTGTATTTCAGTTCGTACACCCGTTTAACGAGGTAGTCGGCGCGCAGCAGGCAGCAGCCGTGTTCTGGATGCCGTTGCGAGCAGCGTTTGCACCTCTGCAGCGCAGGCAGGATATATTTTTTGCCGGGCTCAACGATGTGGATAACAACAAGTCACAGTGGGTGGCTTCAATGGGGCATTTACTCGGTCTGTTTAAGCAGCCGTTTCTCGGCATCAGGCCCACGGGTAAAGCGGTGATGCTGCGTTATGCCGAGTTCCATCGCGTGACGGAGGGTGCAATCACCGAGTCCACGCTGTTTTTAGACATCATGAACATGATGGCGCAGGTACAGGCCGAAGTACTGCCGCCTTCAACAGCGGCAACCATGGTCACGCCGGGGCCACGCACCCATGATGGCCTGTTGTTTAATGATCAGTGCGCTGCTGAAGGGCGCAAAACCCTGGCGCTTTTTCAGCGCATGATCAATCGCCTGCTGGATGTCGATGTACACACCACCGACACCGATCTCTCGCTGGACTGGACCGATGACATGATCTGGTGGGGCCCGGGCGGGATCGGCGCGCCCTACACACAGGCCGGCTACCTGGCGCAGCACTGTGTGCCATTTGAGCAGGGCCTGCGATGGGGGGAGTTTTTCGGCCACACTACCGAGTTTGCCGAGGGGTGCTACGGTGGCTTTTTCGGCTGGCCGACCTTTGACGTCCAGTCACTCGGTGGTTACATCGGATTGGCCCCCGCGTCAGAAAAACCGGCCACCATGCGGGTGGTTGACCTCTATCGCCGCGAGGGTGACAAGCTCGCCGAAAACTGGAATTTCATCGATCACCTGCATTTTCTAGATCAACTCGGGGTCGACCTGATCGGCAGACAAAAGGCCCTGACCGGACTTTGATGCGTCAGTTGTCTAACCGTCGCGAATTCAATTGATTTTCCACGGTATCTGGTCGATCATGCCGGTGAGCGTAAGTCAGCGCGACGCGCACGCACCGGTTGCGTTGGGTTACCGATTCTTCGAACCAGTAAAGGGGAACATCATGAGTTTTCGGTCCATTAGTAAGGCCGTGTTTGCGGCGATCAGCCTGGGAGCCGGCGCCGCCTACGCTGCATGTCCGGTGGAAAGTGGCAACGTCAGTGTGCTGGCGAACGACTTTCCGGCACTCCACGCGGTGGTTGAAGCGGCAGAATCCTGCGTTGGTGGCGAGGCGACGTTTTCAGTAAACCACACGTCGGAACACCGCAATATTCAGGTGGCAGCACTTACCGCCAACCCGGCGGAGTACAGCGCGGTAGTAGTGGCCAACTCATCGATTGTCCCGTTACTTAACGATGGCCTGATCCGCCCCCTGGACGATCTGGTCGCGAAGCATGGCGCCAGTCTGAAGAAAAATCAGCTGATTACCATTGACGGTAAAATCATGGCCATCGCGTTTATGGCGAATGCCCAGCACCTGGTCGTCCGAAAAGATATTCTCGAGCAGATTGACGCTGCCGTGCCCACGACCTACGAGGAAGTGCTGGAAGCGGCCAGCGCGATTCGCGAGGCAGGCATCATGGAACACCCGTTTGCGATGCTGACCAAGTCTGACTGGAACCTCGGTGAGGAATTCGTCAACATGTATCTGGGCCACGGGGGCCAGTTCTTTAAAGAAGGCACAGCGGAACCTGCGGTGAATAACGAACAAGGGGTTGCCGCACTGAATATGCTCAAGTCGCTGATGGAGTACTCCAACCCCGACTTCCTGACTTATAACACCGCCGCTGTCGCGCCGATTTGGGAAGCAGGCAACCTCGCCATTGCGCAGATGTGGGGCTCGTCCGTGGGTGGTTTGATCGACGAGGAGGGCTCGACGCCCGAAATCACCGAAAACACCATGGCCGCTGGTGCACCCACTGTCGGTGGTGGTTCCACTCCGGCCTCGACACTGTGGTGGGACGGCTTTACTATCGCGCAAAACATCAGTGACGAAGATGCTGAGGCCACCTTTATTGCCATGGTAAACGGTGTTTCTGACGATATGGTGAAAGCCAATAACGACAAAGCAGTCTGGCTAATGGATGCCTACCAGCCCGGACCAGCGGCGGAAGGTGTGGCTGCTGTCGCGTCTGCCGGTGCCGAGCCTTACCCGATGCTGCCTTACATGGGTCTGCTGCACACTGCATTTTTCGAAGAGTTGCCGGACTTTCTGCAGGGCAATGCCGGTGCAGAAGAGACTCTGGCCGATATTGAAGCCTCCTATATCGCCAAAGCAAAAGAGGAAGGCTACCTGCAATAGCCTTGTCTTTCGCATTCGATCAGCAAGCCGCTTACGGCTTGCTGATTGCCGCACAAAGACTTTCAAGTGCTGCTTCGAATGTACGGAGCAGCGCACGCTTGAAGGTAAACACCGCATTTTTGGCCTCCGTCGCACAGCATAGTTAAGCATGCCACACCGCGCATTTACCTGGTTTATCCTGCCCTCGCTGGCGGCTATGCTGTTGTTCATCGCACTGCCCATTTTTTCTGCTGCCGTTCAGTCGTTGTATATAGAACACGATCAGGTACTGATCGAAACTGAAACCTGCTCACCGTTTAAGTGCGAAACCACACTGACCGTAGACGTGGAGGCGACCAATGCCCTGAAAGAGGCGGAGCCGCTTGGCAAGTTCAACGGCTTTGGTACGTATGCCAACCGCAATCACCTGGCAACCAGCGAAGTAAAAACCCTGTGGGCAGAGCGCGATACGGTCGGTTCATTCCTGTCTTCGGTCTTCGCATTGCCGTTTTACAAGGCGCTGACCTTTACCATTGCCTACACCGCCATTGTCACACCATCGGTGCTGATTCTGGGGATGTTGATCGCACTGGGGGTCAACGCCCTGCCGACAGTGACCAAAGGCCCCACTATTTTTGCTTCGCTGCTGCCGATGATCGTCACACCGCTGATCGGCTCTTTGATCCTGTTCTGGATGGTAGATGCTGATGGCATCATCGGCGCTTCACTGCAGTTTTTTTTCGACGACCCCGATCTGAGCCTGAAAGCGTCTGCACCACTGACCTGGATCATGCTGATGGTGTATGGCGTGTGGCACAGTGCGCCGTTCAGTTTTGTGGTGTTCTATGCGGGCCTGCAAACCGTACCGCAGGATACGGTAGAAGCAGCACAAATCGACGGCGCTTCTCGCTGGCAACGCGTGCGCTACATTACCGTGCCCTACATGATGCCGCTGATCATATTTGTCACTCTGATGCAGTTGATGGATAACTTTCGGGTGTTTGAACCTATCGTCGGGTTTTCTGCATCGGCCAAGGCCACGTCACTGTCGTGGATTATCTATAACGATTTGCGCGGTGATACCAAACTGTTCGGCTCGGCTGCCGCCACATCGATGCTGACGATTCTGGGTGTGCTGATTTTGCTGACTCCGGTACTTATCCGCACCTGGCGTGACT
>CAZOXM010000047.1:0-14893 GCA_964583825.1 uncultured Granulosicoccaceae bacterium
CCAAACCCCACCCTCAGGTTCGCGCCCGCTCAAACTCCGCCCAGACCTTTTCAAGCTTTTCTATATCAAACCCCGGTTCACGGGCAGGGCCGAGCACAATTGCCTCGCTGGACTCAACTGTTGCAATGGCACTTTCAAGCTCGGGAATAACCTCGGCGGGCACGACCAGAGCACCATGTCGGTCGGCGTGGATGAGTTCGCCCTGTGCTACACGCATACCCATAATGCTGACCGGCGTACCGATATCGACGACATGCACATATCCGTGGCTCGGGCCGATGGAGGCTGCGAGAATGGGGAAGCCTTCATCGATCACATCGAGGTCTCGCATGACGCCATTGGTCACTGCACCGGATAAGCCCAGGCCTTTATGTACCGCGACATGTACCTCACCCCACCAGCCGGCAATGCAGTTCGGGTAGTCGACATCTTCGATCACAGCCGCGGTCGGACCGTCGCCTGCCGCCATTGAACGGAAGTAATCCATACGCCTGGCTCTGATGACATCAGCAGCTTCAGCAGGTGGTGCCAGCCCGCTGATTCTGGCCGTGCGTGCGAAGCCGACAATCGCCGGATCACCCGGTTTGCAATGGAGCATGGTGCCGCGGGTAAAGCGATTGAATCCGCGCTTACCCTGCGCCACTTCTATCGCATTGCACACGGTGGGTGTGTCGACCGAGCGTAGCTTATTTAACAGGCTGTTTGATAGTGTCACAGGCTTAACCATTCGTGTAAGGCGCGGTTGGTATGTTCGGGTTGTTCCAGAGTCGGCAGATGTCCCGCTCCGGGAATAACCTCAAGGCGTGAATCTTTGATCAGCTCATGCATCAACTGATGGCGCGCTACCGGGCAGAGCTGATCTTCTGCGCCACAGGCAATCAATGTGGGAATCGTTACACCTTTCAGAGTGTCGCACTGATCCGGTCGCGTGGCGATGGCGGCCGTCTGTTGCTCAAAGACTGCCGCACCCATTGCCTCTGCCATCGCCATGCATAAATCCAGTATGGCCGCCCGGCGCGGGCCCGGTGCGAGGTAGAGCGGCTTCATCTCTTCCCGCATCACACTCTTTAATTGACCGGCCCGCACTTTACTCACCTGCGCAGCTCGCGGCGCTGCTTTTTCCGGCGGGTCCGCCAACGGGTTGGTATCGAGCAGGGCCAGTCTGGTAACCCGCTCCGGGGCCTGACGCAGAAGCTCCATTGCAACAATGCCGCCCATCGACAGACCGGCCAGTGCAAACCGATCGGGCGCAACTGCCAGCACTTGTTGCGCCAGACCGGACATCGACCGATCACCGATCGGTGGTATCACCAGGACAGGTCTCTCGGCAGTAAAGACCGCCAGTTGAGGTTCGAACAAGCGACCGTCGCACATCATGCCCGGCATCAGTACCAGCGGCTCCTTCATCGGTGTGGTGCCATCAGTTTTGCCTCACCAGCACGGCATTTGATGCCACAGACGCGATCCCGTACCGCCTCGCAAGCCAGGTAAAGACAAACCGATCGACGCAAAATTCCATCACCTGCCATTCACTGCTGACAACTGCCGTCGGAAGCATCTGTGCACCTCGGCGGCCACTGCTCGGGTATGCGGGCACTGCCGCGAATCACCAGTTCACTCTCTACTTCAACGCGCCCGCTCGGTACCGCTTTGTTTTCGATCATGCCCAGCAACATACTGACGCATTCATCCACCATACAGTCGGCCGGCTGCCGCAGCGTGGTCAGATCAAATACCTTCCACGATGCCATCGTGACATCATCGTAGCCGACAACCGATACATCCTCCGGCACACGCATATTTAACTCGCAGCGCAACGCCTCCAGCACGGCAAATGCCATGTGATCGTTACCGACGAAGATCGCATCCGGCACCACCTTTTGTTTAAACAATTCACGGGTGGCATTCATCGCCATGTTGCGTCTGTAGTGACTGTCTTTAATCGCCAGTGGTGCAAGCCCGTATTCGCGCAAACCCGCAATAAAGCCAGCCTGACGATCACGTCCGTTCAGTGATTTCTGCCAGCCCGCAATGTGAGCGATCTGTCGATGCCCCCCTGCCGCCAGAAACCGCCCCGCCATGCGACCACCGGCGTAGTTGGCAGCCGTGACTGAAGGCAAAGCGCTGTCTTCCTGCCCGCGATTAAACAAAACAAAAGGGAGATTCAGCTCTTCCAGCCGGCTGGTCAGCTCATTCGAAATACTGACAGAGGCAAGTATGATCCCGTCGACCTGGTGCGCCATCAGACCCTCTACCACACCATCGACTTCTTCAGCCATATTGAGTGCGAAAAAAACCATCACGTGATAGCCGCGTTCACTGAGCCGTTCCGATAGTTTTTGTAACGCTTCCGGATAGAACGGGTTTTTCAGGTAGGCGAGTACAATGCCAATCGTATAGGAACGACCCGCATTGAGTGAGCGGGCGAGCGTATTGGGCAGGTAACCGAGTTCGCGCGCCGCATCACGCACCTGCCGCGCCTTAACCGAAGACACTTTCGCACCGGGGGTAAATACCCGACTGACCGTTGGCTGACTGACTCCGGCACGCTTGGCAACATCAGCAGCTGTCACGCGCAGCTCTTTCAACGCGCAACGACCCGCCCGGCCCGCCGCAATACTGAGCAATGCAACAGCCGAAGCTTTTGTATCGGTTTTGATCTGCGGCCGTCACAGTCGAGCCGCCTGTGAGTGCAAATGATCATCGTACTAGTGTCGGATCCGCTCACCGCTTACAGGGTCGAACACATAAAGGTGCGCGGGATCGAGTGAAACGGCGACCATGTCATCCTGCTCTTTGCGCAGATGCCGATCTCCCTTAACAATGACGCGCTGCTCGCCCCACTGTACCGTCAGCAGGGTCGCCTCACCGGTGTTTTCGAACGCATAAATGCGAACATCAAGCTCGCCCTGCCCCTGCTCTTGAACAGTCATATCATCCGCACGTACCCCCAGCACCACATCCGGGTTATCCGCGGTGTTCACCGCCACCAGCCGGGTACCGCCCGTGGTCACGAAGTAACCGTTCTGTACCGACCCGTTGATCAGGTTCATCGCCGGAGAACCAATAAAACCCGCAACAAACAGATTGGCCGGATCATTGTAGATTTCATCGGGTGTGCCGAGTTGCTGAATGACACCGTCTTTCATGACTGCCACGCGGTCGGCCAGTGTCATTGCTTCGATCTGATCGTGTGTGACATAGATTGTGGTGATCTTGAGCTCGCGGCTCAGATGCTTGAGTTCCGCACGCATGGTCACGCGCAGCTTGGCATCGAGGTTCGACAAAGGCTCATCCATTAAAAACAGTTTCGGGGTTCGCACGATGGCACGGGCCAGTGCAACACGCTGTCGCTGGCCACCGGATAACGCCTTGGGCTTGCGATCGAGGAAGTCGGATAACTCAACCTTCCCGGCGGCCTTTAGCACTCGCGGTTCTATGTCGTCTTTGGGCGTACCGCGCACTTTAAGCGGGTAGGCAATATTGTCGAATATCGTCATGTGCGGGTACAAGCCGTAGTTCTGGAATACCATGGCGACATCGCGATCCTTGGGCAGGTCGCTGTTCACCATGCGATCACCAATCCAGATCTCACCATCGGTCGGATGTTCAAGGCCCGCGATCATTCGCATCGTGGTGGTTTTGCCACAGCCGGATGGCCCGAGCAGCACCAGGAATTCCTTGTCCTGCACATGAATCGACTGATTGTCGACACCGACAAAATCACCCCAGCGCTTGGTCAGGTTTTTCAGTGTGACTTCCGCCATTAGCGCACCGCCCCCATGGTCATGCCCTGTACAAAGTACTTTCGAATGGTGAGCGCCAGTACAAACATCGGCAGCATAATAATGATTCCGGCAGCGCTGAGCAGATTCCACAAATCCCCCTCCTCAGCTTTAAACAGCGCGAGCCCAATCGGCAGGGTGACTGCATCCTTGTTGGTCAGGATCAGCGCAAAGAGAAACTCGTTCCACGCAATAATGAAACAGAAGATACCCGCAGTTAACAGCCCCGGAGCGGCCATCGGCAGCACAATGTTGCGGATCACCTGCAGGCGCGAGGAGCCGTCGACGAGTGCCGCCTCTTCCGTGTCGATAGGAATACCATCGATAAATCCCTTGATCATCCAGATCGCAAACGGCATGACGATGGCGAGGTTAACCAGCACCAGTCCGACGCGCGTATCCAACAAACCGATATCGCGGAACATCACGAAAAACGGAAGAATAATCACCACAGCAGGCACAAATTGCGTGGCCAGAATCACCACAAGCATCGCGGTCTCGCCACGCAGTCGGAAACGACTGAACGAGTAGGCAGCCATGGTGGCAATCGGAATAGCAAAGAGCACTGTAATCAGCGCCACCAGTGTGGAGTTAATGAGTTTCTGACCCAGCAGGTAAGGCGGCTCAAACACAGCGCCGAAATTTTTAAATGTGGGCGTGAAGAAAAGCTTCAGCTGAAATACATCGATGTGGTTTTTAAAGGCCGCCAGAAAAATCCATGCAATTGGCACCAGCATAATGATGATCGCAACAAGGATCAGCAGGATCTGGATACCACCGAAGAACAGCTGTTTTTGCCTGCCTTTCATTGAATTAGTTTTTCTTAAAAACAAACTTTGCGTAGGCATAAGTCAGGAAGATCATCGGAATGACCATCAGCCATGCCACTGAAGAGGCGTAGCCGATTTGACCGTACTTCATACCATTGAAGTAGATATAGTGACTGAGTGTCTGCGTGGCCGTGCCCGGACCACCGTTGGTCAGCATAAATATCTGATCAAAGGTTTTCAGACTGAAAATGGTTTTTAATATGATGACCACGGCCAGCACCGGGGCGAGCTGCGGCAGCGTGACATCCTTAAACACCCGCCAGCCGGAGGCACCGTCGACCTGTGCCGCCTCGATGGTGTCCTGCGGCACGCTCGCCAGTCCGCCGATCAGCACCAGCGTGAGGAAGGGAATCCAGCCCCAGATATCTGCCATGACACACACTGCAAAAGCCAGCACCGGATCGGCCAGCCAACTCACATCGGCCAGTGGCGGTATCAGCACACCGAAGGCGGCATCAAACAATCCGAACTCCGGGTTAAACATAAACCGGAAACTGACCCCGATCAGCGCAGGGCTCATTGCAAACGGCAAAATCAGCAGGGTTTGAACGCCGGTGCGAAACCTGCCACCCGGCGCGAGCAGGAGCGCCAGTCCCAGTGCAAAAAGTGTGGTTAACGCGACTGTCAACAACGTGTAGACAGCAGTCACCCACACCGCATTCCAGAACGCCGGTTCATACAGAAAGGCCCAGGTATAGTTTTCAAAACCAAGGTACTGGTCTAACGAACCGGGCCGGTTAAGTCGCCCGACAGTAAAGCTTAACCTCAGGCTCTCGAACAATGGCCACACGGCGGTCGCAAAGACCACAAGAATGGCTGGCAGGACTAACAGATATTTGAGCGTTGAGTCGCGCATGGAGTGAACCGTTGTTGAACCGCTCCGGTGCACACCGGAGCGGCTCAAATGACCGGGCTTGTATCAGCCCGTTCGGGAAGGCTTACTTGATACGCCCGGCCCGCTTCAGTACACGGTCAGCCTGCTTGGCTGCATCGAGCATCAACTGTCTGGTATCACCGCCGGCGGCGGCCTCTGCGATCGCAGCAGACAGAATATCACCGACCTCGGGCCACTCCGGAATTTGCGGCATGATGTCAGACTCTTTAAGCGACTCCCAGGCGGCGAGTTGAATACCGTCATTCGCAGCATTGACCTCTTCGTCCTGCAGTGAGGCGATGTGGGTTACCACATTATTGACGATCTTCTTGCCTTTCACTTCACGCACGGTAGCATTGGCTTTATCCATTGCCGGATTCGACAACCACTTGAGAAACTCCCACGCGGCGTCCTTGCTTTTTGAATACTCAGAGATCGCAAACGGCATTGAAATAGCGTAGGTCTTGGTAGTGCCTGTGTAGGAAGGCATACCAACAAAGCCGACCTGATCTTTGGTAAGCGTTGATGTTTCAGGATTCAGAAAGCCTGAATAAAACCACCACCAGCCCGGCACCATCGCCGACTTACCCTGCATGAACGACTGCCTGGCATCCTGCTCGACGAACGCTACCGAGTTCGGGTTGGCAACGCCGTGTTCAGTCAGCAGCGCGACATAATCTTCGGTGGCCTTGATCGCGGCATCGCTGGTCCAGCCGGCAGAGCCGTCTTCGTTAAAGACATCGGCACCCGCGCCCCACAGGAAGTTAATCCAGATAAACAGGGACTGACGGTTGCCATCGTTGTTGTAGTAAAGCGCGATGGGTGAAATATCGTCGTGCTCCCATGAACCACCCATGGCAGCCACATCTTCCCAGGAAGCCGGTGGCTCGGGAATCAGATCTTTGCGGTAAAACAGTACCTGCGGATGTGCGCGCAGCGGGAACCCGAGCGTCTTGCCTTCAAATTGCGCAGAGCGGGCAAACGCAGCAGGGTAGCGATCCATGGAAATGCCATCTCTCTGCATGAGCTCATCGATCGGCATTAGCCAGTGAGCATTTGGCGGCCCCCAGCTGTCAAGGTAGTTCACCACATCGAATGCACCGTTTGCGGCGATACCTTCGGCGTTGATTTTTTCCTGCAGCGACGCAAACGGTATAAACGTCCACTCGGTTTCAATGCCTGTCAGCTCAGTGAATTCATCGTCACGGAGCATTAATCCGTCGAATTGAGGAGTGACAACACTCAGGATATTGAGCTTGGTTCCATCAAAGGGCTTGCCATCTAACAAGTTGTAAGGCGACTCCTGCGCTGACGCAGAAAGCGGTGTTATCGCCATCGCAGCGACTAACGCCCACCCCTTTAAAAAAGATCGTTTATGCACCTTTAACCTCCTGTGGATTTGCTGGAATTACGATCATATGCCAGCGTGAATACGTATTCAAGGAGAACTTCCCACAGTCTGATCGGACGAAATCACACAATCCACCCTATTTTGTCGACACTGCGAAATCGCTCCGGGACTGCGCTTTGTTCAGTCCGCCAACTGTTGATCCGCGGCCAGGCACTGACTCACCTGCACTTTCACTTTTTCCCGGGATGCCTCTTTCACCGAACCATAGCCACGAATACGCATCGGCGACTGCAGCACCTCCCGCCAAACCGGCAGGGAATCGTCACTGCATTCTTTCGCACACTGCTCAAGCAAAGCAAGGTACCAGCGGATCAGCGCCCGTTCTTCCTTTCGCTCGCTGCTGTAACCAAACATATCAAATGGTGTCCCGCGCAACACGCGCAGTGCTGCCAGTGGCTTGAATACACGCCCCATCCACTGACCATAGGTTTTTTTCAAAGGGCGACCACGGCTGTCACGAGAAGAAGCAAGTACCGGAGGGGCAAGGTGATAGTTCAGTTGAAACCCGTCTTCGAACTGCGCGTCGAGCTGCGCTGCGAATTGCTCTGACGTGTGCAGCCGCGCCACTTCATATTCATCTTTATACGCCATTAGCTTAAACAGAGACCGCGCTGCAGTTTCTACCAACTTAGGATCATCAACCTTTTCTCTGAATGATAAAACAGCCCGCTGATACCGCTTTGCATAACGCGCATTTTGATATTGCGCTAAAAACTTACTGCGATGGCTGATGAGGTCATCAAGGCTTTCGCTTGCAGGTTTTGCATCCACCCCCCAGCCCGGATGCACGGCCACGGTTCTGCCCACTTCGAACGCGAGCTTATTTTTTTCTACCGCCACGCCGTTCAGTGTCAATGCACGGTACAACGCCTCTTTGCCAATGGGCACCAACCCGTGCTGCCATGCCAAACCCAACATAATGACATTGGCAAACACCGTATCACCAAAGTACTGAACCGAGATGCGATTGGCATCGACGGCTGGCAGGTTGCTGTTGTCAGTCGCAGCCGCTATGCGCTTTAAGCGCTCATCGACACGTAAACCGGCATCGGAGCTTTGCACGATGTCACCGGTCGGCATCTCCGCCGTATTGAGCACCACTTTCATGCCCGCCCGATAACAACGGGAGGCCTTTGCAGAGGAAGAAACCACAATGTCACAACCAATCAGTGCATCGGCAGCGCCATCATCGATACGCACCTGATTGAGCGTTGCAGGGCTTTCTGCCAGCCGTACATAACTCAGTACCGGTCCGAATTTTTGCGCAAAGCCCGTGAAGTCCAGCACCGATGCTCCCCTGCCTTCCAGGTGCGCTGCCATGGAGATCACGGCGGCCACCGTGATAACACCAGTACCACCCACGCCGGTGATCAGTAGATCAAAGCACTCACCGGGTGATGCTAAATCAGGTTCCGGCAATGCTGGCAACTGCATTGATTCCACACTGGTTTGCGGTTTTTTCAGTGTGCCGGTTACAGTGACAAAACTCGGACAAAAACCGTTAACACAAGAAAAGTCCTTATTACAAGCCGACTGATTGATCCGTCGCTTGGTGCCGTAGGGAGTAGCTACCGGTTCCACACTCAAACAGTTGGATTCTACCGAGCAATCGCCACAGCCCTCACACACCAGTTCATTAATAACTACTACTTTATCAGGCATTGGTGCCTGACCCCGCTTGCGCTTTCTTCGCAGTTCAGTTGCGCATGGTTGCTCGTAAATCAATACAGTGACACCCGGCACTTCCCGCAGACGACGCTGCACCTGATCAAGCGCGCGACGATCATGAATCGTCACACCAGCAGGAAAGTCAGCAGCTTTGAATTTTGCAGGCTCATGCGACACCAGTGCGATTTCCTGCACCCCTTCAGCGCGAGCGGAATGTGCGATTGCATGGACAGAGACCGGGCCGTCCACCGGCTGACCGCCAGTCATCGCCACCGCATCGTTAAACAATACCTTGTAAGTGATGTTCGCCCCCGCTGCAACGGCCTGTCGTATGGCCATTGAACCCGAGTGATACCAGGTGCCCTCACCAAGGTTCTGGAACACATGCTTGCTGTCGGTAAACCTGGAAGAGGCCGCCCAGTTAACGCCCTCGCCGCCCATCTGTATCAGTGATGTGGTTTCACGGTTCATCCAGCTCGCCATAAAATGACAGCCGATGCCGGCCAGTGCCTGCGACCCTTCGGGTACTTTGGTCGACGTATTGTGCGGACAACCGGAACAAAAGTAAGGCGTGCGGTTAGCGCCCTTGACTTCGATAACACGCAAGTCACGCCCGACAATCTGTTTCGCTCTTTCCAGAAAGTCGCGCCCGGGAAACAATCGCGCAAGCCGTGCAGCGATGATCGGCCCCAGTTGGCGCGGGCTCAGCTCACCGGTCCACGGCACCAACGGGTTGCCCTGCTCATCGCGCTTGCCAACCATGAGGTCCGGCTTGTCACCCGGCCAGTCATAAAAGTATTCCTTGAACTGGCTTTCAATGATGCCGCGTTTTTCTTCAACCACCAGCACTTCACGTTTACCGCGCACAAAGCGCAACGCATCTGCACGCGCCAGTGGCCACACCATGCCCACCTTGTATACATCGATTCCCAGTGTTCGGCACAACGCCTCATCGACCCCCAACAGCCGCAGCGCTTCCATCGTGTCGAGATGTGCCTTGCCGGTGGTGACCAGACCAAACGACGCATCGGCCAGCCGGTAGACCGCATGATCAATCGGGTTGGCTTCGGCAAAAGCAAATACGGCGTTTTTCTTATGTACCAGTCGCTGTTCGATTTGCGGCCCCGGCAAATCCGGCCAGCGATAGTGCAGTCCAGCCGAAGGCATATCAAACACAGGTGGCTGAAAGACTCTGTGCGGGAGCAACTCGAAAGAGACGGCCGATTCCACCGTTTCAGAGATGGCCTTGAAGCCGACCCACATGCCGCTGAAGCGTGACAGCGCATAGCCGTATTCGCCAAACTGCAGGTATTCGGCCACGCTGGCCGGATTCAGCGTCGGCATAAACCACGTCATGAATGCCACATCAGACTGATGCGGCATGGACGATGACACACAACCGTGATCATCACCCGCCACCACCAGTACACCTCCTGTCGGCGACGCACCATACGCGTTGCCGTGACGCAGTGCGTCCCCAGCTCTGTCGAGGCCGGGTCCTTTGCCGTACCACAGACCGAACACACCTTCGAACTGTTTCGACAGATTGCTTTCCACTTGTTGCGAGCCGAGTACGGCAGTGGCCGCCAGATCTTCATTGACGGCTGGCAGAAATTCCACGTTGGCTCGCGCTATGCGCTCCTTTTCGCGCCACAGCTCAAGGTCCACACCACCGAGTGGCGAGCCACGATACCCCGACACAAAACCCGCAGTGTGCAACCCGGCGGCGCGGTCCCGTTGTGCCTGATCCAGCAGCACCCGCACCAGCGCCTGCGTACCGCTCATCAGCACGCGGCCGCGCTGTGCCTCGTATCGATCTGCCAGTTCATCAGCGGCCTGCGCCGCCCGATTCGCCGCCATGGCTACCTCCACATGCAACCTCATTCTTTGATCGAGTATAGAAGTATGCTGTTGAATTAGGTTTTCTGTTTATTCGCCGAAACCGCTATAGTTGAATTGATTATTCAATATTTATTAATAATATGAACAATAATTTCAATTTGACCCAGCTAGATCGAAAAGTGCTCGCCCAGCTACAGGAAAACTGCCGCCTCAGTAACCAGGAAATTGCCGATCGGGTGGGCAGTTCAGCGTCATCAGTCTGGCGCCGTATTCGCACCATGCAGGAAGCCGGTGTGATCGACGGATTTTATGTATCGGTCACTGCAGAAGCGCTCGGTTATGCCGAAGTAATCATGGTGCATGTGAGCCTCAGCAAGCACAGCGATCAGGGCATCGACGCTTTCACAAAACTGATCGAACAGGCGCCGGAGGTGCTGGAGTGCTACGCCGTCACCGGTGACCACGACTTCCTGTTAAAAGTGGTGGCGAAGGACATGCGCGCGTTCTATCGGTTTTTGGAAGAAACCCTGATGAACAAGGATTACATTGATCGAACCAGTTCCACGGTTGTGATGAACAAGATTAAGGAATCGCGTTCTATCCCGGTGTAGCTGACAACCATCGCAAGCGCGATGACAACAGACTACCAGCCAATCAAACCGGCAAACAATCCATGACTGACAAACCCTGTTCTGTTGTATTTGCTATCGCGGCACTTGCCCTTCTGGGTGTACTGCTGCCAGCGGAAGTCCTCGCTCACGGGATAGCCGCTGCGGACAAGGCCTTCATTCAATCCATTGATGGTGTACACCTCATTCCGTTCACTTACCTGGGCGCGAAACATATGGTCACCGGTTACGACCACATCCTCTTTCTCATTGCAGTCGTGTTTTTTCTGTATCGCATGAAGGATGTATTTTTATACGTCAGCCTGTTTGCGATTGGCCACTCGGTCACCTTGCTGGCCGGTGTCTACTTCGACTTCGGTATCAATGCCTACCTGATCGATGCGATCATCGGGCTTTCCATTGTCTACAAAGCACTGGATAACCTTGGTGCGTTTCAGCGCTGGTTCGGTGTTCAACCCGACACCAGAGCCGCGACGCTGATCTTCGGTCTGTTTCACGGACTGGGGCTGGCGTCGAAAATGCTCGACTATGAGATGTCCGCCAACGGACTTGTCGAAAACCTCCTGGCCTTTAACGTGGGCGTGGAACTGGGGCAACTACTGGCACTGACCGCCGTGCTGATCGGCATCAGCTGGTGGCGCAAAAGCAAGAGCTTCTTCACGCTGGCCTATAGTGCCAACGTTTTAATTATGTGCGCCGGCTTCACCTTAATCGGCCTGCACCTGACCGGTTATCTTTTTGTATAACCACATTCACACGATCGAACAACGCATGTTTAATTCAGAATTACCCGCTCAAAGTGAACTGCCCGGCACCGGCCGGTTGATCCGTTCGACCCTGCTTGCGATGGCCGGTGCACTGCTGTTGCTGATTACCATCGTCCTGCCTGCAGAGTACGGCATTGACCCCACCGGCATCGGTCAGCGGCTCGGACTAACCGCGCTTGCACATGCGAATCCTGTTACCGACACTGACCTCAGCGTTGTAGTAAACACCCCCACTGATGACTGGCGTGATGATATCAGCGTGACTATTCCAGGCTACGGGCAGGCTGAACTCAAGCTCACCATGCAACAGGACGAAAAAGCCGTGTTCGAGTGGCACACGGATGGCGAATCGCTGGCGGTCGATGTACACGGTGATGGTGCGGCGGAGCAGTTCATCAGTTATGAAACACTGACTACCAGTGACCATGCCGGGGAGTTAACCGCGGGTTTTACCGGGACTCATGGCTGGTACTGGCAAAACAAGAGCCGACGCAGCGTCGAGGTGACGCTACGAACCAAAGGCAATTACAGCGCGCTTAAGCGAGTGTTGTAGCCCTGAATGAACTCTATACCTTCACACGGGTAACGCGCACGGCAGCGGCTTGCGGTGCCTTTTTCCGGTACTCGGTCATCACCGCCGGTTTCTTTCTGCCGCAACCCGGCCGATCCGCGGTTGGCCCGCTGTCGGTGTCATTTCCGGCGACTTCGGCATTTTTTTCACCGGCAAAACCCTGACCGTCACAATCCGTTCTAAACGACTCTTCTTCCTGTGCGCGGGCAATGGTGCTGCCGCCCAGCAGCAATCCGGCACCTGCCCTGATGAACTGCCGCCGCCCGGAGGCGTTTCTGACCACAATTTTGTCTGTTTTCTTCATCGACAGGCTCCGCTGGATATCGCTCACGCTAACAACCTCCGAATTCATCGTCAAGGTGGATAACCGGATGCCTCCACAACCAGCAAACCCGCACTTTGCAGTTGAATACACAACGCCAGTTGCTGATCGCGGTCCAGCGCGGGTATGTCACCTACCCGCAACAAGTCCTGTGTCAGCAAGTAACCCACTGCCTTGGCAAAGTCCGTTTCAAATTCGAGTATCTGTCCGAAGAGCCGGAGCTTAAGCTGCCCGGAGTGCGATTCGGTATTGATCAGGTTGGCTCGATTAACCCGCACCACTGATTCCGTTGTCAACGGACCGGACACCAGCGCCTGATTCGTGGTGGCGAGCCCGCCGAGTGCCACCTCATCCATGAGACGATCATGTGCCTGATGACAGGTTTCATCGTTCAGCACCTGTTCCAGTAACGCCCTTACCTCGGTGAAACCCGTGTCTCCTGTTACCGACTTTCGCAATACCACTTCCCGCTCACCGGCAATCTGGATGGCCTCCTGCAGCAGGTCCCTGACCATCATCGGAAACACACCCAGTGTGATATGCAGCGATGGTGACTGACCACTGGCAACTGCATCATGAACAACACCGCGCGGGATATACAACGTATCGCCGGCACTTAACGTTACCTGCTGCTGCAGCACCGGTGCTTCGCAATACGAAGGATCGAACGTGTCGTCGGTATACGGCAGCTCAATATCAGACTGGTAAAACGAAAACGTCTTAGCCCCGCTCACCTGCAGTATGAATACATCATGCGTATCAAAATGTGGATTAAACCCCTGCTGACTGGCCGGGGAAAAATACACGTTGGCCTGACTGCGCATAACAAACCGACGCGTCACTGCCCGGCACAGATCGGCAATGGCCGGCACTTTTACATGTGCCCGGTTCAACACAAGCGTCGAGCCTTCAAGGAACAATCGCCGCACCGCTGCCGGGTCTACGCGCTGATCATCACCACAGTAGTCCGATACACGAACTTCACGGTTGGCATCGGTGATCTGTATATCGGCAATCCACTGATCGCCTCGCGACAGTAACTGCTCTATGTCATCCGGGTGTATCAGACTGGCAAAATGCTGCGCGTCCAAACGTTCTATATGGAGTGGTTCCCGCTCATGAAAGCGGGCAAAAAAATCTTCATCGGTGATCGGAGTGAGAATTTCTAATAGTGATTCAGCCATGCGAATACGTTACCACCACAGTGCTGACAATCAAAACGCCTGCCGACAAGCCTTGCCCGACACGGGCCACAGACGGAGTACTGTTGTTACCCTGAGCAGGGCAGCGCCGGCAGAAACTGCGGAGCAACAGCAGAGACGGAATTACCACTTGTAAGCAACCGCTGTGACGAATACCTGGCAAGGCGTCATACGCATCGGTAAGTTGATCGCTATCAGCACCTGCATGGCGCTGAGCACTGCGCCAGGGTCGGCATATGTGTTTTCGATATTTACTCACTGCCCGGGGACTGGCGGGACTCATCGATCCCACCCCGACAGGCGTGCTGTACAATCGCAGTGCATCATACAAATCGGCCATTGTGTTTCCGCTGATTCGCTGCATAGTGTCTGTCGTGGTTATTTTAAACTGCCATCGCTGTACGCTGTGACAGCAGCATATAACGAGGGCGCCTGATAAGCCGACTACGTAATACCGCCACTGGCCTCACCGTGGAACAAGTTGCATAGAGATGCTAAAGTACTCGCGCAATAACATCACATCTCCACGGAGGGAACATGAAATTATCTCAACCCTGCAGTCTGCTTATTCCTTTCATCACATTGACCGGGTGTGCAGTCACACCGCCGGAACGGCCTGTTTACGGAGGCACAGACAATGTTGAAGCGATCAGTGCAGAAAGCCTGGTCGGCACCTGGACCATGAGCGTGCTAAACCCGATACCGGGTGAGGAAAACACGCAGGCCACCATCACACTCAATGCCGATGGCACGTCCACCGGCACCAGTCGCAGCACATCGGGCGGACAGGATTTCGAATTCACTATGAATGGTACCTGGAGCGTCGACGGTGAGTACCTTGTGACGACCATGGAAAACGTCAGTGAAAGTTCCGGTGGTGCGCTGGCAAAGCTCACACAGGATCTCGTATCGGTAATGATGAAAAACCGAAAAGCGCGCGGTGATGTGTTCGAGCTATCACCAAACCGGCTGGTCATCGTCGATAATGAAAC
>CAZOXM010000047.1:14993-25445 GCA_964583825.1 uncultured Granulosicoccaceae bacterium
TTCTGCCTTTGAAGCAAGGCAGTTTGATTGCGACAGAAATTAACCGGTAACGCCGGATCAGCCGCCTGCGTCATCGCCACTGTTGATACCGATAAGTCGGGGTGTTATACCTGCACTGTTGGAAAATAACTCACCGTCGGGTAGCAGCAATGCCTATCAGTAAAGCAGTCTCGCCGTCGTCGATTAGCGCAATCTACAACGCAGCAATTCACCAGGATACGTGGAGTGATTGTCTCGAGTCGATGGCTCGTGACGTCGGCGCTGCCAGTGCGATGATTATCCACACCGAGGCAACAGACGAAAAAATTTTCGCAATCAAACGCGTCAGCAATATGTGGCTGAATACACCACCCGCCATGCTGCACGAATTCGAAACTCGCTATAGTCACTATGAATCTGATGCCTGGCAAACAATGGCCACACTACCCGCCAATCAGCTGCTGTGCGATATCGACTTTTTTGGTAATCCGGTGCAACTCCGTCAGCGACCGGATAACCAGTATCTGATTAACCAGTTTGGCATCTGTCATCGGTTCGGTGCCCGAATCAGCGACAACGTCGCGTGGTTTGACGCACTAACATTTCAATTTCCCGCCGCCTTACTCGAGTACCCGCAACACAGTCAGACGGTCGCTGCCGCATTCATGCCGCATGTCGGTAAAGCCATGGAGTTCGACCGTACCCTGCGTTTGTTGCAGCAACGGTACAACGCCGCGCTGGCTGCCCTTGACCATGTCAAAATCGGAATTTGCGTTACCGATGAACAGGGCAGACTGATCATCGAGAATGAAACCGCCAGTGAAATCATCAGTGAGAATCGCGGTATCAGCAAAAATTCCAGCGGCTACCTGCAGTGCACCAGCCACCAGTTGGAAGTTCAGCAAGCGATCGCAAACTGTTCCGCCACCGCGGCCGGCCTCGGTGCCACCGCCGAGGTACTACTGGAGACTTCGAACCAGAACACACAGGCATCCCTGTTGCTGGAATGCTCACCGCTTAAAGATGCCACCGGCGAGCTGGACAAGGGACTCACCGGCACACTGATTAGCATTATCGATCCGGCGCGAACAGAGCAAATCGACACCTCCAGAGTGGAGAAACTCTTTTCGCTTTCCTCATCGGAAAACAGCGTACTGCGCATGTTGATTGACGGAGACAGCAATCGTCAGATCGCTGAAAAGCGCAATGTGTCAATCGACACGGTGAAATCACAGGTAAGCAATGTGTTTGTAAAAACCGGTACAAAAAAGCGAAGCGAGCTCATTCGTCTGGTGGCTAAAATCACTCCACCGATCGGATAGCATCAGGTCAATAAGCACGCTACAAGTAAGCGAGACAGAACCGGCCGGAACAGACCTTCACCGCTGATCGATTAGCGTTACCACATCCGCGACGACCACTTTACCGAGCGCATTACGCGGCAGTGCATCGACGAACACCACGCCACGGGGTTGTTTGAACCGTGCTATGCCGGCACATGCACCAGTAATGTCATCGCTGGTAATCGCCTCGTCATTGGCAACGACCACGGCATAGGGCACCGCGCCCCAGCGTGCATCGGACTTCCCGACCACCGCGACTTCGGCCACACCCGGCAATGCCCTGATCAATCGCTCAAGCTCGGCGGGGTAAATGTTTTCACCACCGGAAATAATCACATGCTTTAATCGATCATCAAACCAGTAGTAACCCTGTTCATCGCGGTGCGCCACATCACCCGATGCAAACCAGCCGTCTGTCATTGATGCAGCAGTCGCCTGCGCATTGTTCCAGTAACGGGCCAGCAGATTATCACCCTTTACTTCTATTTCACCCGGCTCACCGTCCGCCACCTCGCGACCATTCTGATCCACCAGGCGTATCTGATTGAGCAGTCCGGCGCGCCCGATGCTGCCCTCTATCGCAGCGTTTTCAATTCGCTGATAAATCGCCACGGGTGCCATTTCTGTTGCCCCGTACACCTGTATCAGTGGAATACCTTTTTGATGCACTGCCTTTATAAGCGGCAGAGGCACATCCGTTGAGCCGATAGAAATAGCACGCAGCGATGCGAGGTCACCCGTGTGCCACAGGTCAGTATCGACAATGGCCTGCAGCAGTGTGGGAACGGAATTGACCAGCGTGATTGCATCACTCGTGAGTGACTTGATTGCACGCTGCGGATCAAAGCGCTGGTGCGAAACCAGTGTCGCTCCGTACAGCAGCGCAGGCAGCGGTTGAATATTTAAACCACCGACATGAAACAACGGCAGTACATTTAGCACACGATCATTGACCGTTAAATCAATCATGTGCTGACTCATTTCAGCACTGCACATCAGGGCACGTTGCGACAGCACAGCACCCTTCGGCCGGCCGGTCGTGCCGGAGGTATACACGATGAGCAGGTCGGCCTCCGCCGCCGGCGCACTGTCGGCAGCAGTCGCCGCTGGTGGAAAGTCGCAGTGACCGATGCGTATACACGGGATCTGATTCACAGCCAGTGCGTGCGCGGTCTGTGCAAACTCCGCATCGTGCAGAATCATCTGTGGCTGACAGTCGTCGACCATGTATTGCAGTTCAGCGACCGACAAACGCCAGTTCAGCGGCACCAGTATCAGCCCGTGCCTTGCGGCTGCGAAAAGTGCGATAAACCAGTCCGGGTGGTTCAGCGCCAGAATCGCAATGCGATCACCGGGTTTAAGTCCTTCAGCCCGGAACCACTCGGCACACTGATCAACCAGTACGCGCAACTGCAGGTAAGTGAGTGTGCCGTCTTCGCTTTCAATAGCAGCCTTGTGCGGCTGAAACCCGGCGTGCCCACACAGCCTACGGTATAAACTCATTCGTCGGTCTCGCCATCTTCATACAGTGCCGCTTTGCCGATCATGTCCAGACAAAGCTCTGCAGTCCACGGCAGCATGAGTGCGCCGCAGCGACTGTCGCGATACAACCGTTCCAGATGCAGTGATCGCAACATGGCCTGTCCGCCACAGGTTCTGATCGCAAGCTGTGCAATTTCATTGGCGTTTTCCATCACCGTGTACTGCGCCGCCCACGCGCGCAACAGCGACTCGCGATCGGGTGAGCACTTTGCCTCACTGATGCTCTGAAACCACAGCGATTTGGTTTGCTCAAGCATAATGCGCATCTGCGCGACGGCGAGTTGCTTGGTTGGATACATGCGACGTTTTACCGGCGGAGTGCCGGGCATCTCACCGCGCAGGTACTTCACCGTAAAATCATAGGCAGCCTGGGCAATGCCCATGTAACTCGGCGTGAGCGTCATGAACATGTGCGGCCACTGTTTCGCCGCACTGAAGTAAACCCCACGCGGCATCAGCAGCGCTTCGCTGTCGACAAACACGTTATCGAATATAAGCGTACGCGATACGGTGCCGCGCATCCCGAGCGGATCCCACTCGCCTTCCACCCGCACACCGTCGGCATCGGCGGGTACAGCGACATACATGGTGTTGCGACGCGAGGGCGTATCGCTGCTGTCTTTGAGCTCGGTACACAATGCACCGTAGTAGTTGGCATGCCCGGAAAGCGAGGCGAAGATTTTTTTTCCGTTGATCAGCCAGCCACCATCCGTGCGTGTAGCGGTGGTGCCGAATGCAACCTTACCCGCCGCCGCAGCACCGCCTTCAGAAAAAGGCTGCGCGTAAATCGCACCGTCTTCAATGATGCGACGATAGTGCCTGCGCCGACCGCTCTCGAGGGCCTCGCGCACATCGTCGGGCAGCTCGAGGTCATCGGCCAGCGGGCCGGTCCACAGACATGAACTGACATGCATGTTAAACGTGAGTGCTGTGGCACCGCAGTAACGGCCGATTTCTGCTGCCGTGAGCATATACGTTTTTAAATCTGCGCCGTGGCCGCCCTGCGCTTCAGGGATACAAACGCCCAGTAAGCCCGCATCGTGCAGGTCGCGATAGTTTTCAGTGGGAAAGGTCGCGTTGCGGTCGTAGTGGGCCGCGCGTTCTGCGAAGCGTGACTGCCCCAGCTCTCGCGCCAGCGCACCCAGCTGCGACTGCTGCCCGGTGAGTTGCCACTGTTGCGGGTCGAAGATGGGTTGATCAGCTTGCATGTGATTCGATTCCGTTAATAAAGTGGCTGATAATCCGGTTACACTGATCCGGCATTTCAGTGTTCAGCAAATGACCGCCACCGGTCAGCTCGTGGTATTGCGCATGGGCGACACTTGCCGCCATCTTTGCCATGGTCGCCGCCGGTGCGTTGGAGTCTGCCGTGCCGGCGATTACACACAGCGGGCAGGCAATGGCGGCAAATTCACTGCGTCGATTAAAAGTCACAAGGCAACTTAATACATCGCGATAAACAGCTTCCGGCAAAGCGCTCATCGCTTCAATGGCGATTTGCATATCGGCACTGTGCATCTGATCACTACAAATGGCAGGTATGGATTGTTGCGCCAGTGCCTGCATCGACATGCCTTGTTCAAGCGGTTGTAGCCGCGCCGCTAAAAACTCATCGCGAAAGCGGTTGTCCCTGCCGCCGAAGGCTGACGTTGTAGCGATTAATACCAGCGACGCCACGCGCGATGTGTAGCGATGATAAAACTCCTGCGCCACCATACCCCCGATAGACTGACCGACCAGGTGAGCCTGCGCTACGTCCAGCGCATCGAGCAGATTATGCAGTGACTGTGCAAGGCGTTCAAAACTGAGTGGTGCCTGCACTTCAGAACCACGGTAACCCGGCATATTCCAGGCGACAACGCGGTAGTCAGCGGACAAGTCCTTCAGTTGATGATCAAAGCTGCTGTCGTCACCGCCGATGCCGTGCATCAAAACCAGCGTTGCCGCCGGCGACTGACTGTCCGGTTCAGCGATGCGGCAATCAATACCCGCCAGCTGTTGACGGCGGATAGTCATACCGGCACACCCTGCGCGACCACCACCTCGCCATCCAGAGCGATGGTGCAGCCCATCACCGGCAGATCAAAATGCCCGCGGGTAAAACGACCGGCAAACTCATTGGCACCGGTGGAGTACAGAAAGTTGCCGGCAACTGCGCGCAATTCTGTGCCATTGGTATCGTTGCGGTCATACATGGTCATCGCCTCGTAGCGCGCCTGCGGGTTGAGTCCCCAGCCGACATGACTGGTCGCGTAGGCTGCCGGGTCATCGAAAGCTGCCAGGTACGACTGCATCAGCGCGCAGTCTGCACCGCTGCCCTCAAGCGATTGCACATAGTCATCCACAATGTGCAGCGCCACCGGGCTTTCAATGTAGCGTTTAAAGGTCAGGTTGAGGTCGCCGGCGTCAAGTACCAGTGTGCCATTGACCGCACCCGCAGCAGGAAAGCTGACAACCAGTCCACCGGGCCAGTGCGCCAGCGTGCCGGGTCGGTCGGTCCAGCCCCAGACTCCAACAGTGCTCGCGTCTTTCAGATCAACCGTCAAGTCAGTGCCGGCGGCTGAGCTCACCTGCATACGGCCCGCTGCACGAATGCGTTTTACCGCCGACTTAACCTGCTGCTGCAGCTCATCGTCGGGCAGCATGCGGCTAAGTGCTTCGGGATGCTCGTTGGAAATATTCATGATGCGCGTACCGGACTTGAGAATCTGTGCCGTTTGCACAGCGTGCATCAAACCCTCAACAGTCAGGTCAATCACCACATCGGCCTGACACAAGGTAGCCACCGCTACCGACTGATCGATCAGCGCCAGCGATGCCCCGGATGAACGCACCAGCGGACCGTTGACACTCGCCGGTGTAGGCAGCCCAAGCCGAAAATAGCGACATCCTTTCTGCGCCAGTGCCAGTTCGGCAAGGGCAATGAGATCGTCTCTGGTTTGTTGTTCGCACAGCACCACCACCGATTCGTCTGCGCCGATGGCACAGCGATCAAAGGTTTGCACAAAGGCATTGAGCCAGGCGGCTTCAAGATTCATGGGTTATCCGGGTGGCAGCCAACGCCCGATTCTAGCGCAACGATTCCTTCGAGTTTAGAAAAAAGCGTACAGCACCCCGTCCAACTGACCAGGCCGGTAAAAAGAGCGGCAATAGCGCTCGAAATAACTCAGGTACTAAATACCAGTAGTACAAAAAACATAAAGGTCACTTTTACCAGCATTCCAACAGAGGAAGGCGGGCAGTGGCCGACTAAGAAGCAACTTGTCAGTGATCAATTTTCTATAGGGCTTTCCTGTAATTTTAAAACGGGCTTGTGCCACAACTGGATAAGATCGCGGCTGGCGCGCGATCTATCCTATTCGTTAAGCTCATTGTCTATTTGGTAGCATATATGCCATCATCAAATGATGAGCAAGCCAATAGTGGTAGACACAAGCATTATTGCCAGCGCCCTGATTGGTAAACGAGGGCCGAGCCGTGAAGTATTGAGAAAATGTCTGCTCGAAGAGTACAAACCACTGATAAGTAATGCACTATTTCAGGAAATTGAGGATGTTATTTCCCGAGATCGCATTGTAAAGGCATGCCCCTTGCCGAAAAAAGAGATCCGGGAATTGGTGAATGCTTTTTACTCCACTTGCCGATGGGTGCCGGTGTATTTTCTGTGGCGGCCCAATCTGAATGATGAGGGCGATAACTTTTTAATTGAAGTAGCGATTGCTGGAAACGCAGAGGCAATAGTGACAAACAATACCAAGGGTTTAGAAGGAAGCGAACTTCTTTTTGAGAGCTTGAAAATATTAAAACCAGAATATCTATTGAGGGAAGAATAATGGCCACCCTAACCGTAAGACTACCAGACGATAAACACGAACGATTGAAGGCTCTTGCCTCACACAAGAACATAAGCATCAATAAACTTATGGAGGAGCTATCTACGCAAGCATTGGCAGAGTTTGATAGTGAGATTCGCTTCAAGGCGCTGGCAGCAACTGGCAAAAATGCCAGGGGACTTAAGCTATTGGATAAGCTCGATCGTCATTTTTCGAGCTAATGCCGACAGCATGCGCGGTTAAAAAGCGCAGCTTTTTAACCGTCACAATGCCGGCCTTTGTTAACAGCATTATTCTAAACCTCGTCTGCCGCCATGCGTAACGCGGAAAATGCTATATATTCGTTGTTAAATTGAGGCCCACCAGGTTCTGGTCTCCCTAACCAAGAATCAAGCTTATCGTCATACACTTCAGGATACCACGCAGGAGAAAACGGAACCCCAACGCACGATGCGAATCGTCCCGGCCGGAGCTGTTTTCGGAAATATAACGTGGACTGAGCGTGCGTCACAAAGAGGCTTGAGTACGTGGGCCCGGGGCTTATGAGTCTATGGTGCGCACACCGACAAGCCAGGGAACCTGACCGTGGTGGCCGGATGCAATTTCCACTTCATATACGTCGCGAAGATGATCTTCTGTTAGCACCACTGAAGGTTCGCCGCTGGCCACAATGGCGCCCTGATGCATCAGATAAAGCCGGTCACAATATCGCGCCGCCAGCGACAGATCATGCAGTACCACCAAACTGCCGCGCCTGTTATCCACAAACCGTTGCAGCACTTCCATGGTTTGCAACTGATGTTTCAGATCCAGCGCAGCGACCGGCTCATCTGCAAGCAAAATCTGTGGCTCTCCGGCCAGTGCACGCGCCAGCATCATACGGGTTCGTTCACCGCCGGAAAGCGTGGTGGCATCCTGCGCCCTCAGGTGTTCACAATCGGTTGCAGCGATAGCAGCATCAATTGCCGCACGATCTTCCCCGGTCGGCTTCTGCCAGTTGCCAAGGTGTGGTCGCCTGCCGAGTGTGACGATGCGCTCGACACTCAGCGGCCAGTTAACCGGCCCGCTCTGCGCGACCCACGCCAACAGACGCGCGCGCTCGGCGTCGGCAATACGATGCAGCTCTCGATTGTCCAGCACCACCGAGCCCGAGTCCGCCGGCACCAGCCCGGCCAGCACATCGAGCAAGGTTGATTTACCGGCACCGTTCGGCCCGATCAGCCCGACCAGTTCACCGCTTGTCACTTCAAGATCCACCCGGTTAACCAGGGCTCGACCCGCACGCACCACCGTGACACCGCTCGCTTTCAGCATGACTACAGATACTCCCGACGACTCTGCAATATCAGCTTCAGAAAAAACGGTGCGCCCACCAGCGCGGTCAGCACACCGACCTTCAACGGTGTTTCAGTCGGAATAACGCGCACGCCAATATCGGCTGCAAGTAACAGGGCGGCACCACCGAGTGCCGACGCCAGCAGCAGTCGACCGGGCTGGTAGTCGACATAAGGTCGCAACAGGTGCGGCACCACCAGTCCGATAAATCCAATCATGCCGACTGTGGCAACCGCGGCACCCACAGAAAAACTCACCGCAATAAACACCCGCCAGCGCAGCCACTGCGGACGAATGCCCATGCTTTGCGCGGTACGCTCTCCAAGAGTCAGTGTATCGAGCTGACCGCCGACACCGAACAACATCAACCACCCGAGCAGCGTGGTCGGTAACATCAGCCACAGATCACTCAGACTGCGATCAGTAATATCGCCGAGCGTCCACAACACCAGCTCACGCACGGCGAACGGACTGGGTGCGAGGTTAAGCAGCAGTGACATACCCGCCGTGGCCATCGCATTGACCGCCACACCGGCAAGTATCAATGTAGTGATTGACGCATTGCGGCCGGCCATCAAATAAACCGTAACGGTTGCCAGCAACGCGCCACACATACCTGCTACCGGCAGTACCCAGGGTATCGCACTGCTGACGCCGAAGTACAACACAAAGACCGCGAAGAACGCGGCTCCACTGGCTGAGCCGACCAGCCCCGGACTGGCCAGTGGATTGCGCAGCAGACCCTGCATTGCCGCACCGCATACGCCGAGGCTGGCGCCGGCAATCATCGCAATCAGGGCGCGCGGCAATCGTATTTGAGAAAGAATAATCGCGTGTACGGAATCATCACCGCGCAACCACGCAGCTGCAGCCGACCACAGCGGCAGCGATTCACGACCGATCGCAAGCGACAATACAAACAGGACAAGCACCGCCAGCACAAGCAGAACAACCATCCTTGTGCCATGAGTATTCATTGCGCCGCGGTGAGCCTCAATCGTTCAGACTGCAGCTGCTCCAGTACATCGACTGTCCACGGGCCGGCGCAAACTGTCATACGGCTGGGGATTGATATGATGTACGGATCGAGACCGGACTGCAGCAGCGCCGGGTGGCGGCTGATCATCTGCGCGCGCGAGTAAGTCCCGGGACTGTACGGAGAATCGATCAGTGCATCCGGTGCCAGATGTATGATCTGTTCAAGCGTCAGTTGTCCGTAACTGTCAATACCGGCAAGTTCTGCCGCATTTTCAAAACCGGCGCGCGCCATTAGCCTACCACGCAGCGTGTCAGCGCCGGTGGTGTAGCCGTTGGGGTCAAACACTGCAGCCACCGGCTTAACCGCGGGTGGTGGTACAATCGCGGCAATGCGTTGTTCAAGATCTTTGATAATGGTTTCGCCACGTTCGCTTTGATCTAACCACGCAGCCACATCGCGGATATTACTAAAGAGCGTATCGAAATCGTTGACGATCGGGATTTTTTTAACATTCAACCCGATTTCAGTCAGCAACTTCACGCTGTGTACACTGGTGTACTGACCTGCGATTACCACATCAGGTGCAAGACTCAGTATTTTTTCCGAACCACCCTTGTTGGTCGGATACTGCTTTGCTTTTTCATAGAAGTAAGCACCGGCTGGCTCGCGGGATAAACTGGTAACGGACAATATCTGTTCGTCATCAGCCAGCAGCATCACCAGCTGATCGGCACACAAGTTGATCGAGGCCACTTTCGGCAGCTGCGCATGCACTGCCGGCAACCACAACATCAGCCAGCCAAAAAAGATTGCCAAAGCTTTCTTTCGCGGGGCACAGTGCGACAAGCTGCGCCGCACCGCACCACGCTTATAAAAACTCGCGAACAACCGTATGACTGCCGTTATGGAAACAGAATCTGTTTCGGATCAAGCCGGGTGCTGAGCGTCTCGGCTGCCTGCTCACCGGTTTCCGGGTCGAGAATAACAACACGCGGGTTGGCCGAATCACCGATGCCTACCCACAGATTGCCCGACGGACCGATCGCCAGTGCCTGAATGATCGTCGCACTGAGACCACCGAAACCATCAACCACCACTTCACCACTCAACGGGTTGATCCTGACCAGTGTGTCTTCCCGGAAGCTGGCCGAGTTAACGATGAAAGCCGTTTCCTCATCCAATGCCAGCACATTGTTCGATCGACCGGTCTCTTCCGAGTTGCTGAAAACAACACTGACACTGTTATCAGCCGAATCAAGCGCCGCAACACCCCCATTAAACACAGGACCGTCGGTGCCAAAACCAGAGTCACCACTCGCCGCTATCAGTATGCGCCCTGAAGCTTCGTTGTAAGAGAGCTCTTTCGGATTATAGATGGGTAACGCGACACCCTGGAATTCTCCACTGGTACCGGTATCAATTTCCGTGTCAGTGGTGGTGT
>CAZOXM010000047.1:25545-30092 GCA_964583825.1 uncultured Granulosicoccaceae bacterium
ACACCCTGGAATTCTCCACTGGTACCGGTATCAATTTCCGTGTCAGTGGTGGTGTCGATCACCGCCACGGCACCGGGCTTTACTGCTGCAAAATTCTCAAGCCGCTGCATCAGTACATACAGCCGGTCACCAACCACCACACCACGGGTCATGTCCGGCACCCCGTCCGAATCGTAGGCGCTGAGGTCTATTTCTCCGAGCTTAAACCCGGAAGCATCTGCCGCAGATGGATTGACAATCCACATCACCGGACTGCCATACCGCAACAGATAAGCTTTCTCGCGGCTGACGAAAACCAGATCGTGAGGGTTACTGGAACCGACCGTGGTTTCATCGTTGGTCGAGGCCTGATAGAGCGCCGATGCAGTATCGCTGATGTTATAGGCAGTGATGGTGTCGTTCTCAAACGCCCGTACCACAAAGTAGAGATCTTCAAAGCGCTCTACAAAAGTATCCGACACACCGGGATTCAAATCAGTAGCACCTGTATACGGCGATGAAAAGTTGTAGATCTCAACGGCGGCGGAACCGAAGTCATTGGCAATACCGTTGATGATCACCGACTCGTCGCTGTTGAACGACATGATACTGCCGCCGTCGCTATCGCCTCCACAACCCGCTATTGCGAGCGCAGAGAATAGCAACGGTGCTTGCCACCACTTTCCATTAGTTACGGTTGTTGTCAGCATAGTTCTCTCTTGAATTCAGCTTTGGCTGGTGAATGGTTTCAGGGTTGGTAGAAAACGCTAAAAAAGCCGGATCGCCCGGGTTTCGGGTATCCGTTGAAATCTTCATAATTGTCGTTGCCGATGTTATTCAGCTCGAAAGACAGACGCCAGCGACCGTAGTATCGACTCATACCCACGCTGTGTATGGTCTGATCCGCAGCTGGCAGCAGGTTAGCACTGTCATAAAACTTATCGCGCAACAGGTTCAGGGTGTACGCAAGCTTCCACGACGGATTCTGCCAGCGCACACTCATACTGGCATCGACCGCCGCCTCACCGGGCAACTGCTTGCCAATAAAACCCCGCACAATGGAGCGATTGACCGAGTCCTGCAACGTCAGGTTTGCGTCCACTGCAATGCCGTTATCAAAAGCCAGCAACGCACTCAGTTCAACGCCCTGACCGTCCGCGGCACTAATATTTTCCGAGCGACCAACACCACGTGCGTTGTATACGCGGGAGATCAGATCTGTTTTGCGATAGTGAAACCAGGTCGCCTGCAACGTCGCATCAATGCCTGCAGAGGCACCGGACACCCACTCAAGCCCAAGGTCGACATTGCGCGCAGTTTCCACACTGAGGTTTGCGTTGCCCTCAAAGAAACCCTGACTGCCGAACAGCTCAAAAAACGAAGGTGCTCTTTTCTGCAGGGACACGTTACTGATCAGCCCGGCACGTCCGCCCGCGACCTTCCCAAGCGCATGGTTTAATCCAAGGTGCGGGCCGAGTGTATCGGCCTGATAGCGGGAGGCCGGAATCTGAGCCTCAAGCCCGGTATAGTCATCGCGCAGGGTAAAGCCCGATAGACCCGCTGCAAACAAGCTCTCTCCACTTGCATAGAACCGACTCCACTGCAGATTCAAATCAGTACGCAAGCGACGCGCTTCAGTGGGCGATGCATTGCGCAACGCATTAAGTTTTTCGAGCGACTCCACACGTGCCGTTATGTTCAGGGCAAGTGAATTGTCTTCGCGAACACGTTCCCAGTAGGCACCACCCCCGAAGGTGTTGGTGGTTGAACGATTGCGCTGAACACCGAGCCCGACGGTGCCGTTGCTGTCGTCAAACAATTCACGTTTGGATGTGTAGTGCAGCCGCAGACGCGAATTCCACGGGCCGCTGTGACCCAGCGTTGCGCGCCACTGAAAATTATCGGTCGTGAGCGACGCATCTGCAGATGCTGAATTATGCCAGTTCGCAACACCCTGCTGATGCCGGTCGATTTGTAACAACTGTTCCAGCCTGTGGTTACCGCTGATCGCAAAGCCGCTTTTAAGAAAGCCTGAGGTGCTCTCACTGCCCGCGTTGTGTCGGCGCTCCCGGGTGTCATCATCCGGATTGAGCTCTGTGCCGTTATCGTTAAGGAAAGGGAAGTCGTTATTCGTTCTGCGATGGGTGAATGACGCAACCAGGGACTGCTGGTTCAGCCATTGCAGCGGACCGGCATAGGAGGCCGCCAACTTCGCCGCGCCGAAGGAACCGAAACCGCTAAGCAGCCTGACTGCTGGTTCACTGGTTGCGCGGTGCGTGGTGATATTAACCGCACCACCGATCGCACTATGGCCAAGCTGTACCGGTACCGCCCCACGATAAATCTCAACGCGGTCGGCCTGCATCAGCTCGATGTGACTGAGGTTCACGCCACCGCCGGCGGCTTCGTTCAACAGCAAGCCATCGAGATAGACATTGACCTGCTCCGCGGTTGAGCCGCGCAGTGACACCGATGAAAAACTGCCCGCCCCGCCACTTTGCCGGAACTGCACACCGGGACTCTCTGCAATGATTTCAGCCAATGAACTGCCGGACTGCTGCAGCTCTTCCTGCTCGATGATTTCATAGTTGCCGGTAAACTCGCCCACAGGCACATCGCCGACCTGAAACACAGCACCGGTATTTTCAGCCGGCGCGACAATTTCGATCGGGCCGAGTGAGTCTGCCACCGCGACATGCACGCACAAAGCCTGGGCGAAACCCAGGGCAGTCAGCAACAGCACAGATTGTAAAGAGAAACCTATTCTCAAAGCTTGAGCCCGCTCGGCAGAGTTCAGCCGCGGGGTGCTTTGAATAGAGAAGGGAATACACCGCAACTCCGCCAGGCACCTCGCAAGGCAAGAACATGAACTTCATCGGCGGATATCCTGACTCACGGGTCATCGCTTCCACGCCGCCTTCCCGGCTGTTGCCAGTGGCTGGGATTACTCCCGGGCGTGGTTGCTCTCCGTCTACAGTTGCGAGGGCAGTCCGGGCATTTGCCGCACATTATTCGCAGCAGCACCCTGTTCCCCACAGCCGCATTGCGGCTGTCCTTGCGGACCGACAGGGGGCGGAGTGTGGACCAAACCGGTAGATCTGGCAAGTAAAAACACTTCACAAACAACCGTGGTCCACAACGGCCAGACATTCTCAACACAGAGCCAGTGTTGTTTTGCGGAAGGTCACCCGTTGATGCGCGCTGCCGCGTGGTCGTTCAACGTGTTCAAACAACGACTTAATGATCAGCCTGCGCCAAAACATCGCGGGCACGGGTTTCCACGGTGCTTTTATCAATCACCTCAATTGTGTACTTTGATCGCCACACTTCACGGGTACTAACGGGTGACGTATGCAACAGACATTGTACGAGCAGCACTACAACAACGCCGCACTGGCACTGGATAGCAAGACCAAACCCAAAGGCTCGCTGGGAGAAATCGAGGTAGTTGCGGCACAGATCGCGGCGTTGCAACAGACCATCGCCCCCGATGTGAATAAATGCAGGGCGTTGATTTTCGCTGCCGACCACGGCATCGCCAGCGAAGGCGTCAGTGCGTTTCCCCAAGAGGTGACTCATCAGATGCTGGTTAACTTCAGCCGGGGCGGTGCAGCGATTAATGCCCTGTGTAAGGCCCACAACATTGAACTCGAAGTGATTAACACCGGGGTTATCGGTGAACCGGTACCCGGCACTGTCGATGCAAAGATCGCCGACGGCACAAACAACATGATGTCCGACCCGGCCATGACATCACCACAGCTTGAAGCCGCGATGGAAGCGGGACGTGCGGCCGTGGTGCGCGCACAGCAGGAGGATATCGCGCTGATCGCACTGGGTGAAATGGGTATCGGCAATACCACAGCGGCAGCGGCGATGGTGGCTGCCCTTTGTGACGCCACTGGCAAAGACACCGTCGGGCGCGGCACAGGCATTGACGACGACCGGCTAAAACACAAGCAACTGGTGGTGAACCAGCTGCTGTTTACACACGCTTCACGCAGCCCGCAGGAAGTATTGCGCTGCCTTGGCGGATTTGAAATCGCAGCGCTTACCGGTGCGATGTTACAGGCCGGCACCAGCCACACCGCGATGGTGGTGGACGGCTACATCACCACCGCCGCCGCCCTGTGTGCATGCGCCATTGACGCCGAGGTGCGACCCCATCTGATCTTTGCTCACAAATCCGCTGAAGCCGGCCATCAACTGGCACTGGATGCACTGAATGCAAAACCGTTGCTGCAGCTGGACATGCGGCTCGGCGAAGGCTCAGGTGCCGCACTCGCCGTGCCTGTCATCCGAAGTGCCGTGGCAATTCTCAACGAAATGGCCACTTTCGAAAGCGCCGGTGTTGCGGGCGCAGACTCCACAAGCTAAGTAACTACACTACGCGTTCATGGAAAACCCCTCATGGAAAACATGGTTCAGTGAACAACTGAATCACTATTGGGTGGCGCAGATGTTCCTCACCCGCTTGCCTGTGTCGCGCAGGTTGCGCTGGAGTGAACAGGCACTGGCACACAGCGTTGTCTACTTCCCGTTGGTCGGGTTGGTGGTCGGACTGTTGT
>CAZOXM010000047.1:30192-38142 GCA_964583825.1 uncultured Granulosicoccaceae bacterium
CTGGCACACAGCGTTGTCTACTTCCCGTTGGTCGGGTTGGTGGTCGGACTGTTGTGCGCACTCACCTACTACCTCACAGTGGCGCTGTGGACTACCGAACTTGCCGCCGTGTTTACCGTTGCCGCAGCAATTCTCATCACCGGTGCTTTTCATGAGGACGGACTCGCTGACTCTGCCGATGGCATTGGCGGTGCCTTCGATATTGATCGCAAGCTCGCCATCATGCGCGACAGCAGAATTGGCACGTATGGTGGCGTAGCACTGATACTGGTGGTAATAGCGAAAGTGTTTGCCGTTATCGCGATTGATGAATCCGATATCGGTATCGCATTAATCACCGCGCACTGCATCTCACGCTGGACGCCATTGCCGCTCATTGCGTTCAGTCGCTACCTGCGGGAAGAAGGCACCGGCAAGCCGTTCGCCGCCTCTGTGAGCTTAATGCAACTGACAAAAGCAACATTGCTGGCACTGATAGTTATGCTGTTGCTGGCTAACGGCTTTGGTGTGGTGGTGCTGGGTGCCGCCGCCCTTTTTACCGCGCTGGCCTTTCTCTACCTGAAGAAAAAGCTCGGCGGTATTACCGGAGATACGCTCGGTGCAGTGAATTCACTCACAGAGTTACTCGTGTATCTGCTGTTCGGTCTGTCTTTTACTACATAACAGTAGCTTCGGCGCTACCATCAAATCAGATCTCCTGCCCCGACTCCTGCAACTGCCGGTAGTTATCGGGCCATCGATCCTCCGGTAATGCCCCTCTCTCCTGTATCCATGGATGGATGGCAACAGCACTGCGCAATACATCAAACGCAGCGCCCGGCCGGTTTTGAATTCTCAGCACATGATACATGCCCGACAGCGCACCAAAATGCCAGGGTTTCAATTGCAGCGTGACTTCCAGGTCTGCCAGCGCCCCTTCAAAGTCCTCTCGCAAAAACCGGACGAACGCCCGCTGATTGTAACCTTCAGCGTAGTCCGGCGCGGTGGCGACCAGCGTATCCAACTGTTGCTCTGCACCGGCGTAATCGTAGGACTCGCGACGCTGACGACCGGCATCCAATAGTTCCCTCGCCCTGGTGGTTGGTGACTGGTTAAACCAGTATTCCCACAACTGACTTTCCAGCTGTCGTCCCTGAGCTTCGGTGGTTGCCGCCGCCAGCTGTTGCAGCAATGGTGACTCCACGCGATCGGGCAGGGGCACATCAGCGTAGAGACTGCCGGGCAACACACAGACGAAAAACAGACAGGCGGGCAGCCACAGCTTCGCCAGAGAGATCTTCTTCATCGTTAGTCTTCTCCGCATTAGCAGGGTGTTGAAAAACGTCATGAGCGACGGGCTGAGTAGGTAAACTCCAGCCAAACAGGCGCTGTTTCCCGATCATAGCCGATGCAGCAGACGAACAAAAAGTCTGTTAATCCAGCGCAGGTGAAAGCGCGTAACATAGGGGTCAGGTCAATATCGGTTTCGTGTAACGCGCCGCATGCAGCACTCCTCCCCTTTTGGACAAACACCCCTGCTCAAAGCCACGGCGCGCGGGCTCGACTGTGCTGTTGGCGGCTTTACCATCGATCCGTACCGCAGCACCAATGTGTCGGTGATCACACACGCCCATGCCGACCATGCACGCAAAGTGGCACGCTGTTACTACGCGGCAAAAAGCGCCGTGCCGCTGCTGCGCAAACGCCTGGGTGAAGACATTGATATTCGCGGCGTCGAGTTTGGCGCACCATTTACCTTAGGCGAAGCCACCGTGTCTCTTCACCCGGCAGGGCACATACTCGGCTCGGCGCAGGTGCGGGTGGAACACAAGGGGGAGGTGTGGGTATTTACCGGAGATTTCAAACGCGACCACGACCCGAGTTGCGAGGCGTTTGAAGTGGTGCCGTGCGATACGTTTATCACCGAAGCCACGTTTGCGCTGCCGGTGTATCGATGGCAGCCTGGCCATGAAGTCGCCGCAGACATATGGCACTGGTGGCAGTCTCTGCAGCAAGCGCAACGACCGGGCGTGCTCTTTTGCTATGCACTCGGTAAAGCACAGCGTGTTCTGAGCGAACTTACCGCATTCACCGACCAGCCGGTACATTGTCATGGTGCAGTTCATCCGCTGACCGAACTCTATCGCGAGGCGGGCATTAATATGCTGCCAACGGTGGCGATTGACCTGAGAGATAAAAAGAAAAGCTACAACGGTAAACTGATCATCGCCCCGCCCGGCGCCAGCGGATCAACCTGGATGCGTCGCTTTCCCAATGCCGCCACCGGCTTTTGCAGCGGCTGGATGCGCATCCGCGGCAACCGCCGCAGACGCGGCTATGATCGGGGTTTTGTATTATCCGACCATGCAGACTGGAACGGTTTGTTAAAGACAATCGAACAAACCGGTGCGCAGCAGGTACTCACCACACACGGGCAGGCCGGTGCACTGATTCGCCTGTTAAACGAACGAGGTATTGCCGCCAGAGAACTCAATACACAGTACAGCGGTGAAGGCGATGGTGAAGAAATATCGGTGACACAGACATGACGTATTACGCTGTTACCGAACACGACACATCGACGGATACACTGCCGTACCCAACCAGCATATCTGTCAGCTTTTCACTCTCTGCTGTATAGATATGAAAGCATTCTCCCGCCTTTACCAGACGCTGGATCAAACCACCTCCACCAATGCCAAAGTAGCCGCAATGGTGGACTACTTTAAACATGCCCCGGTGGCCGATGCCGCATGGGCAGTCTATTTTTTAAGTGGCAGAAGGCTAAAGCGCCTCATCGGTGCTGCAAAACTCAGAGAATGGCTGGCCGAGTGCAGCGACCTGCCCGCGTGGCTGGTGGAAGACTGCTATGCCAGCGTCGGGGACCTGGCGGAAACCATTGCATTGTTGATCGCCAGTGCCGCAGAAGAAACCACACAGATTACACTGGCTGAACAGGTGCAGGCCTTACAAGCCCTGGCGACACTCGACGAAGCAGCGCAGAAGGCGAACATCATCAGTGCATGGCAAACGCAGGGTTACGCCGCTTGCTTCATTACCAACAAACTACTGACCGGCGGCCTGCGTGTAGGTGTGTCACAACTACTGCTGGCGCGTGCAGTCGCCCTTTATGCCGACTTGCCGCGTGCAGTGATTCTGCACCGGCTGATGGGCGACTGGACACCCGATGAAGCTTTCTGGCATGCACTGATCAGTGAAGACGATGGCAGCGCCGATATCTCCCGGCCCTACCCTTTCTGCCTGGCATCGCCCCTGGAAGCAGAGCCGGCCACGCTGGGCGATATCAATGACTGGGTCGCTGAATGGAAATGGGATGGCATTCGTTCGCAGTTGATCCGTCGCAACCGTCAAACCTTTTTATGGTCGCGCGGTGAAGAACTGATTACCACTCGCTTTCCCGATATCACAGAGGCCGCTGAAGCTCTGCCAGACGGCACGGTACTCGACGGGGAAGTATTGCCGTGGAAAGATGACAGTGTCCTGCCGTTTAATGAACTGCAGCGTCGCATCGGCAGGAAAACAGTCGGTAAAAAACTCCTGACGGAAGTGCCCTGCGTGTTCCTTGCCTACGACTGCATGGAAGCCGGTGGCAGTGATATCCGCAGCCTGACACTAGCGGCGCGAAGAAAAACACTTGAACACTTGGTCAGTGCACTGCAGCGCCCTGCAGGTAGCGATCAGTGCCGTATAAAAATTTCCACCACCATTGAGGCCGACAGCTGGCAGGCGCTGGCCACACGGCGCGAGGAGTCGCGCAGGCGACTGGTCGAAGGGCTTATGTTAAAGCATCGCCACGCCCCGTTTCACGCGGGTCGCAAACGCGGTGATTACTGGAAGTGGAAAATTGATCCCTACACCGTCGATGCGGTGATGCTCTATGCACAGGCCGGCCATGGTAAACGTTCCAACCTGTACACCGACTACACTTTCGGCGTGTGGGATGGTGAGACGCTGGTGCCAATTGCCAAAGCCTATTCGGGGCTGGATAACCATGAGATCAATCAACTCGACAAGTGGATCAGGAAAAACACCGTGGAACGCTTTGGTCCGGTGCGCTCGGTCACACCGACACAGGTATTTGAACTTGCCTTTGAAGGAATCAACACCTCGAGCAGACACAAGTCTGGAATCGCCGTACGATTTCCGCGTATAGCACGATGGCGACACGACCTGTCGCCCAATGATGCCGACACGCTGACAAACGTAAAAGAGATGATCAGCCATGAGTGAGGCTGATCGCGATCGGCTCAGTGACAAAATTACCGGCGAAGTGAAACCGGCGCGTCCCGGTGCACTGACCGAACAGCTGCGTCGCAAGCGGGCCGCCAATAAAGAAAGTACAGCCGCTAAACAACGTACCGCAAAAAAGCGCCCGACCAAAGCATCGCCTGCACCGATACATAACGCAGCGGGCAGTCTTACGCAAGCCATCAAGCGCACCGAACAATGGTTTGAAAAAAATCAATGGACTGTTTTTGACTTTCAGCGCGAGGCGTGGGAGGCGTGGCACCAACAATCTTCAGGCCTGATTCACTCACCGACCGGCAGTGGTAAAACCTACGCAGCCTGGCTGCCGGTCGTGCAACAGGCGCTCACTGAACCCGAACCACCAAAAGGTTTACAGCTGTTGTGGATTACCCCGCTGCGCGCGTTGGCGGCAGACACCTGCGAACAACTGCAGCAATCCGCCGTCGCACTGCAGGCAGGCATCCGCATAGCAACCCGCACGGGCGATACCAGCCAGAGCGACCGCGCCGGCCAGCGCAGCAACCCGCCCTTTGCGCTAATTAGCACGCCTGAAAGCCTGTCGCTTATGCTGAGCTACCCGCAGGGCGAACAGCATTTCGCCCACCTGCAAACCATTGTTGTAGATGAGTGGCATGAACTGCTCGGCAGCAAGCGCGGGGTGCAACTGCAGTTGTGTATTGCACGACTGAAAAAGCAGCGCCCGACGCTGAGAGTATGGGGGCTTTCCGCAACGCTTGCGAATTTACCGCAGGCCATGGCAACGCTGATTGGCGATGACCGGCACGGACAACTGATACGCGGCGTGGTGCCGAAGCAGGTGGTGATTGAATCCCTGCTACCGGATAAGCGTCAACGATTTAAATGGTCGGGCCATCTCGGCACCGAACTGGTTGACGGCGTCAGTGCAGTGATTGCTAAAGCGCAGAGCACACTGGTGTTTACCAACACACGCTCACAGGCAGAACTGTGGTTTCAGTCTCTGCTTGACCACAATCCACAGTGGGCCGCAGTCATCGCACTGCACCACGGCTCGCTTGATCAATCACTGCGTGCACGAATAGAACAACAGTTGCGCGACGGCACCCTGCGCTGCGTGGTGTGTACTTCGTCACTGGATCTCGGGGTCGACTTCAGCCCGGTGGATCAGGTGGTACAGATCGGCAGTCCCAAGGGAGTCGCGCGTCTGTTGCAGCGCGCCGGACGCAGCGGCCACCAGCCCGGCGCGGTATCAAAAATCACCTGCGTGCCAACCCATGCATTTGAACTGGTCGAAATTGCCGCTGTGCGCGATGCGCTGCAACAACAGCGTATCGAAGGCAGACAATCCCCGACACTCAGCCTCGATGTACTGAGCCAGCATCTGGTAACGATAGCAATGGGCAGTGGCTTCGAGCCCACAGCCATGCTTGAGGAAATTAAAACGACCGCAGCATTTAAGGAGATAACCGACGAACAGTGGCAATGGGTACTGGATTTTATTACCCGTGGCGGTCAGGCCCTACAGGGCTATCCGCAGTTTCATAAAGTGATTGTCGATAACGGGGTTTACCGCGTCACCGACGCGGCTATCGCAAAACGCCACCGCATGTCGATTGGCACCATCACCAGTGATGCACAGATCAATGTCGCTTTCCAGCGCGGCAAGCGTCTCGGCAGCACCGAAGAGTCATTTATTGCCCGACTTAAACCCGGAGATACGTTTCAGTTTGCCGGTCGTCACCTGGAGTTGGTGCGGGTGCGCGACATGACTGCACAGGTAAAAACCGCCACCCGTAAAAGTGCGGCTGTCCCGCGCTGGCAGGGCACACAAATGCCCATCTCTACCGAGCTTGCCAGCAGTGTGTTATCCACTCTGAACCAATGGCAGCAAGCAGCGCTCAGTACCCCGGAACTCGAAGCCGTCGACAGTATGTTGCAGCTGCAGCAGCGATGGTCGGTGCTCCCCGGTCCGCAGGACTTTCTAATCGAGTCTATAAAAACACGTGAGGGACATAGCCTGTTTTGCTTTCCGTTCGCTGGCCGGCTTGCACACGAAGGACTGGCCATGCTGCTGGCACAACGACTGTCCAGTCAGCATGCACTTACACTGACACTACAGGTCAATGATTATGGCTTCGAGTTGCAAAGCCCGACACCACTACAGAATTATCTGCCGATAACAGAAGCCGCGCTGCGACCGTACTTTTTCGCAGAACGGCTGGTCGAAGACATCCTCGACTCCGTTAACAGCGGGGAAATAGCCAAACGACAGTTCCGCGGCATTGCCAGAATTGCAGGCCTTGTATTCGATGGCTACCCCGGCAAATCAAAAACGGCCAGACAGGTGCAGGCATCAAGCGGTTTGTTGTTTGATGTTTTTCAAAACTACGACAAAGACAATCTACTGCTCGATCAGGCGCATCGGGAGGTGCTTGAACAACAGCTTGAGGTACAGCGCCTGTTGCACTGCATGGACGCGATTCACAGCAAGCGATGGCACATCACTTCACCGGCCAGACTGACTCCGCTATCCTTTCCGCTATGGGCAGAGAGTGTGCAAAGCCAGACGTTCTCATCGGAATCGTTCCAAACACGCATAGAACGCATGCTGAAATCACTTGAAAAAGATGCGGGCAAAACGCTCAGCTCATGAGTGCGCTAACCCATCGTATACAAGCCGTCGAATGTTGCGGTGAGCAGCTGCTGTTGCGGCCGGACAAGACCGTGTACTGGCCTGCCCGTAAAACACTGCTTGCAGCAGATATCCATATCGGTAAGGAACACACTTTTGCCAGAGCCGGTATTCCGATACCCGGCGGGCTCAGTGAAAGCACACTGGACTGCCTGATGAATGCCGTCGATGCCACCGGTGCAGAGCGACTGATCGTATTGGGCGATCTGCTGCACGCCACACCTCGCCTGTCAGAGCCATGGCAAATACATCTGCATAAGCTGTTATCGCTACGCAACACCCTGGAACTGCAAGTCGTGATCGGCAATCACGACAGTAGCACCGCCCGCCAGGCTGTGATGACATCACTGCACTGGGTCGACATTGCAGAAGACCCCCCTTTTGTGTTCAGACATGAACCCGCACCGTGCACAAATGGTTATGTCATTGCGGGGCACATCCACCCGGCCTATTTGTTAAAGGCCGGCAGGCGTCAGCAAATCAGGGCACCTGTATTCTGGTTTCGACAACACAGCGCGGTGCTGCCTGCCTTCGGTGCTTTTACCGGTGGCCATCTGATTCAGCGCGAACCTGCGGACCGTTTATTTCTAGTGGATGAGAGTGGCGTTTTTCAGATCTAGTGTACTGAAACAAACAGTGTAGTCACATGAGTCGAACGACCAGCCCTGAGACCAGCGCGGTCTGATCAGTTAACCATCGCTTGACTATGCCGGCAGCATTCACGTGTGCGAGTACGCCGGCTTCGGCTGATACGCCTCACCAGCGAAACAATACTGTGTTCGCTTATTGAGGGGTTGAACAGGCAATGGCCCGTGCGATGGTGCATGACCGTGTCGCTATAGCCCCGGTCAGCATAACGATCGTACTGCCAACCGCACTGCCGGATACAGTGGTCCACAACTGACATGATGTACTGGAAGATGGTGTTCCATACTCACCATTGCCGGACGAATAGCTTTCGTACCATCCCGAGCCTGTCATATGCTGTTGTCTGTCTAAGGTGCAGCACATGCCACGGGAGAATAGACACC
>CAZOXM010000048.1:0-20276 GCA_964583825.1 uncultured Granulosicoccaceae bacterium
CTGATCGGCGATGCCAAAACGGCGCAGCTTGGTGTACAGGCTTTGTCGACTGACGCCCAGCATCTCAGCGGCAGAAGCGCGGTTGTCGCTGGTCATCTCGAGCGCTGATTCGATACACAGCTTTTCGATCAGATTTGTCGATTCCCGCACCAGTTCCTTCAGTGGAACGCGACCAACCAGCTCTTTCAGTGGCGCGCCGGGTGTCGGCACCATGATTTCATCAGCGCTGGGCAATCGACTCTGCACGTTGCGGATAATCAGCAGCACATGAGGAAACCGAGGATCGTCAATCGTCGCGGCGGAGATTTCCACATCCGTGGTGAGGCCATGCGCACCCGCAATAATGGTGGCAAATTTCGGCAATGTGCCATGTTCTTTCAGGTTCTGCGACAGTAATCGATGATCGAGTTCGCTGCGTCCGAGCCACTGATCCACTCGCTTGCCCACGGCACTGGCAACCGAGGGCAGTTGCGCCATGTTGGCAAAAGCGTTGTTGGCGGTGACAATTCGTCCGGCGTCGTCACAAATAAGTACCGCATCCGGGGATCCCTCAACCACGGCCTCGAACAGTGTCGGTGTGAGGCGGGTAATGTGTTCGGCAGCAGATTCACTCATCGGTGACAGCCGTACCATCAGGGTGCTCTCTATACGATCGCGCAGCAGCGCTGCCGAAGCTAAAAAAGAACGTCGCTGGTCGCTGCTGGCAATCGCGACGTCGTCAGCGCGTCCGGTGCGTTCTGCCTGCTTTAGCAACTCTTCCAGCGCCGCGGTGCTTACATCGTCGAAACCGGTGGGGAAACGATTGTTCTTGAGCGGTGCGATGTAGGGCCCGAGCAGACGCTGAGCAGCGGGATTGGCATCGATAATTTTCCGTGTGTTTGCATCGACGTTCAGCAGCGCTTCGGCGGAAAGGTCAAACACCAGCTGGTAGCGTGAACGCGCTTGCGCCATGCGCGCGAAGTCACTTTCCAGAGCCTGCTGCGCCTGTATCAGTCGCTGTTGCATCTTTGCCATATCTTCGACATTCTGACCGACCAGCAATACTGTATTTTTATCCAGCGCCAGTGCGCTGTAACGCACCGGCAGATCCGGACCGTCTGGAAGCGGGTGGTTTACCTGTCGCCACTGACTTGCTTCGTCGCTTTTTTGTGCCAGTAGTTCTTCAATCTTCGGTTTGCTTTCTACGGTGACGGTTTCGTGGAAAGACCTGCCGACCCATTGCCTGAAGTTTACAACCGGTTCGTGATCCCGCTGGTAATCCACCTGCGAGAGCGTGCCGTCACGGTCGACCCGAAACACCCAGTCAGAAGTTTTCTGCAGCATGTTTCGCAGCGCCTGCAATGGCAGCTCAGATGCACTGTCGGTAGTCCGTTTGTTCACGTTGCTTTTGGCCTGTCAAAACCCGTGGCATGCGGCGCCGGAAGTATTGCTGCAGCAGACATCATATTCGGTGTGCGTTCGGTACAAAGCGGGCAGTCGCTTCTGCCAGATCATCTGTCTCGCTGATCACCTGGTCCGCGCCGAGCTGCATCCCGATCTCCGGCTGCGCGTTAATCAGAGACCCGCCTACCACAATGGCAATATCCGAATTGCATGAACGGGTGCGCAGTTCGCGAATCAGTTCCACAGTGGCTGCGATGTGCGTCTCACCGCCGATTGAGATTCCTGCCATTTCATACCAGTTTTGCGAAACTTGCTGAACGAGCTGACGCGGTTGGGCATCGATATCGATCTCGGTATACCAGCCGGCCCGAAACAGCAATTCTCCCACTAGCAATAGTCCAAAAGAATGTTGCTCGCCCGGTGCAGTCATGAGCAATACCCGGCCGCCGTGTGCATTATTTTCCAGTTCCCGAACGTGTTGCGGGTGCAGCGTGCGCAGCAGCCGGTGCAGGCGACATACGCCGATAGTCACGTCTGCAAAATCGCTGATGTCCTGTTCCCAGCGCCGGCCGAGTTCGATACTCGTCGGAGCCAGCAGTTCGAGCAGCAGGGTTTTATCGTCGACACCGTCGGCGCGCAAACGTTCAAACTGCTGCTTCGATGGCGCTTCGCTTTCGTCGAGAATCAGGGTTGCAAACGCCGCAGGCTCCAGCCAGTGCGGCGACGGCGGGGGTGTTTGAGCATCCGGTTCGATGCTGGTTCGGGAAACGCTGGAATGTTCGCGCTGGCGCGCCTGGCTCTCTATCCAGGTGATCGGTGCGCCCTCGGAACCGGGCGCTGTTTCTGAAGCCTTCGGTTTGTGTGAAGCTGCGTCTCGCGCAAGTTGTTTCAGGAGTGTGGGAATAATCTCAGACTCTATTGCATATCCCAGCTCGTTGAATTGTCTGCGCGATTTCGTACTGCGCAGTTGCTCTGGCGGTACTCGCTTGCCGTCTGTTCCCATCATTCCCCCCAAATGATTGCTGCTCGCGGTTGCCAATGCTTCGTCATCATGAGTGCTCTATGTTGCTTGATTCATGCAGCGAGCTTTGGCGCTGAGTCTCGGTGCTACCTCTCCCCATGGCAGTATGCGCCTGTCGCCGGTGCGACTCAAGCAATATGCCGAATTAGCGTCCAGTTTGCTTGACAATCGCTATTACGAAAAATTTCTCCATCTCGCGGCTGGCTGCAGATGCCATGTCGCTAATCGCGATAAATTACTTACCTGAAAGCTATTTCTCGATCAAAGGGGCCATAGGAATCTATCTGATTCGTTATGCACAGAGTGCACTTATTCGCATCGAGTGTCAACTAAACATGACGTCAAATTATATTGACATAATTTAAAAAAATCTCGTAGACTGGCAGACGTCGATCTATTGCAGGTCCCGCAATACAGGAGAAGCGACCGTTGAATCGCCCGAGTGATCTATACACACCCGAACAGCGTGTGCGCCGCGATCACACACGCTGGACTGTGGTTCAGGGCGTGTTGGCACCGGTCCAGTTTGTCGCCTTCCTTATTAGCGTGGTGTTGATTTTCCGGTTCCTTGCCACTGGTGAAGGATATTCAGCGGCCACGATCTCTATCGTGATCAAAACGGCCCTGCTGTACACCATTATGGTGACTGGCGCGATTTGGGAGCGCGTCGTTTTCGGTCAGTATCTTTTTGCGGAACCGTTTTACTGGGAAGACGTCGTCAGTATGCTGGTGATGGCGCTTCATACGCTTTATCTCATTTGTTTATTCGGTGGTTTTGGCTCTCCGGTGGTAATGATCTGGATTGCACTGGCCGCCTACTTTTCCTACCTCGTCAATGCAACGCAGTTTCTTTTGAAATTTCGCCAGGCGCGGCGCACTGGCCACGTTGTCAAAGCGGTTGCCAGTGAAGCGAGATCGGCTGGCGGGGGTGCGCTCAGTGCTGGATAAGGAATACTCGGAGGACGCGGTCTGCACTGCACAGCCGTTGCAGTGGACTGCCAACCCTGCGGAAAGAACCGTTCTGCAGGAGCGCGGACAGCGCGAGGTCTTCTGTGGGCTAACCGGTATCGTCTGGCTGCACCGACGCATGCAGGATGCTTTTTTCCTTGTTATTGGCTCCCGTACCTGTGCTCATTTGCTGCAATCAGCCGCAGGCGTCATGATTTTCGCGGAGCCGCGATTCGGCACCGCGATACTAGACGATCGCGATCTTTCAGGTCACGCGGATTTCAACGAATCACTGGACGATGTGGTTAATCAACTGCACGCCCGCAGACCGGAAATTAAAACCCTGTTTTTGGTCGGGTCTTGTCCTTCGGAAGTGATCAAGCTCGATCTAGCGACCGCCGCTGCGCGACTCAACCGGGAATTTCAGGGGCAGTTGCGCGTACTGAGCTATTCGGGAAGCGGCATTGAAACCACGTTTACCCAGGGTGAGGATCAGTGCCTGAAGGCACTGGTTGAGTGTATCGGCAGCGGGCAGGCTTCAGGTAAACCGGCCAGGCTGCTGGTACTCGGCACATTAGCCGATGTGGTCGAAGATCAATTCACCCGCCTGTTCGAACAGCTCGGCTTACCGGAAGTTACATTTTTACCGGCGAAGCGTGCGGCTGATCTGCCATCGATAGACGAAAATACACGCGTGGTGCTGGCCCAGCCTTTCGTGGGTGATACGCTGCGACAACTGATTCGCATGGGCGCCAGTCACATCGACGCCGGTTTTCCTTTTGGTGTTGAGGGCACCCACCGGTGGATGCAGGTGATTGCCGATGAATTCGGCGTCAGTCAACAGACGTTTGATCGTGTGATGGAGGCCCCGGTGACCCGTGCCCGATCGGCACTTGAACGGGTTTTACCCGCGCTCTCCGGTAAGTCCATTACCTTTCTGCCCGACTCGCAACTGGAAATACCACTTGCCAGATTCCTCCATCGTGAGTGCGGAATGCACGTCGTCGAAGTTGGAGTGCCCTTTCTCGACCGCCAGCTTGTGCAGTCGGAACTCGACCAGTTGCCCGAGTCAGTGCGCCTGACCGAAGGTCAGCATGTCGACCGGCAACTCGACCGCCTGCGCAACGACCGGCCCGATCTGACCGTCTGTGGCATGGGGCTGGGCAATCCACTTGAAGCGGAGGGGATGGCGACCAAGTGGAGCATTGAACTGGTCTTCAGTCCGATCCACGGGTTTGAGCAGGCGGCTGATCTGGCGGCGCTGTTCGCGCGGCCGCTCAAACGTCGCGATCTGCTGAGCGTACCCGCATGAAGTTGTCGCTATGGACTTATGAAGGCCCCACCCATATTGGTGCCATGCGCGTGGCCAATTCCATGCGCAATGCTCATCTCGTGCTACACGCGCCGCAGGGTGACACCTATGCCGACCTGCTCTTCACCATGATCGAGCGGCAGGACCATCGACCCCCCGTCACCTACACCACATTTCAGGCGCGCGATCTCGGCGCCGATACCGCCAATCTGTTTGTCGAGGCGGTGCGCGACGCAGCCGAACGGTTTAAACCCGAAGTGCTGTTCGTCGGAGAATCGTGTACCGCGGAGTTAATTCAGGATCAGCCCGGAGCGCTGGCGCAGGGTATGGCACTGAGCGTGCCGCTGGTGCCGCTCGAACTGCCGGCCTATGCGAGAAAGGAAAACTACGGCGCCAGTGAAACCCTCTACGCACTGGTGCGTGCGGTGCTGCTGCCGCAGGCCAGAGCCCGCCGCGACGGCACAGCGCCAGTAGCATCGACGACCCCGGTGGCATCGACGAACAATGTACCGACCGTCAATTTGATTGGTCCGAGTTCTCTGGGTTTTCGCTGTCGTGACGACGTGACCGAAGTGACCCGCCTGCTCAACAGTATGGGCGTAAAGGTTAACGCAGTCGCTCCGCTCGGTGCATCACTTGCCGATATTGCGAAACTGCCCGAGGCACAGGCCAACCTCTGTCTGTATCCCGAAGTAGGGCGCGCTGCCTGTGACTGGCTCAGGCGCGAATTTGGACAACCGTGTATCGACACGGTGCCGATCGGGGTAACCGCCACGCGTCGCTTTGTCGAACAGGTGGCGGAAGCGGTTGGTGTTGATCCTTCACCGGTGCTGTCGGCACAGGCCTCGCGTCTGCCGTGGTATTCGCGTTCAATCGACTCGAACTATTTGACCGGCAAACGGGTGTTTGTGTTTGGCGATGCGACGCATGCGCTGGCCGCGGCCAGAGTTGCCACCGATGAACTGGGCTTTGAGGTGGTTGGTCTTGGCACCTACAGTCGAGAGTTTGCACGCGATGTGCGGGATGCCGCTGCCTGCTATGGTGTCGAGGCGCTGATTACCGATGATTACCTTGAGGTCGAACAGGCAGTCATCGCCAGTGAACCGGAACTGGTGCTCGGCACGCAGATGGAGCGACATATCGCCAAGCGACTCGGTGTCGGCTGCTGCGTAATCTCAGCACCGTTTCATGTCGAGGATGTACCGGCGCGCTACGCACCGCAGATGGGCTATGAAGGGGCCAATGTCATCTTCGACAGTTGGGTACATCCACTGATGATGGGGCTGGAAGAACACCTGCTGGGGATGTTTACCGAAGACTTCGAATTCAATGAAAGTGCCGCGCCCTCACATTTAGGCAAGCACGGCGCTGCGTCAGTAGCCGTGGCCGATGCCACCGGACAGGCGCAAGACGATTCCGACACAGCCCCTCTGAACTGGGCGCACGACGCTGAAAAAGAATTGAAAAAAATCCCTTTCTTTGTCAGGGGCAAGGCACGAAAGAACACCGAGCAGTACGCCAGTGATCAGGGCCTGGCCACCATTACCATAGAGACGCTGTACGATGCCAAAGCACACTACAGCCGATAGTCCGGCGATGCGAGTGGCAATCGTCACTCTCGACAGTCACCTCGCCAGTACCGTGGCGCGGGTCGACCGTGAACTGGGTGACCAGAATATTACCGTGAGTCTGCACGCTGCCGGTGACTGGGATCGCGACCCGGCCAGTCTGGCGCGTTGTCACGAGGCCATTCGTGAAGCGCATATTGTGGTGGTGACCATGTTGTTTATGGAAGACCACATCAGGGCGGTGATCGACCCGTTGCGACAGCGTCGGGATCAATGTGATGCCATGGTGTGCTGTATGTGTGCCGGAGAGATTGTCAGGCTGACCCGTATGGGACGTTTTACGCTTGATGGCGGTGACAGCCGCGCACGTGCATTCTTTAAACGTCTGCGAGGTTCCGGGTCGCGTAAGAAAAAAGTAAAAAGCGGCAAGCTGCAAATGGCGATGTTACGCCGCATACCGCAGATTCTACGTTACATTCCGGGCACCGCTCAAGACATACGGCAGTACTTTCTGGTGTTGCAGTACTGGTTGGCCGGCAGTAATCAGAACATAGCGAATATGGTTCGCATGCTGGTCAGTCACTACGCTGATGACGAACGTTTGGTGTTGCGTGACAAGCTCACCGTTGATGCACCAGAGTCGTATCTCGATGTGGGCTTGTACCATCCTGCATTGCCGGCGCGTATGACCGACCGGCGCCAGGAGCTACCTGCGGTTAAAGCGGAGACGGTGCGCGGACGTGTCGGTCTGTTGCTGATGCGCTCCTATGTGCTGGCAGGTAATACGCATCACTACGACGCTGTCATACGAGAGCTTGAGACAGCGGGCTATGAGGTGGTGCCGGCTTTTTCAGCGGGGTTGGACGCCAGGCCCGCCATTGATCGCTTTTTTATTGATCAGGGTCAGCCGGTCATCGATGTGCTGCTGTCACTGACCGGGTTTTCACTGGTGGGTGGTCCGGCCTACAACGACGCGAGCGCAGCGGAAGCTGTGCTTTCCGCAATGGATATTCCGTATATGGCCGCGATGGGTCTGGAGTTTCAGACGCTGGAGAACTGGCAGAGCAGCGAACGCGGACTGCTGCCAGTGGAGTCGGCCATGATGGTCGCCATTCCCGAGCTCGATGGAGCGATCAACCCCACCGTGTTCGGCGGGCGCAGCGAAATGGCAGGGCAGGACCGCAATGAGGTGGATATGTATCCGCATGAGGCACAGGTGACACAACTGTGCAGGCGGGTCGACCGGCTGGTGCAACTGCGGCGCTCCAGCCGTGCTGAGCGACGTGTCGGGCTGGTGATTTTTAACTTCCCGCCCAATTCAGGTGCAGTCGGCAGCGCCGCTCACCTGTCAGTATTTGAATCGTTGTTTAATACGCTCAAGCACCTCCAGTCGCAGGGTTATCGCGTTGAATTGCCCGACGATGTGAATGCGCTGCGCCACGACATCCTGCACGGCAATGCCGCTGAATACGGGGCTGATGCGAATGTGGCTGCGCTGATTCCACTTGACGATTACGTGCGTCGCGAAGCGCATTTGAACGAAATTGAAGCAGCGTGGGGGCCGGCACCGGGTAAGCACAACAGTTATGGTCGGCAGCTGCTGGTACTCGGCAAACAATACGGCAATGTGATGGTGGCTGTGCAACCGGCCTTCGGTTACGAAGGCGATCCGATGCGCCTCCTGTTTGAGCACAGCTTTGCGCCGACACATGCGTTTTCAGCTTTTTATCGCTACCTGCGCGAAGACTTCAATGCGCATGCGTTATTGCACTTCGGTACACACGGTGCGCTGGAATTCATGCCGGGTAAACAAGCGGGACTGTCTCCCGACTGCTGGCCGGAGCGGTTGCTTGGTGCTCTGCCAAACTACTACCTGTACGCCGCCAACAACGCATCGGAAGGCACCATCGCGAAGCGTCGTGCCGCGGCGACACTGATTAGTTATCTGACGCCACCGGTCACGCACGCCGGTCTGTACAAGGGACTGCTTGATTTGAAAGCGACCATTGACCGGTTTCGTCAGTGCGCCCCGGATGAACACAACACGCGTACCGAGTTGCTGGACCTGATCCGCTCGCAGGCCGACACGCTTGAACTGTCTATCAACACTGCACCTGAGCAGATCGATCACTACGTAGATGCCTGTCGCGAAGCAGTCAATGAGATCGAGGCGACTTACATACCACACGGGCTGCACGTGGTCGGGGACACCCCTGATGCCGAGCAGCGTCGGGAGTTGCTCGAGGCCGTTGCGGCGGTTGAGTTGTCCGCAGGTGATCATCACACGCAGCACGCCACCGGGTTGACCGCGGCGGCCATGCAGCGCGATCCGCCGCCGCTTCTCGAGGGTGTGCCCGAACCCGTTTGTCAGTCCATTGTAGAAACACTGCGCGAGCTTAATGAATCGCTGCAGCGCGAAACAGAGTTGTCCGCCATTGTCCATGCACTCGACGGCGGCTACCTCAAGCCGGTGGTGGGCGGAGATCTGCTGCGTGCTCCGGAAATACTGCCGACCGGCCGCAATCTGCACGGTTTCGACCCCTACCGCATGCCGAGCGTCAGTGCGCTGCGCAGTGGTGAAATTGCCGCAGAACACCTGATCGAGCGCCACGTGGCCGAAGGTGGTGCGTTTCCGGAAACCATTGCCATGGTCTTGTGGGGTACGGACAACCTCAAGACTGAAGGTGCACCGATCGCCCAGGTACTGTCGCTTATTGGTGCCGCACCGCGCTTTGACAACTATGGCCGATTGTGTGGTGCGCAACTGATTGATCTCGACAAACTGGCCCGACCGCGTATTGATGTGGTGGTCACGCTGTCGGGAATCTTCCGTGACCTGCTGCCACAGCAAATGCGCTTGCTGGCAGAGGCGGCATGGCTCGCTGCCACCGCCGAAGACGAACCGCTAGCGAAAAACTTTGTACGCAAGCACGCACTGGAATATCAGCGCGAACACGACTGTGATATGGAAACCGCCGCGTTGCGCGTGTTTAGCAATGCCGACGGCGCCTACGGGTCGAACGTGAATCATCTGATCGACGATGGCAGCTGGAGTGACGAGAGTGAGTTGGCCGATGTGTTCGCCAATCGCAAGTCATTCGCCTACGGGCGCAACGGTGCCAGCCGTCAGCAGACAGGCTTATTTGAGAACATACTGTCGCGCGTCGATCTGGCGACACAGAATCTGGATTCGGTCGAGATCGGTGTGACCACCATCGATCACTACTTTGACACGCTGGGCGGCATCAGTCGCTGTGTTGAGCGGGCCAGTGGAGCGGCACCATCGGTGTACATCAGTGACGACACCATGGGTAAGGCCACCGTGCGTACGCTCGGCGAACAGGTTGAGCTTGAAACCCGCACGCGGGTGCTTAACCCGAAGTGGTATGAACAGATGCTTGATCATGGCCACGAAGGGGTGCGCCATATCGAAATGCACGTCACCAACACGGTGGGCTGGTCGGCGACAACCGGTCAGGTCAAGCCGTGGGTGTATCAGCAACTGACCGACACATTCATCCTCGATGAAAACCTGCGCAACCGACTGGCAGAGTTAAATCCCGAAGCGTCCGTACGCGTTGCCAATCGTCTGGTTGAGGCACACGAGCGCGACTACTGGCAACCGGACGAGGATACGCTGGCAGCGTTACACGCGGCCGGTGAAGATCTTGAAGACCGCCTTGAAGGCATTGTTGAAGGGGCCCATGCATGACCGCTCAAACACTCGCATCATCGATGGGAAAATTCATTCCCATTCAGCCACAGGGCGCTCGTCCAACGGATGGGGAGGGCAGTGTGCAGGTCGTCGACGACAGCGTCCACATCGATAACGCCAAAGTCTTCGCCGTGTACGGCAAGGGGGGCATTGGCAAGAGTACCACCTCGTCAAATCTGTCGGTGGCGTTTTCCAAGCTCGGCAAGCGGGTGTTGCAAATCGGCTGCGACCCGAAACACGACTCCACCTTTACCCTGACCAAACAACTCACGCCAACGGTGATCGACATTCTTGAAACGGTCGATTTTCATTCCGAGGAATTGCGCGCTGACGACTTCGTTTTTGAGGGTTATAACGGAGTGATGTGTGTAGAGGCTGGCGGTCCGCCGGCGGGTACCGGTTGTGGTGGCTATGTGGTTGGCCAGACAGTGAAGTTACTAAAGGAACACCATCTTCTGGAAGACACCGATGTGGTGATCTTCGATGTACTGGGTGATGTGGTCTGCGGTGGTTTTGCCGCACCGCTGCAACATGCACAGCGGGCATTGGTGGTTGCTGCCAATGACTTTGATTCTATATTCGCAATGAATCGCATTGTTGCGGCGATCAAGGCCAAATCAAAAAACTATGCGGTAAGACTCGGTGGTGTGATCGCCAATCGCAGTGCCGGTACTGATCAGATCGAGCGATTCAACAATGTGGTCGGTATGAATACACTGGCGCACTTTCCGGATCTCGATGTCATTCGTCGCAGCCGCCTGAAAAAGGCCACGCTGTTCGAAATGGAGGATTCCCCCGAACTTGTGGCGGTGCGGGATGAATATCTGCGGCTCGCACAGTCCTTGTGGGACGGTACAGATCCGCTGGTGGCCTCACCGATGCGGGATCGCGAAATTTTCGATCTGCTGGGGTTTGACTGATGCTTGATTCTGGCTACTGGCATCGGCGCCGTGAAATCGGCACCTACTTTGACGAAACGGCGGTCGATGCGTGGAAAAAGCTGACCAGCGATGCGCCGGTCTCTCGTATACGCGAAACAGTGCGTGCCGGTCGCAGACAAACGCAGGAGACCCTGTTGTCATGGCTGCCGACAGACCTTGCAGGCAAGCGTGTGCTCGACGCCGGTTGCGGCACAGGCTTGCTGGCCATCGAGGTTGCACGCCGTGGTGCTGAAGTCGTCGCAGTCGATCTTTCACCCAAACTGGTCAGTATGGCGGAGCAGCGATTTCAGCGCGATGAACGCAGCGCACAGATAAGTGGTTCAGTCAGCTTTCACAGTGGTGACATGCTCAACGGAGCGCTCGGTGAATTCGATTTTGTGGTGGCGATGGACTCACTCATTCACTACGAACCGGCCGATGCCGTGTCCGCGCTGTCACAACTCGCCGCACGAACGTCACAGAGTATGTTGTTTACCTTTGCACCCCGCACACCAATGCTGGCGGTGATGCACAAGGCCGGCAAACTGTTCCCGAAGAAAGACCGCTCACCGGCCATTGTGCCTGTGTCTGTCGGACACCTGCAGCGGGATATCGAACAGGCGCCCAGCTTGTCCAGATGGGGTTGCGGTCGCGATCAGCGCATTGACAGCGGGTTTTATAAATCGCATGCGCAGGAACTCATCCGTTCATGAGCGGACGCGGCTCAACAGTGGATTTCTGGCGTACACACGGGTTGCGCCTGCTGCCGTTTGCCGATGCCGCTACAGATGAGCTGCCACTGCTGAGAATACTGCGTCTGGCGTTGTTTCAGATCGGTGCAGGGATGACATTTGTACTGCTCAACGGCACACTCAATCGAGTCATGATTGTTGAGCTTGGTATATCTGCGACGCTTGTGTCTGTCATGATAGCGCTGCCATTGATCATCGCACCCCTGCGGGCGCTCATCGGATTTCGTTCCGACACCCACGTGTCCTTTCTCGGCTGGCGGCGGGTGCCGTATGTTTTTACAGGGACGATGCTGCAGTTCGGCGGCCTGGCCATATTGCCATTTGCACTGATTTTACTATCCGGTGATACACACTGGCCCATGTGGTTTGCCAAAGCAGCCACCGTACTCGCCTTCGCGCTGGTCGGTATCGGCATGCATACCGTGCAAACCGCCGGGCTGGCACTTGCGACCGATATCGCCCCGACTCAGAGTAAGACGCGAGTGGTGGCATTGCTCTATGTGATGTTACTGGTAGGCATGGTATTAAGTGCGCTGATCTTCGCCGCACTGCTGGAGCACTTTTCTTCCATCAGGCTAATTCAACTGATTCAGGGCTGTGCTGTAGTTGTGCTGCTATTGAACCTGTTGGCAGTCTGGAAACAAGAGGTCAACAACCCGGCCATAACACATCCGGAACGTCCCCGAGCGACATTCAGACAGTCGTGGGTACGGTATCTGGGCAACGATCAAACCCGGCGTTTCCTGTGGGCACTGGCGCTCGGCACTGCGGCTTTCAGTATGCAGGATATTCTGTTGGAGCCCTTTGGTGGACAAGTGCTCCATATGGACGTCAGCGGTACCACCAGGTTAACCGCGATGCTGGTGACAGGCACCCTAATCGGTTTTGCCATCGCATCGAGGTCAACCGCGGGGGAACCGTGTCGGCTGGCTGCCTACGGTGTAACACTGGGTTTGTTTGCTTTTGCCGCGATTATTTTTGCGGCGCCACTGGGTTCGCCGATGCTGTTCAAGCTCGGCACCTTTCTTATCGGCATGGGAGCGGGATTGTTCTCCGTCAGTATGCTGGTGGCAGAGATGGCTCGTCGTGGTGACGGGCGTGACGTCGGGCTGGCGCTTGGTGCCTGGGGCGCGGTGCAGACCACCGCCGCCGGGATCGCGATCGCCTTCGGCGGCGCTATGCGCGACGCGGTATCGCGACTCGCGCAGAACGATGTGTTCGGCCAAACCCTTAACCTGATCGATACCGGATATCTGTCGGTGTACCTGCTCGAGTTAGCGCTGCTCTTTATGACGCTGGCGATACTGGGGCCACTGGCGAGTCGATGGAAGGTATCTGTGTCACCCGATGAAAAGCGCTTCGGTATGGTGGCCTTTCCGGGATGAGATTATTCAAGCCTGCCCTTATTTGCAACTGGAGGATGGTGCTATGCCTACCGGCGCGCTAACCGCATATCTCGATGTAGCCCAGGTGGTGTTATACGTATTCTGGATATTCTTTTTCGCCCTGATCTACTACCTGCATCGGGAAGACAAGCGCGAAGGTTATCCATTGCTGTCTGAACATCCGTATCGCAAAGAAGTCTTCACCATACCGCCGGTACCCGCGCCCAAAACCTTTTTATTAATGGATGGACGCACGGTCCAGGCACCGCGCGATAATGGAGATAAACGCGAACATCCACTCGAGAAGTCGCGAATACCCATGGGCTCGCCTTTTGTACCGGTGGGCGACCCGATGCTTGCCGGTGTCGGTCCCGGCTCGTGGGCAGAGCGTGAAGATCATGTCGATATCACCATGGAGGGGCATCCGCGCATTGTGCCGATGCGCTCGCAGCATGAGTTGAGCCTGAGTCCGCGCGATCCGGACCCGCGCGGCATGGCGGTAGTGGGCGCCGATGGCATCACCGCAGGCACGGTGACTGATGTGTGGGTTGACTGCTCTGAAATGCTGCTTCGATACCTGGAAGTGGAACTGGCGATCACCAGCGATCACCGTCGTGTATTACTTCCGATCAACATGGCCAGCGTTCATCGCCGCCAGCGCCGTGTGGACGTGGTATCGATCAATGCAGAGCACTTCGTCAATGTACCAACACTGGCCGATCCGCACAAAGTGACGCTCCTGGAAGAGGAACGTGTCATGGCTTACTACGGTGCGGGTTATCTTTATGCAAACGAGAGTCGCGCCGAGGCCGTGGTATGACCAGCCATACCGAGGTGCGCGAGCACGACAATGAGCCCTTGCTGGGACTGCCGGAAACGCTGCCACCCGGTGAGCGATTGTTGTGGCAGGGATCACCGGATTTTCTGACGTTCGCGCGGCGCGTGCTGCACGTGAATAAAGTGGTGCTCTGGTTTGTTCTGATTGCCACATGGCGCACACTCGCCTATTGGCGCACCACCGGCGACTGGTCGCTTGCGGTGTGGTGGACGCCGATGCTGGCCCTGATGCTGGCACTCGTGCTGCTGCTGGCCATGGCGTGGTTTTATGCTCGCACGACGGTTTACTCCATTACCAGCCGCCGTGTGACGATGCGTTTTGGTCTGGCGGTCCCGATCACAATGAACATACCGTTCACTCAAATTGCGTGTGCCGATACACGTGAGTTTGCCAACGATCGTGGCAACATTGCGCTTCGGCCCCTCAAGGGTGCGGGCATTTCGCATCTTGTTTTGTGGCCAAACGTTCGTCCCTGGCACTGGCTGGCACCTCAACCCATGCTGTGTTGCATTAATGATTTCAGTCGTGCTGCAGAACAATTGAGCGCAGCCGTGCAGACCGAGAACAGAGTGATGGCATCAGGTGACGATGCCTTTCATGGTTCGCGGGTACAGGAAGCCTGAAATGTCTGATCGTCAACCCGCGATTCTGTTTTCCACGCTGATCGGTCTGTCGCTGGCTTTTGTGTTGGCGGTATCGCAGGGCTGGGTCGGCGCGGGAGCAGCAGTCAGTAATGAACGTGTTGTCGCTGACCCGATTGCCTATCGTCTGCTTACCTTTGCAGACCGGGGGGACGGTTCGGTCGAAGTAATCGACGCCACCCTGAATCGCAGTTTGTCGGTGATCCATGCTGGGGAGGGTGCATTTTTGCGCGGGGTTTTACGCGCGCTCACCGCTGAGCGACGTACCGGCGGCCACGGCATGTCGCAGCCGTTCGAACTGCGCAAAGAAGCAGCCGATCGACTGATTCTAATCGACAAGGCAACTGGCAGAGAGATACTGCTGAACGCATTCGGTTCTGAAAATGTCGCTTTTTTTGATCAATTCTTATCAGCTGAACCGTTGCTTTCATAGCGCCACTGAGAACCGGAAATGCCACCGACAACCAAATTGCCCGATGACACAATGCATCAAACCGTCTGTCGGCACGACCGGATGACCCTCAATCGTGACTGGTAGCCTGTTACCTGTGGTTTTTTGTGTGTTTATCTGGTGGATTGGCACCGGCATTGTGTTGCGCCTGAACAGCTTGTCCGAGCACACCTATCCGCGCAATCGTGCCGCGATGACGCTACTGGCAGGTATGGTGCTGATCGGCGTGTTGAGTGTGCGCACATCGACTGGTTTGGCAGGCGCATACGTTGGGTTTATCGCAGCCATTATTCTCTGGGGCTGGCTTGAATTTCTTCACTACAGCGGCTGGTTGCTCGGCCCGCGGGTGCAAGCCTGTCCACCGGGTGTTTCGGGGAGCCGCCGTTTTGTGTGCGCGTTGCAGGCGATGTTCTATCGTGAACTGGCGGTCGCCGCGGTGGGAGTCCTGCTGATCTCCTTAAGTGCAGGGAGCCCAAATAAAGTAGCGCTTTATACTTTTTTAGTGTTGTGGCTCATGCGCCTCAGCGCCGAACTCAATGTCTTTTTTGGCGTCGGTTACCTGCCTGAACACTGGCTGCCCCGGAAACTGCAGTATCTGATGACGTATCGCGGCACCAGGAAATACAGCTTATTTTTCCCTTTGTCGGTAACGCTCGCAGTGGGTACCTGCATTTGGATATTTGTCCAGCTCCCGGACCGCAGCATCGAGCCGTTCCGACACACGAGCAGCATGCTGGTGGGCACGTTGTTATGCCTGGCTGTCGTTGAACATCTATTGCTGGTGGTGCCGAACAATGGCGCAGCACTGTGGTCGTGGGCACACAGTGGGCGCGTGGCTGAAAAATCGAACCACGCCGACCTGAGGGTAACGTGATGGACTATGAACAGTTCTTCCAGACCAGGCTCCATGAGCATCGTGACGAAGGTATTTATCGGGTTTTTGCCGATCTGGAGCGCAGGGCAGGATCTTTCCCCAAAGCGATAAATCACGGCAATGTTGCTAATCGGGAAGTCACCGTTTGGTGCTCAAACGACTACCTGTGTATGGGACAGCATCCGGATGTGCTGGCCGCGATGCACCGGGCGCTCGATCGATGTGGCGCCGGCGCGGGTGGTACGCGCAATATTTCGGGCACTAACCACAGTCATGTATTGCTGGAGCGGGAACTGGCCGATTTGCATCGCAAGGAGGCGGCTTTGTTATTTACCTCAGGCTATGTATCGAACTGGGCGGCCCTCGGCACCCTTGCCTCACGCATTCCTGATTGTGTGGTGCTGTCGGATGAAATGAACCACGCATCGATGATTGAAGGCATTCGCCACAGTCGTGCAGAAAAACGATTGTTCAGGCACAACGATCCGCAGCATCTCGATACATTGCTAAGCGAACTGCCGGCGCATCAACCAAAGCTGGTGGCGTTTGAATCGGTGTATTCCATGGATGGTGATATCGCACCTATTGCCGAAATCTGTGAGGTGGCGGAACGCCACCATGCGATGACCTACCTCGATGAAGTGCATGCCGTGGGTTTGTATGGCGAGCGCGGAGGGGGAATAGCGGAGCGCGAAGGGCTCGCAGATCGAATCACTGTTATTGAAGGTACGCTTGCCAAGGCTTATGGCGTCATGGGGGGGTATATTGCCGCCTCCGCCGCGTTGTGTGACTTCGTGCGAAGCTTTGCCTCGGGCTTTATTTTTACCACGGCACTTCCACCAACGGTCGCGGCCGGCGCGCTCGCAAGTGTCAGACACCTGAAGCACAGTCATATTGAACGCCAGCAGCAGCGTGAACGCGTCTACGCCGTCCGGCAGCAACTCAAAGCGGCGGGGCTGCCGGTGATGGACAACCCCAGTCACATCGTACCGATTCCGATTGGCGATCCGGTGCGGTGCAAGCAGATCACTGATCTGTTGCTCAGCGAGCACGATATTTATGTGCAGCCGATTAACTATCCCACAGTCGCGCGCGGCACAGACCGGCTGCGACTGACGCCGTCACCGCAACACAGCGATGCCGATATCGAACATCTGGTCACGGCACTGCAGCAGGTGTTTGTTGCTGTGATGGGGCGGCGCCCCAGAGTCAGGCGCAGCTGCGCGGCATGAACCATGACCGTCCAGGCACCTGTAGTTAACGCCATTTTCAGGAGATCGCTATGACAACTGCTTTTCCTTTTTCTGCATTGGTCGGACAGGAAGCGGTCAAGCTTTCATTAATGATTTCCGCTGTTGATCCGGGTGTCGGCGGAGTACTGATTCTCGGAGATCGCGGTACCGGCAAGTCGACAGCTATTCGCGCACTTGCCTCATTGTTGCCGCCGATGCAGTCCATCGACGGCTGCGCCTATCATCGCGCGCCGGACGAGTTCCCGGACTGTGATTGTGAGGCCTGCAGTCGCGGCACAGCAGACGTGGCATCGCGTGCTGTTCCGGTCGTGGACATGCCACTGGGGGTGACTGAGGACCGGGTAGTGGGTGCCTTCGATATCGAACATGCACTGAATACCGGAGAAAAGCGCTTTCAGCCCGGCTTACTGGCCGATGCGCACCGCGGATTCCTGTATGTCGATGAAGTCAATTTGCTTGAGGATCACATCGTCGATGTGTTGCTGGATGTTGCCGCCTCGGGGGTGAATGTTGTCGAGCGGGACGGTATCAGTGCCCGGCATCCTGCCAGGTTTGTACTGATCGGCAGCGGCAATCCGGAAGAGGGCGAGCTGCGGCCACAGTTGCTTGATCGTTTCGGGCTGAGTGTTGAAGTGCACACCCCGACCGATGTCGAGGAGCGCATGCAGGTGGTGATGCGACGCGGCGAGTTTGACCTCGACCCGCAGCGATTCGTTGAGCAGTGGCAGCAGCAGGAAGCGAAAGTGCGCCGCAGAATCGTCAGCGCCCGCAAAGGACTGGCACAGGTGGATATTTCTGATGACATGCGGGAGACCGTATCCAGGCTGTGTATTGAGCTCAATACCGATGGCTTGCGCGGTGATTTGACATTGCTGCGGGCGGCGCGAGCGGCGGCAGCTTTGCAGGGGGCACCCGCTGTCGCGCAGACGCACATCGTGCAGGTTGCCTCCATGGCACTTTGTCACCGGTTGCGGCGTGACCCGCTTGATGACGTGGGTTCCGTGGTGCGCATCGAACGGGTGTTGTCTGCCGTCTTTGATGCCGACGCCGCCTGATGAACTTTACGCCAGCCACGCTACCTGTGCAGCAACAGATCGCTCTGTTGCTCGCGCTGCACGGGCATCGTCTCGGTGGTGTGCTGGTGTTATGTCGGGAAGACCCGCGTGCTGCCGGGCTCTGGGCAGCGCAAGTCGCCGAATGGCGTTCGCGCATCGATTCAACACCGGCGGTGGTACGCGCCCCGGTGCACTGCGGGATCGAATCGATGCTGGGTGGAGTCGACGTGCTGCAAACCGTACTGAGCGGTCGCCGGATGCATGCGCCGGGCGTACTCGCGCGCACCGGTGACGGTTTGTTGTTGCTGCCGCTGACTGAGCTGCAGCCGACCGATTCGTTGCGCGGCGTTTGCAATGCGCTCGATCAGGCAGCGACACACACCGACACAAAGCCTCCGTGTGTGATCGCAATGTCCAGTGCAGACACAGTAGCTGAAATACACAGTGGTGATCGGGCGATTGATCCGGCACTGCAGGACAGACTCGCCTTTTGTTTGCCGATCACAGCGCCATCTGATGTGGATGTGGCAGCACCGTTCGAATTAAGCGACGCGAATATCACCGCGGATATCACGGCAGCGCTGCAACAAGCTGCCGTGCGGTGGCGCGATGTTGTACTGTCGGACGAATCCGCCAGGCGGCTGTGTGTGTTTGCCGATGAACTCGGCATCACATCGACCAGGTCGATGTTGTTCTGTGCACTGACCGCGCGCAGCCTGGCTGCATTTGCGCAGAGATCGGTGGTGGACGATGACGACCTCGATCATGCGATGGCCCTGTGTTTCGGATGGCGTGCGCAGGTATTGCCGGCCGAGTCGACCTCGGAACACGCTCCCACCTTTGATGATAATGCGGACGCGTCTCCGGAGCACCACAGTGCGCCACCGCCGGACCCGCCACCCGAGTTGGAACCATCCGATACCGGGCCGGCACCGTCTTCAGACAGCGCCGCTATGGACTCTATGGAACCAATCCAGTCTGCCAGTCTGCCGCCGCAGCTGCTGGCTTCGCTGCAGGCAGTATCGAAAGTCGACCCCGCACTGCAGGGACGCACCGGGCGCAGTGGACAGCTGCGACATTCGAGCCGGCGGGGACGCTGTATCGGCACCATGCGTTTCCAGTCCGGACGCGGCCACAAAGTGCACTTGCTTGCCACGCTGTCAGCGGCAGCGCCCTGGCAGCCGCATCGCAAACGCAAACATCCCGGTGCCGGCAACAGACCCATTATCGAGCCACAGGATATGCGTGCCGGACGGTTTAAGCAGGCGGCACAAACGGTTGTGATTTTTGCGGTGGATGCCTCCGGTTCTGCAGCCCGCGAGAGACTGGCAGAAGCCCGAGGCGCGGTCGAGTTGCTGTTGTCCGAATGCTACGTGCGGCGCGATGAAGTCGCGTTGATAGTGTTTCAGGGAGCAACCGCCAGTCTGATGCTGCCACCGACCCGTTCGCTGGTGGCGGCGCGGCGCAAGTTAACGCAACTGCCAGCCGGCGGCGGTACACCGCTGGCCTCGGCGCTGGAACTGACCGCAACGCTGGCTGCGGATGTAACAAGAAGCGGCAACACGCCGCTGTTGTGTCTGCTGACAGATGGTCGGGCCAATGTTGATCGCGACGGTATCGGCGGTCGCGAACGTGCGATGGCGCAGGCGATCGAGTCGGCAGGGCGGCTCGGCCACAGCGGCCTGCGCGCACTGGTAATCGACATTGCCCGGCGTGCCGGTGCGGTGACTCGTCAGTTAGCCGGGGCGATGCATGCCGACTACATCGCTCTGCCGCGCGCCGACGCAAAAAGTATTAATCGTGCGGTCAGTGACGTCCTGCCCTCTGCCAGCCGCCGCGACCGGACCCGTGCCGCGTGAGCGCTGCGAAGATCGAAACACCGGACGCTAACTGGCCGCTGGCGCAGTATAGCCGCAGGGTACAGTGCGGCAGCCTCTGCTGGCATGTGCAGGTGCTCGGCGCCGGGCCTGTGGTGGTGCTGATCCATGGTACCGGTGCCTCGACGCACTCGTGGCGCGATGTCGCCATCAATCTCAGTCGGGATTATCAGGTGGTGATGTTCGACTTGCCGGGTCACGGATTTACCACCGGTGCGACCCGCAACCAGATGTCACTGCCGGGGATGAGTCAGTCCATTGCAACCTTGCTGGACGCGCTGGC
>CAZOXM010000048.1:20376-37523 GCA_964583825.1 uncultured Granulosicoccaceae bacterium
CGACTGAATCGAGAGGGGGTCACCTTTTACGGACAGTTATTGCGCCGAAAAACGCATGTGGCGGGTGCATTGAGCATGATGGCGCACTGGGATCTGCGGCCCCTGTGGCAGCGATTGCCGGGGCTTGAAACACCTCTGCTGCTGTTGGTGGCCTCGCAGGATCAGACCGTCCTGCCCAGGCACGGCAGCACGGCGAACAGGCGCATCGCGAGCGCATCGTTTCGATGGCTGCCCGAGCTTGGGCATCTGGCTCATGAAGAAAACCCGGACCTCACCTGTCGCGAGTTGCGTCGCTTCTTTGAGGCCGGTGTGCCCAATACGTTGTCATCAACCTCAACCAGTGAAAGCGCGGGAGTCTCTCTGTGACACAGGTATATGCGGTCAACCCCGCACCGAATGAGCAGCGTTTACAAATTCGGGATCACCGCCGCCGTGCGCGACAACTGGCGGGCGATGATCTGCAGCACTGTCGGCGCAGACTGCATCATGGATCAAAATCGTTTCTCGCTGCCAGTCATCTGCTACCGACACAAATGCGCAACGCGGCCACGGCGCTGTATGCGTTTTGTCGTGAAGCGGATGATCTGATCGATCTGGGTACCGACGCCGAAGCGTCGCTGGCGATGGTGCGGGCGCGCGTTGACGAGATCTTCACCGACGCGCCGCTGAGCGCGCCGGCCGACCGTGCACTGCGTGCAGTGGCCCGACACTACAGCCTGCCCCGACCACTACTGGATGCCCTGATAGAGGGGTTTGCCTGGGACACATCGCAGCGCAGTTATCACACCCTCGATGAAGTGGAAGACTATGCGGCGCGTGTGGCGGGCACCGTGGGCGCGATGATGTCCGTACTAATGGGTGCACGTGATCCCGCTGTGCTGGCGCGGGCCTGTGATCTTGGAGTGGCCATGCAACTAACGAATATTTGCCGCGACGTCGGTGAAGATGCGAGGGCAGGGCGTTGTTACCTGCCACAGGACTGGCTGGCGAGCGAGGGCGTGGCGGTTGATCAACTGCTCGAGCCTGCCAGCGCAGCCGGTATTCGACGCGTGGTTGACCGTCTGCTTGGCAGAGCAGCGACACTGTATCGACGAGCTGACACGGGCATCGCTATGTTGCCGCTCAATTGTCAGCGAGGTATTCGAATGGCGCGACATCTCTATGCTGCAATCGGTGATGAGATCAGCCGGCAGGACAGCTATCGGGTGGAGCACCGGGCGTTTGTACCGGCCAAACGTAAACTTGCGCTGTTGGCCAGACACTGGCTGCCACAGTCGGCCGGTGAGCGGCACCTGCTCCACGCAGCCCCGCTCGACAGTACCGCCTGGCTGGTGGATGCCGTGCAGGCGGTTACCCCTGCGCGTCCGATTGAGGTTACCCGCGGTCTGATGCAGCCCGCGTCAGGCACGCGCAACGAGTTGCTCACCACACTGCAGGTGATTGACCGGCTCGAACATGCAAAACGCAACCGTTTACAGGTCGGCAGTGGCAAGTTGCCCCTGCACTACGCGCAGGCAATGCGGGTGGCAGAGTCGGACAACCATCCGGTGGGAGCCGGCAGTGCCGCTGGGTCTGGTTGAGGTTATTCTGATATTCGGTGCGGTCCTGATCTGGACGTGGATTGAATATCGAAAGGCGGATCGGCTGGCACGACGACACCGCAAGCGCCCGGACGACGAGGATTAAACGCGACCTGTGCGCCGCGCGCCGACTTTGTGCCACGGGTAGCGCGGCATACGACAGTGCAGCATGGCCTGCACGACAGACTGCCTGAACCGATTGAGCGATACACTTTCGTGGATACTGGTTATGTCCGGTTCATGTCGATTCGCTGCGATCACAGACCGGCTGTAGAACGGTGTGTCCTCGAGTGTTTTTATCACTGCCGCACTGCCGGTTTTACTTCTCGCGTGTCGCGGCATTCGCCAGCCGGTTTTTTTCAGCGTTTGCCACTGGCCGGCTTGCTGTGGACTGACAATGCCGTGTTGGTCGATGCTAATCGCCAGACTGTCATCCGGCTGAGCGTCGAGTGGCGTACCGCGATGCAGCACATCATAGTGGATGCTGGTGGTGGTGCGCTGGTGGTGTTGTCTCGACCAGCACCAGTAATCGATATCCTGCTCCAGTGGTCGCGTGCCGCGGTTCAAATCGACATAGGCTCGACCGCGCCATGATTGGCGGGGTTGTTCCAGTGTCACCTGGATCGCGCTGTCCGGTGATACCGGCCACCACACATGTTCCTTATTCGGATGCAGGTAATATTGCTTTGGCTGCGCCTTCATAGTGATTTCGATGGTGCCCCGGACCGATGCGGGTATGGGCGCCGCTTTTTCATTGATATTGATTCGCACCGTGCCCTGTCCGGACGCTGATCCGGTATAGCTCAGGCGGCTCGGTCCAACCACAAAGTGTTCGGCAGCTGTGCTGATAACCTGTGCCGGGCGTTCCGTCATGCACCAGCGGCCCGGCTGATTCCCATAAAGAGCGATATTCAGTGCGCAGTGATTGTACGGGTCTGCGTTACCGCGCTGTCTGGCTCTTTTGTAGTAGGGCGAAAATACACTGCCGACGAATGCAATGATTGTCATCATCTTTTGGTGATCTTCGCTGATGGCATCGATGTACCACCAGCAGTAGCCACCCGGTGGCACCGGCTGATTAAACTGCGGATAGCGGGTATCCGGATTGGGAATTTCCTGCATGGTGTGGCGTGCGCTAGTGTGTTTTTTCCAGCAGCTTGAGCAGCAGGGTGGCCTGGCCGGTGTCTGATCGGTTGTGTTGCAGTGACTGGCGCAGATAGTCACCGATTTGGGTGCACACGCCGTCACTGTCGAGTCCGAGCTCAGTCAGCAGCTGAGACTGTGTGCCGTGCTCGATAAACTCATCCGGGTAGCCCAGGTTCAGCGTTGGTACCTGCAGATGAAGTCGTTGCATTGCCTCGTTTACGGCGCTTCCCGCACCGCCTGCGATAGCGTTGTTTTCGAGTGTTACGAACAGCGAGTGTGTCTTTGCCAGTTGTTGCAGCACTTGTGTATCCAGCGGTTTGACAAAGCGCATATTCACCACTGTTGCATTCATGGTCTCAGCCGCTTCGAGTGCAGTTTGCAGTGCCCCGCCAAACGACAGAATAGCCACCTCGCGGCCGCTGCGTACCTGCTCGGCAACGCCAATTGGCAAAGTTTCAAGATGGCGTGCCGGCTGAGTGCCGGGGCCCTGACCGCGCTCGTAGCGAACCGCGGCGGGTCCGTCGTGTTGCAGTCCTGTCTGCAGCATGAGACGACACTCACGTTCATTCGCTGGCGCCATCAGACAAAGGTTTGGTATGCACCGCAGATAACTCATATCAAAGCTGCCGTGATGAGTCGCGCCGTCAGCCCCGACCACACCCGCTCGATCAATGGCAAATAAGACATCGAGATTCTGCAATGCCACATCATGGATGAACTGATCGTAAGCGCGTTGCAAAAAGGAGGAATAGATTGCGACGACTGGCTTCTTCTGCTGGCAGGCAAGCCCTGCGGCAAAGGTGACCGCGTGTTGTTCTGCAATGCCGACATCGTGATATCTGTCCGGATACTGCTTTTCAAATTCGACCAGCCCCGAACCCTCGCGCATCGCCGGTGTAATGGCGACAAGTCGATCGTCCTCAGCTGCCGCATCGCACACCCAGTCGCTAAACACTTTGGTGTAGGTCAGCGGTTTTTTGCGACGTGTTTTCACTACCCCCTGTTGCGGATCGAACGGCGCCACCGCGTGATAAGCGACCGGGTCTTTTTCTGCAGGTACGTAGCCAAATCCCTTCGTGGTTTTTACATGCAGGATCTGCACGCCACTGCGTGCTTTGGCCTGTCCAAGTTCGTGAATCAGCGTCTGCACGTTGTGACCGTCCACAGGGCCGCGGTATTGACAGCCAAGGGATGAAAAAAACCTTCCCGGCTGACTGGTTTGCGAGAGTGCGCCGACATTAGGCGAAATAGACATTGAGTTGTCGTTGAGCACAATCAGCAGCCGCTGATCAGTAGCGCCGGCGTGATTCAGTGCCTCGAACGCCATTCCCTCGGTTAGCGCACCGTCACCGATGACACACACAACGTCGCTCGTGTCATTGCGCATGGCCATACCGAGTGCGGCACTGATTGAAGTGCCCGCGTGTGCAACGCCGAAGGCGTCGTAGGGACTTTCCTCCCGGGTCGGAAATCCGGACAGCCCGTGGTGCTGCCGAATGGTGTTCATGCGATGGGCGCGTCCGGTGAGAATCTTGTGTGGATAACACTGGTGGCCAACGTCCCAGATGATCGGATCTTGTGGTGTGTTGTAGACGTAGTGCAAGGCCACCGTCAGCTCTACCACGCCAAGTCCGGCGGCAAAGTGACCACCACTGCCTGCGACGTTCGCAATGAGCTGCTCGCGCAGGAGATCGCAGATCGACGGCATTTGCCCCGGCGGTTGCAGGCGCAGTTCGGATGGATACATCGGCAGTTTTGCGCCGCTGCACGGCGTGGGATCGAGTTCGGCGGGGAACGCATCATCGAGCACCAGTAGCTCACACCGGTCGGCCTGATCAACGCCAAAACCATCGATTCGCTGCTCGGTCATGCTGAGTCCTCTGACACTTCAGGCGTGTGTAAATAATAATGGACATTATTAACAGACAATGTCACTTTACACAAATCGAATGCTCAGATGATCGGAGGAAGACGGTGATACCAGCAAACGACGCTCTCGAAACCTTGCTGCAAAAGCAACTGATGGATGCGGGCAAAGAGGGCTGCCCACCCCGCCTGAACGAAGCGTTGCACTGGGCTGTGTTTCCGGGCGGCGCGCGCATTCGGCCGCGACTATGCCTGGCCGTGGCCGCCGCAGCCGGCGCCAGTCAGCAGGTGGCAGTGGTACCGGCAGCGGCACTGGAACTGCTGCACTGCGCGTCACTGGTGCACGACGATCTACCCTGTTTTGACAACGCGGAATTGCGACGTGGAAAGGCGTCGGTGCATCGAGCCTTCGGTGAGCGTCTGGCTGTGCTTGCCGGTGACGGCTTGATCGTCATGGCGTTTGAACTACTGGCGAAATCGTTGCCGGATCACCCACAGCTTGGACCACTGACTGGCGTTATTGCCCGCAGCGTGTCCACCCCGCACGGTATCGTGGCGGGTCAGGCCTGGGAGTGTGAGGAGGAAGTCGATCTGACCACCTACCACCGCGAAAAAACCGGTGCGCTGTTCGCGGCAGCGACCGAGGCCGGTGCCGTCGCGGCCGGTATCCAGCAAAGCGCATCGTGGGCGCTGTTGGGTGAGCGACTCGGCGTCGCCTATCAGGTGGCTGATGACATACTCGATGCGGCCGGTCGATCTGAAGACGTTGGCAAGCCGGTAGGGCAGGACGATCGGTTTCAACGACCCAACAGCGTGGCGCAACGCGGCCTTTGTGAATCGGTGCAGCAGTTACAAAGACAAGTCGATGAGGCCATTGGTTCTATCCCCGATTGTCCGGGCAGGGAGGCGCTCAGTCAGCAGATCCGGGAAGAAACCGACCGCATGCTGCCGGCTCGACTGGCAACACTGGCGGCATGATTAATAGTGTGTCACTTCAAATTGACAAGATACATGTCTATTACAATTGACAATCTATTTTGTCAATATAGAATGACACCATCGACTGCCCGGATCATTGCATGGCTTCCCACGACAAAATAAAAGCCACAGAAGATAATTTGAGCGAGAGTGAGGATAACCTGCGTGCACAGGCCGTGGTGTTTCAGGCACCCGGACAACTGGCACTGCAACAGGTGTCGATGAACAAGCCCGGCCGCGATGATGTTCTGGTTGACGTTATCGCGACTGGCATCAGTACCGGCACCGAGCGGTTGCTGTGGGCCGGTGAAATGCCGGATTTTCCCGGCATGGGTTATCCGCTTATACCCGGCTATGAAACCGTTGGCCGCGTGGCTGCTGCAGATACAGAAAGCCCCAGAGCGGTTGGCGACTGGGTATTCATTGGCGGTGCGCAGTGCTTTCCCTCGTATCGAAATCTTTTTGGCGGTGCGGCCTCTCGCATCGTTGTTCCGGCTGAGAAGGCCCAGCCGGTGGAGCGCGAGCTGGGCCACGACGCGCTCTTGCTGGCGCTGGCCGCGACGGCTTATCACGCCCTGCACACCGACCCTGAACGACCCACCGTACCGGAACTGGTTGTCGGACACGGGGTACTCGGCCGTCTGCTCGCAAGAATTTGCCTGGCGCTCGGATATCCCCCGCCAACCGTGTGGGAAATCAACGCCGCACGACGCCACGGTGCGCACGGGTATCAGGTGATCGACCCGGCGCAGGATACGCGGCGCAATTATCGTTGTGTGGTTGACGTCAGTGGTGACAGCACCGTACTCGATCGATGTGTACCGTCACTGGCGCCACGCCAACCGAACATCAGTCCCGCGCAGGTGGTACTTGCCGGTTTCTACAAAACACCGGTGTCTTTTGAATTTGCACAGGCGTTTATGCGTGAACTGCGCATTCAGGTGGCCGCTGAGTGGCAGCCTTCAGATTTGGCAGCCGTGAACGCGCTGGTGCGTGCAGGTTCGCTGTCGCTCAGCGGTTTGATTACGCACACCATGCCTGCAACACAAGCCGCCAGCGCTTACGAGATCGCGTTTCGCGATGACCAGTGTCTGAAAATGGCACTTGACTGGGGAGACCAACAGAATGTCTGACGAGCAAGTCCTGAAAGAACAGCCTGTAACGCGGATTGATTTGCCGTCGCAGTCCAGCCTGTTGCGCAAAGAAGCGGCGAGTGAACCCGATGCGGTTGCCACCGGACCGGTAACAAAAGAAACGCAGGTCATCGCAATTTACGGCAAGGGTGGTATCGGTAAAAGTTTTACCCTGGCCAATCTGTCTTACATGATGGCTCAGCTCGGCAAAAAAGTGCTGCTGATCGGCTGTGACCCGAAGAGTGACACGACCTCGCTGTTATTCGGCGGGCGCGCATGCCCGACCATTATTCAAACCTCTTCGGCCAAGAAGCTTGCCGGAGATGCGGTGGAAATTGGCGATGTGTGCTTCAAGCGTGACGGTGTCTATGCGATGGAGCTTGGCGGTCCGGAAGTCGGTCGCGGCTGTGGTGGTCGAGGCATTATTCACGGGTTTGAACTGCTCGAAAAGCTCGGTTTTCACGAGTGGGATTTCGATTACGTACTACTGGATTTTCTCGGTGATGTGGTTTGCGGTGGATTCGGTCTGCCGATTGCGCGCGACATGTGTCAGAAGGTAATTGTGGTTGGCTCCAATGACCTGCAGTCGCTGTACGTCGCCAACAATGTGTGTTCTGCGGTTGAGTATTTCCGCAAGCTCGGCGGCAACGTCGGTGTCGCCGGTATGGTCGTTAACAAGGACGACGGCACTGGCGAAGCGCAGGCTTTCGCCGACGCTGCGGGCATACCGGTGTTGTCGGCTATTCCGGCGGATGAGGACATCCGACGCAAGAGCGCCAACTATCAAATCGTCGGTCACCCGGACAGCCAGTGGGGACCAATGTTTGAAACACTGGCTACACAGGTGGCGGAAGCGCCGCCGCTGCAGCCGAACACACTCAGTCAGGATGATCTGCTGGGTCTCTTTTCAGCCGACGAGGTCGGGCGTGATGTGGTTCTCGAGCCCGCGACCATCGACGACTTGTGCGCGGCCAGTACCTTTTCCAGGCCATCGCTGGAAGTGGTATACGAGGCAATTTGAGATGGCCGTACCGTTAGATCACACTGAGCCTGCTGACGACATCACCTCGAGCGCAGCGCAGACACACAGCGAAACCGGTGGTTGTCACGCACAGCACAAGCTGCACGCGGCAAAGCTTTCCGGTAAACCGTCGGTGCTTGATCGCTACGCAAAAGATTATCCGCTCGGCCCTCACGATCAGCCGCAAAGTATGTGTCCGGCTTTTGGTTCGCTGCGCGTCGGGCTGCGAATGAAACGAACGGCAACGGTATTGTCGGGGTCGGCCTGTTGTGTCTACGGACTGACCTTTACCTCACATTTTTACGGCGCCAGACGCAGCGTTGGCTACGTGCCGTTTAATTCCGAAACGCTGGTTACCGGCAAGTTGTTCGAAGACATACGGGATGCTGTGCATCAGCTGGCAGACCCGGAACGCTTTGACACGATTGTAGTCACCAACTTGTGTGTCCCGACTGCTTCGGGCGTGCCGCTGCGGCTGCTGCCTGATCAAATTAACGGGGTGCGTATTATCGGCATTGATGTGCCGGGCTTCGGTGTGCCGACTCACGCCGAAGCAAAAGATGTGTTGTCCGGTGCCATGCTCGCTTATGCACGAAAGGAAGTGCAGTCCGGTCCTGTGGCCGCACCCGATCAGCCGCACGAACACGACACGCCCGCCATTACGCTGCTGGGCGAAATGTTTCCTGCAGATCCAATGATTATTAATCAAATGATTGCACCGATGGGCTTGCGGGTCGGCAGCACGGTGCCAACGCGAGAGTGGCGTGAACTGTATACCGCACTTGACTGTCAGGCGGTCGCTGCTATTCATCCGCACTATGCTGCCTGCCAGCGGGAATTCGAACTGGCGGGGCGTCCGGTATTCGGCTCGGCACCAGTGGGTGTCGAAGGAACGGCTGCATGGCTTGAGCAATTGGCGGCACTCTGTAACGTCAGTGACAAAGCACAGGGCAAAGTGAAGGACAACACGCTCGGGCCGCTGCGTGCGGCACTCGACGCGGCACCGGTTAACCACCGCATTACCGTGTCAGGTTACGAAGGGTCTGAATTAATCGTGGCCAGACTGTTGATCGAAAGCGGTGCGGACGTGCCTTACGTCGGTACGGCCTGTGCGAAAACCGCATCCTCAGAAACTGATTTGGCGTGGCTTGAACAACAGGGCACAACGGTTAACTTCAGAGCGTCACTGGAAGACGATCTGTATGCGATGCGTACTTTTAAACCTGATCTGGCCATTGGTACGACGCCGGTCGTACAGAAAGCCAAGGAAAAGGCGCTGCCGGCTTTGTATTTCACCAATTTGATATCGGCCAGACCGTTAATGGGCGTGGCCGGCGCGGGGTCGCTCGCACAGGTTATCAACACCGCGGTTGCCGGGCGAGAACGCTCCGTCGAGATGAATCGATTCTTTGAGGGAGTCGGGATGGAAGAGAATGCCGGCATCTGGGAGGACACCCCGGTTGATCGGCCGAAATTTCGCGCCACCATGCGACGCAAGCGTGAAAAACAGCAGGCCGCGCGGCACGTGGAAGAGGCAATCTGATGCTGATTACCGACCACGACAGAGCCGGAGGGTATTGGGGCGCTGTCTATATGTTCACTGCCGTCAAGGGGCTGCAGGTCATCATTGACGGCCCGGTCGGTTGTGAAAACCTGCCGGTCACATCCGTGCTGCACTACACCGACGCGCTGCCGCCGCACGAGCTTCCGATTGTTGTCACCGGACTGGCTGAAGAGGAACTTGGTCAGGACGGTACAGAAGCGGCCATGAGCCGTGCTCACACAACACTTGATCCCGACTTGCCAAGCGTGGTGGTGACCGGGTCGATTGCAGAAATGATTGGCGGTGGAGTTACCCCGGAAGGTACGTCGATTCAACGGTTCCTGCCACGTACGATCGATGAAGATCAGTGGCAGAGCGCAGATCGTGCACTGACCTGGCTGTGGGGCGAATACGGCAGTAAAAAGATTCGTGAACGAAAGCGCAAGCCGGATGAAAAACCGCGCGTTAACATCATCGGGCCTGGCTACGGCTATTTCAATACGGCTTCAGATCTTGCGGAAATCCGTCGTCTGATCGAGGGTCTCGGGGCTGACATCAATATGGTATTCCCGCTCGGCAGTCATTTGGCCGATGTTCCTAAACTGGTGAATGCCGATGTCAATATCTGTCTATATCGCGAGTACGGTCGCGGCTTATGCGAGGCGCTGGAGCGGCCGTACTTACAAGCACCAATCGGTCTGCAGAGCACGACAAAATTTCTGGAAACGCTTGGGCAGTTGCTGGACGTAGACCCGCAGCCGTTTATCGAGCGGGAGAAGCACAGCACGATAAAGCCGATCTGGGATCTGTGGCGATCGGTCACACAGGATTTCTTTGGCACGGCAAGCTTCGGCATTGTCAGTACCGAGACTTACACGCGCGGAGTAAAAAACTTTCTTGAGAGTGAGCTGGGTATGCCCTGCCACTTTGCACATTCGCGTTGTGCAGGTGTGAAGCCTGACAACGATCAGGTGCAAAGCGACCTGAAGGCGAACCCGCCGCTGATTGTCTTTGGCAGTGTTAACGAACGCATTTACCTGGGTGAACTGAATACACCATCTGTCTACATACCGGCCTCGTTTCCCGGTGCGATTATCAGACGTCATACGGGTACGCCGTTTATGGGGTATGCGGGCGCCACTTATCTGGTGCAGGAAATATGTAATGCATTGTTTGATGCGCTGTTTGGCATGCTGCCTAAAACCAGTCAACTCGATGCGGTCAGTGCAACGCCCGCCAGGGTGGTGGCTGATCTTGCCTGGGAGCAGATAGCTCAGGAAGAATTTGATCAGATCGTAGAACAACAACCCGTTCTGGTGCGCATATCAGCCGCCAAACGACTGCGCGATGCCACTGAGACAGTCGCGCGGACAGCGGGGAAAAAATACGTTTCAGTCGATGATGTACACGTCGCCTGTGAACGAGAGGGTGCGCTCGCATGATCCAGGAGCGTTCGTCCACTGCTGCTGTCGCCGCTAACCGCGCCACGACTGCAGCGTTTATAACGCAGGGTAACGACTCTGTGTGTCGGAGGGGTGTTATGCAACAAGTTAATAAGAGACAAGCTCATCATAAGCCCAGCAGGTTTGAATACCGGTTATTGTGGGTGTCGAGTTTTATGCTGGTGCTGCCAACCATCACCATTAAGCGATTGCTGCCGACCCAATGGCGGCACTGGCGTCGTGACAAGAATATTTTTACGGTAGTCAGTGAGGCTCGCGAAGTTGCCGGTACGATTGCACCTATGGCCTTTAAAGCTTACTGAATGATTTTATAGCTCTGGTGCCGCAAGGCAGCAGGTATTCGTGTGCAGTGTACCTGCATGCACTTACGGCCCTTGGCCAATCACAGGAGGTCATATCGATATGACTGATTATTCGCGGGAAAGCGGTTCTCTGACCGGCCTGACGGATCAGGAAGCTCAGGAGTTTCATGCGCTCTTTATGAAAGGCTTCTTTATATTCACGATGATCGCGATCGTTGCGCACATACTGGTCTGGGCGTGGCGCCCCTGGTTGCCCGGGCCGGATGGGTACACTTTTCTCGATCAATTCAGCACTCAGATCGTCGTTGTCGCTCAGGCAACTTCGGCGCTAACGATTATTGGAGGGTAGGGCAATGTGGAGACTCTGGCAGATTTTCGATCCACGGCGATCACTGATCGCACTGGCGACATTCCTGTTTGCGCTGGCTATTGTTATTCATTTTATTCTGCTCAGTACCAATCGATTTAACTGGCTGGATGGAGCACGCACGACCACTGCGACGCCAACGGCAATGATAATCGTCGACCCTTCGACAGAAAACCGTTTGTCATAGCGCACAACGTGCAGATGATGACCACGTTACTGCAATGGGAAACAAACAGGCCGGCAACCCGGTGTTGCCGCCTGTCGTTGGCCCCTGATCCGGTGAGAAATCTACTATGACGATGCTCAATTTTGAAAGGAAGTACCGCGTTCGTGGTGGCACACTGATCGGTGGTGATCTGTTTGATTTCTGGGTCGGACCGTTTTACGTAGGCTTCTTCGGTGTTACCACTGCGTTTTTTTCATTCATCGGGACGGCACTCATTCTCTACGGCGCCGCCATTGGCCCGACCTGGAATGTGTGGCAGATTAATATCGCACCTCCGGACCTGAGTTACGGTCTCGGCATGGCCCCGCTCGCCGAAGGTGGCTTGTGGCAGATCATCACCGTGTGCGCGCTGGGTGCCTTTGTGTCATGGGCGCTTAGAGAGGTGGAAATCTGTCGAAAGCTCGGCATCGGGTATCACGTGCCACTGACTTTTGGTGCAGCTATCTTTGCCTATTTTTCGCTGGTGGTGATACGTCCAGTGCTGCTTGGCGCCTGGGGACACGGTTTCCCGTACGGTATTTTGTCCCATCTGGACTGGGTGTCGAATGTGGGCTATCAGCACCTGCATTTTCACTACAACCCGGCTCACATGCTGGCGATTACTTTTTTCTTCACCACAACGCTCGCCTTATCGATGCATGGTGCTTTGATTTTGTCGGCAACCAATCCACCCAAAGGCGAGGTGGTAAAAACCCCTGAGTATGAAGACACCTTTTTCAGGGACGCCATTGGATACTCGATTGGTACGCTCGGTATTCATCGGCTTGGAGTATTCCTCGCGATATCTGCCGTGTTCTGGAGCGCGGTCTGTATTGTGATCAGCGGACCATTCTGGACAAAGGGTTGGCCCGAGTGGTGGAACTGGTGGCTGCAACTGCCTGTTTGGAATTAGTGGTTAGCGCAGATATGACCAAGAAGAACCTCGGAGACTATTGTGGCTGAGTATAAAAATCTGTTTACCCAGGTGCAGGTGGAAGGGCCGGGTGAAGTCGGGGTCGCGTTGCCCCCGGGAGATTCACAAAGAAAACTGCGGCAACCAAAATTCAGTTACTGGATAGGTAAGCTCGGCAATGGTCAGATCGGTCCGTTTTACCTTGGCACGATTGGCTTCTGGTCGATCGTCTGCGGTGTAATCGCCTTTGAAATCATTGGCCTTAACATGCTCGCGTCGGTCAACTGGAACCCGATAGAATTTGTTCGTCAGCTGTTCTGGCTCGGGCTTGAGCCACCGCCTGCCAGGTACGGTTTGACGCTCCCGCCATTGTATGATGGCGGCTGGTGGCTGATGGCTGGCTTTTTCCTGACGGTGTCGATCCTGTTGTGGTGGGTCAGAATCTATCGTCGTGCGCGAGCGCTGCGAATGGGAACACATGTAGCGTGGGCATTCGCCGCAGCGATATGGTTGTATCTGGTGCTGGGTTTTATTCGTCCGCTGCTGATGGGCAGTTGGAGTGAAGCAGTGCCCTTTGGCATCTTTCCACATCTTGACTGGACCGCGGCGTTTTCTATTCGCTACGGCAACCTCTTTTATAACCCGTTTCATATGTTATCGATTGTCTTCCTGTATGGCTCCGTGCTGCTGTTCGGGATGCACGGTGCAACCATTCTCGCAGTCAGTCGCTACGGCGGTGAACGCGAAATAGAACAGATTGTAGATCGTGGCACGGCATCAGAGCGCGCTGCATTGTTCTGGCGCTGGACAATGGGCTTTAACGCCACGATGGAATCCATACACCGATGGGCATGGTGGTTTGCTGTTTTATGCCCTCTGACCGGTGGTATTGGTATTTTGCTCACCGGCACGGTGGTGGATAACTGGTACCTGTGGGCGGTGAAGCACGGCGTTGCACCGGCGTATCCGTCGACCGGTGTGACCGCGCCGGCTAATTGATCGATGCATCGAGGACAGCATATGCGTGCAAAACGTGAATTACAGATAATGATGCACAGCCCGATTGCTGTGGCATTGCTGCTGGGGTGGCTTACACTGGTGGTCGGGTGTGATATGCCGCCGATGGACTCGACCCAGCTGGGCTATCGCGGAACAGCGATGGCCGAGATTGATAATCCGGAGGATATCGCCCTCGTCGAAGCGGCCAATCAGGCACCCGCGCCACTGCCGATCGTGCCACCGGCCCCGGGTCCGAAAGCAAAAGATATTTATCAGAACGTTCAGGTACTCGGCGAACTGTCAGTCGGTGAGTTTGTTGGTCTGATGACAGCAATTACGCAGTGGGTAGCGCCCGATGAAGGTTGCACTTACTGCCATGGCGAGAACCTTGCCGACGACGGTAAGTACACCAAGGTGGTGTCGCGTCGCATGCTGGAAATGACACGGCATATCAATGCGCAGTGGACTGATCATGTTGGTGACACTGGTGTGACCTGCTACACCTGTCATCGCGGCAAGCATGTGCCTGAGTACATCTGGTTTCAGGGGAACGATATACCCGACACCCGTGGTCTGGCAGCCAGTCGACAGGGACAAAACCTTGCAGCACCTTCGGTAGCGTCTGCATCGCTGCCATACGACCCCTTTACACCACTGATACAGGCAGCGGAGGGTGAGGTAAAGGTTGCCGCCGATACCGCGCTGCCGATGGGGCAAACTGCTTCGATGGCGGCTACCGAGCAGACCTACGCGCTGATGATGCATATGTCCGAATCACTCGGAGTTAATTGCACTCATTGCCACAACAGTCGCGCGTTCGGCGTCTGGGATCAAAGCACAACGGCCAGAGTCACCGCATGGCATGGTATACGGATGGCGCGCGAGTTAAACAATGACTATCTGATTCCACTGCAATCGACCTATCCCGTCGAACGGCTCGGCAAACTGGGGGATGCTCCCAAGGCAAACTGCTCCACTTGCCACCAGGGTGTCGCAAAGCCTCTGTACGGTGCAGCCATGGCAAAAGATTACCCGGCGCTCACCGCCTATTTCTACAATAACGACACGTTGCTTGATGAGCTGCTCGCGTACCACCGCCTGCAAAGCCAGTCCAGTGTAGTGATAGAAGAGTAATGCACACCGTTGCAGCAACACAGGTCCTCAGTGGCGGCGTAGCTGCCACTGATAGCAATCTGCACGATACGATCACGGCAATAGATACGTGTGGCGGGTTTTATCCGATCGACAAGCTGGACGCGCACATTGACAACGTGCCGCATGTGGCTATTTCCATATTTTTATTTCATGACAGGCGGTTGCTGCTGCAGCGTCGAGCCGAATCCAAATACCACTCAGGGGGGCTATGGGCGAATACGGTGTGTTCGCACCCGCGGTGGAACGAGTCAGTAGAGGCGTGTGCCGGGAGGCGCTTGTCCGAGGAACTGGGGTTGCGCTGCGATGTTATAAAATTCGGGGAGATAACCTACCAGGCAAAAGTGGGTGACTTATACGAAAACGAACATGTCCACTGTCTGATTGGTCAGCTGGATGAAGACTACGCACCTCATGAAATCGAACGGTTGTTCAACCCGCTGGAAGTCAGTGAGATCGCCTTTCTTGAGTTGCCGCAAATACAATCGCAAATCGACAGCAACCCGCATGAGTATACCGAGTGGTTCAAGATCTACATGTCACACCACCGCGCGTTAATCCACGACGCGCTGGCACAATGTTAGGCAACGGCTGGCTCAGGCCACTGTTGCACCCCACGGTGCTTTGTTGTGTCCGGCGTTAACTCGACTTCGACTCTTTTTGTTGCCGCCGGTCTTTTTCTGGGGCTTGAGCTTTTTGCATTGTTGCTTTATCAGTGGAGAAATCGCCGCGGCATCGCACCGCTGCCGTTGCTCGCAAATGCCGGTGCCGGTGGTTGTCTGTTGTTAGCCGCCTGGCTGTCGTCAATTCAGGGGTCGATGCTGTTGCTGTCTGCCTCACTCGGTGCGGCATTTTTATTTCACGTGCTTGATCATGCAAGCCGCTGGCGCTCCTAGCGGGGTGTTGAAAAACGTCATGAGCGACGGTCTGAGTAGGCAAATTCTCCCGAAAAAGCGCAGTTTATGGCTTATAAATACGCATTTTGAGGGAGAATTTAACACCCTTAGGCCCGGCGAAATAGTTTTTCAACATCCTGTTAATGGGGCTTCCCTGATGTTCCTGACTGCTGGCCAGCATTTCTCATGGAGCGACAGTTAACAATGACCGAGACGCCACAGCACAACACAGACAGGGCGCACGCCATCGTGATCGGCAGTGGTTTTGGCGGGCTGGCCGCTGCAGTGCGTCTGGGGGCACGGGGTTATCGCGTCACTGTCCTTGAGAAACTCGATGCTCCCGGTGGACGCGGATATGTTTACCGACAGGACGGCTTCACCTTCGATGCCGGACCCACCATCATAACCGCACCGTTTCTGCTGGAGGAACTCTGGGCGCTGTGTGGGAAATCAATGTCCGATGATATCGATCTTCGCGCTATTGATCCGTTTTATCGCATCCGTTTTCATGACGGGACCACGTTCGACTACAGCGGCGACACTGAACACATGCACCGGGAGATCGCGCGCTTTAACCCCGACGATATCAAGGGCTATGAAAAGTTTCTGCGTATCAGTCAGCGTGTGTACGCGGTGGGATTCGATCAGCTACTGTCCACATCTTTCGATTCACTTTGGAAAATGATCCGCGTGCTGCCGAGTCTGGCTTTTGTACAGTTTTACCGATCCGTTTATGGACTGGTAGCGCGGTGCATCAAAGACCCGAAACTGCGTCAGGTGTTCAGCTTTCATCCGCTGCTTATCGGTGGCAACCCGTTTACTACAACCGGGGTGTACACCTTAATAGCGCACCTCGAACGACGTCACGGTGTGCATTTCGCGATGGGGGGTACCGGGCGTGTCGTTGACGGCATCGTGTCACTGATAAAAGGGCAGGGTGGCAGTATCCAGTATAACGCGCCGGTGAAGCAGATCCTGGTGGAAAATCAGCGTGCCGTGGGTGTCGAGCTTGAAGACGGTGTGTGCCTGACAGCGGATATTGTGGTGTCCAACGCTGATTCCGCCTACACCTATCGGCATCTGGTGCCGCCGCAGCATCGCAGGCGATGGACCAATCGCAGGCTAAAGCGTTCGCGTTATTCAATGAGCCTGTTTGTGTGGTACTTCGGTACCGACCGTCAGTACAGCGATATCCCGCATCACATGATCATGCTGGGGCCGCGTTATAAAGGACTGCTCGACAATATCTTCAATGCCAAAGTACTGGCTGATGATTTTAGTTTGTATCTGCACCGACCGACGATGACTGATCCCTCGCTCGCGCCTGACGGCTGCGACGCTTTTTACGTGCTTGCGCCGGTACCGCACCTTGAATCCGATGTCGACTGGCAGACCGAAGCAGAATCGTATCGTCAGTCCATCGCACAGTTTTTAGCACAAACCGTGTTGCCCGATCTCGACGAGCATGTCGTGACATCGCGACTGCTGACACCGCTGGACTTTAAACACCGTTTGAACAGTGTGCACGGCGCGGCGTTCAGTTTACAGCCGACGCTGCTGCAAACCGGCTGGTTCCGGCCGCA
>CAZOXM010000049.1:0-15652 GCA_964583825.1 uncultured Granulosicoccaceae bacterium
TTTACCGTAAAGACTGGTTTGAGCGTGATGACATCAAAGCCGCGTTTAAAGAAGCCACCGGTAAAGAACTAGGCGAACCGCAAACTCAAAAAGAATTATTGGAAATTGCGCAGTTCTTCCAAAATCGTGAAATCGACGGCCAAACCGTTTATGGCGCGTCAATTTTTACTGAACGTGGGTCTGAAGGTATCACAATGGGCGTCACATCCGCTTTATACCCATGGGGCTTCAAGTACGAAAACGAGCCCGGCTCTTACGATATGGAAGGCGCTGTAAACTCTGCTGAAGCGGTTGAAGCATTAGAGTTCTATAAAGAACTTTACAAAACTGCTACACCACCCGGATACACCAATGCATATATGGGCGAGTCTTTAGATGCATTCAAATCAGGCCAGGTGGCAATGGCAATGAACTGGTTTGCATTCTTCCCGGGCCTATACGCCGATCCAAACACAGGTGGCGACAAGATCGACTTCTTTGTTAACCCAAAGCAGAACCAGGAAGGCTCAACACTGGGTGGGCAAGGCATTTCGGTGGTAGCCTACTCTGAAAAGCAGGATGCAGCACTGGAATACATCAAGTGGTTTTCCAACCCTGACGTTCAGGCCAAGTGGTGGAGTCTGGGTGGTTATTCAGCGCACAACTCAGTGCTAAACGACCCCGACTTCAAAGACAGCGCGCCATTCGCTGGCGACTTTCTTGATGCCATGGCGAACGTTCAGGATTTCTGGCAGGAGCCCGCCTATGCAGAACTGCTGCTAGCGATGCAAAAGCGTATTCATGATTATGTGGTTGCAGATCAGGGCACTGCCAAGGAAGCACTGGATAAGTTAGTAGAAGACTGGACGGAAGTCTTTGAGGACGAAGGCAAGCTTTAAAAGCAGGCCATCACGCAAGCTCGGCGGGCCATACTTAGGGCCCGCCACCACACTTACGCCGCGATTTTCTAACCGTATTGAGCTCAACCGTTTGTAAGTGAATCTGCAAATTCAGGCAGCGACAATCAACTGCTTGGACACCCAATCATAAACAGGCAGTTTCTTCGCTGTGCGGGCAAGGCTATCGGTTGCACCCTACTCTGAATTAGCTTGCATACCCTGACGGCCAGGCGATGTGTGTGTAATCCAGTTGGTTATTCAATACACAATTCAGAGTTACGCGACACCAGTTGCGAAACAGCGCACCGTTCACTGGCGATATTGAATACAAAGCTCGGCACTTAGGATTTTGGCACCAACTTATACGGAATGTTGTCTACCGTGCAAATACATTACTGATGACTACATGGAACACTGCAAAGTGAACGTGGACAATGCCAGTGAAACACCAAGAGAAGCCATTGAAGACGAAGGCAACTGTAATGCTAATGCGCTAACGTCAAACCCGGCAGAACTGTCTTCAGACCTGCCACATCAATACAAACCGCGGCTCATAGCTGCATTCGACCCAACGTAAGTAAGAGAATTCGCCCGTGCCAAATGGGACAATTGATCGCGCTGCACAAGCGACCCCGAAGCCGGTCGCCCGTAAAATCCGTGGGCTTTCTGACCGTGCTATCGCGTGGATTTTTGTTGCGCCCACTATTTTTTTACTGCTGGCGATCAACATTTTTCCACTGATTTGGACGATTAAGCTCAGCTTTACGAATTACAAAGCGAATCGCGTTGGTCGCGAAATCAAGAACATCGGTCTGCGCAACTACGAGCGCATCCTGACTGATGCCGATATCTGGCTGAACATGCAAGCCACTGCACATTTTCTACTGTGGACGATTGTGCTGCAGGTATTAATTGGCTTTACTCTGGCGTGGCTGATTCATCGAAACTTTAGAGGCAATGCGTTTTGGACCACGGTTATCGTGTTGCCAATGATGCTCAGTCCTGCAGTTGTTGGCAACTTCTGGAAATTCCTGTATCAACCGCAAATCGGCTTGTTTAATTACATTGTTGCGTTTGTGACGGGTAAAGATGCATCGAGCTTTGACATGCTTGGCTCGGTAGATTTAGCACCCTGGTCCATTGTGATAGTGGATACATGGATGTGGACGCCCTTCGTGATGTTGATTTGTCTTGCGGGCTTACGCTCTATTCCCGACTACATCTACGAAGCCGCTGAAATTGATCGCGCCTCGAAAGTGCGACAGTTTTTTACGATAACGATCCCTATGATTTTGCCATTCCTGATGCTTGCTGTGCTTTTCCGCGGCATTGAGAATTTCAAAATGTTCGATCTGGTGGTGCAGCTAACCGGTGGTGGTCCAGGCTCGACAACTGAGCTCACGTCTATCAATTTAAAGCGCGAAGCATTTGAAAAATGGCGGACCGGGTATGCCTCCGCCTACGCCATTATTTTGTTTGTTACCGTGTTTGGGCTTGCGTCAATTTATGTTAAGGCACTCAATAAGGTAAAAGAACGATGAGTGGCTACTCTATTTCGGAAGCTTCAAATCGCGCAAAAGGGTTTGCGGGCGTCTTAGTCGTATTGTATGCCATTATTACCATGATCCCATTGATCTGGATTGTGATGACCGGCTTCAAATCACCCGCCGATGCCATTAGCTATCCGCCTAAAGTGGTCTACGAGCCAACTCTTGAAGGCTATGTGAATCTGTTTACCACGCGTACCAGACAAACCGATGAATATTTAGCCAATAACCCACCAAAGAACTGGGCGGACGAGATAGTCCGGCAATACGATATGGTGATTGTCGGCCCTTCCAAGTTTGGTCAACGATTTCTTAATTCGGTCATTATCGGTTTTGGCTCCACGTTTTTAAGTATATTTTTAGGCACGCTGGCAGCGTATGCCTTCAGCCGATTCAGAATCCCGTTTGCCGATGACTTGTTGTTCTTTATTTTAAGCACACGCATGATGCCGCCTATAGCGGTGGCCATTCCAATATTTTTAATGTATCGAAGCATTGGCTTATCCGATACGCATTTGGGGATGATACTACTGTATACCGCCGTGAACATTTCGTTGGCGGTATGGTTGCTAAAAGGCTTTATCGATGAAATCCCGCGTGAATACGAAGAGGCCGCTCTCATCGATGGCTACACGCGGTTTCAGGCCTTTTACAAAGTAGTTTTGCCACAAGCGGCGACGGGCATTGCATCAACGGCTATTTTTTGTCTTATCTTTGCATGGAACGAATACGCTTTTGCCGTGTTGTTAACATCCGCTACCGCGCAAACAGCGCCACCGTTTATACCGACCATCATTGGTATCGGTGGTCTGGACTGGCCTGCCGTTGCAGCCGGCGCGACCATATTCTTACTACCGGTCATGATTTTTACCATTTTATTGCGTAAGCATTTGCTTCGTGGAATCACGTTCGGAGCAGTTCGAAAATGACAAATTTCTTCAGTGGTTTATTCCGGTTCAGGCGTGGCTCCTGGGAAATGCTGGCCACCATTATTATCGCGCTTGGCGTGTTTATGCTAATGCAGCCATTCGTAATGTGGGCCTACACCTACTCATTCATAACAACGTTGGTTGGCACGGTGATGTTCATCATTGTTAGCCACTTTCCGGAGTAACAATGGCTCAAATTGTTATTCAAAATATTCGCAAAGAATTCGGCGACTTCGTGGCGGTGCAGGAAAGCTCGTTCACCATAGAAGATGGCGAATTTTTCATGCTGCTGGGTCCGTCAGGCTGTGGCAAAACGACTACCCTGCGCATGATTGCAGGGTTGGAGCTCCCCACCAGCGGAAACATCTTTCTTGATGGCGAAGATATATCTCAGTTGCGACCATCACAGCGCGATATCGCCTTTGTATTTCAAATGTTCGCGCTGTATCCACACATGAATGTGCGCAAGAACCTCAGCTACCCGCTGGCATCACAAGGCATGCCACGTTCACAAATTAAAGCTAAGGTTGCCGAAGTTGCTGACATTCTCGGTATTGGCGACATCCTTAACAAACCGGTGGGCGGTTTATCCGGAGGTGATCGGCAACGCGTCGCGCTTGGCCGGGCGATTGTTCGGGAACCCAAAGCATTCATGATGGATGAACCGCTGGGTGCTTTAGATGCAGAGTTTCGTGAGCACATGGCAGAAGAGCTGCGCGCACTTCACGATCGTATGGGAGCCACCACAGTTTATGTGACCCACGATCAGCTGGAAGCCTTACAAATGGGCGACAAAATCGTAGTAATGAACAATGCTGTTGTCGAACAATTTGGCACACCACGCGAAATTTACGATAAGCCGGCAACCATGTTTGTTGCAGATTTTATCGGCTCGCCTTCAATGAATTTCCTGAACTTTAACGGCTCGCTGGCTGTACAAGACACCGCAGTTACTTTATCCGGTCATACCGTGCCAGTACCTGCCATGCGCGAAGCTATCGGTGGTGAATTGGTGTTCGGGGTGCGGCCGGAACACATCACGCTAAAAGATGACGCACAAATGCGTGCTGAAATAATGGCCGCTGAATACCTGGGCACAACACAAATACTGACCCTTGACACTGCCAGTGGAGAGCTTAAAGCACGCATCAGCTCTGAAATCAACGTGACGGTCGGCGATAACGTGGGGCTGGATTTTCGCAGTGATTGCGTAACCCTATTCGATAAAACAACTGGCCGTGCTTTGCGCTCGGAGCTGAATGAGGGAGTTATTGCTCATGGCTGAAGTGCAACTTCACGGTGTATCAAAATCCTTCGCTAAAACACAAGCCATTAGCGATATGGATCTCACCGTGCCCGATGGCGCATTCGTGGTATTGCTTGGGCCAACCGGCGCCGGAAAAACCACCACACTAAGGCTGATTGCCGGGCTCGAAAAAGCCGACACCGGATCCATTAGCATTGCCGGCAATTCGGTCGATGATTTGACTCCGGCACAACGGGATGTGGCAATGGTGTTTCAGCAGTACTCTCTGTATCCGCATATGAGTGTGCGTGAAAACCTGGCCTTTCCGTTGCGCTCGCCCATATTAAAAACACCACAACAGGAAATTGAACACAAGGTGCAACAGGTAGCCGAAGTGCTGCACATCGGGCACAAGCTGGATAACAAGGCCACTATGTTGTCTGGTGGTGAAATGCAGCGTGTTAGCATTGGCCGTGCACTGGTTCGTGACCCTGCCATTTTTTTAATGGACGAGCCGTTGTCGTCGTTAGATGCAAAACTTCGAGCCGATCTGAGAATTGAATTAAAACGAATTCACGCCGAACTCAACGCCACCCTGCTCTACGTAACGCACGATCAAATTGAAGCCATGACCATGTCAACGCATGTAGGTGTGTTGGATGAAGGTCGTCTGGTGCAATTTGGCACGCCACGCGAGATCTACGAAAACCCGTGCTCAACCTATGTTGCCGCACGTCTTGGGCAACCACGTATCAACTTACTGCCCGTTGGGTTACTGCACGACAACGCACCCGACACAGCAGTGACTGTGGGGTTGCGTCCGGAAAACATTTCTCTCAGTGGTGGCGCAGTGAATAGTGCAACCCAAACTAACGCAACGCACAGCAATGTCACTGGCCGGGAGGCGACTATCCGGCGGGTTGAACATTTAGGTGATCAAACTCGTTTGCATTTAACCTTGAACGAGCACGAAATTGTGACATTAACCGACCCGCAAAACGTATTCACACCGGGTGAATCTATACGGGTCAACGCGCACAAACCACTGTTTTTTGACGCGCAGGGCGATCGTGTTAATTAATTAAGGAACGCAGCCGTGACTCAGTTTATTAATGAAAAAGAAGATCTTGTCCGCGAAGCCATTGACGGGCTCATCGCTTGTTCCGGCGGTGAGTTAAAGCGCCTGGATGGCTACCCGCATATCAAAGTAGTTCACCGCGCCACATGGGACACAAGCAAAGTGGCGCTAATCTCCGGAGGTGGATCGGGTCATGAACCCGCGCATGCCGGTTTTGTTGGCCCGGGTATGTTGACTGCTGCAGTCTGCGGTGATGTGTTCGCATCGCCCTCGGTTGATGCGGTGCTGGCGGGCATATTAGCGGTCACCGGTGATGCCGGTTGCTTGCTTATAGTGAAGAACTATACAGGCGATCGACTCAATTTTGGTCTGGCAGCTGAGCGTGCTCGTGCGCTTGGGCTTAAGGTGGCGATGGTGGTGGTAGCTGATGACGTAGCATTGCCAGATTTACCACAGCCACGTGGTGTTGCCGGCACCTTGTTTGTTCACAAAATTGCAGGGGCTATGGCTGAAGCCGGTGCAACACTTGAGCAAATAGCCACACAGGCGCAAAGAATTATCGATAACACGGTATCCATTGGTATCAGCCTTGACACCTGCACGGTGCCTGGTTCGGCAAAAGAAGATCGCATTCCTGTCGGACAGGCGGAGCTTGGCCTGGGTATCCACGGCGAGCCGGGTGTTGAGCAGGTGTCATTTACCAATGCAAAAGATGCCATGGGCATGGTGCTCGATAAACTGCGGCCACATATGGCCAAAGGTCCGTGCGTGGCGCTGCTGAATAATCTCGGTGCGACCACCGCGCTGGAAATGTCAGTGCTGGCCAACACGCTCACCCGGGAAGCGACGGTTACACATGTGGTTGGGCCGGCAGCGATGATGACCGCACTTGATATGCATGGCTTTTCGGTATCGATTATGCCATTAAGTGCCGATGATCAAGCCGCTTTAACGGCGCCGGTTAGCCTTGCAGCGTGGCCAGGTTTACAGTCAATCAATGCTGTAGAAGTGACAGCACTATCGGCTGATTTAGCACCCTCAACAGTCACACCATCTGCCGATGATGATCATCGTGCAGTGCTCGCACACGTTGCCGATGTGCTCATTAGTGCCGAAAAACAACTCAACGAACTCGATGCCAAGTCAGGCGATGGTGATACCGGTAGCACCCTGGCAACTGCGGCGAAAGCGCTCAAGGATTCACTCGACAAACTACCGCTTGCCGAAATGCCACAGTTATTACCGACGTTGGGCAATGAGCTTGGACAAACCATGGGAGGTTCATCAGGTGTGATCCTGGCCATATTTTTTAATGCGGCAGGTGATGCCAGCAAAGGTGGTGCAGACTTGGCAACCAGCCTGCAACAAGGTTTGGCACGCGTTAGCGAAGTGGGTGGTGCAAGTGTTGGCGATCGCACCATGATAGATGCGCTGGCTCCCGCTTTGGATGCGCTGCCTGCCGGTGTAGCAGCCGCAGCTAAAGCTGCCAGACAAGGCGCGCAGTCTACAGCAACGATATTGCAAGCCAAAGCCGGTCGCGCGGCTTATGTTCCGGCAGAAAATCTTGAGGGCCATAATGATCCCGGCGCCGAAGCAGTCGCGTTGGTTTTCGAGGGTTTAGCGGATCTGCTACACAACTGATTTTATGGATCAGAAAAAGCTTAAAACATCGCTTAATAAACCCACAGTTAATGACGTGGCTAAAGTGGCAGGCGTGTCTCTGGCAACCGTTGATCGTGTGCTGAATGAGCGCCCGGGTGTGCGTTCGGTCACCATCGAAAAAGTCATGGGTGCAGTTTCAAGCTTGGGATATGTACGTGATGCAGCGGCTGCGAACCTGGCTCGGCAGCGCTTTTATCGCTTCCTGTTTATATTGCCCGACACAGACAATGAATTTGTGAAAGCATTGGAGCGTGATATTGCCGCGCTGTCAGCGCGAAATAAACATCAACGCACCACACTGAATTGTTTAAAGGTTGCGCCTTTCGACCCACAGGCATTGGTATCGGCACTAGACGATCTTGCTGCAACCGAGACAGACGGCGTTAGCGTGTTTGGTCCAGACACACCGGAAGTGGGTCAGGCAATAGAGCGCGCACGACACAGGGGAATTGCAGTTACAACGTTAGTGGCTGACCTGCCAGCCTCACAAAGACATCACTTTATTGGCATTGATAACGTTGCCGCTGGTCGCACGGCCGCGCGACTCATGGGGCGTTTTATGGGTGGGACAGGACGCATACTCATTATTACCGGCTCACATCTGGCAAATGATCATCTGGAGCGCGTCAATGGATTTGAGGCGCTCATGCAGGATGATTTTCCGAGCATAGAAATTGTCTCCACTTTAGAAGGTCGCGATGATGCTGACTTAATACATCGGCGAATACCAGATGTCTTTAAAGCGAATCCGCGCATCAGTGGTATTTATTCAGCGGCTGCGGGCAATCCCGGCCTTATTCGCTATTTACGAGAGACCGAACAACATAGAGACACGGTAGTGGTTGCTCACGAACTCACCGATAGCTCTAAAGATGCGCTGGCCAACGGGATATTTGATGTGGTTATTTCGCAAGACACCGGGCACCTGGTGCGATCAGCCACTCGCTTGTTAATGGCAACCGTCGACCAAATTCCATTCGATCAATCACAAGAACGTATACGTATAGATGTTCTCCTGTTCGAGAATATGCCACGTGATTACCATAGCAATGACGACTCTAAAACCGAGTACCACAAAAACGAGGAACAACCATTATGAATACGATCCAGGGGCCGGCTTTGTTTCTGGCACAGTTCGCCGGCGATGATGCGCCGTTTAACTCGTGGGATTCCATTACCAAATGGGCTGCCGATTGTGGCTATAAAGGGGTGCAAGTGCCCAGTTGGGATGCACGACTCATCGACCTTGAAAAAGCGGCAACCAGCAAGAGCTATTGTGAAGATTTTCAAGGCCAGGCCAAAGCCAATGGCGTTGAAGTCACCGAACTGTCAACGCATTTGCAAGGTCAGCTGGTTGCGGTGCATCCGGCTTACGATTCGGCATTCGATGGTTTTGCAGACCCTTCGGTACACAACAATCCAACCGCACGTCAGGCATGGGCAGTTGATCAGGTAATGAAAGCCATTTCTGCATCAGCGAACATGGGTATTAAAAACCATGTGTCATTTTCAGGCGCACTGGCCTGGCCGTACGTGTACCCGTGGCCGCAACGCCCGGCGGGATTAATCGAAACAGCCTTTGACGAATTAGCCAAACGCTGGCGCCCTATCCTCGATCATGCTGAAGATAACGATGTGAACATCTGCTATGAAATTCACCCGGGTGAAGATCTGCACGACGGCGTTACCTTTGAGATGTTCCTGGAGCGAGTGGACAACCACGCACGCTGCAACATGTTGTACGACCCGTCTCACTATGTGCTGCAGTGCCTCGATTATCTGGACAACATCGATATCTATAAAGATCGCATCAAGATGTTTCACGTAAAAGATGCGGAATTTAACCCGACCGGAAGGCAAGGTGTGTACTCGGGGTATCAAAGCTGGACCGAACGCGCCGGACGTTTCCGTTCACTGGGTGATGGTCAGGTAGATTTCGGTGCGATCTTCTCAAAAATGGCCGCCAACGACTTCGATGGGTGGGCCGTGGTTGAATGGGAATGCTGCTTAAAGCACCCGGAAGATGGCGCACGTGAAGGTGCACAGTTTGTTAGTGATCATATTATTCGTGTCACAGAGCGTGCATTTGATGATTTCGCCGATGGCGGCACTGATGAAGCCGCTAATCGTAAAATGTTGGGAATCAGCTAATGACGAACGACACAATCCCGGCACGCATCCGGCTTGGCATGGTCGGCGGTGGAAACGATGCCTTCATCGGTGGGGTTCATCGGATCGCAGCACGTATCGATGATCGCTATGAATTAGTCGCAGGCGCCCTCTCCTCAACACCGGAAAAATCGCAAGCCAGTGGTAAAGCGATAGGACTGGAACGCATCTACGATGACTTTCAGTCAATGGCTGAGCAGGAAGCCGTTCGTGATGATGGCATTGAAGCGGTCAGTATCGTTACCCCAAACCATGTGCACTTTGCCGCGGCGTCAGCATTTCTTGAGCGTGGTATTCATGTCATTTGCGATAAGCCTTTAACCTCAACCCTTGAAGATGCGAAGAAGTTGGTTCAAGTGGCTAAAGATTCGAAAGGCCTGTTTATCCTGACGCATAACTACACGGGTTACCCCATGGTCAGGCAGGCACGTGAAATGGTGGCCAACGGTGACATTGGCAACATACGTGTCGTGCAGGTTGAATACCCGCAAGACTGGCTGACAACCGAACAGGATTTTAAACAAGCATTGTGGCGTACCGATCCGGAACGCTCTGGCGCTGGCGGGTCAACCGGTGATATTGGTACGCACGCATTTAATATCGCGTGTTTTGTCACTGGCCTGCAGGTGGAAAGCCTTGCTGCTGATATTCAATCGTTTGTTCCCGACAGACAAGTCGATGACAACGCACATGTGATGCTGCGCTTTGAAGGTGGCGCGCGCGGCATGCTGTGGTCATCACAAGTGGCACCGGGTAATGAAAACGCCTTGCGACTGCGTGTTTATGGTGACAAGGGCGGGCTTGAATGGGCACAGGAAGATCCGAACTACTTGTGGCATACCCCGTTCGGTGAACCAAAACGATTAGTGACCAGAAACGGTGCCGGTGCCGGAAACGCTGCCGCACGTATGAGCCGAATTCCGGCAGGTCATCCGGAAGGGTATCTGGAAGGATTCGCCAATTTATATACGGAAGCCGCAACGGCCATTGTGGCTGCGCGCGATGGCAACGCTACACCGTCTGACGTGGTCTATCCAACAGTGGAAGATGGTCTTAAGGGGGTACAGTTTGTATCGGCCTGCGTTACCTCATCGGGTAACAACGCCGCATGGACGAAGCTCGAACACTAACACTGTTTTCCCTTATTCTATTGAACGCCACCACAACCAGCGATTTTTCCCAGAGGTTAAGGATCTCTCATGACTGATTTTTTCCAAGACATTCCGGCAGTAAAATATGCCGGTGCCGATTCACAAGATGAATTTGTATTTCGTCATTACAATCCGGACGAAATGGTCATGGGTAAGCGCATGGAGGATCACTTACGATTCGCCGTCGCGTGGTGGCACAGCTTTGCATGGCCGGGCGGCGACCCTTTTGGCGGACAAACCTTTCAGCGTCCATGGTTTGGAGACACCATGGAACTGGCTCGTTTAAAAGCCGACGTTGCGTTTGAGCTGTTCTCGCTATTGGGTCAGCCGTACTTTTGTTTTCATGATGCAGACATTCGGCCCGAAGGAAAAACCTTTGCCGAAAACACCCGCAACCTTGAAGAGATCGTTGATTACATTGGCGGGAAAATGGAGTCGCATAAAACCCGTTTGCTGTGGGGCACTGCAAATTTATTTACTGACAGACGCTTTATGTCTGGCGCTGCCACTAATCCGGACCCGCAAGTGTTTGCCTGGTCAGCCGCTACGGTTAAGTCGTGTATGGATGCCACACTAAAGCTCGGTGGCGAAAACTATGTTTTGTGGGGTGGTCGTGAAGGTTACGAAACACTGCTCAACACCGATTTAAAACGCGAACGCAACAACGCCGGTCGGTTTTTACAGATGGTGGTGGAATACAAACACAAGATAGGATTCAACGGCACCATACTGATAGAGCCCAAGCCGCAAGAACCCTCCAAACACCAGTACGACTACGATGTCGCAACCGTATATGGGTTCTTGCGCGAGTTTGGTCTCGAAAACGAAGTCAAAATGAATATCGAACAAGGGCATGCCATTCTTGCCGGCCACAGCTTTGAGCATGAACTTGCGATGGCTGCATCACTTGATATTTTGGGCTCTATCGATATGAACCGCAACGATTATCAATCCGGTTGGGATACCGATCAATTCCCCAACAACACACCTGAAGTAGCGCTTGCGTATTACGAAATTCTGAAGGCGGGCGGATTTACCACGGGCGGCACAAACTTCGATGCCAAAATTCGACGCCAGTCACTTGACCCTGCAGATTTAGTAGCAGCGCACGTGGGCGGCATGGATATATGCGCACGCGGTTTAAAAGCGGCCGCCGCCATGCTTGAAGATGGTTCTCTCGAAGCGGCGCGAAACGAGCGCTACGCCGATTGGGATTTGGCATCATCGAAAAAAATGTTAGCTGGCGGACTGGAAGAATGCTTCAGTCAGATGATGCAGAGCACCGAATCACCGGAACCAAAATCTGGCAAGCAGGAAAGGCTGGAGAATCTGGTGAATCGATTCATGTAAACCCGACGTTTTCAGGCCGCAAGCAGGCGATCGCTCATGACGTCTGCTTTCTTCGGCGCCGGAATCAGGCACCCCGGCGCTCTCAAGTCCGCGCTTGTTAACAACAGACCAGCCCGCGAACCTGGCGTCGAGCACGCTCGACAGGCGGATCGACTCGGACCTTGAGCAGTTGCCGAAGGCTCAGGTGCTGCGATGTTGCGCACGTCAGTAACTTCATGGCATTTTAATGTCATGACAATTTGGAGTGCCTGTTATGCCCGCTTTTAGAATATTGGCGATTTTTGCAGCCTGCCTGCTTGTCTATGCCTGTGGTTCAAATTCTGATTCGTCGAACGATGTGACCGATTCGACCGGACCCACATCGGGGATTTCACAGCCCCGGGACGATGATACTGCTGTCGATACCGATACCGATACCGATAACAATACAGGCACGGATACGCGTCATTCTGACGATCCACTTTTCCGCGCGCGTCGATGCGATTTTATAAAGGAAACAACCATTCCTTACCCATTGTGCATATGGCAAGGGACGCCTCGGAATCGAAAAAATAATCCTGCCAGAATGGCCGCGCTCTATTAATCAGAGGCTCCTTAGGACCAATCAAACGTAATCAGCGATATTTTACTGACAGGATCATAAAACAAGAGGGCGTCTGCCCACGTGTAATCAGTCTCGCTATTCATATTATAAGCACCAGCGTCTACGAAGCCTATATACTCAAATGGTCTTCCGTCCTGCGTTAATGGCCTGACCTTTTGCTCCTCTTCCACCACACCGTTGTAAGTTTCGAACCAGCTACCAAATCTTGTAATATTAAAATTTCCCATATTGGCCCAGTTAGCGTCATAGCATTCACCGCCAAGCTGCTCAACCAGAGGCACAGGGTCTTTTTTATCAAACAGGTTTCCATTTTTATCAGGTGCGTCTCTTACTATATGTAGAGCGTTGTACTTCGCAAAGTGTTTCCTGGCAGTTTCATAACCATCGACTGCGGCGCGATAGTATTCAGGATTGGTATCTGTGATGAATAAACGCCAATCACCAAGGTAACAGCACAGACCATTTTGATACTGAAACCCCACCCAATTGTCGCAACTGTAGTAGGTGTGGAATTCAGTAGTGGTTTCACCTGTTGTGCCGTCGTCAGATCCAATAGGAACGATAAAGTGGACCGTATCGCTCCAGTCAGGATTTATTTTGGACAAGTCCACTGACGCTAGCGGCAAGAAGTGCTGCAGATGTTTTTTAACATCGGTAACGAACACAGTATCGGGTTCTGGGAACGCCTTGAAATAGTCAGTGTTCGTAAATAATGTTGTTCCGTTATCACTCATCATAAAACCCCGCATCGTTTGTAACTTCGTTTAACTGCCGTTATAAAACTAATCTTTGTTGACCTTGAGGATGCTATCCGGTGCTGCACCACAGCTTACCGGAAGCAGCCGCTGACGAATGGGCCTGAAGGCCTTCGGACGATCTTCAACTTTTTGATTTTGGAAAGAGCAGCGAAAACAGCCCCAACACCGCTGACACTAAAATTAAAAGAAGAGATACTGCATTCAGGACAGGTGTCGAGCCCTGTTTGAGCTTGTCGAACATCGTTATCGTCAGGGGTGAATCCGATCCGACCAGCATGAGCGTTGTGTTGAAATTCTCGAAGCTCATCAGCACCGAGACGATGGCCGAGGCCACGATGGCCGGCATGAGAAACGGTAAGGTTATCTGCCGAATGGTGGCCAGTTTTGTCGCCCCCAGATTCAGAGCAGCTTCTTCCAGACTGGGGTCAAACTTTTGCAACCGGGCGGTGATGACCAGGGTAGCAAAGGTTGTGATGAACGAGAATTGCCCGAGAATGACCAGCGGCAAGCCAGGGCGCAAGCCATCGAACCAAAGGCCTGTTGCGTCTTCGAGCGTGTTGGCGATGGAGCTTGAAAACACCAGGATCGAAATACCCAGGATAACCCCGGGAATGATCAGTGGCAGCAGCATCAACATGTATAGCAGTGCCTTGCCACGGAATTCGTACCGGACAAACAAAAAGGCGTTGCAAGTACCCACCAACACAGCCAGCGCCGATACCCACAGCGCCACAAAGGCGGACGTGCCAATGCCCCGCAGGATTGAGCGCTCGTGGAACACACCAATGTACGGCGCTTCGGTGCCGAAGAACCAGGCCAGCGTGAACCCCTCCCACGGTGGCGACGGGAACACGCTGTTGTTGAATGCAAAGAGGCACACCACGGTTAGCGGTAGCGCAAGGTAGACAAAGAACAGCATCACATATGCGCGATAGCACCATGTGGTAAAGCGCGGTTGCGGAATGGTCGGGATCATGCGCGTCCCATCGTGTTGGACAGCGACTGTTTCGAGAGCTTCAGGCCGAGAAAGACAATGGCCGAAGACAGGGCCAGGAGAAGAAACCCCAGAGCCGAGCCCAGCTCCCAGTTAAAGCGCGTGATGAACTGGTTATAGATCATGCCCGTGAACCAAAGGCTGTCTTTACCCCCCAGCAGGATCGGCGTCAGGTAGTTTCCAAGTGACAGCATGAAGACAACAATGCACCCTGACACGATGCCGGGCATGGCATGGGGAATAACGATCTCGCGCAGAATGGAAGTGGTGGTGCCACCCAGATCGTAACCCGCTTCAATCAGGCTGTCGTCCAGGCTGTCGAGCGTGGTGACCAGCGGCACGACCATGAACAGGATCGAGGTATAGACCAGCCCCACCATGATGGCAGCGTCGTTATAAAGCAGCTCAACCGGACCGCTGATCAGCCCGATCTTTTGCAACGTTGTGGAGATAACGCCCGTTTCACGAAGCAGGATCATCCAGCCGAATGTCCGCACCAGCTCCGAGACCCAGAACGGGATCATGCACATTAAAAACAGGGTGGTCTTGGTACGCCCCCGGGTCAGCTTGGCGATGTAATAGGCGATAGGAAACCCAAGCAACAGGGTCAGCACCGTGGCCAGTATGGACATGATCGCCGTGCGCGCAAAGGTGCGCCAATAGAGCGGCTCGCCAAAGAATATGGCGTAATTCCCAAAGCCGGTCTCATACGCGCGCGGCCCGATCTTTTCACTGACAGATACCACAAAAAGGCCGATGTGCGGCAAGATGATGAGTACCAGCAGCCACAACAATATGGGGGCGAGCAACAGGTAGAACCCGAGTTTGGACCCATCGGACCTCATCGCTCAGGCATCCACCGCCGGATAGCAGCGCGCCTTCTCCGGGCGCCAGCAGGTGAACACCTCATCGCCTTCGCGCAGGTTCGAAAAACTGCCTGTTTGCGGCAACGCAACACTGACGAGACTACCTGCCGCGTCACGCACCATCACCGAGCTGTTCGCACCATTGAAGAGCACCGCGTTCACGGTACCTCGGGAGATGTTCAACCCCTCCTCGAGACCGTCTTTGGATGTCGATAGCTCGATCGCTTCGGGCCGCAGAAACACCTGCACCGCCTGCCCCACTGTCAACGAGGACTCGGTGTTCTGAACCTGGAACCGGGCGCCCACACCTGAAGTCAGCGTCAGTTGCCCCCTGTCCACTGCGGACACTTTGGCGTCGATCACGTTTGCATCCCCGACAAACCCGGCCACAAAGGCGGTGGCCGGGTTGTGATAAACCTC
>CAZOXM010000049.1:15752-36676 GCA_964583825.1 uncultured Granulosicoccaceae bacterium
TTGCATCCCCGACAAACCCGGCCACAAAGGCGGTGGCCGGGTTGTGATAAACCTCGTGCGGCGCACCGATCTGCTCGAATCGACCCTGGTTCATGACGGCGACCTTGTCGCTCATCACCAGGGCTTCGGATTGATCGTGGGTGATATAAACAAAGGTGGTATTGAATGCCGCCTGAAGCGATTTCAACTCGACTTTCATGTGTTCGCGCAGCTTTAAGTCCAGCGCGCCCAGGGGCTCATCGAGCAGCAGCACGTCCGGCTCCAGAATCATGCAGCGTGCGATGGCCACGCGTTGCTTCTGACCTCCGGACAGTTGTTCGATGCGACGGCCTGAGACGCCGGGCAAGCCAACGCGTTCGAGCACTTCGTCGACACGTCGCGTGATATCGGCCCGCGCAACTCCGCGCTGGCGCAAGCCGAAACCCACGTTGTCGCCGATGTTCATCGTCGGAAAGAGCGCGAGATGCTGAAACACCATTGAGACCGGGCGCTTGTTTGGCGGTACGCCGATCATCGACTTGCCCTTGATCAGCAGATCGCCCGTTGTAGGGGATTGGAAGCCGGCGATCATGCGAAGCAGTGTGGTCTTCCCGCATCCGGACGGCCCGAGAATGGAAAAGAATGAACCCCTGGGTACTTCGAAACTGACGTGGTCGACGGCGCGAAAGCCGCCGAAGTCTTTCATCAAATCGCGGCAGACCAGATCAGGGATGGTGTCGGACAAAGGGCGGCCTCGCAGGGTGAAAAAAAGAGGGCACCGGAGGGTGCCCTCTTTGTGAGTACTTCCGCCTTATTGCGCGGCGTTGATGCGGTCAAGTGTGGCGCCTTCCAGCGATTCAAGACCAGCCGGCACCGGTGGATACCACTTGATGTTGTCGATGGCCGCCTGATCAAAACTACCCTGATAGCGGGCCTTGAGATCAGCACTGACGCCAGCATCACCGTCCACCGCAGCGGTGAAGTTACCAGCGGTGTTGGTGATCATGGCCGCGATGTCAGGGCGCATGACGAAGTTGATCCAGTCATAGGCCGCATCATCGGCACGCCCGCGCGCGGGCAGAACAAAAGTATCGATCCAGCCCAACGCGCCGGATTCAGGGGCCACAAATGTGATGTCAGGGTTGTCTTCGTTCAGCTGCCAGCCGCCCGTATCCCATGCCATGGAGGCCACCACCTCACCCGAGCGCAGGAGGTTCTTGATCTCATCGCCACCGCCCCAGTAGGTCTTCACATTGGGCTTACACTCGGTCAGCCTGGCTTCGACCTGGTCCAGGATATCCTGATATTTGTCCGTGTCGCTGTAGGCGGCAAACGGGTCGAGCCCCATGGAATAGGCAAAGCCGATCAGGGTCGGACGCTTCAGGCGATAGGAAACTTTGCCAGCCACTGACGCATCACAGAGATCGGTGTAATCCTGAACGTCTCCAGCCATGGCCGTGTTGACCACAAGGCCACTGGTGCCCCAAACATGCGGCAGGCCATACACTTCGCCGTCGAACGTGGTGTTACCCGCTGTGGCTTCGAGCATCGACGGAATAAACAACTCGGCGTTCACCCGCGACATATCGATGGGTTTGTAAATGCCAAACTCTTCCTGGGCGCTGGTGATGCGGTCCTGGCTCGGCTGGGCCAGATCGAAGCCGCCGCCATTGGTGGCGCGGAGTTTCGCGATCATCTCTTCATTGTTTGAGGTCGTCACTTCCACTGAATGGCCGGTCTCGGCTTCGAATTTCGCAATGACATCATCGGGCGCGTAACCGCCCCATGTCAGGAGGCGAAGCGTGTCGGCTTGCGCCATCGGCGCGGTCATTGTCGCAATGACCAGCAGTGACGTGAAAATCGTGGCTTTCAAGATCTTTCTCCGGGTTAAATGTGTCCACTGGTAATAATACCCAGCATTGGGTAACGCTTATAAGTCAGCTCCACCTCCTCTGGCTTCGCTGGCCTGTTTTCATGTTGCAGGCTTTTCGACCGCTACGCAAACTTCAAAAAAGCGCCTTCGTGTTTTCCGACGTAATCTCGACCGGGTTGTCGCCTGTGCGGGGATGTTTCAGCGCGCCTGCCTCGCGCGACTCACACAGGGTACACGGCAGCAGGCCCCGTCATCGGAATGCCGACACGCACTTTCAGGTCATCGACAAAAGTGCAGACCCGCCGAACCCGGCCGAGAGTAGCCCAGGCAAGTGAATGAGCGTCAAGTCGCTTTCTGCGCTTTGACACTTATAACAGCCCCAACAAGGATTACCAAGGCACCTGTCCAGGTTATCAAGGAATAATTTTCTCCGAATACGAGCTTGCCAACCAATAACGCCACGCCAGCGGCAATGTAGCCGATCTGACTGAGGTAAGTTGGCCCGCCAACATATTGAAGTCGCGAATGCACTGCAACCATTAAGATCGCTGTCAGCACTGTCAATACAGCGGTAAACTTAATAGTTTCCAACCCCCCCGGCAATGTCGCTTCGGGCAGCATAAGTAACAACGCAAACAGCATACTTGCAGCAGCCAGATTCATCCCAATGGCGAGTTCAACAGGTTCTGCATTCTCGGGCCATGCCATCGTACGATAAACGTTACCGCAGGCGAGTAGTAGCGGGATAGAAACACCGGCCAGCAGCCACCCGATACTGGCGGGATTACCTACTTCGCCGCGAGTAATAGAGACGATAACGGCGCCGACAAAACCAAACGCAATACCAAGTAGCCCCAGAGGCCCCGGCATGCGGACCTGCCACATCGATGACAACGCTAACGTAAACAATGGCGATAAAGTAAATAGCAGCCCGGTATAACCAGAGCCCAACTCAGGAATAACCCTGTACGTGATTATATTTGGCAGAACCAATGAAATGACAGCCGCCAGAAAATAAAACGGCATATTGCCAACGTTAACTAATACTGGCTTTCGCAACGCCACACGAAATACCAACAGGCCCAGTGCTGCGCCGCAGGAAAATAGAAATGCCCAGCTCACCGGGTGAATTCCCGCCTGGCTTCCCAGTTTACCCAGTGGAAATGTCAGTCCGAGTAGGCTACCAGTCGCTACGAGCAGCAAACCGGGTGAGTTGAAAAGATTCATTGCACCACTGGGAACAGAGATTCTCATCAATGATTCGGCCACATTACATGCAGCCGAATCTATGACGTCTATTTACTCATATGATCAGTTACTACAGCGCTTTGTCAGTGATGGCATGCGTCCAGGCACCTTCAGGCACCTTGGATATCACAGGATCAGAGCCACCGGACAACAGCGACTGGACAGTACGCTCGTAGTCAGCTTCTTCCAGCGCGCCGTTTGAACCCGCTGTCAGCTTGGCGACTTCACCCATCATACGAATCTGATGCTCTTCGGTTTGCGCGCCGGTTTCATCATTATCCAACACTATCATCGCCGCTTCTTCCGGATTCTCTTCAGCCCACTTCCAGCCTTGCATGGAAGCTCGAACGAAACGCACCATCTTATCTTCAAATGCAGGATCAGCCAAGTTTTCCTCCAACACGTATAGACCATCTTCAAGTGTGGCAACACCTTGATCTTCATACTTGAAGGTCACGAGTTCATCTGGAGAAATACCCGCATCAATAACCTGCCAGTATTCGTTGTAAGTCATTGTTGAAACACAGGCAGCTTGTCCGTTAACAATCGGGTCTACGTTAAAACCCTGTTTAAGCACCTCTACACCATCATCACCACCGTCGGTAGAAAGGCCAAGTTTACCCATCCAGCTCAGGAACGGAAACTCGTTACCAAAAAACCAGACCCCGAGTGTCTTGCCGGCAAAGTCATTCGTACTGCTAACCCCGGAATCCTTGCGACAGGTCAGCATCATTCCGGATGATTTAAAGGGTTGTGCGATGTTTACCATCGCCAGTCCTTTTTCACGTGCAGCAAGGGCCGCTGGCATCCATTCCACAGTGACGTCTGCCCCGCCACCGGCCAGTACCTGCGTCGGGGCGATATCGGGACCCCCCGGTTTGATGGTGACATTGAGATCTTCATCTTTGTAAAACCCCTTTTCCTGTGCCACGTAATAACCGGCAAATTGCGCCTGCGTTACCCATTTAAGCTGCAGCGTGACATCGTCTGCTGCGGAAGCAACTCCAGCTACCAGTGATAGCGCCATTGCACTGAGTGAGTTCCTGAGTTTCATGGTATATACCCGCGGTTGAGTTTCCATAACATGGCTGATATCTCAGCCGGTTTGCGATGGGTGCCAAAAGGTCACCCGTTTTTCCAGCCAGGCAACAAGCCCGTAAAAAAGCGTCCCCGCCAATGCCGCAACGGCAATCTCGGCCCAGACCAGATCAATGTCCAGACTACCTACTCCCGTCGAAATACGAAAGCCCATTCCACGAGTGGGCGATCCGAAATATTCCGCTACTATTGCCCCGATAAGTGCAAGCGTTGTCGCTATCTTTAATCCGTTAAAAACAAACGGCATGGCGGCTGGCAGCCGCAACTTAAACAGTGTTTGCAGATATCCCGCGGCATAGGTGCGCATAAGATCACGCTGCATTTTGTCCGATTCTCTAAGCCCCTGGACTGTATTTACCAGTACAGGAAAAAACACCATAACCACGACCACAGCGGCTTTGGATTGCCAGTCAAAGCCGAACCAGTTGACAAGAATCGGTGCGATACCGACGATGGGTAGTGCGGCGACAAAGTTGCCAATCGGTAGTAAGCCGCGGGTCAGGAAGCTACTGCGATCTATAACAATTGCAGTAAGGAATGCTGCCAGCGCGCCTATAACAAAGCCTCGTAACGCGCCTTTTATAACAGTCTGATTAAAATCGACCCACAGTATATTTGTTGAACTTGCAATAGTACTTCCGATCTGGCTGGGCGCAGGCAATATGACCTGTGATATTCCCAGGCCGCGAACCAAACCTTCCCACAACACCAGCAAAGTGAGGCCGAAAAGTACAGGCACTGTAACACGCAAAATAATACTGTCCGCTGCTTTGCTATTCGCCAGCCATACGTTAAACGCCCAGGCCGCTATCCAGAATACTAACGCTCCGATGAGCCAGATCATGCTCTGAAGCCCATTCTATGGAGGGTGATTCTTTGCATAATATCCAGCAGGGTCACCAGCACACCAGCCAGAATGGCCGCTGCGAATAGCGCAGACCATATGGCCAACGGTGTTCCGAACTGATCGCCAATCAGTATACGCGCCCCAAGACCACTGATCGCGCCGGTAGGCAGCTCACCGACAATGGTGCCAACCAGCGCTGCGGCGATCCCGACTTTTAATGAGGTAAATAGAAAAGGGACGCTCGATGGCAGACGTAGTTTAAAAAAGCTCTGTAGTCCGCCTGCGCCATAGGTTTTTAGCAAATCAAGTTCAGATGCGGCCGGCGAACGCAGCCCCTTGACCATACTCACCAATACCGGAAAGTAGCACAAGTAAGCTGCAATAATGGCCTTTGGCACACCGCGTTCCTGTATGCCCAACTGATTCGATAGCACAATAATCATAGGGGCCAGGGCGACAATGGGTATGGTCTGGCTTATCACGGCCCATGGCATTAAGCTCATATTGGCAACACGACTATAGACAATGGCAATCGCACCGAGAATGCCAAGCGTGGTGCCAAGAAGAAACCCCCAAAGTGTTGACTGTAGAGTGATCCATCCATGGTAAATTAAAGATCGTTTCGAAAAAGCCCGACCTTTCATTGCCATTGCCCCGGTGGTTTTCCACAGTTCAGCGCCCACTTGCGTGGGTGTTGGTAGCCTTGGCCTTTTAAGCGAATAGCCCGATGCAATGTGTTGATGGTTATCGAGCATCAAGCGCAGAACGGGCACACTTCTTCGTTCCACGGACCCTGCGGGCACTACAGTATGGCCACCGCGTTCGGCAATATCGAGAGCGGCTCGCATATTCATGGGCGCTACAGCAGCCCACCAGAAAGCCACCAGCATAGCGAGTACAGTTAACACCGGTACAACGTTACGCATGACTCCCCCTTCCGCTGAAGATGCCTGATCAATCATAGCTCTGGCCGGCGCGTAATCCTTCACGAACCCGATGTGCTATCTCGAGAAACTCCGGTGTATCGCGAATTTCCAGGGCTCTCTCCCTGGGCAATGGACTGTCAATAACATCTGCTATCCGGCCTGGCCTTGGCGACATCACGACAATTTTGCTCGACAGAAAGACCGCCTCCGGTATGGAGTGTGTGACAAATGCAATGGTTTTATTTGTCATTGACCAGAGTGACAAGAGTTGTTCATTCAAGTGATCACGAACAATTTCATCCAGCGCCCCAAATGGTTCATCCATTAGAAGAATATCTGCATCAAAAGCCAGTGCCCTTGCAATAGAGGCCCGCTGCTGCATTCCACCGGACAGTTGCCAGGGGAATTTTCTTTCAAACCCTGCAAGCTCCACCAACTCAAGCGTGCTCGCTACTCTGGCTTTTTTTTCAGCCTTGCTGTAACCCATGATCTCCAGCGGCAGCCGGATATTGCCGCCAATGGTGCGCCACGGATAAAGCCCGGCAGCCTGAAACACATAACCATAAGCCCGCTTTCGCCGCGCCTCACCGGGTGATAAGCCGTTAACGGTAACCACCCCGCTTGTAGGAGATTCAAGATCAGCAATCACACGCAAAAAGGTTGTTTTACCGCAACCTGACGGGCCAATAAAACTGACAAACTCGCCCTGATTTATATCGAGGCTGATGTTACTCAAGGCGTGCACCGGCCCATCGTTAGTCTTAAAGGTCAGGGATAATTCCCGTGCCTGGACTACCGGTTCACTCATACTTTTTTGTTCTCAGTCTGCTAATACGGTTCAACTGTAATCAAACGCCGGTTGCTGGTATACCGGAGCGTTCAACCGGTCTCGGTGCTGTCAGCTCCTTCCATTGTGACAGAGATTTGTTCACGGTTGCATTGGCTTCCCGCTTAACGAACTGACCATGACCTTCTTCCGTTTTCACTTCTCCGTCATGGATGGCCACTTTTCCACGGGTGAGTGTAAAGCGTGGCAGGCCCTTGACATGATGACCTTCAAAAACATTGTAATCGATAGATGATTGCTGCGTACTCGCCTGTATGGTTTTTTCTTTTTCAGGATCCCAGACCACCAGATCCGCGTCAGCGCCCACCAGCACCGCGCCCTTTTTCGGGTAACAGTTAAGGATCTTTGCTATGTTGGTGGATGTCACCGCCACAAATTCGTTGGGAGTCAGCCTGCCTGTTGCCACACCATGCGTCCACAGCATCGGCATGCGATCTTCGAGACCACCAGTACCATTTGGAATTTTTGAGAAATCCCCAACACCGCTTCTTTTCTGTTCTGTCGTGAATGCGCAGTGATCCGTAGCAACAACACTTAGCGAACCGGACATTAAGCCCGACCACAAACTATCCTGATGCTTCTTGTTTCTGAATGGCGGTGACATAACGCGGCGTGCTGCGTGATCCCAGTCTTTGTTAAAGTATTCGCTTGCATCCAGTGTCAGGTGTTGTATCAGTGGTTCGCCCCAGACCCTTTTACCGTTCTGACGTGCACGCCTGATTGCCTCATGCGCTTCTTCACAGGAGGTATGGACAACGTAAAGCGGCACTCCGGCCATGTCAGCAATCATAATTGCCCGATTAGTGGCCTCACCTTCCACCTGACTGGGCCTGGAATACGCATGTGCCTCCGGGCCGGTATTCCCGTCCGCCAATAGTTTTGCCGTCATCTCAGCGACAACGTCGCCGTTCTCTGCGTGCACCATGGCAGTCGCCCCGAGTTCCGAGAGTCTTTTGAACGATGAGAACAGTTCATCATCGTTCACCATCAGTGCGCCCTTATACGCGAGGAAGTGCTTAAAAGTATTAATCCCACGCTCCTCCACTACGGTTTTCATATCCTTGAATACCTGCTCACCCCACCAGGTGACTGCCATATGAAAGGAGTAATCGCAATTGGCGCGCGTGGATTTATTGTCCCAGCGTTGAATCGCATCAAGCAAACTCTCCCCCTGATTAGGCAGACAGAAGTCAACGACCATGGTGGTTCCACCTGCGAGCCCTGCACGTGTGCCGCTTTCGAAATCATCTGATGAGTAAGTGCCCATAAAAGGCATTTCCAGATGCACGTGAGGATCAATTCCACCGGGCATGATATAACAGCCGGTCGCATCCAGCTCGGTGTTACCAGAGAGGTTGCCACCAATTTCCACAATCACACCATTGTCTATCAGCACATCTGCGCTATAGCTGAGATCTGCTGTAACGACGGTACCGTTTCTAATGACTGTGCTCATGTGAGTGCCTCTCTATATATTGCTTCAATTATTTGTAAACGTAGTAAAACACGGGTTGCTTTGGCCAGTTAAACCTTTGCGAGTGGCGCTACTCGACAATTTGCGCCGTATTAACAACCGCGTGGAACAATACATCGACGCCCGCTGTTGCCCATTCTACAGATATTTCTTCCGCTTCATTGTGTGACAGCCCATCAACACAGGGACACATGATCATCGCTGTTGGCGCGACGTCGTTAATCCAGCACGCATCATGGCCCGCGCCTGACACGATATCCATATGGGAATAACCTAAGCTCACTGCTGCGTCGCGAACCGCTTTCACGCAGTTTTCATCAAACGCAGGCGGATCGAACTGTCCGACTATTTCGGCGGCGAACTGTACGTCGATCTCCTCACACAGTGCGGGTGCCTTCTGCATGAATTCATCCACCATACCGTTCAACTTCTCGAGTATGTGTGTACGCATATCAACGGTGAATACCGCTTTACCGGGTATGATATTTCGGGAATTCGGGTAAACATCAATATGGCCGATGGCACCAACCGCATTCGGTTGGTTTTTCATAGCGATCTCATGCACCAGCTCGGTAATCAGGGCCAGGCCACGACCGGCGTTTTTGCGCATATGCATAGGGGTAGACCCGGTATGACTTTCTTTACCCGTTACCGTGCATTCGATCCAACGTAAACCCTGTCCATGAGTAACAACGCCGATATCCTTCTTTTCGGCCTCAAGGATCGGCCCCTGCTCGATATGTAACTCGAACATTGCGTGCATTTTACGATCACCGACTTTTTCAGGGCCTTTCCAGCCGATTCGCTCCAGCTCATCACCAAAGCGCTTGCCGTTGGCGTCAACCCGGTCATAGCCCCATTGCAACGTGTGCTTTCCGGCAAATACACCTGAAGCCAGCATCGCCGGTGCGTAGCGGGTACCCTCCTCGTTGGTCCAGTTAGTCACCACGATGGGATGTTTGGTTTTTATATCGAGATCATTGAGTGTACGAATCAACTCAAGCCCGCCCAGCACACCCAGTACACCATCATACTTGCCGCCTGTCGGCTGAGTATCGAGGTGGGAACCCACATAAACCGGCAGGGCCTGCGGATCAGTACCGGCACGGGTAGCAAACATATTACCCATCTCATCAACACCCATGCTGCAACCCGCCGCTTCACACCAGGACTGAAACAGTGCCCTGCCCTGTGCATCTTCGTCGGTGAGAGTCTGACGATTATTGCCACCGGCGACTCCGGGGCCAATCTTCGCCATTTCCATAAGGCTGTCCCACAACCTTTGCGGGTTGATGCGAATGTTAGCGCGTGATTCAGTGTCAGCAGTCATAGGAATCCCCCTGATGTTGAGGCGAAGCTTTGTTCGCTCGCCAGCGAGCGATTAAAAGATAAATTGCAGCGCGAGTAAATATTTTCACCTGCCTGCAGCAATGCCGCTAGTATGTGTGGTTACCGGAGCTCTATCAACATCAGTATGCGACAAGAAGCAAGCGGCAAAGTACAAACGCGCATCCAAAAAGAAAAGACGGCCAAAATTTATGCAGCGGCCCTTTCTGTGTTCGCAGCACAAGGTTATCGCGGCGCCACGCTCGATGCCATTGCGCATGAAGCCGGCATGTCGAAACCGAATTTGCTCTACTACCTTGAATCTAAAGAAGCGATTCATACGGCTTTGATTGGCAAGCTGATGGAAACATGGCTGGATCCGCTGCGTGAATTGAATGACGAGGGCGAGCCACTGGATAACATCCTTGGCTATGTCAAGCGCAAACTGGAAATGAGTCGTAATTATCCGCGCGAAAGCCGGCTCTTCGCCAATGAGATTTTGCAGGGTGCACCTCGCATACATCACTTGCTTAGCGGTGAACTGAAACAGCTGGTTGACGAAAAGAGCGCGTTGATCCAACGCTGGATTATGGCTGGCAGGATTCGCAAGGTTGATCCAGTGCATCTTATTTTCTCTATCTGGTCCCTGACACAACACTACGCAGACTTCGACGCACAGATACAGGCTGTGTTGGGCGCGGACACGGACCCATACCCGGATGCCGAAAACTATCTGCTGATTTTGTTTTCACGTATGCTGCAGGTATAAACGGGCGCTCTGCGGTCATGCCTTCTCAAACACACTCGGGTTATTCGGGTGCGTTGTCCAGTTGCCGTACTCGGCGACCACCTCCTTGCCGGTTCGCGGATCTGTCTCACCGGTTGCCATCGGCTCCATGCTAATACAGCCCTCGACCGGACACACATTGACACAGAGATTGCAAGCAACGCACTCTGCATCATTGACTTCAAATACCCGGCCTTCTTTCATCAGGATAGCCTGGTGGGAAGTATCTTCGCAGGCCGCAAAACAGCGCCCGCACTTTATGCAGGAGTCCTGATCAATTTTTGCTTTGGCCACATAGTTAAGATTCAGATACTGCCAGTCTGTGACGTTAGGCACCGCCTTACTCATAAATTCTGAAGTGTTTTTGTACCCTTTGCTGTCCATCCAGTCAGACAGCCCGCTAATCATCTCTTCAACGATCTTAAATCCGTATGTCATTGCAGCAGTACACACTTGCACATTGCCAGCACCGGTGACCATAAACTCTGCCGCATCGCGCCAGGTAGTCACGCCGCCAATGGCAGAAATCGGCAACCCTGATGTTTCTGCATCACGAGCGATTTCTGCCACCATGTGCAACGCAATGGGCTTGACCGCCGGGCCACAGTAACCGCCATGCGTGCCCTTGCCATCTATTGATGGTTCGGGTGACATGGTATCGAGGTTTACAGAGGTGATAGAATTGATCGTGTTAATTAAACTAACAGCGTCTGCGCCACCGTCTTTTGCAGCACGAGCGGCAAAGCGGATATCGGTGATATTGGGGGTCAGCTTCACTATGACCGGTTTGTTGTAGTTCTCTTTACACCAGCGGGTCACCATTTCGATATACTCCGGCACCTGACCCACGGCCGATCCCATACCGCGTTCCGCCATACCGTGCGGACAACCGAAGTTAAGTTCTATGCCATCTGCACCGGTTTCATTGACGCGGGCGAGAATGTCTTTCCATGCCTGCTCTTCACAAGGCACCATTAATGACACAACGATGGCACGATCAGGATAATCGTTTTTAACACGCTTGATTTCAACCAGATTCTGTTCCAACGGCCGATCAGTGATTAGTTCAATGTTGTTTAAACCAAGTAACCGTCGGTCAGCCCCCCAAACAGCGCCATAACGTGCACCGTTAACATTCACAACAGGAGGGCCCTCAGAGCCTAGTGTTTTCCAAACCACCCCGCCCCAGCCGGCTTCAAACGCGCGACGCACGTTGTATTCTTTATCGGTTGGTGGCGCTGATGCAAGCCAAAAAGGATTAGGAGTGCGAATACCTAAAAAGTCAGTGCTTAGATCTGCCATTTATCTTCCTTTTTTCGTAGCGGTTAGTTGGCGCTAAGTTGTGCGTGAATGTCTTCAGCGGCATCCCGCCCCTCAGCCACAGCAGTTACCGTGAGATCGTCACCACCGGTGGCGCAATCACCGCCTGCCCAGATACCATCGATACTGGTTCTGCCTTTGCTGTCGACTTGAATTTTGCCACCGGTTAACGCAATGCCATCCGGCTGACCTGCAAGCGTTTGACCGACCGCCATCAGAATGTGGTCGGCCGCAAGCGTCACCGTTTCACCGGTTCCTTTCAGACCGTCCGGTGTTGTTACTGTATATTCAAGGGTAATTGAACTGACGTCTCCATTCCCATCTATTGTCGACGGTTGAAGATTAGGCAGTATCTGACAACCTTTAGCGGTTGCGAGCTCCTGCTCCCATCGACTGGCATTCATGTTTTCCTGGCCACGGCGATAGGCAATTGTCACGTTTTCAGCACCCAGAAATCTGGCCTGGATCGCAGCATCAATAGCAGTCATTCCACCACCAATCACCACAACATTTCGTCCGACTTCGATGTCCGTGTAGTCTTTTGATTGGCGAATGGCAGAAATAAACTCTACCGCATCTGCCACATGATTTAAGCCGGCACCGCTGACCGACAGCTTATTGGTATCAGCGAGTCCAATGCTGAGAAAAACTGCATCGTACTGATTTTGAATATCCGCAAAGTTGAAATCCTGACCCAGCGCCTGCCCCTGCTTAAGATCTATTCCTCCGATGGATAACAACCACTTTACTTCGTCATTGGCGAAATTATCCACGGTTTTATAAGCCGCGATACCGTATTCATTTAAACCACCCGGCTTTTCTTTCGCATCGAAAATTGTGATGTCGTGCCCGAACATCGCAAGGCGATGAGCGCAGCTTAAGCCTGCGGGTCCGGCACCGACGACAGCGACTTTTTTGCCTGTTTTCGCGGCGCGGGTGTACGGTTGTTTGCCCTCACGCATTAGTGTGTCTGTAGCAAAGCGTTGCAGGCGACCGATTTCTACCGGCTTGCCTTCCGCGGCTTCTCGCACACAAGCTTCCTCACACAATGTTTCAGTCGGGCAAACCCGGGCGCACATGCCCCCAAGGATATTTTGATCGAATATGGTTTTGGCTGCAGCTTTAGGTGTATCGGTGGCTATTTGCCGTATAAATAACGGTATATCGATTGTGGTAGGACACGCTGTTATACAAGGTGCGTCATGACAAAAATAACAACGATCCGCAGCAACCCTGGCTTCGTGCGAGTCCAGCGGGCCATGCAGATCCGCAAAGTTTGACTGCAAGGAATCAGCGTCCAGTCGACCGGCAGCGACTCCAGGAGTGCGAGATGAACCCACCATAATGTGTCCTCAAAGTTTTCCAGCCACTGTAGATTGCCATATTTTTGACCAAATGGTAAATTTATTTCTGTCAATCGGCTAATTCGCCGATATGGAGCCCGGTCAACCGTGTGTGTGGTTATCTGTACACAACCGCTGAATGACAAATTGATGATGACCAGGTTGCATCAACCCTGGTGGTTAGAAACCCACAGCAGGTGCTCTATAACAAGACGGTCAATAGGCGCTATTCCCTGTGATGCGGGTGGTGTATGCGACGCAGCCGTCAGAATACGAGATGCAAAGGCTGCACTGGCTGGATGGCTCCGCGAGCCCATACGGCAGACAAATTACCCGCATATGCATGAACGTAATCGACCCTCGTGTGTTCAATAGAACCCGATGGTTCGCAGGTACAGCTACAGAACCCGGGGGTGGTGCCTGATGCGACAGGGTCCTGTTGTTCCGATCGACATACGACTAACCGCCCCTTACCGGAGCTTGCATCAATCGATTCGAAGCCAGATTCACTGTCGGTTCTGCGCACAACCTCCGCAGAAGTTTTGGCATTAACCGACCAGACACGCGTGCCGGATTCTATCGTCCTAAAGTAAAAGTAGATCTGACCATTGCTTATAGAGTAACCACCCGACTCGGCCTGATTACCGGTCGAAGTTCAATATCGCCATTTGCATCGAAGCGAAAAACATCCACTGAACGAGCGTTGTACGGTGTTTTGGTATCACACCGCCACTCACCATCAATGGAATGCGGGTCGGTTTTAACAAATGAGTAAAAACGATATGACTGACCTTTGCAGGCAGGCGCATACGAATGCTCCATCGTCTTTCTATGCGTAGAACAAAGTTGCTCCATTGGCGGCAACTAACGCACTCAATGTGCGATCGACTACCGCGTTACTCGTATTTATAGCGGTAATAGATTCTCTGTACCTAAACAGGTATCGTTGCGTTTAGCATCGGGATGCATCGTATGAGAAGAGACTCTGTATCTATTTTACTCGCGGTTCTTTTGCTCCTAAACGTCAATGCATGGAGTGCAGAGACGGTCAAAGCGCCAAGGGGCTGGGAGGACACGGTTGTAGGTAACACGCGTGTGGTTAGTAATGGTAATACTACGATTACCATCGGTCCCTGGGAGTCGCTTCAAGGGCAATCAGCGCAGCAATGGTTAACGAAGCAGGCGCATATTCCACCAGCCTCCGGGGAACTGATATCCGTTGAGGCCGTTAAAGAAGATACCGTGCCCGGATCATATTCAGTGATACGCAAGGCAAAGTTTGGTAAGCAGACAGGCACGTCGGTCCTGTACCTTTGTCCCGGGCTGGACGGCCATGCAAGGCTTTTTTCGATGGATGTACATGACGGTGGTTTTTTTGAGTTGCTCAAAGGCGCCGTGTTTGGTGAGAATGTCTGTAAAAAGGAGCGCAAAGGGTCCGGACCTTTAGTCAGCGACATTGCCGCTCCAGTACAGCGTGATGATTCTGATTCCGGCGATGCTTCTTCCGGGGCCAGTGATACTGCCAGCCAAACGATTGTCTCTACCGTTCAGGATTTGGATATAAGCGATAGCGAGTTGCGCATAAAAAATGGACTGATTCCAGCAAATCAGCGTCCTGTCAGCGCAAGCTTGTATTCTTACAGTCGCTGGTCTGGATTTCCAGCGATGTTGATTTTTGAGGTAGGGATGGCGGTTGCGTTCGATAATGGAGTCGAGATTGCCTGTCTGGAATGGGATCCGGCAGAAACCGTTGATTTGAATAAACTGGCGAACACGGAAGATTGCACGCTACCGGAAGACGACGACAAGAGTAAAATATTTCCTTTCAAAGCCGGCGAACGACTGACATTGTCCTACGGCAATGTCAGTGCATCTGGTTTTGACGGCTTAGAGGGATCCGCCTCTTCAGTCAGTGGGCGGGGCCTGCAATTGAATAAGGCCGGGGAAATTATTCTGGATCGTTGGCGGGCGAGTCATTTGAGTGCGGCGGCTGCAAGGGCCCGTTCTACTGCCACAAATAAGTCAGGGGTCACCGGCCGCTACTATCTCGATGGCTATACGATCACCATTCTGACGAATAAGGGCGAGATCCTGAATGGTTTTATTGGCTATAGCGTTGATGACAGCAACAAAATAGACGCGCTATTTCTTAACGGCAAGCACTACTGGGACAGAAGCAAGTACTGACAGAACGCAGACATTCAAACCAGCGGATTCAATGCCACAGTCATTCTCACCCCGTGCCGGGAAACCGCAACGATCAGGGTGGATGATCACGTAAAGTCGCCTTGAACCTGCCCCACCGGTTGTAAGAGCGCAATCGCCCGTTGAACAGATCGCCCACCGATCCGAAGCTTTACAATTCCGCCACTGTTGCCAACTAAGCGGGCTTCGCCGCTGAGTTCCAGCAGAGCCAACCACGCTTGCCGAGCTGGGCAACGAAATCGATCAGGTCGGGCAGCTGAATATCAAGTTCAGGCGCATATTCTTCCAGTGTCCTGGATGGCTGCTCACTCATGATTTCGCGAAAAAAGTCGACTATTGGCAGTGGCAAATGTGCCAGGGAAATTTGATCCACGATTTGATCATTATTCATCGCGATGAACGTGGATCTCTGTTGCAGCGACTCATAAACCTGCAGGTTGCGCGAAACCATAGGCTGTGACTCCGCCCTCCAACCGGTGTGGCGCAAACCATCCCGCGATATAAAATCAGCTAGCGTCAAACCCAGACCCTTGACATTATCTCGGATACTGTAGGTGGGGCCCTGCAGGTTTGGCGCACCAAACGAAAAGTAAAACACGGGGCGTATGGAATCAAGGGTTTCATTGCCGCCACCGCCGTGCCAGGTCTTACTGTTCATAAATACAGCAGACCCTTCAGGTAATACTACCGCACTGGCTTCCTCGGCTGATCTCTTGGTGTCAAGGTCTTTATGTGATCCCGGAATAATCTGCAGTGCACCTGATTCGGCTTTTGTGGGTGCCAAATTGACAAAAATAGAGACGACGCGCGCATGCTCGTTTTGCTCATCCGGATGGATCGTTTGGGCTTCAGCATGGGGAAACACCGTGATTGAACTCAGTTCTACCAGATCGGATTCCTGAGTACTTGCCGGATCGGAAAAAAACCGATGCAGCATTTCTGCGTAGGGCTCGATGATGGCTATCATTGCCTGCCTCGATTGCCAGGATAATGGTAGCGGTGCATGGATGCGGTAGTCTGACTGCAGAATATAGTCTGACTGGTGTTCCTGAGCACAGTGCAAGATTTGTCTCAGTAACTCTGCACACATGTCAGTGGTTATCGCCCGCTCAGAGACAACGTAGCCGTTCTGCTCAAACTCGTCGTAATACTGATCAGATGGCTGGTTGAAGTCAGTGTTCATGGTGGCTCTCACGGGGTGTGAACAGTCTCACACTCGCTGGCTATTTGTGAAATTGGTACAAAAAAATCGACGTGAATCGCGACGTTGACCGGATCCGCCAACGATACCACTTGCAACTGATATTTCTGTGATGCGTTTAGTACATCACCGCGTTCAATTGCAGCCCCCCCCCTGATTCCGCCCGCAACCTAACAGGATGTTGAACAACTATTGCGCTAGGTCTGAGGGCGTTAAATTCCCCGTCAAAATGCTCATTTATAACCATAAACTGCGCTTTTTGGGGGAATTTGCCTACTCAGACCGTCGCTCATCACGTTTTTCAACACTCTGCTAAGTCTATGAAGCATAAACGCTATTTTTTACATCACCCACACCAAAAGACGAGCTGTACTCCTGAATTTTTCCCCAATTTTCCCAAAGATAGTGACCCTGCCGCTCCTATCTGGACAAACGTTCATGTCTGGACAGGCACCAAAACTTTGCAATTATCCCGTGGGGGTCACACCGGTGACCCGTGGGGGTCAAGTCTTGACTCTATACATCAACCACTCATGTTTTCTGCGACCAACGAGCTAAAAAGTGATCTGTCAAGATTTGACCCCAAAGCTCAAAGCTTGACCTCGCGCAGGTCCATTTGAGCATTACGAAACGTGTACCCAAATCACTCAGAGCCCCGATAGAAACCGTCACGAATTACGGCAGATAATAAGGATGCATTGTGCTATTTTGATTTAGCCAATAGATACGGAGGAAATCAATGGCTATACAACCACCTCTAAGCGATCTGCCGATAGCGACGGCCGACAGTGGGTTCTACACAAACTTCAATCAAATTGTTTCGCTGGTATCGAAAATTATTATTGCACTGATTGTGGTCTGGGCTGCCATATTCCCGGAGAAAGCCGGCGCCCTGCTCGGCGCGATGAAAACCTGGTCGTTCAATAACCTGAATTACTACTACACCTGGTCTGTCGCCTTTTTTGTGGTCATTTGCCTGGTGATCGCCCTACATCCACGCTGGGGAAAAATCGTTCTGGGTGACGGCGGCAAGCCGGAGTTCTCAAACTTCTCCTGGTTCTCCATGATGTTCGGCGCCGGCATTGGCATCGGTATGCTCGGCTACGCGACTGGCGAACCCATGTGGCACATTGGCGATAACCCGCTCATCCGTATGAGCAACGCCGAAGTACAAGCCGCGCTGGCAGCAGCAGGTATCGCTATAGAAGAAGGCAGCACAGCCATGGCCACCTACACCGCGCAGGTAGCAGCTGGCAATATGGCTGAAATACCCGGGCTGGTAGTCGCCAAAACCGAGTCCGCCATTACCGCAACCTATCGCTACTCCTTTCTACACTGGGGTATCGGTGCATGGGCGTGTTACGCACTGGTAGGTATATCACTGGCATTTTTTGCTTACTCACGCGGGCTGCCACTGACTATACGGTCAACACTGGCTCCTCTGTTTGGCAGATCACTATCCGGCCCTGTTGGTCACCTGGTGGATATCACCGCAGTTGTGGCGACCATACTCGGTATCAGCCAGACCATTGGCCTGGGGCTCGATTCGTTTTCAGCAGGGCTCTATAACTTCACCGGCGCAGAATGGCTGATGACCACCAACGACGAAGGGGTATTGGTACCTTCTACTGGATCTATGCTGCTTGCGCTGGCCGTGGTGATGGTGTGCTCTACCCTGTCAGCACTTTCCGGTGTTGGCAAGGGCATCAAGTGGCTAAGTAACATCAACATGGTGTTGTCGTTTAGCCTGCTGGCATTCTTCGCAATCTTTGGCTCTACCCTATTCGCACTGAAGATTCTCGGCTATGGCATTTTTGACTACATCATTCACCTGCCGGCGATAACCTTCCAGGTCTTTCCCGCAGCAGGTGCCGGAAGCCCTGGTGAATGGCAAGGCTGGTGGTCTATCTTCTACTGGGCATGGTGGATAGCCTTCGCACCGTTTGTCGGTATCTTTCTGGCCCGCATCTCAAGAAACCGCAGCATCAGAGAGTTCGTGCTCGGGTCTATCGTTGCACCCTCATTTATGTGCTTTCTGTGGTTTGCACTGCTTGGCGGAACCGCAATCGACTTGGAACTCAACGGAACAGCCAACGGTTCCATCTTCGCAAAAAGCCTGACGGCTCAGCTGTATGAAACCATCAACGTGATGATGCCAGCGGCTGCAGCATTCCTGTCTGTACTCATTGTTATTCTGCTGCTGACCTATCTTGTGACTTCAGCTGACTCTGCAGTCCTGGTTGTTAACACCATCAGCGCCGGTGGCTCGCAAACAGCAGCAACCAAGCATCACATCATTATGTGGGGCTTGATACTAACCGCAGTCATTGCAGCACTACTGCTGGCCGGCGGCCTCAATGCGATACAGTCAGCGATGATAATAGGGGCAATTCCCTTCTCGTTTATGATGATACTAATGGGGATATCTTTAATTAAAGCGCTAATACGAGACGACATGCGCCAATCAGGCTAGTCGGTAGTTTGTACTGCAGAAACCTGCGACAAGAGTGAGGGGTGCAATTGTAGTTAATGCACCCCCTGCTTTTTGTCAACGTGCTTTGACGGGAATGGTTCCAAGAGAAACAGAAACCAGCTCGAATTATTTAAGGGCTGGTATTGTGACAACTTCCGGCCTGTTGCTGCACTTACTTGCTTGTGCATAAACTCAAAGTCAGCTTACGACGGCCTGTAACAGGAGCTCTTTGCGCCTGCAACAAAGCCGTAGGGTTCAAGCCATGACTCTATACATCAACAACTCATGTTTTCTGCGACCATTGAACCAAAAAGGGATCTGTCAGGATTTGACCCCGAAGCTTGACCTCTTTCGTGAGAAATTCATATCAGGATCAGATAATCGCTCCGCTGGCCCCGTCCAGGCATAGGCCAGCAGGCATGGATCAATGTCGCCAGTGGTAATGCGGTGTTTAGCCCCCGGTGTGTTCAGGATCAATGACCCGGGCGCAAAGACTGCCGCATTGTTCTCAGACCAGGATCCAGCAACTGAGATATAGCTTTCTTCAATCTCTGAATGACTGTGTTGCGGATAGGTCGTGGCCGGTGCAAACAGCACAAAACCGATAATGAGATCTCCTGCCTGAACCGGGCCACGTGGCCCCAATACTTCGCAATACGCGTATTTCCTGGCTAATGCCTTGGGAAGTTTCTCATACCCGTACTCCCATTCCAGTTTGGCTGACACTCCGCGCAGTGCTCGCGCCATTCCTTGCATCGCACCGCGTTCTCCAAGATCCAGAGCGCGCGACAGATGTGCTGTTACCGGGAGTGATTTGGCTGGACGTTCGAGGATATACGGGTTGGACTTGATCGCTTTTGATAGTCTGTCGCGCACACGTTTGCGGTGACTTCGGATCGCTGAACTGCCGCCAGAGGACCCCATCCGGTAAAGGGTATCAAATTCCCGCAGCAGGTATATCCAACCCGGAAGCTCCTGTAATCGGGCAGCTTCGGACATAAACACATTCTCCTCGAAAAACCGGGTGTGAGAGATAATATTTTCAGGCACAGGCATCGATAAAAACCAATTCGCGCACTATACCCCAGCGCCAAAAACAGAGCGAAGGCAACTGCGCAATCGTCATTCGATGTCGTAACAGCGAATTAGACCTTGGGGGTCATAGCCCCTTGGGGGTCAAGTCTTGACTCTATACATCAACAACTCATTTCTGCGACTAATGACCAATGATCTAAAAAGTGCTATGTCAAGATTTGACCCCAAAGTGACTAATGCGGATACTATGCATCGCGGGCCAACCCGGAATACTGTCACACAGTGAGTCGATTGCGATGAACTTGTCTACCTTGACGGTGAGGCCTGTCTCTTCTGCGAATACGCGGACCACCGCGTGCTCCGGGTCTTCACCGAAGTCGAGGCCACCACCCGGCAGTCCAAGCAGATGATCAATTCAGCGCAAGGCCCGAATAATAAGTCATAAAGAATTTGTAAAAATATTCTTTGAACAAGATGAAAAATTAGCAGTTACACATCCGTAGTTATACAGATGTATCGATGCATCCGAAGTAGATGTAAAGGTGTAAGAGATGTCCCAAGAAGTAGTACTTGCTGCCGCAATGTCCGGTACAACCCTATCCCGCATATTTCATGAAATAATCTGTACCGCTGGTTTATTGAAAGATGCTAGCTGGATCCGGGTTTATTCAATCGCAACCCGAAAACTAATTTGGATAATCGCCCTCCCCAGCTGCTACCGCGTCCGACACTCCGGGAGGGAGGGTGTTGTAATTGAGATAATCGCCCTCCCCGGCCGCTACCGCGTCCGACCCTCCCGTGGGGAGGGTGTTGTAATTGGGGTAATCGCCCTCCCCGGCCGCTACCGCGTCCGACCCTCCAGGTGGGAGGGTGTTGTAATTGAGGTGATCGCCCTCCCCGGCCGCTACCGCGTCCGACCCTCCCGTGGGGAGGGTGTTGTAA
>CAZOXM010000050.1:0-26176 GCA_964583825.1 uncultured Granulosicoccaceae bacterium
GGCAAGAGCAAAAAAAGCACTCATATGATGATATTGCATGTCACACTACACTAGGTCTGAGGGCGTTAAATTCCCCCTCAAAATGCTCATGTATAACCCATAAACTGCGCTTTTTCGGGGAAATTTGCCTACTCAGACCGTCGCTCATCACGTTTTTCAACACCCTGCTAGAATTTGACCGAAAGGTCCTGCAGCCAGATTGGCATATTGTCGAGGAACCATATATCGATGGCCTTGTTCCACTGCATCAGGATGGCGACGCCGACCAGTATCAGGGCGACACCCATGATCGGCTTGGCCCACGGCATCCATTTCATCAGTCGATCCCGACGGCGGTTGAGCAATTCGCGAGAGCCGTAGGAAAGCAGTAGAAGAATCGTGGAAACACCCACCCCAAACGCAAGCATGGTCAGTGTTGCCTGCCATAGCCCTTCGCCGGTGGCGGCCAGACCAATCGCGCCACCCAGTGTTGGTCCCACGCAGGGTGACCAGACGGCACCGAGCAGCATACCAATGAAAAATTGCCCAGGACCGCCACGTGATTGCACCGCGCTCATTCGATTGTTTGCACCGGAGGCAAGCGGTGCGGCAGCTGAAGCGAGCGCTTCCTGTGCCCGTGGAATTAACAGGATGACGCCGAAGATCAGCATCATGACTGCTGCTGTGGTGTTTATGGTGTCTTCCGATAATCCGATCAGGTGACCGAACGCGGTGACCAGTACACCCACCGCGGTAAATGATACGGTCAGCCCGAGCGCCATATAGATCGGGCCATGCCGACTGCTCTGGAATGCACCGGCAATGATAACGGGCAGCAATGGCAAGACGCAGGGATTGATCAGTGTTAGGACGCCTGCCAGCCAGGCCCAGAAAAAAGTCATGTTTAGCAGCCGCTGTTGTGTGTTGTGCCGTGTGCACACAGATAATGTGTTGCTTTGTAAGACCTCGTGGTGCAGTAAAGTTCAACGGTGCTAAACCAGTTCGGCGTCGAGCACATAGCGCAGGGGGCCGCCCGGCATCAGCGCATCGAACGGATAGCACGTCACCAGTAGCAGGCGAGGTCGATCATGGCGCACCACAATTTCGTCGGTGCGAACGTCGGCGATGGAGGTTTTTGTGATTCGATACTCGTGCCAGCGCCGGTGCTTATCCTGCAGGCGAATTGTGTCGCCGACAGCGATGAACTGCAGATTCCTGAAGTGGGTATCGCGATGTGCACCGATCACAATGACGCCGTTCTGACCGGGTGCGACAGACCCCGCTGACATGCCCGGAGCGAACGCCAGCGTGGTGCCGTCACTGCCGTTCAGTACCCAGGTGTCCACATCGACCGATGGGATTATCAGTCTTGCGATCGGTCGGGTGTCTGCCCATGGCCAGGGACGATGTGGCAGACCCGCCTGTGTCAGCGTTCGCTGCCAGGCGTGTGCAATCAGTCGCTGTGCCAAGACTGACTTTGCAGACCAATAGGCAGCCTGTCCGGCCGTGGCGGATGCGAGGCCGATACACAAGACACAGGCCAGTGAGCACACGCGACGACTGAGTGATGAAGCGATAAACCACTTGCGAGCCGACCATAACCAATGCACCGGACCGTCATTCACAGACAGGTGAATTGCACATTTATGCCGTGACAATCGATAACGTTTTACAGGCTTATTCATGGGTATAACTTCTGACCTGTTGCAGTGTTGCCAGAGCGAATATCACGGAGAGCAGCGAGAACACAGCGGCCAGCAGCCAGCGCAGCGTCAACCCGAGGCTACCCTGCGGGAACGCCATCGTGTTACCAAATGGCATCGCCGCCGGTACTTCGGTCGCCTGCAACGTATCTTTGACCAGGTCGCGAACAACCTTTTCGGCAACCGCTACCAGGCTGGTGAAAGGGGTGACCAGCCCGTAGTCGAGTGCCAGATCGGTGATTTGTTTTTCAACCTGCTGTGGTGAATGATGAAATAATTGGCTGTCCTGCAGTGCTGTGATTTTTTTTGCTGCAAACTGTTTTGCCAGTTGGCCGGATTGAGTGGTCGCGGCAGGCAGACTAAGCTTGCGACTCCAGCTTTGCCCTGCGTGTTCTCCGCTGATTACAATTTCTGCGTCGTCGACGATCCCCTGCCAGTGTAGGTCGATAACGATAGGCTCACCGGCATACAGGTCTGCAATGGTGGACGGATAGCGCTCTGTTTCCGGCGTACCGAGCACGTCGAGTTGAATGTTCGTAAGCACGGGTTTTTCCAGTTTATTAAACAATGTGCGCATGGTGTCGGCGACATCCTGCACTCTGGGTATAAACACATAACTTCCGCGACCCGCCTGTGCCGCTTTACGCATAAACCAGGTGTTTGGTGCTGAACCGATACCGACCGTGAACAGTCTCGATTGATTGAGATGCGACTTTATATAATGAAAGATCTCTGCTTCATTGCCGACGCTGCCATCAGTCACAAAGACCACCTGACGCAGACGGGCGTGATCGATGTTGTGATCGTGGAACGCGAGTTTCATCGCCGGCAGAATTTCGGTGCCGCCGTCTGCCCGCAGTTGATTGATCCAGTCTGTGGCAAGCGTGCGATTGGCATCATTGGCGGGTTGTACATCGGCGAACAGTGATGTTGCGGCGTCGTCAAACTCAATGACGTTGAAGGCGTCCTGACGGGTCAGTCTCGATATACCAAGTGCCAGTGCCCGGCGGGCCTGAACAATGGAACTGCCCTGCATTGATCCTGAAGTATCGATAACAAATAGCACCTCGCGTGGTGGTCGAGGGCTGTCGAATAGCTGCTGCGGTGGAACTAACATCACGGACGCATAGGTGGCCGCAGAGTCGCCATTCTGCGTTATCGGTTTGGCGGCGGTCAGTTGGTTTTCGCGGAACACTGCTGCACCCGGGCTGCGGCCGGGGGGTGGTGCCCAGGAGAGTTCGACGTCCCTGTCCATGGGAATGTCGGAGTGTGCCAGCTGCACCTGCCAGTGTTGTGTGACACCATCCGCTGCCAGACGCTCCTGCGCTACGATCTGATGCGTGCGACTGGTGATTGATTGCAATGGCAGGCCGGCATTGATGTCTGCAGTGATAGTAGTGCGTGCGGCCTGCGCGGCCGGCACCATGGGTGGACTAATACCATTCATGTTGCTCCAGCCCGCGTCCTGCGGAATCATTGTGCCGTCGAGTGGCTCATCAACAGGTAGTCGTACAACTGGCGTGTAGCGCGGCGTAAGGGTTAGTGGAAAGCGGGTACTGAATACACCGTCCTCATACTGTACGGCCGATTGAAATCCGATGGTGACGTCAATTGATTCCCCGGGCGGGATGTTCGCTACCTGAGTGGTAAACAGATTAGCCCGCTGCTGTTCTACCAGACTGGCCTGGCTGCCCTGCGCTTTGGCGGTCTCGTATGCCGTCGTGGCCTGTGAGCGGGTTTTAATGATGCCCTTAACCGATCTATCACCAATCTGCATTTCAAGCGTATCGACACTGGCATCATCGGGTAACGGAAATACGTAAATGCCTTCCTGCCAGAATGGAGAGTCGTTATAAAAACGTTGTGTCAGAGACGTGCGAACCAGCATGCCGGTGATCGTCATCTCTACATCGGTGCTCAGCAGCAGGGCACGTTCGTGAGTACTGTAGTGCAACATGCCGCTGCTTATCTCGTCCGGTACATGCACCTGGGCACCGGCCCGATGGTGGGCGAACAACAGGGTTAGCAGGAGACACAACGTCGCGGCGCTGACAAGTTGATTTTTCATGGGCGGGTCCGATTCAATCACAGCCTGTATTTAACCGTCCCAACGTGGCAAGGTACTGATCCCGGTCTGATAGAATCAGGCAAATTATGGCGAATCGAGGCATGCGCAACCGCGCCGTCGAGGTCGTACTACCAGAGGCGATGCGTGAACATTCTCAACCTATCGATTGGCCTGTGCCTGCTGGCAGCTGTGATACCGGGTGTATCCACGGTCCGGGCCGAGAGAACAGACGCGGACGAAAAAGCAAACGGTGTGGAGTTGCCGCGCTGGGAATTCGGGCTGGCGGCAGCGGCGCTTGAGGTACCGGCTTATCCGTCATCCGCTTCCAGCACGGAACGGCAGTTTCTGGTGCCCTGGTTTGTCTACCGCGGCGACAGGGTTCGTCTGCAGGATGGTGGCGCCAAGTTGATTGCCCTTGAGAATCGACGGGTGACGCTTGATATCTCCGTTGGCGGCTCGTTGAATGCCAACTCGCAGGACGCGCCACTCAGGGCGGGCATGCCGGATCTCGAGTATCTCCTTGAACTCGGGCCCAAAGTGGATGTGCGCCTGTTCGATGAACTGCTTCCCGGCGGTCAGCAGAAACAACTGAGCTGGGCCACGGCGTTGCGTGCCGCGGTGTCTACTGATTTTAAGTCAGCCGATCATCGCGGTGGTGTACTCGGTACTCAACTGCGCTATCGACATCGTGGTCTGGCCGATAACCGACTGTCTTTGTCCGCCTCGGTCACTGCCACCTGGGCGTCTGAATCATTACTGGATTATATCTATCAGGTGGATGAAGCATTTGCGTTGCCGCAGCGTCCGGCCTACGACGCGAGAGGCGGGTATGTCGGCACGTCTCTGTCGTTCGGGATATTCCACGAATTCAATGAGCGCTGGAGCCTTTATATTGGCGTCAGTACCGCGCTGCACAATGGTGCCGCCAATAGGGACAGTCCGCTGTTTGAAAAGGACAGCACCACCGGTATTTTCGGCGGGGTAAGTTGGGAGGTTAAACGCAGTCGGCAATCGGTCCGGATTTTCGACGACTAAGCGGGCTGAGGTTCTGCGCGAAACAACCAGACGCGGACTTCCGGTCACTGAATAACACGCAATCTAATGCCTCCTCTGTACCGTGTACACATTGCTACTTGTCTGTTTGGCACTGCCGGGTTGTTTGCGGTAACAACCGGATTGGATCCGTTGATGATTACCTTCGGTCGTACCGGCTTCGCCGCTGTTACACTGATGCTGGTGATCGCTACAGTGCATCACCGACAGCCGCTGAGTGTGGATGTGAGAACGGTAGTCAGCGGCCTGTTGCTGGCCGCGCACTGGTCACTGTTTTTTTTATCGATTCAGCTGTCTAACGTGATCATCGGTTTGGTTATGTTTAGTGTGAGCGCGATCATCATCACATTGCTCGAACCGCTCTTTTTTGACGAATCGTTCAGACCAGTCGATGCTGTCTGTGCTGTCGTTGTGGTGTTTGGTATTGTAGTTATTGCCGGTACAGTGAGTGATGCCTTCAGTGATGTTGCAGCGGGAATTGCGATTGGTCTGGCCAGTTCAGTGTTGTTTGCGCTGCTGCAGCTGTTGAACCGCTCGCTGTTGCAGCAACAGAGTGCCTTGTCCCTGTCTATGACGCAAAACGGTATTGCCTGCCTGGTGTTGCTGCCGATGGTATGGGGGGCATTGGCAGAAGTCAGTCCGCCACAGTGGCTGCAACTGCTGTTTCTTGGGTGTGTGTGTACCGCGCTCGCCCATACGCTCTTTATTAGCGCACTGCGCCGTGTCAGCACAGCACTGGCCGGGCTTATTGCCTGCGGGATGGAGCCGGTGTATGGGGCCGCGCTGGCAACGCTGTTGTTATCTCAGTACCCTGCGCGGCATGAAGTGCTGGGTGGTTTGATTATCGTCTCGGCGGTGGTGTGGGCGCAGCGCTTAAGAACGGATCACAATCAATATTAACCGGGGAATCTCATGCCTGTTGTGTATGGTGATATGTTATCTGGCAATTGCTACAAGATCGCTTTGCTCTTCTCACAGCTGAATATCGACCACGAATGGAAAGAGATTCTGGTCACCCGCGGTGAGTCAAAAACGCAGTCGTTTCTGGCGATGAATCCTGCCGGACAAATTCCGGTAGTAGTGCTGGATGATGACACAGTACTGACGCAGTCGAATGCGATACTCCACTACTTTGCGGAGCAATCGCCGCTGTTGCCTGTCGAACGGCTCGACCGAACGAGACTGCTGGAGTGGCAGTTCTTTGAACAGTACAGCCACGAGCCGACTATCGCTGTGCGTCGCTTCATTAAAAAGTATCAGGGGTTGCCCGCTGAGCGGCAGTCGGAGTTTGATGCGCTGGAAGCCGGCAGCTACCGGGCGCTGCAGGTGATGGAAAAGCGACTGGCCGGCCATGACTTTCTGGTCGGGAATCGGTACTCACTGGCGGATATCAGTCTCTATGCCTATACGCATGTCGCGCACGAGGCGGATCTGGACCTCACACCGTATCCGGGGATCGAGCGATGGCTTGGGACTGTCGCCGGGCAACCGGGCTATATTGCAATGGACGCCACAGGCGCGTGAACGCCAGGAGTCAATACTGTTATTATTCCCCAAATATTTCACTCAACCAATCAAGACACCCCCGATGAGCAATCTTGCCACCTTTAAAGAGCGCTACGAAGCATTCAAACAGCGCGGCCTGAATCTCAATATGGAACGCGGTCAGCCGGCCGATGCCAACTTCGACCTGAGTCTGCCCATACTCTCCGCGGTGGATGAGACCAACTACGTCACTGAAAGTCAGGTGGATATCAGAAACTACCCGGGTGGGGTTCTCGGTTTGAAAGAGGCGCGTGAACTCTTCAGCGAGCAACTTGGTGTGACTGCTGAAGAGATTATGGTTGGTAACAATTCGAGTCTCGATGTGATGGCAAAAGTACTTTCCTGGGCGCTGTTGCGCGGGGTCAAAGACAGTCCTGCGCCGTGGGTCACGGAACAGGCGAAGTTGATTGTCACTGTACCGGGCTACGATCGGCACTTTACACTGGCGCAGGCGCTGGGGTTTGAACTCGTCTCCGTTGCGATGACGCCGAGCGGCCCTGATATGGACGCCGTAGAGAAAATTGCAGCGGGTGACCCGACGGTCAAAGGGTTGTTTTTTGTACCGACGTACAGCAATCCGACCGGTGACAGCATCTCCATGGAAACGGCCGAAAGACTCGTATCAATGACCACGGCTGCACCGGACTTCACCATTTTTGCAGACGATGCCTATGCGGTACATCACCTCACTGATCACCCGCCGGCGGTGCCTAATCTGTTGAGGGTGGCACAACAGCACGACGCCGAAGATCGCGTGCTGCTGTTCGGATCTACCTCCAAGGTAACCTTTGCCAGCGGGGGGCTTTCACTGATGGGCATGGGGGCTGCCAACATGGCGTACTGGTCAAAGGCCCTGAATACTCAAACCATCGGTCCGAACAAATCGGAACAGTGGCGTCATGTGCTGTTCCTGCGAGCCTACCCCGGCGGATTGAAAGGACTCATGCGAGACCACGCAAAAATTCTCAAACCCAAGTTCGATATGGTGCAGCAGGTGTTAAATGAAGCGCTGGGTAATCAGAACCTGGCCAGTTGGACGCATCCGGCGGGGGGCTACTTTGTCAGTCTCGATACGCGACTGCCAGTGGCCGATCGGGTGGTAGCTCTGGCCAAAGAGGCGGGTCTGGCGCTCACACCGACCGGCGCGACTTTCCCGGATGGTGAGGATCCGAACAATCGGAACATACGGCTTGCACCGACGCGACCGCCACTTGAAGAGATTGAACAGGCAATGCAATTGGTTACCTGTTGTATTGAACTGGCATCAGCTGAGTACGAGGCTGCTGCACAGACCTGATCCGACAAGCGTGTATGCAGGCTGGTGATTGGGGTCGTTGTGGGTCGAGCAACGGATCGGCAGCCGCATTCGCCCTCGTGCCACAAACCGATCAGGTGCATCGAGGGTTTCGTTTCCACTGCAATCAGGTTGCCTTGCGGGTTGAGTCGCGAAGGTGACACACCGGGCTCAGTGGGTGGTTTGTTTGCGCGACGAAATTGTCCCGGTGCAATGCCATAGCAGGCCTTGAATGTGCGGTTAAACGAGTGCACCTCCGGGTAGCCGACACTTTCACCGATGGCCTGAACAGAGTCATCGGTGCGGATCAGTTCGGCCGCGGCCTTGTGCAGGCGGCTGCGTTTTATGGTCGCAGCCGCCGTTTCTCCGGTAATGGCCCGGTAGATCCTGTGCCAGTGATAGGGCGACAGATGGGCGATTTCGGCCAGTGCTTCATTGCTGAGTGAGTGGTGCAGATTGTCGTGGATATGGGCCATGACGGCAGCGATACGCTTTTCGTACTGCGCCCAGGTCGGCGGCGTGGACATGCCGGGCTAATCAGCGTCGTACATCGCCATGATCTCGGCTTCGGTCAGGCGGGTGCGCTGGTCCTCGTTGGCAAAGGCATACCAGCCCGGCGCGTGTTCATAGTAGACCTCGTTGTCGAATTCAAAGTGCTGCTGTTCTTTGATGGTGCCGGCCGAGAGAATGTACTCGCCGTCCGGCAGGCCCGGCCGTGGCAGCAAATGATAGAAAAGATTGCTGCCGCACCGGTTGCAGAAACCGCGCTCCGCCCATTCTGATGAGCTGTAGCGAGCGATGTTGTCCGACCCGGTGAATTCGACATCACCGCTTGCATGTGCCGCCATAAAGGGGCCGCCGCTCCAGCTGCGACACATGGCGCAGTGGCAGACACCGGCGCCGGTTTTTACGCTTGCCTTGTAGGTCACCGCGCCACACAGGCACGACCCGGTGGCTGCAAATGTTTGATGCGTCATTAGGTTGCCCTCGCTGTTCGTGAGTCACCATTGAAGCACACAGCGGTTTAACAAATCCTGCTGAATTTCCGCTGCGCTGCTACCAGTCGTTGTGATCCGCGAACTTCAATATTTCGGCTTTGTGGTTTTTGTAGCGCACGATGCTGTGGCCGCAGTTGTCTATGTGTGGGTGCTGCCACATGTCGTTGAGTGAGCGCCCCTCGTAGCTGATCAGCAGTGACTTTAGAAACGCGCCGTGGCTGACCACGAGCACGTCGCCGGTGATATCGCGGCAGTCCGCGACAATGTCATCGATCGCACTGAGGGCGCGGTGCTGTAGCTCGTGGAATGTTTCGGCACCGTCGAGCGCAAAATTCTCCGGCGTATTCCTGAACTGATCCGTTTGCAAGGGATACTGATCTGTCGCTTCGCTCAGCAGCATGCCCTCCCACGGGCCGAGGTGAATTTCGCGCAGGGATGGTCTGAAGTCGACGTGCCCGACATCGCCCCCGAGTATGTGTTCTGTGGTTTGTCTCGTGCGCAACAAATCACTCGAATACACGCGCTCGAAGGTCGGCAGGCGTGCGCCGATCGCTTTGGCCTGCTCGATGCCAAGCGCTGACAGCGCCGGATCGGAAGAGCCCTGAATTCTGATTTCAGCGTTCCATAGCGACTGTCCATGGCGCACCAGGTGTAGCGTTGTCATTGTATGGGTCCGGGTGGTGGTGATGAAGAGTGTAACAGCGTCCTGTTCGTTCAAAAACGCAGCGTGTCGAACTGTGCACTTGTGTAACGCGCTATGGGATCGACTGGTAAGATAAACGCCGACAGATCAGTTTCGAGGCCCTTGTGATGCAGGCATTCTCTGGCGTTCGTATCATTGACTTTACTCACGTACTTGCCGGTCCGTTCTGTACTTATCAGCTCGCGGTGATGGGGGCGGAAGTGATCAAGGTGGAAGCGCCTGACAAACCGGATATGATGCGTGCCGAAGGCGCAAGTCGCCCGCTTGCAGCGCAGGGGCGCGGCAGTCATTTTCTGGCGCAAAGTGGCAATAAAAAGAGTATTCAGGTCGACTTCACCACGGCTGCCGGGCGCGAGATCATCGAAAAACTTGTCGCCGGCGCCGACGTACTTGCCGAGAACTACCGCTATGGGGTAATGGACAAATACCGGCTCGGCTATGATGACCTGAAGTCGCTCAATCCTCGCCTGATTTATTGCTCAATAACCGGCTTCGGTCATACCGGCCCGAAGGCAGCACATCCGGCCTACGATAATGTGATTCAGGCTTTTTCCGGGTTGATGTCTCACACCGGTGATGCCGCGTCTTCACCGACTCGGGTCGGGCCACCTGTGCTCGATTACGGCACCGGCTCGCAGGCAGCGTTTTCAATTGCGGCGGCGCTGTTTCAACGCGGTCAATCCGGCGTTGGGCAGCACATCGATGTGTCGATGCTGGATGCGGCGATCATGATGATGTCTACCAGCGTGATGGATACGCAAATAAATGCGCGTGCGCCGGTGCCGCCAGGTAACTCCAGCCTCACGCACCCCGGGTACGGATGTTTCGAAACATCGGATGGCTTGATTATGATCGGCGCTTTTACGAACGCGCAGCATGCTGCTCTGTGGCGCGCGCTCGGTTGCGAATCGGTGGCAGATGAGGTTGCCCTGCTCGACAATATTGCGCTCCGCGACCGGCTTGAGAAAGACCGCACCCTGATGGCACAGCGCATAATGACCCGTACAGCGCAACAGTGGGAGGCGCTGTTGAACGAAGCCGGTGTGCCGGCGGCGAAGGTAAGGACCCTCGACGAAGCGCTGAACCACCCGCAGCTGGTATCTCGTCAGGTACTCCGGGCAGCAAATAGTTATTCCAGTGATGAGGCAGACCTGAAGGCGCCGGTGGCCGCGTTTTCCTACCGGCATGACGGTCCATCTCTTCAGCGTCATGCGCCACCCCGGGGTTTTCACACGGATGAAGTCCTGCAGGAGATTGGCTACGGCGAGCAGCAGGTGCACGCACTGCGCGAATCGGGTGTTGTGGCGTAGTAGCTCCTCGTAGCTTCGCGCCAGGTTTGAGGGCGTTAAATCCCCTCACAATGCCCGTGTTCACACATTAACCGCGCTTCTTCGGGCGTCCGTTTGCAGTGCTCAGCGCTCTAACCGGGCCTTCCTTCGCGGGTTTTTCAACACTCTGGCGCACATTTTTTACTTGGTGCGGTGCCGGCAGGAATGTCAGTCGAGGGCGGAGACCTGTCAGAACGCCAGCGACAGTTGCTCGGTATCTTCCAGTTGCAGCAGAAACCGTTTCATTGGCAGGCCACCACCAAAGCCGGTCAGGCTGCCGTCGCGACCGATCACACGATGACAGGGGATGATGATTGGTATCGGGTTACTGCCATTGGCACTGCCGACCGCCCGGGTTGCTTTCGGGTTGCCGATTGCGTTGGCGATATCGCTATAGCTGACTGTGTCGCCGTAGGGTATTTCCTGAAGGTGTTGCCATACCTGCTGCTGAAACCCGGTGCCCGCCGGCTGAAGTGGTACGTCGAAGGTGCGCAGTTTTCTATCGAAGTACAGTTCCAGTTGCCTGCACACTTCCGCAAAGGGTGTCCGGTTCTGTTCCAGGTGTTGCTGGATACTGCTTTTCCTGCGATGAGTCGGGAAACCGATACGGGTCACCGCGCTGCCCGAGCCGACGATGATGAGTTCTCCGACTGGTGACTGATAGCGGGTGTAACAGGACTCTGTACTGGTGGACAAGGGCGATAAGCAGGCGCGAGTGAACGGCCGGGCAGTATAACCCGCTCTGAAGCGTCAGGCTGCCTGTTGTCGCAATGCCTCTTTCTGTGCCGCTTCAAAACGAAGCCTGATGACTTCCAGCGCCTGCAGTGTGGTCATTCCACGCTGGTGAGCCGATGAGCGGGGGGCGATGTCGTAGGTGCGAGGCTTATCATACGCTTGCGAGCGCGGCTGGCCTTGAGGGCGCTCCAGTCGATAATCGTCTCGCAGGTGAGCGGGTTGGTCTGTCGATTTTTTTCTAAACATTGGGTGCTTTCCGACGTGCAGGTTCACAGCGGTTTGTTGTGCTTCAATATGGATGGAATAACGACGATTTCCAAGTGGGTGATGTCATACAATGTAAAACCCGCGAGCGACCGTAGTCGTTTTTTGCAGTCGCTCACAAGGTTTTTTTTTCGGTAGCAATTAGTCAGCCCGTCGGTGGCGCTGACACGGGGTGGATAATGCAAAAATTCTCTTTCGCCGATCGGGTGGCGATTGTCACCGGGGCTGGTACCGGGCTCGGCAGATCGCATGCGCTGCAACTTGCCGCCGCTGGTGCAAAGGTGGTGGTCAATGATCTCGGTGGCGCCAGGGACGGCAGTGGCAGTGGTACGGCCGCGCAGCAGGTAGTGGATGAAATCGAAGCGGCCGGTGGTAAAGCCATGGCCAGTACGGCCAGCGTGGTGGACGAACACCAGGTGGCCGATATGGTGGCGCAAACACTGTCCACGTGGGGGCGGGTGGATATCCTGGTGAATAATGCCGGTATTCTGCGTGACAAGTCGTTTGCGAAAATGACGCTCGACGACTGGCGCAGCGTGGTGGATGTGCATCTCAACGGATCGGCCTATTGCTCCCACGCAGTCTGGCTGGCGATGCGGGAGCAGGGCTACGGGCGCATTGTGATGACCACATCGACGTCCGGCATATATGGCAATTTTGGTCAGGCAAATTATGGCGCTGCAAAATTCGGCGTGGTCGGATTGATGAACGTCCTGTGTATTGAAGGGCGCAAGTACAACATCCATGTGAATTGCCTGGCGCCGTCCGCCGCAACCAGAATGACAAAAGATGTGATGCCTCCCGATGTGTTTGACGCACTGGCACCGGAATATGTGTCTCCGGCGGTGCTGTACCTGGTGAGCGAGCAGGCTCCCAGTCGTAAAATCCTGCTGGCCGGTGCCGGCTGCTACACCGTGGCGAAGCTGATGGAAGGTCCGGGTGTTTACCTGCCACCATCGCAGCGCACCCCGGAACAGATCGCTGCGTGTTTTGAACAGATAGACGCATCCGACGGGGGCAGTGAGATACTGGAAGGTAACGAACACATCGAAAAAATTGTGCGCATGGCCGCAGCGCATGCGCAGAGCGGTGAATAAAGCGTAGCGAAAGTCGCTTTCTGCAGTTGCCTCGGCTGATGCAGGCTGAAAGCGTGTTATGTGCAGGCTAACAATTATCACGTCCGGAGAATATTCCATTGGCTTCTGATATTAACGCACCGGCTGTGACGGTCAGTGATGCGGTAGTGACGCGACGTTCGCTGCGCGCGTTTACCCGCCAGCCCGTGCCCCGGGAACTACTTGAAGACATCTTTAGCAAAGCGGCGCGGGCACCGAGCGGCACTAACATGCAACCGTGGCAGGTGAGGGTGTTGCAGGGCGAAGCACTGCAGCGCGTCAGTGCAGCCGTGCTTGCAGACTATGATGCCGACGTGCCGTATGACGAAGAGGTTTCGTATTACCCTGAAGAATTTTTCGAACCGTACTTGTCGCGCCGGCGCAAAGTGGGCTGGGACCTCTACACGCTACTCGGTATCAGCAAGGGCGAGAAAGAAAAAATGAAGGCGCAGCATCGGAAGAATTTTGAATTGTTCGGTGCACCGGTGGGGGCATTTTTTACGATACATCGCGACCTGAATACCGGCAGCTGGCTGGACTACGGCATGTTTTTACAGAATGTGATGCTGCTGGCGCGTGAGGCCGGCTTACACACCTGTCCGCAGGCTGCGTTTTGCGGCTATCACAAGGCGATCAGGCAAGCGCTGTCGCTGAGTGACGACGAGATTGTGGTGTGCGGTATGTCCATCGGCTACGCAGTGGCCGATGCGGTTGAAAACTCGCTGCAAACAGAGCGTGCGGCACTGAGCGAATACGTCGAGTTTTTGAGCTGAATTGGCCCTCACGGCAACGCAGTGGTGCGCTTTGCAGGGTGATCGACGGGCGTTGATTTGTGGTAAGTTATAGCAGTACTTACTGTGGAGATTCCGGTGATGGGCCTGAAACAACTACTCGCCGCCGTTTTGCTGGTCACTGCGTCGTCGGCCGGTGCAGCCAGAACCGATCTGGTTCTGGGAATGCAGCTCGAGCCGCCCAACCTCGATCCAACCGGCGGTGCGGCGGCCGCAATCGATGAAGTGGTCTACGCCAATATATTTGAGGGACTCACCCGCTTTGCGCCGGATGGCAGTGTGGTGCCGGCGCTGGCCAGCACCTGGGAGATCTCGGACGACGGACTGGTCTATACGTTTTCGCTGCAGTCGGGAGTCACGTTTCACGATGGCAGCGATTTCGATGCCGGCGATGTGAAATTCTCGCTCGACCGGGCGCGGGCGGAAAATTCCACCAACGCACAGAAACAACTTTTTACCGGGATCGACAGTGTTGAGGTGGTCGATGACGACACGGTGCAGGTCACGCTCACGCAACCGAATGGTGCTTTTCTGTTTAATCTGGCGTGGGGAGACGCGGTGGTATTGTCACCCGACACCTTTGACAAGGCGAAAACCAGCCCGGTGGGTACCGGACCCTTTGTTTTTTCGAAATGGGTGCAGGGTGATCGCATTGAAATCACTCGCAACCCGGACTACTGGGGCGAGCCCGCCAAACTCGAGAAGGCAACGTTCAAGTTTATCTCGGAACCTACCGCTGCATTTGCCGCTCTGATGGCCGGTGATGTTGATGCGTTTCCGGTGTATCCGGCGCCCGAGAATCTGCCACAGTTTGACGCCGACCCGCGCTTTAACGTGGTGGTGGGGTCGACCGAAGGGGAAACGATTCTCTCCACTAACAATAAACAGCCACCGCTCGACAACAAGCTAGTACGGCAGGCGATTGCGCATGCGATTGATCGCCAGGCGTTGATCGATGGGGCGATGTTCGGTTATGGCACACCCATCGGTACCCACTTTGCACCGCACCATCCGGCGTATCTCGATCTGACCGGGAACTCTCCGTACGATCCGGACAAGGCAAAAGCACTGCTTGAAGAGGCCGGCCTGGCCGACGGATTTACCACTACCCTGAAACTGCCGCCTCCTTCTTATGCGCGCCGCGGGGGTGAACTCATTGCCGCGCAACTCAGGGCCGTTGGCATAGATACCGAAATCAGCAACCTTGAGTGGGCTCAGTGGCTTGAGCAGGTTTTTCGCGGCAAAGACTACGGGCTGACCATCGTCTCGCATACAGAGCCGATGGATATCGGTATCTACGCCAAACCTGATTATTACTTTCAATACGATAACGCCGACCTGCAACAGATCATGACGGATCTGGAAGCAATCGCCGATCCCGATGAACGCGCTGCGCTGTTGCAGAAAGCACAGGAAATTGTGTCCGAGGACTACGTCAACGGGTTTTTGTTTCAGTTAGCCAAAACGGGTGTTGCCAACAAGGACATTGTCGGGCTGTGGGAGAATTCACCAACGCAGTCTAACGATCTGACCGCTGTGTACTGGAAGTAGTTAAGCCTGGATCGTGATTTCCTGTAAGTAATGCTGCCTGGCACAACGTTCCGGCGCCCGATGCATCTTTGTTGCAGGTGGCCTGGCCGTTGACGCGCTACATATTCAAGCGACTCTTGTCTTTGATGTTAACGCTGGTTGTTGCCAGCGTTATCATTTTTGTTGTCATTGAGATAGTGCCTGGTGATCCCGCCAGTTATATGCTGGGTCTAAATGCATCGCCCGATACGGTGGCTGCATTGCGCGAGGAACTGGGCCTGACTGAATCCGGTTTGGGTCGATACCTGAATTGGGTGACTGGCATGTTGCGGGGAGATTTTGGTACCTCGTATACCTACCGCACTCCGGTGAGTGACATGATCGCGGACCGGGTGATGATTTCCCTGCCACTGGCGATCTATGCGCTGGTGCTATCCACGCTCATTGCCTTCCCTGCCGGTATCATTGCGGCAACGCGTCGGGGGTCTGCCGCCGATGTCAGTATCATGGGAGCTACTCAACTGGGGGTCGCGATACCTAATTTCTGGTTTGCGATGCTGCTGGTACTATTTTTCTCAATTCACCTGCGTTGGTTTTCTGCCGGTGGTTTTCCAGGGTGGGATCAGGGTTTTTTCGCTGGTGTAAAGTCACTGACTTTGCCCGCTGTGGCGCTGGCGTTGCCTCAGGCCTCTATCCTGGCACGGGTGATGAGATCTTCACTGCTGGACACACTGGGGGAGGATTTCATCCGAAGTGCAAGGGCGAAAGGTCTCACCAGGGCCCAGACACTGTGGCGACATGCGCTGAGAAACGCACTGATACCGGTGCTGACCATTATCGGCCTGCAGTTTTCCTTTCTGCTGGCAGGCGCCATTATTATTGAAAATGTGTTCTTTCTGCCCGGCCTTGGCCGTCTGATTTTTCAGGCAATTACCCAGCGTGACCTCATTGTGGTTGAGAGTGTGGTGATGCTGCTGGTATTCGCCGTGGTCGTCGTGACGTTTCTGGTGGACGTGAGTTACGCCCTGGTCGATCCGCGCCTTCGCAGCGGATTGCGTCGCTAATGTCATCGACTGCATTGTCTTTCAGGCGCAACCTGCTGATCGGTGGTTCGATTGCGTTGTTATTTGTCCTTGCGGCATTGCTGTCTTTTGTATGGACACCGTACGATGTTGCCTCTCTCGACATTGCCAACAAGCTGAAAAAACCGGGGGTGGACTACTGGTTTGGAACCGATCACTTCGGTCGGGATATCTTTTCCATGATCATGGTAGGCGCCCGCACCTCCATTGCGGTGGCGATTGTTGCGGTCGGTATCGGCTTGCTGGTGGGCGTACCGCTCGGTCTGGCCGCGGCCGCCTGGCGACATAGTCCGCCTGACGAGTTGATCATGCGTGGCAACGATCTCGTGTTTGCGTTTCCGGCACTGCTGATAGCCATTATGATCACCGCGGTTTTCGGGCCGGGGGCGGTCAATGCCATCATTGCCATCGGTATATTCAATATTCCGGTATTTGCCCGGCTCACGCGCGGTGCCGCGCTTACTCTGTGGACACGCGACTTTATCCTGGCGGCAAGAGTTGCCGGTAAAAATCCGCTGAGAATTTCACTGGAACATATACTGCCCAACACGCTTAATCTGCTGATCGTCCAGGGCACAATTCAGTTTTCACTCGGGATTCTGGCTGAGGCCGGGTTGTCCTATGTGGGACTGGGTGCACAGCCGCCGACCCCGAGTTGGGGCCGCATGCTGGCAGAGAGTCAAACCATGATTTCGTTTGCGCCCCATTTGGCGTTGTTCCCGGGCTTTGCGATTCTGTTGACGGTGCTCGGGCTGAACCTGTTTGGCGACGGGTTGCGTGATTACTTTGACCCGCGACTGCGACGGGGAAGCCGATGACGCTGCTCGCAGTTGAAAACCTGCAACTGAAAATACACGGTCAACCCATACTGCACGACATTGACTTTACCGTTGCACCCGGCGAAACACTGGGCATCATCGGGGAAAGTGGCTCAGGCAAATCATTAAGTGCCTTGTCGATTATGCAATTGCTGCCGAACGGCAGCGAGGTCAGTGGCAGCATTATCTTTGACGGTGGGCAACTGCTCGACAAGAGTGAGCGCGAGATGTGTGACGTGCGCGGTGATGAGATCGGCATGGTTTTCCAGGAGCCGATGACAGCCTTAAATCCGGTGCAGACAATCGGGCAGCAGGTGGCGGAAACCGTTGCGGTACATCAGCGCACAGGCCGCAGGGCGGCGATGAAAGTCGCGGCGCAAACACTTGAACGTGTCGGCTTACCGAATGATCGCTTTCCTTTGAGTCGCTATCCGCATGAGTTGTCCGGGGGGCAGCGTCAGCGCGTGGTCATTGCGATGGCGATAGCGCTCAGGCCGCGACTGCTGATCTGCGATGAGCCCACCACTGCGCTCGATGTGACGACGCAGGCGCAGGTAATCAGCCTGCTAAAAAGCCTGACAGCTGATTCGGGCATGGGGCTGATCCTGATCAGCCACGATTTAGCGGTCGTTGCGGATACCGCCGATCATATTGTTATTTTGCGCCACGGGCGCGTCGTCGACAGCGGACCGGCCAATACGATCTTCACTGAACTCAGACACCCGTACACACAGCAGCTCTATCGCGCTTCGGCATATGCGCCGGCGCATACGAGAGAGGGGGTGGATACGCAGGCGCTGTTGGAAGTCAGAGAGGTGTGCCGGGATTACCCGCTGCCGCGTCGGACGCTGTTTGGGTCGAAACAGTGGTTTCGCGCTGTCGATTCGGTGAGTTTTGTCATTCGCCGGGGAGAGAACGTCGGTCTGGTGGGTGAGAGTGGTTGCGGCAAGTCAACACTCGCCAGAGCCATACTTGGACTGGAGCCGTGCCAGTCAGGGTCAATTGTGCTCGACGGCGAGGTGATGTACGCGGACACCGGTATGCCGCAATCGCTGCGGCGTAAAGTGCAGGTCGTGTTTCAGGATCCCTATGCATCATTTAACCCGAGGCACAAGGTCAGCAGGCTGGTCGCTGAACCGTTTCATCTGCTGTCACCGGTACCCGATCGCAATGAAAGAGCACGGCGCGTGGCAGAAGCCCTGATCAGTGTCGGGCTGACCGAAGCGGACGGGGAGAAGTACATACATGAGTTTTCCGGCGGGCAGCGACAGCGCATCGCAATCGCTCGAGCACTCATCATCCGACCGCAGCTGATCGTGCTCGATGAGCCCGTATCGGCACTGGATGTGTCAATCCGAGCGCAGATTCTGGATTTGCTGGCCGGCCTCTCGGCACAGTTGCAGCTGTCTTATCTGTTTATCTCCCACGACCTTTCAGTTGTCAGGGCGATTACTGATCGCGTGCTGATAATGCAGGCTGGTAAAATAGTGGAGCAGGGCGATACCGAAATGGTATTTAATGCACCGCAGCATCCGTACACGAAATCGTTGCTGGCATCGGTGCCGCGGTTGCCCGGCAGCTGAATCCTATTGGCCTGATCGCGTTAGTATTACAACGCGAGCCGGTTTGCGACCGGGTGCTGTGTTTGTATACACCCGGGAACTGGTTTTCGAGGACAAATGTATCTTGAGCAAAATGACGAAAAAGCGCCTGACTGCGCGCTTCCTGAAACTTTGTCTGCTGGTGACAGCGCTGGTAGCGACAATGGGCCAGGCTGTTGCCGAGCGCGAAACCATCAGAATTGGAACAGGCGGTAGCGGCGGTTCATATTTGCCTATCGGGACGCTTATTGCCGGTAGCTTCAGTGAGCTCGACTCTGTGCTGGCAATTGCTCAGCGTTCAAACGGGTCAGTATCGAATGTGCGCGACATGGGACGTGGTGTACTTGAAGTGGCGATGGCGCAATCCGACATTGTGCACTGGGCTTACCGTGGTGATGAATCGTTTTCGGACACGGGTGCAATCGGCAACCTGCGAACACTCGCCTCCCTATACCTCGAAAGCATGCACTTTGTTGCCAGGGCAGACAGCGGCATTAAGGAACTTAAAGATCTGTCTGGCAAGCGCGTATCTATCGACGAAATTGGTTCGGGTACGCAAATTAATGTACAGCATGTGCTGCGCTCACAGGGCCTTTCGGATCTGGAAATAAAGTGGGTGTATTTGAAACCGATTGATGCGATTGATCGATTGCGCCGTGGTGCACTGGATGCGTTCTTTGTGGTGGCTGGTTACCCGGTTTCCGGTATTGCCGAGCTGGTAGAGGACGGTGTCGGGATGTTGCTGCCGCTGGATGTGCCGGCTGAAAGTGGGTTGCTGGACAATCTGCCTTTCTTTACACCTGATCAGATTCCCGGTCAAACTTACGGCGATCAGGCGGCGATCAGAACGCTCGCGGTGCCCGCACAGTTGATTGTCGATGCAAGTCTCAGTGATCAGACTGTTTACGAACTGACGCAAAAGCTATGGGAAGCACGTACGCTGAGCACCCTGGTGAGTAATCATCCCAAAGGTACAGAAGTCAGCTTTGATACGGCGCTGATCGGGTTGAGTGCGCCACTACACCCCGGTGCGGAGCGATATTATCGCGAAACCACCCATCCGCGTTATGCACAGTGAGGCTTTGCGCTGAATGAGCTTTCTGGCAGCAGACGATGCGGGTCGAGTGGACTGGCTGACCCCGATGATTTTTATCATGGTGTTGTCGATGGGGGTGGCACTGGCGTGGTTTGTTAATCGGGCAACTACTCAGATTCGTGAGGCGCTGGCCGAGGAGGCATTGCAGCAACAGCACGATGTGGCCAACCTGCTGCACGAATATGCCAATGTCATGCTTGCCATTGAGGTCGAACGCGATGCCGACTCGAGCTCGAAATCGCAGGTCAGTAGCGCATTAACCGCCGCACAAGCGCAACTTGAGCTCATGCGATTTCAGTATTCCTTTGAGCGGCTGGATGGTGCCGCAACCGCGCACGCTTACGCGAAACCGGTGCTCGAGGATGTGGCGCAATGGGTAAACCAGGGTATACCCGGACAGTCGATTGACTATGACACTATCATGAGTCTGTCGGCACAGCGCCTTGGCGAACGACATCAGAGACTTCGGCTGATTGCCAATGAAACCAATGAAGTGGCGGGATTACTGATTGCCGATCAGTCCGATAACCTGAATCGCTTCAGGCGCTACCTGATTTCACTGCTCGGATTTTATGCGTTGCTTGTGTTGGGGTTTGTGGCGCTATTGATTCGACAACGCAATCTTCAGACTCAGTTGAGAATGGATCAGGAAAAACATGCAGATCGTCTGGCAGACTTTGCTGAAGTCGGTGCAGATTGGTTCTGGGAAGTGTCCGATAACCTGACGTTAAAGCGCATATCGAATCAAAAGCTCTCGATCATTAATACACTGGGAGCGAAAGGAAAGTCTGATGAGATGTCGCAGTCGTTTTCCGGTAATGGTCGAGTGACCGAACAGCATTGGCCCGTGCAGCAGATGCGCGATCAGCAACCATTTGCCGACTACGAGTCAGAATGGATCACACCATTGGGCCAGCGTCATGTCATTTCGATGAGTGGAAAGCCATTGTACGAGCAAGGCGAGTTTGTCGGTTTTCGCGGCATCGGCAGGGATATCACGGAAAAGAAGCGCATAGAAACTGAACTCGACAATCTGAATCGGGAGCTGATCACAAGTCAGCGTCAGGGTCGGCGTCAGGCAGAAGAAGCGTTGCGGGATTCCGAACAGTTTCTCAGTACATCGCTCGACGCGATGGCGCCGAATATTGTTATTCTCGATAAAAACGCGACGATAAAAGCGGCCAACAAAGCCTGGCGCGAACTAACTCATGCTGCCGTCGAAGATGGTGGTGTGGGGTTGCATTACGTGCTTGCACTAAAAGCGCGTCCTGCCAGCGAACAGGCGGCACTTGCCGACATCGAAACCTATGTCGATCAGATTCTGGCCGGGAGTCAGGACAGCTTTCATTTGGAATTTCCCTGTGAGGTTGACGGGGATGCCTGCTGGATGGAAGTTAATCTGACCACCTTTGTTTCCAATGCTCAGCGATTTGCAGTGCTGGTTTATGAAGATATTACCGAGAGGAGGATGCTTGAAGATCGAGACAGGCGGCTTCGCTCCGAGCTTGCGCACGTTGCCAGACTGAATACAGCCGGCGAAATGGCCAGTGTGCTGGCCCATGAAATCAACCAGCCGCTCACCGCAATCAGTCATAATTGTGATTCCCTGTTGTCGGCGACTCATGCACAACCGGATGAGGTCGTTCGGGAAACCTTGCAGGATATCTACGATCAGTCTCAACGGGCCGGCAACATTATTCACAGCCTGCGACAAATGATGCGCAAGGACACGCCGCGAACGACCAGTGTTGATATCAATCAACTGGTTGAGGAAACTGTGCGATTGACCACCCCGGAAGCGCGTGAAAATCTGGTCAGTGTGTCACTGGAACTGGCGCCTGACCTGCCACGTGTGATGATCGACCCGACACAGATTCAGCAAGTGCTGGTCAACCTCGAGCGCAACGGTGTCGATGCGATCAGGCATCGTGGTTCAGAGTTGAGGTCATTGATCATTTCAACCGCCCTGTCGGATGAGGGTTTTATCGACGTGAGCGTCATGGACAGCGGTTCCGGGATCACACCGGAAATTGAGAAGAGTCTTTTTCGATCTTTCCAAACCTCGAAGGCAGATGGAATGGGCATGGGGCTTTCCATTAGTCGCTCAATTGTTGAGGCGCACGGTGGTCGTTTATGGTTGGATAAACCCACCAAAGGTATGACAACATTCAAGTTCAGCTTGCCGGTGAACGAAGGCGAAAATAATGGATACAGGTGATAAAGCGGTCTACATAGTTGATGACGACGAAGCGGTTCGAAAAGCGCTTAAGCGATCCCTGGATCAGCGAGGGTATCGTGTAAAGACCTATGGCAGTGCTGAAGAGTTTCTCAATTCCTATGAGCACACGGCTCCCGGATGTCTGTTACTGGATGTCAGAATGCCGGGCATCAACGGGCTGGAAATGCAGGAGATACTGACGGAGCGCAAAATACCGCTGCCAATTATTTTTATTACCGGCCACGGCGACATTCCAATGTCGGTGCGGGCGATGAAAGGTGGTGCGGTCGATTTTCTGGAAAAGCCCTATCCCGTTGAATTTTTGATTGAGCGGGTTGAAAACGCATTCAACACGGCCGGGGAAATGCACGACAGCGCGCTTCGTGAAGCGCATATCACTACATGCTTTGAGCAACTTACGCCGCGTGAGCGCGACGTTATGATTCGCCTGGTGGCAGGCGCGGCAGATACATCCAACAAAGTGATCGCGCGCGAGCTTGAAATAAGTCACCGCACCGTGGACGACCATCGCGCGAGAGTGATGGCGAAAATGCAGGCCCGTTCACTTGCCGAGCTCGTGCAAATGGCGAAGGTGTGTGGCGTTTATCGTGCGGAAGTGTAGGGCGACCCATAAACTGCGCTTTTTCGGGAGAATTTGCCCTCTCTAACCGTCGCTCATAACGATTTTCAACATCCTGTTAGAACGGAATTTCGTCGTAGTCTCGTTCGTTGCCCGGAGGAGGCTGGTTCTCAGTGGCCGGCATGGCTTGTGCGCTGCCTTGTGTACTCGCCTGGGTCGCTGCTGACAAACGCCATGCATTGAGGTTGGTGAAGTATTTTCCGTTCCACTCCCGACCACGCAAATCAAAGTGTACGGTGAGCTCATCACCTTCGTTATAGTCGTCCAGCATCTCGCATTTTTCCTGCGTTAACTGAAACTTGATCATTTGCGGGTACTGACCGTCCTCGATTTCAAGAACGAATTCGCGCGCTCTGAATTTGTCGGTTTTTTGTTCGGTATCGAATGCGCGATGGAGCTTGCCGTTTACTTCAAATGCCACTGTTTTTCCAATGTTGAGCTGGCCCTGCATTATACCGCACCGCCGTGCGCTGCGGTTGGAAAGATAGCGTTCAGATCGTTCTGTGCTTACCGTTGCGGTGATCGCGTCACGGGAGTTGTGGTGCTGGCGGTAGTGTGCGCTCGGTGTCGTTTATGTGATTGGTAATGTTGGTGAAAAAGATGGTGCTGCAAGCCATAGCAATATCAATCAGTGTCGCATCGGAAATCTGGTGTGCTCGGGCTGATGCAAGTAATTGATCCGATATCGGCTCCCGTTCGCTGAAAAAGTGGCGAACGATTTGTAGCACCGTATCGAGCTTTTCATTATCTGACGACCCACCGCTTCTGATTTTAATTTGCTGTGCTTCACTTAATCCGGCGCGTTTCGCCTTCATTGAGTGTACCGACAGGCAGTAGTCACAACCGGTGATTTCACTCACCAGTAGCTTGATACCCTCGAGTTCCGCATCGGTCAGCGCGCTTTGCCGGAGGCTTTGTTCCATCGTGAGGTAAGCTGCCAGCGCGTGCTCACTGTTTGCGAATTGCAGGTAGACGTCAGCGATTTTGCCGCCGATACGGGTGGGTGCCAGTCGTTCCAGGGTGTCGCTGCTTAGCGTATCTTCAGAGCAGGTTTGCAGGCGAGCCATAGATCAGTTGTCTACCGGTTGTTTGATGTCAGAGCCAGCCCCGTGTGCTATTGCACGGTCCGGTGTATGGTCCAGTTGTCGAACTGAAAGTTCTCTTCACCCCACCAGATTTCGGTGCCGACGAGTATATTGGCCATGCACCAGTCATCCTGCAGTTTCACGGTATCCGACCCTCTTTTAAAAACGTCATTTACGCGGTGTGAGTACGTTTGAGTCCATTCAATAAACGTATTCCAGTTGATTTGACCAGACGTTTGCAGATCGTGTGCAACAAACGCGATGTATTCCTTGTCTGAAGGCTTGGTGTAGACGTCATAGTCTTTGCCATCGAGGTTAACGGTGGTGACAAAGTCGCTCGGTGCTGCCGGCAGTCGCTCCGCACCACGGTCAAGCCACAACATGATTTCGAATCGTTGATTACTTTCGTCTCCGTTTCGAATGAGGGTGGTGACGTCACAGTCGCCGCCCAGCTCGTGGAAGAACGACTCAACAGCGACATTGCGTTCGCCGTATATAGTCTGCCCGTTGAGCTCCTTGCTGCGTTTGGTGGTGCGTTCACTCGAGAACGCGTAGTCAATTTTGTAGAAGGGAACGTCATCGACGCGAACCGGCATGCCGGTAGCCGCGGGTGTCTCTTGCAAAGATGGTCCGGAAAACTCCGACGGTGATTTAACGCCATATATGATTTCGGGATAAGACTTTACCAGCCACACCTGCCCGTTGACGTCGCGTTCATTCCCCCAGTCATACTCCCAGCCGGCCGTGATTCCCGCTGAAGACTCGTTGACGGTGATGCACTGTTGCCAGTCCGGCAGTGACGATGCGCAGAAATTCCAGGCATTGGTCGCGAGGATGAAATCGCCGAACTTCAGGTTGTCGTGGAATTGCACCACCGGGCAACGGGACCCTTCTTTCACTACCACGTTACCGTTTTCGTCGAGCGTCGGGCTGATGCAAAGCTTGTTCTGCGGCGAGCGGATCGGACTCATGGTGCTCACGTAAGTGGTGCCTGTAGTCGGTTCGGGCAGACTCAGTGAGGCGTCTACCGTGTCTCCATTGTTTTCCCCGTCGTCGTCCATGACGCCGCTGTCGTTCTGGGTGCTGTTTCCGCCGTCGCCCGATCCGCTGCCGCCGAACTGGTTAATGTCATTGTTGCCGCCATCAACGGAGCCACTGCCGCCCAACGGATTGGTGTCGTTGTCTCCGCCGGTTTGCTGGTTTGCCGTGCCCGACTGATCAGCGGATGAATTGTTTGTTTCACCACCTGTGCTGACATCTACCCGTGAGGATGCGCCGGTTGTGTTGCTGGTGCGATCGATGCCTTCACTGTCGCAGGCGGTGAGGGCCAGAGCGGCGACAGCGAAAATAAAAGGTTTGTTCATGGTGTACCGATGTCGAGTTAGGTGTATCTTCATGCGTGAGCGGAGTGTACTTTGTTTGGCAGCGCCAGATTAGAACCGCACAGATAAAGTTGTTCTAAAACCGTAGGTTGCAAGCCTCAATTAACGGCTTGTCATCAACAGTCCGCTAGTGGTTCACATGTCACTTACATTGTGTAAACATTCTGAAACAGTTCTGTATTCCCCGCGTCATTGGCGGTGATTGCGGTGCGACTCACCAGAGATTTGTCGAGTTGATATTTCGTTTCAGACCGCAGGCATCCACCGGATTGGGTATATTCTGGATGTTTATAACCGGTCTGTGCTTTTTTGGCGTAACGGTGACCGTGCGCTACGTCGGTACGGAAATACCCGCACCGCAGGCGGCATTCATCCGCTACGTCATCGGTACCGCATTGCTGCTGCCCGCGTTGCTGAAGTTATCGCGCGGGAGGATCAAAATTCATCGTCCCTGGATGATGACGCTCCGGGGTATCGCACATGCGATCGGCGTTATCCTCTGGTTTTTTGCGATGGCGCGCATCCCGATTGCCGAAGTGACTGCACTGGGCTATCTCACGCCGGTGGTGGTCACAGTAGCTGCCGCGCTGTTTCTGAGGGAGACACTTCACGCCAGACGAATCGTCGCGGTGCTGGCCGGTTTTATCGGCGTGCTGATTATTTTGCGCCCGGGATTTGAATCAATTTCAATTGGCCAGATAGCTCAACTGTGTACCGCGCCGTTGTTTGCCATTTCGATGTTGCTGACTAAGAAGCTCACCGCTAAAAACGATGCGATTGTAATTGTGTGTGGCTTGTCGGTGGTGTGTACGCTGGTGTTGATGCCGATCGCGTTGACCCAGTGGGTAGCACCGGACGCCAGGGCAGTGCTACTGCTGGCGCTGACAGCATTACTGGCGACAGTGGGACACTATACGATGACGCTGGCGATTGGTTATGCACCGTTGAGTGCGCTGCAGCCGGTTAGTTTTCTGCAGTTGGTGTGGGCTACCATTGCAGGGTATGTGCTGTTTGCTGAAACGGTGGACGCTTACGTGATCACCGGAGGGACGGTGATTGTGGCTGCTGCCAGCTATATTGCACACCGTGAATCGAGGCTCGGCAAACAGGCGGGCGTGGAAGCGACGGATTCCCATTAAGCCGGCGGC
>CAZOXM010000050.1:26276-35679 GCA_964583825.1 uncultured Granulosicoccaceae bacterium
TCCTGCATTCAGTGAGGTTGGTCTTACTGCGCCGTGAGACGGCACTGACCCACAGAGGTTTGTCCGTCGCTATACAGCGTTACTTCCAGCGTTTGCGCCGATGACGGCGCGGCAAGGCTGACAGTCGTGCTGGTGGTGCCGGCGTTGATCGGTTGCTCGGCGGTTGCCAGTGGCGCATTGTCCTGGTCGAGGAATGCGACGATGGCTGCGGCATATTGATTGTCGGCTTTCGTGATCTGGTCGCACTGGAAATTCACGGTGAGCGGATCATTGGCGGCACTGGCGGCAACTGCACCAGTCACTGTAACGGATTGATTGATACAGGATCCACCGGCAATGCTGGCGATACCGTTGTCAGCGGTTGCGTCCACGGCAGTGCACTGGGACCAGTTGTTCAGGCCATCGTCGAACGTACCGTTCTGCAATTCAACCGGCGGAATTTCAATGGTGATCTCGCTGAGGTTACAGTTGTCCACCGTCATGTTGCCTTCGCTATAGAACAGCACCTCAGTCAGGCTGGTGAAGTCCGGTGCGGTCATCTTTACGTCTACTACCTCGTAGGCATCGGACTGGATGGCGACTTCGCGTGTATCGAGCGGCTGAAAGTTTTGATCAAGAAATGCCAGTGTCACGCTGGACCACCCATCTGCGTTCTGTCTGGCGTCGCAGGTGAGCTGGTAGCTTTTTCCGGCATCGGCGGCGAGATTCTGATATCGGCAGGCGCCGCCACCAAGTTGCAGCGCCAGTTCACCTTCGCTGGCATCGTTGTCTGGCTGACTGTTACCGCTGTCGCTGCAGGCTTCCCAGGAAGCCGCGCCGAGTTCGAAGTTGCCGTCGGACAGCAAACCCGGTTGCGCCATTGCCGCACCGATAGCTGGTGCAGCCGGGCCTGTGATGACAGTTGAATCGCATCCCGCCAGCATGATCGTCAGTGCCGTTAATGCGGCGGCAGGCAGACCGGTTTTTAATCTTATGCTCATGAATCACCGATTTTCGCCACGGCGGTGCCGTGCAGGGTTGCAAAGTTCCAGTAGGTGCTATCGGAACCGTTTTACCGACCTTTAGTGCTGTAGGGTCGGTGTCGGCGGCCGTCCGTTTGTTTTGGCTCACAGGTGTGGCGAACACGGTGCCGGTTGTGCCGTTATGTGAAACCGGTACTAAAGTCTACGTATTGCGCAAATCAGGCAAAGATACCGTGCATGAATAGAAGGTTTTGTCGGCTTCGGTCTCTGTACACCCAATAGCGCGCGCCCTGTTTGTCGGTAGCGATAAAGTAGTCCCTGCGTACATCGTCTTTATCCCACCAGCCGGACTCGATTCTTTCCGCATTTTCCTCCAGAGTGAGCGTTCTGTTGCGCGCAGGTGGAATAGGCTGAGGTTCGGACAGCAGCCATAGCGGTCGCTGAGGCCAGTGTTGTGAAGAAGCCTCCTGTGTTTCAACAAATGCGGATTTCTCCCAGGCTTTTTCCGGTCGGTGTTCGTCAACAGTGGACAGTGTATAAAGTGCTTCCTCACCCAGTCTGGAGCCGAGCTTATCGACAAGTTCACCGAGCGTTTTGTGCTGCTGACGACTTTTTACAAAGAAATCTGCAGCGTCGCGGTCAATGTCGCTGAACGTGTCTGCGAACAGTGAAAGCCCGCACACCGGTGCCGCCAGGCCGGTTTGAGACAGCCGTTCAGTCAATACGCGATGCAGATGCTGCGATTGGCTGGTGACATGTAAAAAGCGCAGATCCAGGCGGGTGCTGTTGTGTTTTTCGTGATGCAGTGAAAAACGAAAAGTATTAACACCTTTGTCGTGGGCAATAAGAAAGGCGGAGAGCTCCCCGATCATGCGTTGTGTTGCGAACTGCAGCGCCGATGTATCTTCTACCTCTGTCGTAAAGCTGACCTCGCGCTCGAATACATCCCGAAGTCTGAGTGGTGTGCGCGGATCCGGGTGCCTGCCGAGCAATCGATCGAGGTAGTCAACACACGAACAGCCGAAGCGTCTCGTCAGCGAAGCCGGTGAAATGTTAATCAGATTACCGATATGGTGCATGCCGGAGCGACGCAGGCCCTCAATGGTACCGTCCGGTAGTTCCAGCAGGCTGACTGGCAGGGCCTCTATGGCTGTTTTCAGGCGGCTGGTATCGGTGATACCGATGCGCAGGTTGGCCCGGGCCAGCAGGTTCGCCGCGAGTGGTGTGGGAGCGATACCGATACAGGTTGAATATCCGAGTTCGTCAAGTCTGTTTTCAATCAGGTGTATCAGGGCCTCAAAACTCTCGAACAGGCTTTTGCTGCCTGCGATTTCGATCAGTATGTGATTGGGGGGATGTACAGATACGACCGATGAAAACTGCATTGCCCACTCACCGATGCGCTGCAGCAGCTGATGCTCGCACGCCTCGTCGTATTCCATAACGGTGAGGTCCGGGAGCAATGCATAGGCGCTATTAAGCGCCATTGCAGGGTGAATGCCCGCCTGTTGTGCCGCTTCATTGCAGCAACGGATTTGCTGGCGGTGATTCTGTCGCTCGATAACTGCCAGCGGTGTTTCGTGCGGAGTATCGTCGAGCAAAAGTTGCGGCAGGTACAGACTTGCCCACAGCAGCGGCTTGTTTTTGTGGCTATGTGTCATCGGGCGCGGACATTACTCTTTGTCCGGTGACGGAGTCTCTGCCGGGTGCCGGGATTGTAGGGCTGTGACCACAGAGGACTGCGGCCGTGTGTCATGCCGTTCTGGCTCCTGCTGCAGCGCCAGGCAATGAAGCCTGCCGCCGCGATTTTTTATGATGTCGGCATGGAGTTGATGATTGTGTTGCCTGAGTACCATGCGCAGACCGGCTGGCGAGGCACTGCCTGCGACATGTTGCGGACGATAACAGACTGCCCAGGACTTACCGTGCTCTGCAGCCAGCTGCAGGCGCCGCTGTGTGCGGTCGTTGCTATTGCGACCGCTCCACAGAATGACTGCAGAGAAAACCCCGCTACGGAGCAATTGTTCCGTTGCCCAGAAGTCATTCTGCTCTTTTTCTCTGATATTGTTCCGCACACCGGCGTCGACAATCAGTGTTCGATCGAGCCTGAGTCCGGCGGCTGTCAGCGCAGGTGCGTAAGGAATATGAGGCGGGGCAATGAATGCCACCCAGTGTTGCTGGCGGGTGAGGCTGCACAGCGCCGGCAATAGCATGGAAAGTTCACCGACACCATCGACGCCCGACATGATTTCTGTCAGTGCGCCAATCGGCCAGCCGTGAGCCGGTAGTACTGCATCGAGTTGTGGATATCCGGTGGGAATCGTTTCGCGGTGGCTCTGTTGCTGCTGCCGCCCCTGCCATAGCGCCGGATGTCTGAGTAGTGCTTCCAGAGCCATGGTGTTAAACCGGAATCAGGTTGAGGTTGCTTGTTTCTTTTCTCCTGTTTTTATCGTTGCGGTGATCTGAATAATGTGTGTTGCGGGGGAGGGGCAGTTCAATAATATTGTTGCCTGAAAGGCATTGTTCTGTGTTCATCTCTCTTGCATGCAGACAGCATTTCCGCATGGCCCTGGTTGGGTGAATGTATTGAGGCTGTTCCTTCAGCTATTCTTAATATTCCTGTTGAAATACGTTGTTCAAGGCAGTATTTGTTATTCGCAGGTGCCTTGTCAGCGGCGTTTTTTGCCGGTGTCATAGCGCAATACACCTACATAGAGGCCTTCAATGGCGAAGTCCTGTGTTTTAAGGTCGACCTCAATGGGTTCGAAGTCATCGTTTTCCGGAAACAGCGTGACAGTATTGCGCGAGCGATGAAATCGCTTAACCGTGACTTCATCATCGATACGGGCGACAACAATTTGTTTATTGCGGGCCTCATGGGTGCTGTGTACAGCGAGTAAGTCTCCATCGAGAATGCCGATATCGCACATACTCATGCCTTTGACTCTGAGCAGATAGTCAGCGCGCGGACTGAAAAGCTCCGGGTCGATCAGGTAGTGATCTTCAATGTTGTTGACAGCCAGAATCGGCTCGCCGGCGGCGACCCGACCGACCACCGGCAGGGGCATTGCTTCGCTTTCTGTCGTGAGGATGCGGCAGTCTTCAACATGTTCGGCGGCCTCCGGCAGTATGACGATGCCACGCGAAGTGCCGGACAGCACTTCGATCATGCCTTTTTGCTCCAGTGCGCGCAGATGCGACTCAGCAGCATTGGGTGAACTGAACTGAAATTCTGCAGAGATTTCTGCCCTTGTGGGGGGCATGCCGTAGTCGCGGATACCCTGACAGATAAATTCCAGAATTTGCTCCTGCCGCCTGGTCAGAAACCGCTTGCCAGTATCCTGCTTCTTCGTGTGCTGCTTCTTTGCCATGGCCGTATCGTCAATTCGTGTACTGTATTTATATACAATTAGCGTAGCTTTTACAATGCAAAAATATCAATCAGGCAAGTGCGAGGGGGCCGGGTCAAATACCGCTTACGCGTTACGCGCTGTCGGGGTACTGTTTTCGCTAATATTTAATTGATAGATCAACTTTCGCGTCGATCAAACGGTGGCCCACACTCAACACTGTGTTCAATGCGCTGTGGTGGTGTGGCTGAAGAGCGCTCTCGTGCTTCCGGTGGTGCAGGTCTGCGGAGTTACACGGGGCTGCCGGTAGTGCGGGTTTACAGCTTACGCAGTTGCACATTATCGATCGCGTGGTCAGCGTTTTTGTGCAGAATTAAATCTGCCCGCTGGCGTGTGGGCAGAATATTTTCTCTGAGGTTGACCAGGTTGATCGTGTCCCAGATGTCAGATGCCGTCTGTATCGCCTGTGCCTCATTCAATTCCGCGTAGTGCGAAAAGTACGCATCCTTCTGCTTAAAAACGCTGGTTCGGAACGTCAGAAATCGTGAGACGTACCATTGTTTTATAACATCGGCATCGGCATCCACATAAATCGAAAAATCAAAATAATCAGAGACAAACACTTTGGGTTCACCGGGTGCGGTCGCACTGGCCTGCAGTACATTCAAACCTTCCACGATCAGCACATCAGGCTGATCAACCACGCTGTATTTGTCGGGGATGATGTCATAGCGCAGATGCGAGTACACCGGTGCAGATACGTTTCGTTTGCCACTTTTAATCTTTGCCAGAAAGTTCAGCAGCGACTGCCGATCATAGCTTTCCGGAAAGCCCTTGCGATGCATTATATTGCGCGCTTCCAATTCTGCAGTGGAGAGCAGAAAGCCATCAGTATTGATCAGGTCGACCCGCGGATGGCCGGGCCAGCGGGCCAGCAAGGTTTGCAGAATTCGGGATGAGGTGCTCTTTCCCACGGCGACGCTGCCTGCCACACCAATAATAAAGGGCACCTTGGGTGTGTCGTCTTTGAGAAAGTTTGCAGTCTGTTCGTTCAGAGCCTGCGTTGAGGCAACGTAGAAACTGAGCAATCGGGACAGCGGCAGATAGACGTTCTTGACCTCATCAATCGATGCTTTTTCGTTAATGCCCCGAAGTTGCTGCAGTTCGTGTTCGGTCAGGGGAACGTCCGGTGTGTCCTTGAGATCACTCCATTGTTCGATACTGAATTGTCGGTAGGTTGAGTAACCCATTCGTTTTACCTGATGCCTGACAGGATGTTGCAAACTATTGCGCTGGATCTGAGGGCGTTAAGTTCCCCCTCAAAATGCTCATTTTATAGCTCATAAACAGCGCTTTTTCGGGAGCCCTTGTAACAGTGTTAAGGGGCCTGCACAGACCGTCGCTGATGACGTTTTCAACACCCTGCTCATCTGATACAGGCCCGAGATAAAAAAACGGGGCATAAATGCCCCGTTCCTTTTACGCCAGATACAGCTAATTTACATCATTTGGTAAAAGCCATCAGTTTTTCAAGCAGCGGGCCTGCGACTGGACCGATGACATCGCCGACACCGGGTATTTCCTGCACCTTGTCGAGCGCGGGTGTCAGTTTGCCGAGATTGTCGGAAATCATTCCGCCGAGTTGCCCCTGGCCAGCTTCGGGTACCTTGTCCCACAGGCCGGACAATCCGTCGACTTTACCGGTTATTTCGTTGAACGACGGTACTGCGGCTTTTGCGCTTTCCACGTCGGTAATGCCGGCAACGGTGCTGGTCGCGGAGCTGAAAATATTGCCGAACTCAGCGCCGACATCGGTACCGTCAATATCGATTGACGGCATCGCATCCTTGGCCGTATCCACCGCGCTGCTGACAGTACCTGACACGTCGGGAGCCGGTTTGCCCTTGATGAAATTCCAGGCCAGTAATGCCAGCGCTACCAGGATGGCGATTGGCAGGATTTTCTTCAGGAACCCGCCGCCGGAGGAGGCGACATCGCCTGCCGTGTCTACGGCACTCCCGGCTACGTTGCCTGCAGCATTGGCAGCACCCGACACGGCGTTACCGGCGGCATCGGCCGCATTGCCGGCCAGGTTGGCTGCACCGCCACCGAGGCTGGCGATTTGATCCATAAAGCCGGAAGACTGCAGCTGGTCAGTGAAGCCGGCAGGCATTGCTGACTGTATGTTACTTTGCTGGCCGTTTAACAAGCCGAGCAGGCCGCTGGCGTTCTGGCTGAAACCGCTGCCACCAAAAAGCTTGCGCTTGATAATGCCCATAATGATCGGCGCCAGAATGCCCATCAGACCGGACGATGATTTTTTGCCGATCCCGGTGAACCCGGCGACAGCGCTGGCGAGCCCGCCGAGTGCACCACTGCCGAGCAGGGATCCGAGCAGATCGCCACCCTGATTCATCATATTGCTGCTGTTACCGCCGGTCAGCATACCGCCGATATTGTCGAGTAAGCTGTCGTCGGCGTCCTTGATCGCGTTAAACAGCGACCCGCCCCCATCTGCATTGGCAGAACTTGTCAGGCCGCTGAGCAGGCCCGGAATTGCAGCGCCGAGCGCTACTTCGGTTTTATTGTTGTCTTCACCCAGTAATGCGCCGAGCTGGCCGAGTGCCGGACCGCCCAATTGACCCTTTACGAGGTCGACAAGATTAAATGACATAGTTTCAAATCCCCTTTGATTCAAAGGTGTACAAAAAATCAGTGAGTAACTCACTGAGCGATGTTGACGTTCTCCACCAGCGTGAAGGCTGATGGAGATCAGCAAGTGGAGGCCACTTGCAGTTACCGTCTTTGTGATTGGGGCTGGCTCTGGATTATCTCTCCAGTTGCCGCTGTAATAAATTAATGTTGGGGTTTACTGCTCTTTTTTCACTTCGCCAGCAGTTTTTGTAACAATTCTATACGTGAGTACGGGGTATCAGTTGACTGATGGCGAGTGGTATTTACTCCTGTACACTAACCGACTCATATACTGTTGTTTGCTGCTTCGTTTCGGTGCGGCTTTCGCCTGAGACACATCGTGCTCGCCATCCGGTGAAGTATATCATCAAGCGCAGTCGGTTATGTTGTACTTTTAACGTCACGTTAACATTCGCACGACATTTTAAAAAATGCATTCAGATTTGCGCGCACACGCTTTTTCTGTGGCTCCTATGATGGAGCTGACGGATCGCCACTGTCGGTATTTTCATCGCCGCTTGTCGGCGCACGCGCTGCTGTACAGCGAAATGGTGACCAGTAAAGCCATCATTCACGGTGATCGCGATCATTTGCTCGCCTTCGATCCGGCCGAATCCCCGGTCGTACTGCAACTGGGCGGGAGCGATCCGGCAGAGCTTGCTGAGTGCGCGAAAATCGGACAGCAATACGGCTACTCCGAAATAAATCTCAATGTCGGTTGCCCGAGTGACCGTGTTCAAAGCGGGCGGTTCGGTGCGTGCCTGATGGCCGAACCCGCGCTGGTAGCCCGTTGCATCGATGCGATGAGGCATGCAGTAGATATTCCGGTGACGGTGAAGTGCAGGGTGGGAATCGATAGAAATGATGCCTACGAGCCCTTTTACGAATTCGTATCCACCGTTCGTGACGGTGGTTGCGACTTGTTTATCGTACATGCCAGAAAGGCCTGGCTGGATGGGCTGAGTCCGAGTGAGAACCGCGAAATTCCTCCATTGCGATACGATTTCGTTCATCGTATCAAGGAGGCGCTGCCCGGGATCGGATTTGTGATCAACGGTGGCATTGCGACGCTCACGCAGGGGCACGAGTTGATGACTGGCAGCAGTCCGGTGCTCGATGGTGTGATGTTAGGGCGTGCGGCCTATCGCAATCCCTACATAATGCACGATGTGGATCGGACCTTTTACTCGGTGACATCGGCGGTAAATAAAACCCGCGCCGATGTGGTCCGCGAGATGACACCCTATATCGACCGCCAGTTGGCTCAGGGGGTGCGGCTTGGGCATATCACGCGTCACATGCTCGGTTTGTTTCAGGGGCAGCCCGGAGGCCGTTTATGGCGACGTTATTTGAGCGAAAATGCGTGGCGTGCGGATGCGGACAGCCGGGTGGTACTGGAGGCGCTTGCGGTCGTGCAGCAGGCGGCCAGTCGTAACGCCGCCTGAGCATCCGGCCAATGACTGCACCGGATTATCTAACCACGCGTGAGGTAGCGTCGCTGCTGCGCCTCAAAGAGCGCAAAGTCTACGACCTTGCTGCCGAGCAGCAAATTCCCTGTACCCGCGCCACTGGCAAACTGCTGTTTCCGCGTGCTGAGGTGTTGCGGTGGCTGCAACAGCACTCGACCGGTTCATCAGAGCTACATCGTACCGCTTTATTCGCAGGTTCCCACGATCCGCTGCTCGACTGGGCGATTCGCGAGTCGCAGTGTGGCATTGCGACACTGTTCGATGGCAGTGTGGATGGATGTCAGCGCCTGTGTCGAGGAGAGGCGACCGCTGCAGCGATGCATGTTTTCGATACACCGACAGCATCCTGGAACATAGAGCATGTGCGACAGCAGCCCGATCCGCACAGTGTGGTACTGGTCCATTTCGTTACCCGGAGCCGCGGGATTGTGTTTTCAGAATCGGCGCGGATCATCGAGTTCAGTGATTTGAAAAGCCATTCTGTGGCGCGGCGTCAGGCGGGCGCGGGCAGTCAGATTGTTCTGGAGTCGATGTTGCAAGCGCACGGCATTGAGATCGAGTCGTTAAATACTCCCGTCAGTGCCCGCAGTGAACGGGATGCGGTACTCGCTGTCGTGGACGGTAGCGCGGATTGCACGCTCGGGCTGCAGGCGGTCGCCGCGCAACACCGACTCGGTTACCTGCCTGTGATTGATGAGCCGCTCGATTTGCTGATTGATCGAAAATTCTGGTTTGAGCCTGAAATGCAGGCCTTCATCGCCTTCTGTCAGTCGGACAGTTTTCGCGATAAAGCACGCTCACTGGCCGGATATCAGACCGATGATCTTTTCTCTGTCCTGTTTAACAGCGAGATATAGGGGGTATCCCGACGGCGCTAGTGTAGTGTGACATGCAATATCATCATATGAGTGCTTTTTTTGCTCTTGCC
>CAZOXM010000051.1:0-30170 GCA_964583825.1 uncultured Granulosicoccaceae bacterium
CGGGTTAGCAGGGTGTTGAAAAACGTGATGAGCGACGGTCTGAGTAGGCAAATTTCCCCGAAAAAGCGCAGTTTATGGGTTATAAATGAGCACTTTGAGGGGGAATTTAACGCCCTCAGACCTAGCGCAATAGTTTTTCAACATCCTGTTAGCAGGTAGAATCCGGGGTTTCAACCAAGTCCTGCCAGTGCGTACATTCCTCGATCGCTGTAAATCATGGCCGCTGTATATCCTGCCTCATCATCTGGTGTCGCGCCTGGTATTTCGCGTCACACGAAGCGAAACCAGGTTCACGCCTGCGATGATTCGCACCTTCTGCCGCCTGTTTTCAATTGACTTGCGGGAGGCAACCCTCGAGTCTCCCGAAGAATACCCCACCTTTAATGCATTTTTTACTCGTGCGTTGAAACCACAGGCACGACCCGTTGATCAGACGCCATCGGGCATCAGCTGTCCGGTAGACGGGTGTGTTTCTCAATTAGGCACGATTGATCGCGGACAAATCTTCCAGGCCAAGGGGTTTGAGTACAGCGCGCTTGATCTGCTGGGCGGACGGACGGCGGATGCCGAACCGTTTGAACAAGGCCGTTTCGTTACCCTGTATCTGTCACCCCGTGATTATCACCGCATTCACATGCCGCTTGATGCCAGGCTTTTATCCATGCACTACGTTCCGGGTCGCCTGTTCAGTGTCGCGCCACACACCGTGCGCACCGTGCCGTGCTTGTTTGCCCGCAATGAGCGTGTCGTTGCTATATACGATTCACCGGCCGGCAGGATCGCGATGGTGCTGGTGGGTGCAATCAATGTTGCCGCAATAGAAACGGTATGGGCGGGATTAATCACCCCCCCTGCCTCCACACAAATCAAATACCTCGACTATGCAGAAAGCGAGCGATTGTCGCTCAGCAAAGGCGATGAAATGGGACGCTTTAATATGGGCTCGACGGTGATACTACTGATGCAGCAGGGCGTCACCTGGCACAGCGAGCTCCGCGCCGACAGTCATGTGCGTATGGGCGAGTGTATCGGCAAGTTTCAATAGCGCACGTTGCTGCAGCCAGTCGACGGCATCCTCCGCATCGCGTTCAAACCAGGCGCGCGCACTGCCCAGTCTGAATGAGTACCCCCAGGTATCCATATCGGCACACATACGATCGCGCCCCATGTCAGGTAAACAATCGGATAACAGTATCTGCAGGTAGCACACGGCATTTTCCTCTGCCTGACTACCGCCTGCGTTAGTGTGCAGCGTCTCTTTGCGATTGTCGTCCATACAAACATAGTGACAGGCTTCGTGCAGCACTGAATGTACCGGGGTATCGCGCCGCACATAGATACTCGACTGAATCAGTCCGGCTTCATCATCTCCCCAGAAACTACCGGGGATGTCTTCCCCCGATTCAACCATCTGCAGTTGCAGACCCAGGTGTTGCAGCAATGTGTGTAAGGCAGTCTGGTTGCAACTGTCGTAGCGCAACACTGTGTTCATGCATTCTTCCAGTCAAAGCTCAGCGTTTCACTCAGGTGCTGCACGTCGTGCATCAGAATCATCATCAGCCTGTCAATACCGAGGGCAACACCGGCACAATCCGGTAAACCGTGCTCAAGTGCTGCAATGAGCCTGTTGTCGAGTGGCATCGGTGTCAGGCCCTTTGCCTCTCTCGACCGGTTATCAGCTTCGAATCGCGATTGCTGCTCCTGTGCCGAGGTCAACTCATAGTAGCCGTTGGCAAGCTCCACCTGGCCGAAGAACACTTCAAAACGACAGGCATAGGGATAGTCGGTATCGCGTCCTGCAATACGGGCAAGAGATGCCTGACTTGCCGGGTAATGATAGACACAGGTGTATGAATTCGCCGCGAGCGACTGCACGACAAACGTCGCCATACCGAGATCAAGCAACCCGTCAAAATCAGACATCATGTGCGCAGGCACTTCAATACCGCGTTCGCTAAAGCAGTGCAGCAACGCACTGATATCAGCGGATGCGATATCAATACCCGCAGCATCCTGCCACAGATCGCGGAAGTTCACTTTGGCAAAGCCCGGAAAAGCCGGGCCATGCAAACAGGTTAGTAACGCTTCGACCTCAGTGATCAGCTGATGATGATCGATGCCACAGCGATACCACTCAAGCATGGTGAACTCGGGGTTGTGATAACGACCGCTTTCATCAATGCGGAAAACCTTACCCAGTTCGTAGTTATCGCCAATACCCGCGGCGAGCAGGCGCTTTTGATGAAACTCGGATGAAGTGCGAAGCACCCGCCCTGCTACCTGAAAACTTTCAATATGAGGGTCGGTGGTCGCGCCGGTCGAGAGCAGCGGGGTTTCGACTTCGAGTACATTGCGTTCGAAAAACCATTGGCGGATTTTTCTCAGCAATTCGGCGCGGAAGCGCAAAGACTGTACATCCGCCGTGGGGCGCCAGCTATCGGTCACGCTACGCCACGTTAATGTGCATGAACCAGGGGTTTTGTACTACGGCGATTAGCCGCGCCGACTCGCGCAATCAGTCTTTGACGCGGGAGACGTATTCACCGGAGCGCGTATCTATTTTGATAACCTCCCCCTCTTCGATAAACAGAGGGACTTTCACCACGGCACCGGTTTCCATGGTCGCAGGTTTATTGCCACCCTGTGCAGTGTCACCGCGCACACCCGGATCGGTCTCGGTAATTTTCAATTCAACGAAGTTGGGGACTGCCACGCTCAGAGGTTCGCCGTTCCACAGGGTAACTTCACACATGTCCTGTTCCTTGAGCCACTGCTTCGAATCAGCAACCGCGCTTGCCGACGCACCGAGCTGCTCGAAGGTGTTCGGATCCATGAAGTACCAGAACTCGCCATCGGCATACAGATACTGCATCTGTGTATCCATGACGTCTGCGGTTTCCACTGATTCGCCAGATTTAAACGTTTTTTCCACCACCCGCCCGGTCTTCAGGTTCCTGACCTTGACGCGATTGAAGGCCTGGCCCTTACCGGGTTTGACGAATTCATTTTCGACAATGTTGAACGGATCTCCGTCAAGCATAATCTTTAAACCGCTTTTGAATTCGTTGGTGCTGACGTTGGCCATGGTTGGTCTGCTGGTGTGTGCTGTGAGGGGCGATTATAGCCGCTGCGGCTCGCCGGTGCATGCACCGGCGCACTGACGGAAAGACGACAGACGAAAAACCTTGTGAAGGTTCATCGCCCGTCGCCAGAACCAGAATGCGGAAATGTGTTAGCGACGACTCATCAGCATTCTGAGGAGCCCGGAACGATGCAGGTAGTACAACAGCGTCATGATAGACGTGATGGCCGACGCCAGATAAGTCAGGAAAGCGGCGTTCAGCACCCGACTGGCACCCACGACTTCCTCGTCAGACACAATACCGGCGTTGACCATGGCTGTCTTTGCACGCGCACTGGCGTCCCACTCCACCGGCAGGGTAACCACCGAAAACAGAACGGCCGCAGCGAACAGCGCCACACCGAGCAGAATAACCGGCATACCCAGCGCCGGCGCCAGTGCCATCAGCATCATTCCCACCATCAGCACGGGCATCGACATTTTGCTCGATATGTTGGTCACCGGCACCAGCTTGGAACGCATTTGCAGAAATTTGTAGCCGGTTGCGTGCTGCAACGCATGCCCGGCTTCGTGACAGGCGACACCGATGGCCGAGACTGAACGGGCGTTATAGACCGGCTCGGAAAGGCGCAGTGTTTTGTCGCGCGGGTCGTAGTGATCGCTCAGTCTGCCGGCGATCGGTTCGATTTTGCAGTCGTGGACACCGGCCCGTTCGAGCATGAGCCGGGCCGCCTCAGCGCCGGTCATATTGCTTCGGGTACCGACGCTTTCGTATTTGCTGAAGGTGTTTTTCACCATCATGGACGCAAGGCCGGACAGGACCATCCCCGGCAGCATGACCATGAGCATGTACCCCATATCAAATCCCATCATTCAATTCTCCGGTGAGTTTAAATTGACCTAACTACTGCAAGATTGTGCCGAAGCAAGCTTTCTTCAACGCCAGCTTCACGGTTTTTGACATTCCGGGCGACCGCTCTGATCACTCGACGATCAGATCAGCCACCTTCTGAAATCCCCGCGGCAGACTGTGCCCGCGCAGGCCTCGCTGGGCGATGTAACCTTCAATGTCGCGGTATTTTAGAGTGGTATGTCGCTTGCCGCTGACAATTCGCAGCGAATTCTTCGGCCCGATAATTCGCACCGCCTGGAGTTCAATCTGGCTTTTGGCAGTTTTCGCCTTGGGCAGACCGAGAATCTTGTTGCCCTTACCTTTACTCAATTCGGGCAATTCGGATACCGGAAATGCCAGCAGCTTGCCATCAGATCCGAGTGCAACGAGCAGGTCTCCCGCCGGATCACCTACCCGCACCGGCGTCAGCACCCGCGCACCCTTGGGTACGCTGAGCACCGCTTTTCCCGCCTTGTTGCGCGACGTCATGTCCGAGAGCTTGCCGATGAATCCGTAGCCGATGCTGGTCGCCAGCACAAAGCGCGCGTCGTCCGCTCCCATCATCACACCCACAAACGTCGCGCCGTCCGGTGATTTGACCTTGCCCGCCAGCGGTTCGCCGAGACTGCGGGCAGACGGCAGACCGTGGGCAGCCACAGCGTAGACCCGGCCAGTCGAATCGATAAACATTGCCGACTGATTGCTGCGACCGCGCGCCGAGTCCTGGTAGGCGTCGCCGGACTTGTAGTTGAGGGTGCGTGGATCAACCTCATGCCCCTTGGCGGAACGCACCCAGCCCTTTTCTGACAGCACCACGGTGACTGGCTCATTGGGTATGAGGTCGCTGGCATCCATTGCCTGTGCCGCTTCGCGTGCAATGATGGGGGAGCGACGATCGTCGCCATAGATTTCCGCGTCCTCCCGCAGTTCCTTTTTGACCAGCGTTCTCATCCGTCGATCAGAACCGAGGGTTTTGCGCAGGTCATCGCGTTCCTTTTCAAGCTCGGCCTGCTCACCGGTGATCTTCATTTCTTCAAGCCTTGCCAGATGCCGCAGCTTGAGTTCGAGTATTGCTTCGGCCTGAATATCGGAGAGTTTGAAGCGCTTCATCAACACCGGTTTGGGTTCATCATTGTTGCGAATAATCGCAATGACCTCATCGATGTTCAGATAGGCGATTAGCAAGCCTTCGAGGATATGCAGTCGCTTCTCGACCTTTTCGAGACGCCATTCCAGCCGCCGCCTGACGGTGTCGATACGAAACTGCAGCCACTCTTTCAACAGCGTGCGCAGATCTTTTACCGCCGGGCGCCCGTTGACGCCAATGACATTCAGGTTGACACGGTAGGTGCGCTCAAGATCGGTCGTGGCAAACAAGTGGCCCATCAACGCGTCGGTGTCCACCCGGTTGCTGCGCGGCACGATGACAAACCTCACCGGCTGCTCGTGATCAGACTCATCGCGCAGATCCTCCACCATCGGCAGTTTTTTGGTTGTCATCTGTTGCGCGATCTGCTCCATGATGCGCGCACCTGAGACCTGATGCGGCAACGCATGAATCACGATAACGCCATCTTCCTTTTTATACACGGCTCGCATTCGAATACTGCCATTGCCGGTCGTGTAGATTTTTCTCAGATCTTCATCGGCGCTGATGATTTCCGCCTCGGTGGGGTAATCCGGCCCTTTCAGATGCAGCATCAGATCGTCGACGCTGGCTTTGGGTTTGTCCAGCAAGTGGATACAGGCATCAACCACTTCATTCAGGTTGTGCGGCGGTATATCCGTCGCCATTCCCACCGCGATCCCCGTCGTTCCGTTCAGCAGCACATGTGGCAGGCGTGCCGGCAGGACAGTGGGCTCCTGTAAGGTCCCGTCGAAGTTCAAAACCCAGTCGACCGTGCCCTGCCCGAGTTCCTGCAACAGCATTTTGGATATTTTCGACAGCCGCGCTTCGGTATAGCGCATCGCCGCGAAGGACTTGGGGTCGTCCGGTGAGCCCCAATTGCCCTGCCCGTCTATCAGCGGATAGCGATAAGAGAACGGCTGCGCCATCAGCACCATCGCTTCGTAACAGGCCGAGTCTCCGTGCGGGTGATACTTACCCAGCACATCACCGACGGTTCGAGCCGATTTTTTGTGTTTGGACGTCGCCGACAAGCCGAGTTCCGACATCGCATAAATAATACGACGCTGCACTGGCTTCAGTCCGTCGCCGACGTGGGGCAGCGCGCGGTCCAGAATCACGTACATCGAATAGTCGAGATACGCTTTCTCGGTAAATTCGCTCAGTGGCTGTTCTTCATTGTTTTGAAACAGCGGCAAATCGTCAGACATTCAGTTTCCAGCAATCAGTCGTTTCGGCCCGGGACCGGCCAATCGGGCATTTTAACCTGTTGCATTGCAGAGGTAGAAACGTGACGGGTTACAGTCAGGAAGCAGCCCCCGTCAAAAAATATTTCCCACACTGCGGGACACACAAAACCCTGAATTATAAGTCACTTACCTAAAAGCAGACCGACAGAAAGACACAACGTTTAAACACATTCTGCTCAAGGAAAATTCACCCCCGCCGTTACCCTGCACCGCGACTAGTGGGTACGCCTTCAGTCGCACGATGTAACGAATTATAAAAACAATAATAAGGGGTCAAACTTATGAACGGTCGAGTGTTTCCTACTCCCCGCTCGTCAGCCGGTGAGAATCTGGTGAGACTGGCTGTATCGACCGCGATACTGACACTCGCCGCCTGTGGTGGCAGTGATCAGGCCGCCGAAAGCGATTTGAATGCACTGCAGAACGTACCTGAAATGGCGGCTGCAATGCCAGGGGAACTGAATGCAGCAACCGATGTTGCAGAGGCCACCGCCGGGGGAACCGTGGTGGTACCAATCCTTAGCAATGACAGCATACCGGCCGACTCACAGTTCCGGCTCGTCGGCAGCCCGGCCAACGGCTCAGCCACGCTGCTGCCGGGCGGTGAAGTTTCCTACACGCCCAACGAAGGTTTTGAAGGTACTGACGTCATTGACTACCTGCTTGTTGATGCAGATGGCAACGAGGCCACTGGCAAGCTTTACATCGCCGTGGTGTGCGCTGAGTGCAATATGCCTGAGCTCGCTGCCATTGACGCCAGCGGTCTGCCCTATTGCGTCAATGAGTCTTCAGACCCGGACGGCGACGGCTACGGCTGGGAGGACAACGCCAGCTGTGCCATACCGACGGCAGCCGCTGCATTGAGCCCGCTGGCAGCGAAAGCGGACTCGGTAGAAATCGGGGAAGGTCAGATCAAAACCATCACGCCATTGCGCAACGACTCTATTGCTGACCGCAACAACGTGGTGATGTCGATCGAGACCGCACCCACCGCAGGGCGCATTGAAGCGATTGAGGCTGGCATCATTGTTTACGCTGCCCCGGATAACTACAACGGTTCGGACTCACTGATATACAGCATTACCAATGCAGACGGTGATACTGCTGTCGCCAGTGTTGATTTCACGATCACCTGTGCTGACTGTGTTGAATATAAAGCCCTGCGCCTGAGCTGGCCCGCGAACCCGGATAGTGAAGGCGTCGAAGGCTATAAAGTACTTTTCGGCAGCGATGCAAACCCGCTGACCTCAGTTGAAATATCCGATGTCAAGGTCATCGATGGCGAAGCCCCCGAGGTAGTGTTCGATCTGGCAGAGGACCTGAGCCTTGCCAGCAGTGAAGGCGGCTGCTTCATGATTCAGGCATATCGCGGCGCGGAAACCTCTGAAGCTTCAGAAGCCGCCTGTTTCAACGGGGGATCGTGACGCCACCACCAGATTTACCACTAATAATAATAAAGTAAGTCCACATAAGAAGGCATGAGCTTCGGCCAGGAAGCAACACTGCCACACAAGCTGTCAGTTAGAAAGCGACAGTATTCTCCGCCAAGCGCTTCTCTAAGCGCCTTAAACGGGGTGAGATTTCTCACCCCGTCTTTTTTGATAATATCCCCCCCTACCCCTCCGAACCGCTGGTTAGCCATCGGCACATTTCCGACGCCACCAAATCACTGCGATGATCGAAGTAAACAAGGATTTTACAGCGTCGGTTGCACATACGATTGCCCCTGAAAAGCTCACGGCGTGCACCGTTCTCGAACACCTGCATGCGCCTGCGCGTCGCACGGTGCTGTATCGACTGTCAGCTGGCGAAAGTATAAACACATCCGACACAGGCTCAGAAATAGTCGTGCTCGAAGGTGATTGTCACAGTGCAAAACAACATTTTGGCGAAGGCTACTACCTGCGATTTTCAAATGGTGAGCAACTGACCACGAATCGCGGATGCGTGCTTTTCGAAAAATCTGATCAATATCTGGAGGGCGATTCCGGCAATCGTGTCATCGACACCCACGCCAGCCATCTATGGCTGCCGGGGCCTGTCGACGGTATATCCATCTGTCCGCTGCACGTGTTCGACTCAGAGAGCATCATGCTTTTGAAGTGGGAAGATACCACCGAATTTAAACCCAGACTGGACCCGCAGGGAGAGGAGCTGCTGGTGATAAACGGCCTGTTAAAAACCGGCGACAGTTCGTTTAAACCGTATTCGTGGATACGCAACCCGGTGGCAGACTGGCGCCAGTGGCACGGATGTGCCGGAACACTGGTGTATTATAAGAGCGGTCACTTTCCGAACGTGTAGAACAAGCACCCTCCCGTGAACAAGATCAAAGACGCAGAACTGATCAGGGAAAAAATCAAATCATGGGCCCGCGAACTCGGGTTCAACCAAACCGGCTTCAGCACGACCGAACTCGGCGACCACGAAGTCCGTTTTCTGAATTGGCTCAAACAAGACTACCACGGCGAAATGTCGTACATGGAGCGTCATGCATCACTGCGCCTTAATCCGGCACAGTTGCATCAAGGTACGATCAGCGTCATTAGCGTACGAATGGACTATCTGCCCCCTGAAACGGCAGAGCCCTGGTCGGTAATCGAAAACTCCTCCCTCGCTTATGTTTCCCGCTACGCCCTCGGCCGGGACTACCACAAGCTGATGCGCCGACGCCTGCAAAAGCTTGCTTCACTGATTTCTGAAGCGGTTGGTGACTTTGGTTACCGGGCATTCGTCGACAGTGCGCCGGTACTTGAAAAAGCACTGGCTGAACAAGCCGGGCTTGGCTGGATCGGTAAGCACAGCAACCTGTTGAGTCGAGATGCGGGTTCATGGTTTTTTTTGGGCGAGCTCTATACTGATCTGCCGCTGATCGCGGAACGCCCCGACACTCCGGAAAACCATTGCGGCACTTGTCAGGCCTGCATCGATATCTGCCCGACCCGGGCAATTGTTGCGCCCTACACCGTTGATGCGCGCCGCTGCATTTCGTATTTGACGATAGAACTGAGAGGCAGCATTCCGCTGGAACTGCGACCATTAATCGGCAACCGAATTTACGGCTGTGACGATTGTCAGCTGGTGTGTCCATGGAATAAATTTTCGCAGCCGACCAACGAAGCGGATTTCGCTCCGCGCCACGCCCTCGACAGCGCAACGCTGACCGAGTTATTCAGCTGGGACGAAAAGGAATTTCTGGAAAGAACGGCAGGCTCTGCAATCCGCCGTATCGGTTACGATTGCTGGCAGCGCAACATTGCAGTTGCCATGGGCAACGCCGCTCCAAACGAGGCGATTAGCACGGCGTTAACAGCCAGATTACCTGCCGCAGGAGCTATGGTCGCCGAACATATTCGCTGGGCTCTCAAGCGTCAGAATCAGCGGTCTGACGCCACCGAAAATCCAGGCTGACCACTGCCGGAAAGCAGATACGGGGCAAAAAAAAGCCATCGATCTGGATTCGATGGCCAATTTCTAAACGTTATCTTTCAAACTTTTGATTTGCGGTTTACGAGGACCTTCGCGAAACAGCAACGTAAGTCAGACCGGAAATCAAAAGACAGGCTACTACTGCAATCATTATCTGCGCTCTTTGTTAAATCATGGACGCAGTATGCAGCCATTACGTCCAGCGAACTGAGTACTGGTTACAAAAACGAACCATTCTGTATCGATAACATTACGTTAACGGAAAATATTCCTGATTTCAATGCCGGGGACACGGCTGGGTGTGAACACTGTGAACCATTTCGCAAGGGTAAACTTGCCGACGAGACTGCAACGGATGCGCGCTTGCTGAACGTCAGGAAACGTGCGGGGCTATTGCAACTCCGCTCACCTGCGTTCATCACACCCGAAAAACGCTGCGGCGCATCCGAATCGAGCTTACTATAGCGCCCTGCCCACATTATCGCTGCCCGTTGAAAGAAGATAATAAATACAATAAGCCCCTGCTTGTCCTGCGCAGTGCGCTGTACTGGGTGTGGTGTATTTTTCTCACGCTGCTTTTCGCGATCCCTGTGCTGCTGTCAGCGCTGTTTTCCACCGAACTCGGCTTTCGATTTGCGCACATTTGGCTCAGATTGAATCTGTCCGGTCTGAGGCTCATCTGCGGCCTGCGATGGAAAGTGGAAGGCAGGGAAAACATACCTTCTACCCCCTGCCTGGTGCTGTCCAAACATCAGTCGACCTGGGAGACTTTTTTTCTCCCGACGCTGGTGCCCAAATCGGTCTATGTGGCCAAGCGCTCGCTGGCACTCATTCCGATATTCGGCTGGGCGCTTTTCGCACTCAAAATGATTCTGATTAATCGCAAATCCGGCTCGAGCGCGGTGAATCAGATTATCAATCAGTCCATTGAACGAATGGCGAACGGCTACAGCGTCGTGATATTCCCGGAAGGTACCCGCATGCCGGTCGGCGCAGATACCAACTATCGCATCGGCGGCGCTGCTGTGGCGGAAAAAACAGGGGCTGACATTTTACCCGTTGCACTGAACTCGGGGGAGTTCTGGCCACGCATGGGCTTTATCAAATGGCCCGGAGAAATCACGGTTTGTGTCGGTCCGCTTATCTCCAGTCAGGGCAAGAGCGCAACCGCATTGCTCACCGAGACCGAACAGTGGATAGAAACTAAAATGAAGGAAATTTCCGTTCCGGGACGATTTCCGTATTAGCCACGCACACGCAGTCCGTTACCCGACGTTACGGTACACTGGAACCTGCATAGCACGAGAACCCGTATGAACAATACCGATGCAGATATCGCTGTAATAGGTTTAGCGGTGATGGGGCAAAACCTCATCCTGAATATGAATGACCATGGTTATAAGGTAATCGCCTACAACCGAACCACGGCAAGAACCACCGAGTTTCTTGCTGGCCCCGCCGCCGGAACCCAAATTACCGGTGCCGAGTCTCTGGACGAGTTAGTCAAAGGACTGAACGCACCACGAAAAATAATGCTGATGGTTCGAGCCGGTGATGCCGTTGATCAAACCATTGAACAACTCCTGCCGCTGCTTGATGAAGGCGACCTCATTATCGATGGCGGCAACGCCAACTTCACGGACACACAGCGACGCGCGCAATACCTCAGAGACCGGAAAATTCTATTTGTCGGTACCGGTGTTAGCGGGGGTGAGGACGGCGCCAGAAACGGCCCCTCACTGATGCCCGGTGGTAACCCTGATGCATGGCCGCTGATCAAGGACCTGTTTCAATCTATCGCTGCGAAAACCGATGACGGCACACCCTGTTGCGACTGGGTGGGCGACAACGGCGCCGGTCACTTTGTCAAGATGGTCCACAACGGCATTGAGTACGGTGATATGCAACTCATCTGTGAGGCATACCACTTCATGCAATCCTGGCTTGAGCTGGACAACCTGCAAATGCAGCAGATTTTCAGGCAGTGGGATCAGGGGGAACTCGATAGCTACCTGATCGAGATCACCGGCGATATCCTCGGTTTTCAGCACGATGGCGAATTCGTACTCGACCTGATACAGGATCGCGCCGGTCAAAAAGGGACTGGTAAGTGGACGGCGATCAACTCACTGGATCTGGGCATCCCACTGACGCTTATCGCAGAAGCTGTCTACGCAAGAGCACTGTCTGCCCTGAAAGAAGAAAGGGTGTCCGCTGAGGCAATACTGCATGGACCCACCGTTCAAAAGCCACAGGCCACAGACGAATGGGTAGATGCGCTCGGCGAAGCGCTGCTCGCTTCCAAAATGGTCTCGTATGCACAGGGATTTATGTTAATGCGCGCTGCGGCGGAGCACTATGAATGGTCGATCGACTATGGCGCGGTCGCACAGATGTGGCGAGGCGGCTGTATTATCAGATCCGTGTTTCTCGACGACATCAAGGCAGCGTTTGAAAAAGCGCCTGACCTACCCAGTCTGCTGGTCGATGATTACTTCGCCAAAGCCGTGATGTCGGCTCAGCAGAGCTTTCGAAAGGTGGTTGCCAAAGCCGTGGAGACCGGTGTGCCAATGCCTGCAATGAGTTCAGCACTGGCGTTCTTCGACGGCTATCGAACCGGCAGACTACCAGCCAACCTGCTGCAGGCTCAACGAGACTACTTCGGTGCCCACACTTATGAGCGGGTTGACCGCCCAGCGGGTGAGTGGTTTCACACAGACTGGACCGGTGAAGGCGGCGATGTCTCGAGTTCGACCTACAACGTGTAACAGGTCATGGATTATCGCTGCCATGCACCGCTGTAGCGGACCAGTATGTCCAGTCCGCGCTTTGGCAGTGTGACATCAAAAAAATACAGGTCATCAACTATTGCTTACTTTGCCGTCGTTCCGCTGGTACTGATCACGCAATTCAGTCCAGCATATCCGAACGTCGGGCAACCTGACTTTAATCCGGCGTTAGCGCCCAGCTTTCTCGAATGCTGTAACGGGCGCCTCGTTTATCCAGAAAGCTCTCGCATAACTGAATCGAGTCGAAGCGGACGGTAAACGCCGGGTCTGTCAGCGGTGGCTGCGGCGGTGATGCAGGATTGCGCGCCAGCGTTATATGCGGTTCAAATCGTTTACCATTCACCCGAATGCCCACCCGGTTGGCCAGAGTACGACAGCGCTGTGCCAGCACATTCAATGACGCCGGAACCGATTCGCAGCCCAGCCACAAGACTTTGGGTTGCGGCCAGTAACCGACTTTATCGAAAGTCAGCTGGCACGTTTCACCGGCGGCGCTCGTGGAAAAATACTCATTGATGTCAGCTTCCGTTTGCTGACTGATTTCGCCGAGAAATGCCAGTGTGACATGGAGATTTTGCGCCGGTACCCGGCGCTCGATACCGGGCCAGCACAGCGCAGACCATCGATCAATATCCATCGCAGTTTGCGGGTCGGGGTTTAGACTCAGGAACGCACGCATCGACATTTTCCGGGGGTTAGGGATGCCGGACTCAGGAGGACAGCCACTTGCCGCAGTTCCAGCAGCGCCCGAAGTTTCCGTCGATCGTCTCGTTACAGTGACCGCACTGCTGTACCGGACGCTCTGTTTGTTTCCCGACTTCGTATTCTCTGATGATATCCAGTGCGCGCTGCTCGTGCTGGTCAATGCTGATCCACACACTCACCACCCCGCTCAGTGGCAACTCGCCGGCACCACCGATGAGATGCTGTCCCTTGATAAAGGCGTCCAGTCCGCCGGCACGCAACTCATCGAGCGCCAACTGCGCATCGATGATGTTCTCGGCCTCGTAGACGCGAATCACCTCAGGCGGCGTCCAGGCTGTAAGGCAGCGCCAGCGACTGCAACGGGCTTTTTGCTTCCACTTCCCTGTAGACCGGTTGTTCCATGGCTTCGATAGCACAAACGGCGAGCATGCGATAGCTGCCATCACCGGCCGGCTGTGCGTCAACTACCTTGCCCACCGCACTCGACTTGCCTGCACTGTAGAGCTCATCGCCCGGCACCGGTAGTTCAGCATCAAGAGGGCCGGTTAAAAGGTACATGCGCCGCTTAAGCTTACCCAGGTATTGCATGCGCGCAACCACCTCCTGACCGGGAAAGCACCCCTTTTTAAAACTGACCCCGTTGATATGCTGAAGATTCAGCATCTGCAGGACAAAAGCTTCACTGTTCGCCTCGCCGATGGAAGGCAAACCGGCATCAATATTCTGCAGCCGCCAGTCGTTCTCACTACCGATGGCCCCCTCGGACAACGACTGCAGGAGAGTCATGGCCTGGCTGACAGAAGCCGTTACCTCGTAGCGATCGATTTGTCCGGGCACTTTGACAACCCAGACTTCGTCACCAGCCACACAGTCATCGGGTTGCAACGGAACGCGCCCGACGAACTTCTCGATCAGACTACCGGGTCCGGCTCCGGCGACACCGAACGTAACCAGATGCTCCTGCGGCTCGATCGTGACTTTGGACATCATGACGTACATTCTTAACCGCTTTACGAAAGTTTCGGACAGTGCAGCGGGTAGTCTGATGAGAAAATGATCAGCGTTACGGATCAGTCGGAACAGCGCCAACACCCGTCCCTTGGGGGTAGACCATGTAGTCAGCTGGCTTCCCGGATCTGCTAACGCCTCAATATCATTGGAAAACTGTCCCTGCAAAAATGACCCGGCATCCGCGCCTGAAACATGCAGCACGACCTCGTCCGGCATCGCGAAACACGACGCGACCGCCAATGGTTCGACGGTGCCGGTCGAAAGTTTGCCATCCGGACGAATGTTGTCCTGCAGAAAGCTCTGCCACTCACTAGTCATTGTTATGTCTCTGTTCTAACTATTTTTAAGCCAGTCCACTTTCCCGGTGCTCAACAAGCGTCAACGCACCGGCGGGCTTGCGAAGGTCCGGGGTCGCATCCGGGCCAGTCTAAAGCGACTTATCGCGATGTTCACCGCCGCTGCCCCCGGGTTATCCCAGGTGGCTCCCCGGCACCGAAAGTCCGGCCACATCCGCACCACCGGTTAGCATCGTAACCACGCACTATTGTCAGCATTAGTGTACACTTGCGGCAGTCACGGATTGGTATGAAACAGGCATGTTTACCCATTAATCCCGTTGTTTGGCAAGCTTCTTATCGTTGTTTCTTATACTTCACGAAAGATCGATTCCGGAACAAATCCGAAGTAGCTGCGCCCAAACCAAAACAGACCATTCAGCGTATCCCAAGGTATGTCTAAATCACCACCAATGCAAGATGACAAATCGCCGGAGCAGACTCCGGAGACCAGCAGCGACATACCCGTGACAGACACCACAAGCCACCCTGCAGATAATCCGGTACGACGCGGAGAAATCGGCGGACCAAAGGGACTGGAACCAACGCGCTATGGTGATTGGGAACGCAACGGCCGGTGCACTGATTTCTAGCTAGCGTGCAACCCACTCCCCGACAACCAGGTTGTCGTTCAACTCACAGGTAAAGTCATGGCGTCCAACAAAGCGCAACCCCTGTCTCCCCATCTGCAGATATACAAGCTGCCACCGACTGCGATGATGTCTGTCCTCCACCGAGGTACGGGTGTTGTACTTTGCATCGGCACATTGTTTCTGGTGCTGGTGCTCGCCTCTGCCGCCGTCGGGCCGGAAAACTTTTCGGGCACCTACAACCTGCTCAGTTCGTGGTTTGGCTATCTGGTTTTATTTGGCTTTACGTTTGCGCTATACGCACACTTTTGCAACGGGATACGGCACCTGATCTGGGACATGGGCTACGGCTTTGATGTGGCCAATGCCTCCCGAGGTGCGATTGCAAGCTTCGCTGCCGCACTGGCGCTGACTGTTCTGACCTGGATAGTGGCTCTGGCCAACTAGCTGAACCCCGAGGAAATACAATGTCAAAAAACGCTCACGGTGGCACCGGCCATTTCTGGGTTCAGCGACTTACTGCCGTCGCACTGATTCCACTGACCATCTGGTTCTGCTTTTCGCTGGCCAGCATGGCAGGCACTACCCAGGAGAATCTCGCCGCATGGATGCGTTCGCCGTTCAACGCGGCACTGATGATCCTGGTGATCGGCGTCGGTCTGTACCACGGCAAACTGGGAATGCAGGTGATTCTCGAGGACTACGTGTCAGACAAAAACATACGCACGATCGGCATTGCCGCTGTCACTCTGGTGTTCTTTCTGTTTGCCATAGTCGGCTTTGTCTCTGTACTTAAACTGACGCTCGGAGCCTGATCCATGACGTACAACGTTATTAAACACGAACACGACGTCGTGATCGTCGGTGCCGGCGGTGCCGGCCTGAGAGCCACGCTCGGGATGGCCACCGCAGGTTTGTCGACGGCTTGTGTCACCAAAGTATTCCCCACCCGAAGCCACACGGTGGCCGCCCAGGGCGGCATGAGTGCCGCACTCGGCAACATGGGCCCGGATGACTGGAAGTGGCACATGTACGACACCATTAAGGGCTCTGACTGGCTCGGCGATCAGGATGCGATCGAGTACATGTGCAAAGAGGCCATTCCCGCGGTTATTGAACTCGAACACTACGGTGTGCCCTTCTCTCGCACCGAGGATGGCAAAATCTATCAGCGCCCTTTCGGCGGCATGACAACCAACTATGGGGAAGGCACAGCACAGCGCACCTGCGCGGCCGCTGATCGCACCGGACACGCCATCCTGCATACGCTTTATCAGCAGTCGTTAAAACACAACGCGCAGTTTTTTATCGAGTACTTCGCCACCGACCTGATCATGGACGATGGTGTTTGCCGCGGTGTGCTCGCGTGGGATCTGGCAACCGGGGATTTGCACGAGTTCCGTGGTCACCAGGTGGTGCTCGCCACCGGTGGATGCGGACGAACCTACTTCTCTGCAACCTCCGCACACACCTGTACCGGCGACGGTAACGCCATGGTGCTGCGTGCCGGTCTGCCACTGCAGGACATGGAATTTGTGCAGTTTCACCCCACCGGTATTTACGGCGCCGGTGTACTGATCACCGAGGGCGTGCGCGGCGAAGGCGGTTACCTGACCAACTCCGACGGCGAGCGCTTTATGGAACGCTATGCGCCGAGCGCGAAAGATCTCGCATCACGCGATGTTGTCAGTCGCTCGATGACGCAGGAAATCAACGAGGGCCGCGGGGTCGGCAAGGATCAGGATCATATCTTTCTGAATCTGATGCATCTGGGCCCGGAAGTGATTGAAGAACGGCTGCCCGGCATTTCCGAAAGTGCCAGAGTGTTTGCCGGCGTCGACGTCACCAAAGCCCCGATCCCGGTCATCCCGACGGTACACTACAACATGGGCGGCATCCCGACCAACTATCACGGTGAGGTCGTCACGATGTCGAACGGCGATCCCGATCATGTGGTCGAGGGACTGATGGCCATCGGCGAGGCTGCCTGCGTCTCGGTGCATGGCGCCAACCGGCTGGGCTCGAACTCGCTGCTCGATATTGTCGTGTTCGGCAGAGCGGCGGCGCTGCGCGCCAAAGCGCTCGTGAAACCGGGGACACCCCACAAGCCACTCGCCGGCGCCACCGATGCGCTGATCGACCGTCTCGACAAAGTACGCCATGCCAGTGGAGACACGGGAGCGGCGGAGTTGCGCGATAAAATGCAACGCACCATGCAAAGTCGCGCCGCGGTTTTTCGAACCGGCGAAACCATGTCGGCCGGAGTCAGCGAAATGCAGACCATCGCCGACGGCTGGAGCGATATCGGCCTGACCGACCGCAGCATGATCTGGAATACCGACCTGGTCGAAACACTGGAACTTGAAAATTTGCTGAGTCAGGCGCAAACAATAATAGAGGGCGCAAATCTTCGAACAGAGTCGCGCGGTGGTCATGCACGTGAAGACTACCCGGATCGGGATGACGACAACTGGATGAAGCACACCCTTGCGTGGGTTAAAGATGGTAAAACGTCGTTCGATTTTCGTCCGGTACACCTCAATACACTGACCGACGAAGTCGAAACCGTGCCACCCAAAAAGCGTGTCTATTGACGCACCGCGCCCTGAATTGAATCTGAAAAGGCAACCTGATGGCTGAATTTACGCTTCCCGCTAACTCTATTGTCAAAACCGGTAAAACCTTTGATGCACCGGAAGGTGCGACCAACGTTCGCAAATTTATGGTGTACCGGTACGACGCGACCGACGGCAACAATCCCTCAGTTGACACCTACCACGTCGACCTGGACAGCTGCGGCCCGATGATTCTTGATGCACTTATCAAGATCAAATCAGAAATCGATCCGACGCTCTCGTTTCGCCGCTCCTGCCGCGAGGGCATCTGCGGCTCGTGTGCGATGAACATAGACGGGGCCAATACACTCGCCTGCACCATGGCAATCGAGGATGTTGACGGAGACATTAAAATTTACCCGCTGCCACATCAGCCGGTAGTGAAAGATCTCGTATCGGACCTCTCCCAGTTCTACCGGCAATACGAAGCGATCGAGCCGTGGATGCAATCCGATAGTGTGCCGGCGGGCAATCGCGAGCGGCTGCAGAGCAAGGAAGATCGCGAGAAACTCGACGGTCTGTACGAGTGCATCATGTGTGCTTGTTGTTCAACGAGTTGCCCGAGCTACTGGTGGAACAGCGACAAATACCTCGGCCCGGCGGCACTGCTGGCCGCCTACCGGTGGATTGTCGACAGCCGGGATGAGAAAACCGACGAGCGGCTGGAAGCACTGGATGATCCGTTCAAGCTGTATCGATGCCATACCATCATGAACTGCGCGACTGTCTGCCCGAAGGGACTGAATCCGGCCAAGGCAATCGCTGAAACCAAAAAAATGCTGGTACAGAAAAATCTCTGAATCAGGCACCTCCCGGACAGCCGACACCGCCAGGTTAAAATGGCGGTGTCGCCGCGGTATGAAAGAACTCGATACCGCGATGACGACCTATCTGCAACATCACTATTCGCTTGCAGACCCCGATGAAAAGTTGTTGTTCCAGCAGTTACTGGAAGAGCAGGATCCGCTAATTATGGGATTGCTCAATGAACCTGACCCCGCCTCCCCCTACCACGTCCTCATTCGAAAAATCCGCGATACCCTTATCGCTGACGCTTAAACCATCGAACACCCTGCTCGCCGCAGTAATAGCGTTTCACGCGCTGGCAATGGCCGCAGCGATCAAAGCCGCACTGCCGCTACCGGGCCTGGGATTGTTGTCGTTGCTGCTGCTCGCGAGCCTGGTTTACAACCTGGTGATGTTGTACCGACCCTGTCAGATAGTCTGGCACGCCGGTAATCGGTGGACGATCAAACGAAGCGCAACGACCTACGTGCACGCCGAGCTTGCCTCCGTTGACTTTCTCTCACGCTGGCTAGTTATACTGACCCTGAAGCCGAGCGACACCCGCGCCGAACGACTGGTAATTCCATTTGATTCAGTCGAGAAAGCAAGCTACCGTCTGCTTAGAGTCAGACTTCGGATTGAAGGGCATCGCTTAATCAATCCGACCGAGTCAGGCCGGTAGTCTGCGCGGCATAACACTGTGCAGCGAAATGCGGCCACGGCGAAGGCGTTGTTTCGATATTCCAGCTGGGTGTTGAAAAACGTCATGAGCGACAGTCTGAGTAGGCAAATTCTTCCGAAAAAGCGCAGTTTATGGTTATAAATGAGCATTTTGAGGGAGAATTTAACGCCCTTAGACCTAGCGCAATAGTTTTTCAACATCCTGCCAGGCGGTCTTCTCACTTTTAGACCCCGCCCGTCACATCACTAGCAAACCTGCACAGGCAATAAAAAATGCCCAATCCGATTTTCCTAGGTGTAAACGTTGACCATGTGGCCACTGTCAGACAAGCTCGCGGCGCCTCGTATCCCGACCCGGTACACGCCGCCCTGCAGGCAGAGCTTGCCGGCGCTGATGGCATCACGATGCACTTGCGGGAAGACAGACGGCATATTCAGGATGAGGACGTCATCCGCTTTGCCGCCTGCACGCAAACCAAACTCAATTTTGAAATGGCGGCAACGGACGAGATGGTAGCGCTGGCACATCAGATTAAGCCCCTCGATGTCTGCATCGTGCCAGAGAAGCGGGAAGAACTGACCACAGAAGGTGGATTGGATGTCGCGGGTAATGCTAATTCACTGACGAAGGTCTGCCACGACCTGGCTGACGACCACATCCGGGTATCACTGTTTATCGACCCGGACAAAGCACAAATCGATGCCACGGTTGCAGCGGGCGCGCCGTACATTGAACTGCATACCGGCAGTTACGCCGAGGCGACTACGCCGGAAGTACAGCAAAGAGAACTCAGCAAACTGACCGAAGCCGCAAAGTATGCAGCAAGCCGTGGTTTGATAGTGAATGCAGGGCACGGACTCACGCGACACAACGTCGCACCGATTGCGGCCATTGCAGAGGTGCACGAACTCAACATCGGTCACTCTCTCATTGCCGACGCGATGTTCACCGGTTTGCCGGAAGCGGTAAAACACATGCGTAGACTGATGATCGAGGCTCGGTCCGGCACGATGGTGCAGGCATGATTGTAGGCACCGGCATCGATCTGGTGCAGGTATCAAGAGTCGAGGCAGTTTTTGAGAAGCACGGCAAGCGCTTCGCCAGTCACGTCTTGCATGAGAAAGAACTGACCGAATTCGAACAGGCATCTGACAAGGTTCGTTTTCTGGCCAAACGTTTCGCGGTGAAAGAAGCGGCGACCAAGGCACTGGGTACCGGACAGGCACAGGGTGTGTTACTGCGACACTTTTACGTTCTGCACAACGACCATGGCAAACCACTGCTATACGCGGACGACAAGGCGCTCGAGACCTGCTCTTCGATTGGTGTCAGTGCCATGCATGTCAGCATCTCGGATGAACACGAATACGCCATCGCTAATGTGATACTCGAGAGCCACAAGTGACCCCCGCCTTTCCACATAGCCACTATGAACAACTGGGTGGTGACCAGGGTGTGCGCAAGCTGGTTGATCGCTTCTACGATTTAATGGATGAATCCAAAGAGGCACAGGTTATTCGAGCCATGCACCCTGATTCCCTGCAAAGCTCGAGGCAAAAACTATTCGAGTTCCTGAGCGGCTTTCTGGGAGGGCCACCGATTTACATTGAAAAGCATGGGCATCCACGCCTGCGGATGCGTCATCATCCGTTTTCGATTGACCAGTCGGCTCGCGACAACTGGCTGGCCTGCATGCATCAGGCCCTTGAAGAACAAGTTGAAGACCCGCTTCTGCTAATGCAGCTCAAAACAAGCTTTACTCGTACGGCTGACCACCTAATCAATCGCGAGGCCGACAATGAGTGAATTCAAACTGCACGCAAGGCTCGACGCCGACACCATTTTTATCGATGATCTGCCACTCAGTCGATTGCTGTTAATCAATGATCGGCAGTACCCGTGGGTGGTGCTGGTCCCACGACGTGATTCTATTACCGAAGCGCACCAGCTGAACACGACTGACAGACACCAATTAATACATGAGTCCGACACCGTGTGCCTCGCCATGGAGCAGCTGTTCCAACCGCACAAACTGAATGTTGCGTCTATTGGCAATAGGGTGCCGCAACTGCACGTACACCACGTGGCGCGTTTCCACGACGATATCAGCTGGCCCGCGCCGGTCTGGGGGGCACATCCTGCCGTGCCGTACAAACCGCAGGAATGCACACAGATGATCGACAGGCTCTCAATAATACCGGCGATGGTCTGTCACGACGGTCACGCTGTCACCGACAAACATCCGGAACAGTAACGCGCGTGATCAACCTGCTGCTTTATATCACCACGGTGCTGATCTGGGGCACTACCTGGTATGTAATTAAACTTCAGCTCGGCACCGTACCGGAGACCTGGTCCGTGGCATGGCGCTTCTACCTGGCAGCAGCCGTGCTGGCACTGTGGCTGGCTTTGCAAAGACGAATCGTGAATCTGCCTTCAGGCAGGGATCTGCTATTTGTATTTGCACAGGGCACCATGCTGTTTTCCCTGAACTACTGGCTGTTTTATCTCGCATCCAATCATTTGACCACCGGTCTGGTCGCCGTCATATTTTCGCTGATCACCCTGATGAATATCGGCAACCAGCGACTCTTTTTCAAAACGCCGATCAACCCGCGTGCCCTACTTGCCAGTGTTGTGGGTATCGCCGGACTGGTTCTTGTGTTTTATCCTGAATTTGCGGGGGTCGAACCGGGGGATAATCTGCTGTACGCAATCATACTTGGCGTCGTCGCCACCTGGTTCGCGTCACTGGGCAATATTATCTCCGTGCGCAATACCCGGCAGGGACTGCCGGTCATGCGAACGAACATGATCGGCATGTTCGCCGGTGCGGTGGTCATGACATTGATCGCCATCGTCAGCGGCCAGCCTCCCGGCATTGAGCCCACACCACAATACCTTGGCGCGTTACTGTATCTGGCAGTCGTCGGGTCGGTGGTGGCATTCGGCTGCTACCTCACATTAATTCATCGAATCGGCGCCGATAAGGGTGCCTACGCAGGTGTTGCGTTTCCGATTGTCGCCCTCTTGATCAGTACCTGGTTTGAAGGCTTCCGCTGGACAGCCCCCGCACTTGCCGGTGTACTTCTCATCGTCACTGGCAACGTGCTTGCGCTCTCAAAGGCGCGCACCTGAAGACCATCCGCAGCGGAGTCACCAATGAAGCCAGCCATAGTCAAAGAGACAGTCACAGTTGAAGACGTCGAAAAACTGGATATCCGTGCAGGCACCATTACCAGGGTCGATGAAGTACCAAACTCAAATAAACTGATGCAACTGACGGTAGACTTCGGCGACCATCAGCGCAGCATACTGGCCGGCATCAGACAAGAGAGAGCCAACCCGAAAGAGATCGAAGGTTTACAGGCGTTGTTTGTGATTAACCTGCCCGAAAGAAAAATGGCTGGTGTCATCTCGCAGGGAATGCTATTCGATATCGGTTATGCAGACGGCATCACCCCGTGTCTGTCGGTGCCCGAATCACCGGTACCGAATGGCACCCGCGCCGGTTAGCTGCCGGTTAGCAAGGTATGGCAGCCTTAAACGCAGGCGCCAGGCCGGTCAGGCGAGCCCTTCCACACGAATACGCGTTACTTTACCTTCGACAGTATCGAGCTGCTCTATGCTGGCAATGGCCCGGTCCATCGCACCTTCAAGAATCCTTCGCGTCAGAAGTATCACCGGCACCCGAGTCGAGCCAGCCTCCGGTTCTTTCTGGATGATGGCCTCAATGCTGATATTTTCATCACCCAGAATGCGACTCACCTCCGCCATTACACCGGGTTTGTCCTCCACCAGAATGCGCAGATAGAAGGACGTTTCAAACGACTCACTCTCAAGCATATGGATATCGCTGAGTGCATCATGCCGAAAGGCCAGTGAAGGTACCCGATTGTCCGCGGAAGCGGTGTCCAGTCGCACCACGTCCATGATGTCCGCGACAACACTGGAGCCAGTCGGCTCTGCACCCGCTCCGGCGCCGTAATACATGGTGGGCCCTACCGCATCCGCCTGCACCAGCACCGCGTTCATCACCCCGTCAACGTTGGCGATCAGGCGCTTTTCGGGTATCAGCGTCGGATGTACACGCAATTCGATACCGTTGCCGGTGTTGGCCGCGTAGCCAAGGTGCTTGATCCGATAACCGAGTTCCTGCGCATAGGCTGTGTCCGCCTGAGTGATGTGGCTGATGCCTTCTGTGTATACCGCATCAAATCGCAATGGCACTCCAAAAGCGATAGAGGCAAGAATGGTAAGCTTGTGCGCGGCATCGATGCCTTCCACATCGAAAGTCGGATCGGCCTCGGCGTATCCCAGTGCCTGCGCCTCGGCAAGCACATCGGCGAAGTCGCGCTGCTTGTCCCGCATTTCAGTCAGGATAAAGTTACTGGTGCCGTTGATGATGCCAGCGAGCCATTGAATCCGGTTACCTGCCAGACCCTCTCGAAGCGATTTGATCACCGGGATGCCACCCGCCACCGCCGCTTCAAAGGCGACACTGACACCGTGCTCACGAGCCGCCTCAAACAGCTCATTGCCATAAACTGCAATCAGCGCTTTGTTGGCAGTGACCACATGCTTGCCGTTCTCGATCGCCTGCATCAGCAAACTGCGCGCCGGCTCGTCGCCTCCCATCGCTTCAACAACGACGTTCACATCGGGGTCGTTAATCACATCCTGCGGATCCGTGGTCAGTGACACAGCGTTTAACTCGGGAGCGACCGTACGCTCTACATTGCGTACTACTGCACTTTTGACCGAAATGTCACGCCCGGTGCGACGACTGATTTCCCGTGCATTTCGAACGAGCACGGTCGCCGCGCCCTGGCCAACAGTGCCAAAGCCTAAAAAACCTATGTTCACAGGATTCAATGCTTGCGAGCTCCGAATAGCATCAATTGAAATTTTGTCCGGCAAAGCTATACACAGTGAATAACGACCACTTTACCAGTTTCGAAGGTGTGACAAATTTCGGCGGCGATGGCCAACACCAAAACCGGACCTGCGCCCTGCAACCTGTCAAAGTCGCCAGCGCGCTGCGCTACTGGCAGCGCTATTATACCAACCGTCGCGCGTTATAATTTGAAAACATGAAAATCACACTGGACAATCCGCAGGGCGAATACGCGTTCAGCAATTACGGGGAGGGATTCCTCTCAGTCAATGATCAGAAGCTCGACCACGGGGTACTGATTTTCCCGGACTATCTGGAATCATGGGGGGTTGCAGAGGTGGCTGAGCTCACAGCCGATCACTTCGAGACATTCACCGCGCGAAAGCCGGATATTCTGATCCTCGGCACAGGCAGGCAGCAGCAATTCCCAGGACTCGAGCTCCGGCGCGAACTGGTCAGACGCAACCTGCAACTCGATATCATGGACACACCCGCGGCGTGCAGGACCTACAATCTGTTGGTATCGGAAGACCGCAATGTGGGCGCTGCCATTATGCTCATCTGAATCGAGGGCAACAGAGCAGGAACCGACCCACTGCTTACTTGCGCCGGAGAGAGTCCGACGCAATTGTTAAATCTGCTGTGCAGACCTCGCGGGACTGGCAGGGGAGTTGAAAAACGTGATGAGCGACGGTCTGAGTTTTTCAACATCCTGCTAGCAGGTAAAAGACTGGAGGCCGCTTCGCTTGTTGACCACGCGACCATCAAATTTGGGCGTTCGATTGATATGGAACCCGCCATCGTAGGTGTCTTCGATCTGCAGGTCCTGCGTTCGACCGCTTTCCGGCACCAGTTTCAGCTCGGTGACTTTCTTGTACTGCTGGGACTTTTTAGTTGACTTATTCATTTTTTCCTCACTGCGATGATTCGCGGTAAGCCCCTATTGTTTCAAAACAGAAACATGTCGTCAGTTAAACGAATCACAAAACGCGAGCATTAAGCCACCACCAGCTTTCGCCGTGCGTTCAGCCTAACAGGGTGTTGAAAAACGTGATGAGCGACGGTCTGAGTAGGCAAATTTCCACGAAAAAGCGCAGTTTATGGGTTATAAACGAGCATTTTGATGGGGAATTTAACGCCCTCAGACCTAGCGCAATAGTTTTTCAACATCCTGCTAAAAATGGGCCGTCAATCCGATGAAAGCACCTTCCAGCGTGGCGTCGGAATTCCAGTCCTCGACATCATCGATGTCAAGGCTCAGGCGTCTGATGCCCCCCTGAAGGCCAAAATCCAGCGTCGGGATCAGATCCACTTCCAGATGAACGTAGGCTTCCAGGTCCAGGAGTTCGATGTCGTCCGCGCCAATGCCGTTGCCCCGGACACCGACCGAGAGTCCACTGAACGGGAGGTCGAATCTCAGATGTCCATATATCATCGGAACCGTTTCGGAAATTTCGTCCTGCTCGGTGTTGCCGGTAATCGATTCTTCTGTCACTTCAACCACCCCGTCAAACCGCCTGGCAGTCAGGCCGAGGTCGACTGTGACCCAGTTGTCGAGCAATTCGTAGTAAAGCGTTACATCCGTCATATCCAGATCGAGCACAGCACTCGCTTCACCGACGAAGTTGAAGGTCCCCAAAAGCGTTCCATTCACCTCGTCTGACTGACCACTCCAGTTCACCGGCGTCGATCGGAGCATAACGTTTGGAATCAGCGGTACAAAATGCTCAACGGCAATGTACATCGATGTACTGTCCGAGTCGCCGCCATCAAATTCGCCGGCCAGATCAAAACTGTTATCGCTCGGACCGATAGTGCCATTGCCATCCGGTTGCCACAGACTGGCCCCCGCATGCAGCCCGAAAATGGTGTCGGCGGAAACCGGCCCCGCGCAAAGGCTCGCCACTGCAACGAGCGCCATGGCTGTTTTAGCCGGCAAGGCACTCAGGCTTGGTTGCGTACCCTTTTTTATCATCGTGTTTCCCGATAGATTCTGTGACGAAGTGTCATGACCTATTCCATTGTTTGTGCCACAAACCTTCGCGGCGACGGCAGTTGCAAAGACAAATTCCACCCGGCTTTCGCTCAAGGTCGGCAAACCGTGCGCTGGAGTACTTACGCCGGGTTACTGCGCAGCTCGGCGATAAACTTGTCTGATTCTGCGATAGATCGGTTCATCTCACGAATCAACACCGCAATGTCGTCCTGCAGCGACGCAAACTCGCCTTTCAGGGAGCCTATCGCCTGTGCGTTCAAATTGTGTTTGAGAAAAAGCACATTGTCTCTGAAGGTTGCCAGCACCGGTTGCATGCTTTGCTCGGAGCGCCGCATGGTCGCCAGCATACCTTCATAGCGACTACGGGTATCACGTAGCTGGTTGCTGCTGCTGCGTTTAAAGTCCGGGTTGGTATATTGTTCTATTTCCTTACCCCACTCTTTGAATAGCGCTTCTGCAACCGATTCAACACTGTTAATACGGTCAGAGACTTCCTGTGCGGCGGATTCGCTGTCCTCGTATTCCGCACTCAATTGATCATAAGCCTGCTTCAGGTCAGTGTTCTGCAGCGCGACGACCGAACCGAACTGCTCGAGCGCATCTTTAAACTCTTCCTGTGCATCCTGCTGGGAATCACGCGTGTTTTCGACGCGGCTGACCAGAATATCACGCTTGTGAAATCCGGCCTTTTCCCAGGCATTGTAATAGGTTGAAGCACAGCCACTGAACAAGGTCAGCGAGATTCCGCACAACCAGAGGTTTCTTAACAGACGAATCATTGCAGTAATTCCGGGTATCTTCGGCGGGAATATTATCTAGGGATGCCACGTAGGGCTCAACCGGTTGCCGTTGTCGTAATCTTTGCCACGCCCGCCATACCACTCACCTCATTCACACGCACCCCGCCGGTTGGTACTCAGACTCCAGTCAGTGGCTGACAACACTGGTTGAGCGCGTCAATAAACAATGCCGAGTTGCAGCCTGACAACACTCGAAACTGATCGATGTAGCCATAATTGCCCATCAAACCGCCAGTGTGCAGAAAAAGAATGCGACGACCGCCAGAATCTCGCAGGCCCGTTTCCAGGCAGTGCTTCAGCGCCTTACCACTGTAGACGGGGTCGAGCAGGATGCCGGTCTTTGCATGAAAACGGACAATAAAGCACAACAGTGCCTCATTGCTTTTGCCGTAGCCCGGTGACAACGGCGGCGCCATCGACCATCGATCAGATCGTTGCCCGACCCAGGCTCTGATTTGCAACTCGACGCTGTCGTCTCGCACCACCGGCAGACCCAACACCCGGGTGGTTGCCCCGGTGCCATTAACCACCCCGGCAAGTGTCGCACCGGTACCCACTGGCAAAACCACGAGATCCGGCTCAAACCCGCAGTGCCGTACCGCTGCCCCTATATTGCTGCACCCGTCGACCGCAAACGCATCAGAACCGCCCTCAGGCAACCAAAACGTGCACCCGAGATCACGACACAGAGACTCGCAATAGTCGAACTCGACACGCCTGCGATATTCCTGCCGACTGACGAAGTGCAACCGCATGCCGAGTCGTTGCAGCGACTGCAGTAGCGGGTTGCTATTTGCCTCCCCTGCCCTGACAACCCCAACACTTGCAAGGCCGTGCCGGTTGCATGCAAACGCCAGCGCATGCAGGTGATTCGACCACGCACCTCCAAAGCTCAACACGCGATCCGTAGCGCCACGGTTAGTGAATACGTGCGCCAGCTTATAGGCCTTGTTGCCAATCGCAGCCTCGGTCATGCGCTCGGTGTGCAGGATGCCAAAGTCAACACCGTCCAACGCATGCCAGCTGTTATCTAACAGAGTCACATATTGGGAGGATTCTCGTACATCGACAAACATAACGAATAAATGAAAAAAGCCAACAATGCCTTAGTAAACAGTGATTTTACAGCATTTGTTCAGGCAACCACTTCAGTTGCGGCAACAAGTCACACATTAAGGAATCCCATAAACGCCGATAACGCCCACTAAATTCAACGGCGGCATGCACGGATGAGTGCTCAGACTGCCTTATAATAATAAGAACGATACTACAATGAGTTTGACTCGGCGAAGGTTTCTTACAAAGGCAGGACTCACACTGGCAACTGCAGTATCTGCGAACGCACTACTGACTGTTGCGCAGGCATTCGACGGCAATGGCGTGGCGGCCATTGAGCAATTCATTGTTGATCGCAACAATTTTTCAATTGCCGGCATTCAGCTGCGCAATCGGGCTGCACTGGAACGTATCTACACCGCGCGAAACTTCGCCCCCCTGTGGACCGAGGCAAGCCACCCGACCTACACCAGTGTGGTGGTAGCACAGCGACTGGCCAACGCCAGGCTGCTAGGTCTCGAACCATCGAAATACTACGGTCGATTGCTCAATCGCATGGCAGAGGATAGTCGCCTCGACAACCTGCTTGAATATGAAATTCTCATGTCAGATGCACTGATCACCTACCTTGATGACATTGCACATGGCGGCACGGAACCCCCGGATGCAGAAGCGGGCTGGCACCTTGAAAGAGCTCACCTGAATACCAGTGAAATCAGCAGTGGTTTTTTCAGGGGAAGAAAATCACTCAGCCAGACAATCGACGAGTTGCATCCCAAACACCAGCGTTTCAATCGACTGCTCAATTCACTGCGCGAGTACCAGAGTATTGCCGATACCGGTGGCTGGCCGGCGATATCCAGAGGTTCATCCCTGGCGCTCGGCGATCGCTCCTCAAGGGTAGCCGACTTGCGACAGCGTCTGCTGATATCCGGCGATCTTCCATACAATACCTCTGTGGATCGCGAGCTGTTCGATACAGAACTCAACGAGGCGCTGCTAAATTTTCAGGCGCGCCACGGTCTGCAGACGGATGGTGTTCTCGGGCCGAAAACAAGAAGCGAACTGAATGTGCCTGTCGAAACGCGTATTGCACAAATCGCCCTCAACCTTGATCGCTGGCGTTGGCTGCCACGAGAGTTCGGCGATTCAAATCTAATGGTGAACACGGCCGGTTACGAGATGGATGTGACGGTCCGCGGCGGTGTCGCGATGAATATGAACGTCATTGTCGGCAAACCACAACATGCGACACCACTTTTTTCGGATACGATGGAACATCTGGTATTCAACCCATCCTGGTATGTCCCCAAGAGCATCGCCAAAAAACTGTTGAAGCGCGAAGCAACATCACCCGGCTACCTGCTCGGCAACAACTTCGAAGTTCGTGACCGCACGACTAACAGAATGGTGTCATTCCACGAGTTAACACCGTTTGATAAAGACCCCGATTTCTTCTCGGCAAAGTACCGGTTGCGCCAACTCCCCGGCAGTGAAAACGCGCTGGGAAGACTGAAATTTATGTTTCCGAACAGATACAGTATCTACCTGCACGACACCAATGCCCCTGAGCTGTTCTCAGAGTCTTCGCGCGCGTTCAGCCATGGCTGCGTGAGGCTGGAACGACCGGATGAACTGGCAGAGCTGCTGCTGTCTGCGGACGGTCACCACTACACTGAGATACAGCAACTCCAGGCGTTTGAATCAACCAGAAAAGTCGTGCTCAATAATCCGCTGCAAGTCCACCTCACTTACCAGACGGCGTGGGTAGACGATCATGGCAGACTCAACTTCAGAGACGATATCTATAAGCACGACAGACACACACTGGCGCAACTTGAAAAAAACCAGACAAAATATGCACAGGCGGAAACGAATGCGCTGGCTCTGACCGGTATTACGCTGGTTTCGAATGTGTTCTAGTCTGCTGGAGCAAATAGTGTGGTGGTTATTGGCAATTGCAAGGCAATGACAGCCCCCCCGGGGCGGCTGACTACAGTGCGCACCTCTGTGAACGAATACCGCGACAGGTACTGAAATAGAAATTGTGCAGATAAATGAAGCACTTTAGTCAGTCAACTCATGTGACTACACTGTTTGTTCCAGTACACTCACCTGGCACTCACCTG
>CAZOXM010000051.1:30270-35499 GCA_964583825.1 uncultured Granulosicoccaceae bacterium
CACTCACCTGGCACTCACCTGTAACAGCTGTAGTGGAGCTGATACTCAGCGGGCTTGTAGCCGCAACCCCCGTTACCGCCGACGCCCTCTGCGCCCGTACCTGATCGACAACAGCCAGAAAGCCAATAGCAACATCGTCGGCCACGAAAGCGTTAAGGTACCGGCACCTCCGGTGTCATCCGGCACTTCCTGCACAGCTTGAAGCTGCGCCCAGCGGACTGCCCGTTCAAGCTCGCTCGCCACCAGTTGCCGACTTTCCTCCCCGCCCGACAGACAAACATTGTCAATGAGCGCCGACAACAGTGGATCTGTGCTCAGGCAAATATCGAGCGCATGATTGCCTTCCCGGAACAGGATAAGTTCTGAGTTTGCCCCACAATTCAATGCGGTTTTTAACTGTCCGTCCATTGCGACAGGTGTCGAGAGTTCACGACCGGCCAGCGCATGACACAGACGAATCGATTGACGTGCCGGTACCAGCTCATCAGCGAGCCCATGCAGAATTCTCATCGGCGGCGTCGATTGCATGGATACCCGCGCGGGAAACGTATTCTCGGGCACTGGCGATCGCGTCAAATCAAACGCTGTGGCATCACCCAACACCAGATTCATCAAGCCGATGCCCTCCGGGTTAGTGTAGGCACCCCCCCACACCTGGGATACCAGATCAGTGAAGTCGGTGGGCGGGTACAGCAACACTGCTGCGGCAATTCGGGCAGACTGGTTTACCGCCAGCGTCAACGCCAGGTGTGCGCCTGCAGATTGCCCGAAAACGACTGGCGCGCCCGTCGCACCGTAGCGTTCTGCATTGAGCTCCAGCCATGTCAATGCCGCCGTCACATCATCGATGATCTGAGGCAGCGTCGCGTCGTGGCAGGCCGGACTTCCATCGCCATTGCCCAGCAACCGGTAGAAAGGAGCGAATACCACAAAGCCCCGACTGGCATAGTAGGTAGCCGCCGCTTCTATACCAAAGGCGCCGAAGCCGCGATTGCGCCAGCTGCCACCATGCAATGCCAGCAGCGCAGGCCCCGACTGATCATCACGCAGGTCGCGCCGGTAAACGCGCATCAACAGCTGACACTCACCGGCCGCCACGGACACAGTGCGGTAAACTACGCTCTGACGATAGGGCTGCGTCATCCCGCTAAGCGAAAGTGCGCCGATGTCGTAGGTGGAACCGGGCGACAGCGTCCAGGTCGATTCAAACTCACTTCCGCCCTCACCGAGCGCCGCCGAATTGGTTGCCTGCAGGCAAAACAGTTGCTGTCCGGTGACGATGAAATCCACCCCGTCCGTACAGCCTTCATCGCGATAGTAAGTGCCCGACTGATCCGGCTGCACGAGCCTGCAGCCGGCATCATCACGCCGATACAACGGATCCGCATTCAAATCGGCCTGCAAACGCTCGCTTAAACCACAGCCCGCGCTGGTTTGAATGGCGTCCTGCAGCTCACTCCGGGTGAATATATCCTGCGCTGACGCGATTCCGGTTCCGAGCAATGCAATGAAAAGGGAGAAGAGGTTAAGCATTCTGAACATGAACTTACGATAGCACTTACACCCCTGCGGGGGGTGTTCATTTACCAGCTCGGGAGTGCCACTGCGCACCGCGAGCCGTACACAGACCCGCAGTGCGGGACGACACGCGCCTTTCATCATACAATGATGCATTATTTCACTGATGAGCAATTCGATGGCAGGCCTCTCTACCCATGTGCTGGATACCAGTCTCGGCAAACCTGCAGCGGCACTGCAGATTGATCTGTACAACGATAGCGGACTGCTTAGCAGCAAAGTGACCAACAACGACGGCAGAACCGATGAGCCACTTATCGCTGCCGGGCAGCTTCAAACCGGCCGCTACGCATTACACTTCCACGCCGGTGACTATCTGCGTGCCCGCGGTGCAGCAGACGGCGACATTCTGTTTCTCGATGTCGTCGTGATTCAGTTCGGTATCGCGCAGGTGGATCAGCACTATCACGTACCGCTGTTGCTGTCACCGTACGGCTACTCAACATACCGCGGGAGTTAACGTGAACCCCCACCTCAAGCAGTTGCAGCCCTACCCGTTTAAGCGCCTGAAGGACTTGTGCAGCGACATTACCGCGAACCCGGAATATACTCCGATCGATCTGTCGATCGGTGAACCCAAACACAGCCCGCCTGAATTTGTTATCGACGCCCTGACCCGGGGCCTCACTGGTGTGAGCAAGTATCCCCCGACACCCGGATCACCGGCACTGCGCGAGACTATTGCGAACTGGCTGATGCAAAGATTTAGCCTGCCATCTGACTCCATCAGTCCCGGAAAACACATACTGCCAGTCAATGGCACCCGTGAAGCGCTGTTCGCCATAGCGCAATGCGTGTTTGATCCGACAGCAGACAGACCGTTCGTTGCCATGCCCAATCCGTTTTATCAGATCTATGAAGGTGCAGCGCTGCTGGCGGGCGCGCAGCCAGTGTTTTACAACACACCGGCTGCCATGGGATTCCAGCCGGATTTTGAACCCTTAACAGGTGATATCTGGAGCCGCTGCCAGCTGCTTTACCTCTGCACACCGGGCAACCCATCGGGTGCGGTGGTGCCACAGTCAACCCTGCAGCAACTGATCGAATTGTCGATCAAGCACAACTTTGTCATTGTCAGTGATGAATGTTATTCCGAAATCTACCCGAACGATCACTCCCCGCCTGTCGGGTTGCTGCAGGCCGCCGCCGCGATGGGCAATGATGACTTTAAAAACTGCATTGTCTTTAACAGCCTGTCAAAGCGTTCCAACCTGCCGGGGCTGCGCTCCGGCTTTGTGGCAGGACAGGCAGAGCTGATCGAATCATTCCTGCTGTATCGCACTTATCACGGCTGTGCAATGCCGGTTCACACCGATCTTGCCAGCAGAGCAGCATGGAGCGATGAACAGCACGTACAGGAAAACCGCCTGCTGTATCGGGAAAAATACGATGCTGTGCTTTCGATCTTGCAGAGTAAACTCCCTGTAGAACAACCGGACGCCGGCTTCTTTCTCTGGCCGCAACTAACCTTGAGCGACACAGAGTTCACCCGAACCTGCCTCGCAGAGAAGAATGTAAAAGTGCTGCCCGGCAGTTACCTCGCGCGCGAATCAGCCGGCCAAAACCCGGGCACCGGTCAGATTCGCATGGCGCTGGTTGCGCCACAAACACAATGCATCGAAGCAACCCGCCGAATCGTAGACCTGCTTTAATCTGCCAAACGCACATTCGAAAATTGCAGGTGCACCGGCGTCACAACACAGTTAACATACCCATTGTCACATCTACCAGCCCAGCCTCATGTCAGACCTAGAAAAATTAATTAACGATGCTTTCGAGCGACGCGCCGAAATCACACCGTCCTCTGTGGATGACGACACCCGTGCCGCCATTGAACAGGCGATCGAACAGATTGATTCCGGCGAGGCGCGTGTGGCAGAGCGTCGCGGCGTCGGCGACTGGGTCGTCAACGAGTGGTTGAAAAAAGCGGTACTTCTGTCATTCAGGGTACGAGATAACGCACCGATCAGCGCCGGTGGATACACCCAGTTCTACGATAAGGTAGACACCAAATACGCCGGCTATACACAGGCGCAATTCGCCGCGTCCGGGGTCCGGGTTGTACCCCCGGCAGTGGCCAGAAAAGGGTCATTTATCGCCAGCGATACCGTGCTTATGCCGTCGTATGTCAACATTGGCGCCTATGTCGACAGCGGTACCATGGTAGATACCTGGGCCACGGTAGGCTCGTGCGCGCAAATCGGCAAAAATGTTCACTTGTCCGGCGGCGTCGGCATTGGCGGTGTACTGGAACCACTGCAGGCCTCACCCACCATTATTGAAGACAACTGTTTTGTTGGCGCACGCTCAGAAGTGGTAGAAGGTGTGATCGTCGAAGAAGGCTCTGTCATATCCATGGGTGTATACATCGGGCAAAGCACCCGCATTTACGACCGTGAAAATGATGAAATCATATACGGTCGCGTACCCGCCGGTTCGGTGGTGGTGTCTGGCAACCTGCCGTCTGACAATGGCAAATATAGTCTCTATTGTGCGGTTATCGTCAAAAGAGTCGACGAAAAGACCCGCAGTAAAGTGGGCATCAACGAGTTGCTCAGAAGCATTGACTGATGGCGATTACGCTTTATGGCATCAAGAACTGCGACACCATAAAAAAGGCGCGCAAATACCTTGATGCGCAAGGTGTTGAGTACACGTTTCACGACTACCGGGCCGATGGTATCGACACCGGGCTGGTGCAATCCTTCGTGAAGTCACTGGGCTGGGAGAACGTTTTAAACAAACGCGGCACCACCTGGCGTACGCTGGATGATAAAACCAAAGCAACAATTGACGAAACGTCCGTCATCCCGCTGCTCTGCGAAAATCCCGCAATGATCAAGCGCCCCATTCTGCAGCAGGGCAAAGTACTCACCCTCGGTTTTTCACCGGCATCATACGATCAACTGTTCACCTAGCTGGCTCGCGCAAGTTGTACAATGCGAAATACACACAAAGTCGAGCCCGCCACCACAGCAGCTGTAGCTGACCGTCTACTGCAACTCGCCGACCCCGACTACGCAGTGAAATGCACTCGCTTCTTCAAAACCGGGCCGGGCGAATACGCAGAGCACGACCGGTTTCTGGGCATTCGTGTACCTGACCTGCGCGCCCTTACCAAAAAAACTCGCCACAACATTTCTCTTGATACATGCTGCGAGTTACTAGAAAACGACTGGCACGAATTCAGATTGTTTGCATTGTTGTCGATGGTGGAACTATTCAGGAGAGGAGATGACAAGCAGAAAAAGCAGGTGGTAGACGCGTATTTTAAATACAAAAAACATATCAACAACTGGGATCTGGTAGACGCATCGGCCTACAAGATTCCCGGCCCATGGTTTTACCGCAGAGATCGCAGCAAACTCCACCGCATGATTTCAGCGAAAACACTTTGGGAACGTCGAATACCCGTACTATCCACCTTCCACTTCATTAAACAGGGTGATCTCGACGACACCTTTCGCTATGCCGGCTTACTCATCGATGACCCTGAAGACCTGATCCACAAAGCAACAGGCTGGATGCTGCGTGAAGCAGGTAAGCGAGACGAACAAAGACTGATCCGCTTCCTCAGGGACAATCATCAGTCCATGCCCCGGGTCATGCTCAGCTATGCGAGCGAAAAACTCTGCAAAGAGGACAAGGCCC
>CAZOXM010000052.1:0-34878 GCA_964583825.1 uncultured Granulosicoccaceae bacterium
CCAGAGCAGATGCCGGGTCTATCTCGATAATTAGATCGATGTGGTCAGCATCAAGAAAAAATTCACCCACTTTGTTCTGGTGTTGTATCGAACCACCAACCTCAGAGAGGTATTGAAGACCATCGGGAACAATCGTGAGTTTAGTATAGTTATCCTGATCACCGTTACCGATGTATACCCCCATCGACTGATAATCCGAAGGGGTGATGCCGTTAAACGGCTTGAGCACGCGTGTATGCACACGAAATACGTCGCTAGCCGGAGATACATCCACACCGAACTGGAATCCGTATTGCTGCGAGTTTTTACCCCTGACGGCATCCCCTGAAGGTACAGCGTCAATGGTGACGACTCCGGCCGCACCGATAATGGTCATTTCGTTTAGATCATAAAGTGACTGATAATCGTCCACGCCATTGGTCATTAGCCCGGAGAAGCCCAGATCACCAATGAATCCTGCCCCCACACTGCCATTCTCCCACTGATAGTCAACCCCCAGCGGGGTATTTGCACCGTTTGCGTAGTCCAGCGCGAAAGGATCGTCTACATCGGAAATGCCATCATTGTCGTCATCGGGGTCTTTCAGATCAGAGATGAAATCGTTGTCCACATCCGCCGGTACGTCACCTGCTGAACAAGGGTTGGAGCCATTCGCCTGTTCATCGGCATCAGTGAAGCCATCGTCGTCAGCATCGCCACTACCAAACCCTGACACACAAACTTGTGCACTCGCTCCCTGAAAATCACCCGGTTCATAGACAATGACATCATCGTCCTGAAAATTCGCCACCCAGATCGTACCCGGGAAAACATCTGAATCAGACAGTGCCGTTACATCAAGCGGCTTGTCGCCCACGTTTGAAAAAATAGCGTCGAAATCAGAGATGCCACCAGCCCCGTTAAATGCCACCCGATAAATTTTATTATCCCACGAGGCAACTAACAGATTGCCCTGCATCTTTCCATTGAAATTGCTGGCTGTATATTCCGCCAGGCCATTCGTTGATCTTGGCAAAGTCACCAGAAGTTCATTTTGCGGGTGTACGCCATTGCCATTGGCGCCTGGGCCGTAGTAGTCACATTCAATCGGATTACTACCGCTGACTGGCGATTGTGGTTTGGATTTGTTGAACGTATTATTTTTACTGCCACGAGTCGGATTAGGATGGCCGGCGTAGTACCCCTGCCCATCAATCAGATGCAGCGCATCGTGCTGTGTACTACCGGGTTCGCTCAGTTTATTTTTACAATTACCCGGCGCGCCACCCCAACCGGAATTCGGCCCGTTATCCCACGAATACATCAGTCCATTCTGCATGATGACGACATCGTACGGGTTACGCCATCCAGGGGAGTAGACTTGTACCGGTCCACCCGGTACCAGTTTGGCTTGATTCTTACCCCGGTTACCACCAAAGGGATCGTTCTTATCTTTCGTCCCGGAGCGATCCTCATCATCGAGCGTGGGCAAATCGTACGTGTTATCGCCAATCGCAGCCAAATCAACTTCGAGAATAGCCGCACTCAAAGCGAACTCGGGCAACTCACCAAAATTATGTGAGGGTGCTCCCATGTTGGTATTCCCGCCGGATGCCAGGTACAGCTTGTCACCGGCCAGCGCGATACCGTTGCCATGATGGTTTTCATCAGACCTGGGCAGTCCCCGAACCAGGTCAAGTTTCTCCCAGCCGTTACCCTTTTTTGTCAGTCTCGATATGACGCCGGAATTGGTGTCGAGTCCGGTAATATTGCCACTGTTGCCACCGCCGATACGCGGATCGCTGGACGCCACATATATCACCGGTTTGGTAGGCGACCCGCCCACTGCGAGTCCGGTGACCAACCGCTCTTTTACGTTCTTGTTGACTTTGCCATCGTCATTGTGGTTTGGGATATTCTTGATCGACTTAATCGTCTCTTTATCAATAACTTTATATTTGTTCTTACCGTCTCGCTCTATGGTGAGCACATCTATCTCGCCGAGCATATTCGCCACATAAAGCCTGCCGTCCGGCCCGAACTGCAGGGATGTTGGTTTGTCACCGGAGTAACCTTGCAGCTTACTTTTACCAAAGGAAAACGACGCCGGACTGGCCGCCGCTATCGGTGGCTCCACATCTGCACGCCCGGTACCCGTCAAGTCGACTGACGCAATTTCCCCGACCCCATTGTGGTTTATGAACAACGTGCCGCTTTTGCGACCGTCATTATCCGGTTCGAAGCTCACACTCAGACTGAGGCTCTCGCCTGGTGCGAGTGTTAGTGGCGCCTGATGACTCAACGCGAAATAGCGGGAGTCAATTTCATCGAGAAACAGATTATTGATCTGCAACTCGCCCCCAGCACTGTTATTGGTGAGCGTCAACAGGCCAGCCGTGTTTTCTCCAATCGCTACGTCGCCGAGATTAAGTACCTGATGGCTCAGACGCAACTGCGCGAGCTCAGTGGTTACATTATCGGGTGACGTCTCTGAGCGACTATCAGGACTGTTTGGCAGCGTCAGGAAAGTGGCGACCGATAATACGCTGAATATCAGCACTACTCGCTGTGCAATACTCGACATAGACTGTTCCGTTGATTGTCGACGGCCGCAATGATCAGAATTTTGCAGGGCGATAAAAACCGCGAGCAACTTGTTCGGCCGACACAGTCTCTATCGGCAGCTTCGAATCTTCTACAACGATGTATTTCGCTTATTATCCCCGCCTGAAAGCATCTCGGCGTATAGTGCTCTTTTTATTCACTTTTTGTGAACCACAGCGTACCGCACGACGAAGGCACACAGGTCGGCCTGATGTGGGTAAGACGCGCGACATGTTCAATGACACCATGCGGGCGGGCAATGTGAACAGGTACTACGTTAACTTCCGCCGGAAAATACCATCGCGAGCAGTAAACAGGCCGCCACAACGATGGTTAAATGCAGTCTCAGGGTGCGGTAACCTGAACCCAGGTACTCGAACAGAATAGCTCGGTCCACTAAATACGCAGCGACAATTGTGAGTGCCATGCCCGCCAGTGCGCCTTGCAGCGGCAGCAACTGTAATAGCCAGGCCACCAGCGCGGGCACTACGCTGTACAGATAATGGCGGTTCGAATTGAGCGAACTGGTGAGGGCAACACCCCAGTGCACTGCGCCGATAAAACTGATAATCACCGCCGCATAAGCCAGTAAGAATCGGCCCTTGTCGACAACAGCAAACGCAGACAGGTCGGTGTTCAGACTAATTGCTCCAGCCAGGAAGACAAAGGGTATCAGTCCACCATAACCGAGGAGTCTGGCAACGAACGGCAGTGGTATACGTTGGTCTTGCATTGGGACAACCCAAAGTCGGCACCGCAGTTTACACAAACTCTAAAGTGCACACTACCTTCAGCGTAGGCTAGTGGGCCGCTTGGTAAATAAGGTGACTAACTTTTCACAGCTACAGCCGTCAGTGCAAGGCGGAAAAACGCAGGCATATAGGTCATACGTCGAGTTTTTTCAACGTAGCAATGGCGGCTGTAGCGAAGAAAAGTGTTACCTTATTTATCAAGCGGCCCACTAGGAGCAACGCTCATCATTGGCTGCAAGCGTCACCGCCACATTGCCAAAAACACCCCGAGTAATATTGCAGCCGGATACGGCGATACGATCCCGCGTATCCCGGTTTTCCATCGCATCGTCGTACCATGCATGAAGCAATGGCAGATCGACCACGCAATGCTCGTTGCTGTCTTCCGCTTTTTTAAGTTTATTCTTGTATGCGTTCAATGCTGGCCCACTGCATTTTTTCACTACGTAACAGAGCGGAGAATATCGGAATACATCGTCATTTCTTTAGCTGCAGCAGTGCGAACAACTTTGCAATCCCGAAACAATACTTCATCCGGGCTGTGAAGACCATTGGCCGGTGTGTTTACACGTCCAGAAACCCGGTTTGATACCCGGAGTGGTGCCACAGGATCGGAAAAAAGCTCTCATCCATCGAATCATCACCGGCACGCTGGTAACGGCTGTAAACCGGACTGATATTTTGCGGGTGGAATTTTGCCTCGCTGGACATGCAATGAGCAACCACGGCGCGGCGCATGCCCGTGCCGCGATTGCTTCTGGACCCGTGCCAGGTTCTGCCGTGGTGAAAAACAGCCGTACCTGCCTTCACCACAATCGGTTTAATGTCCACTGTGGCATCGGCGACCGCGGCAGCCTGGTTCAGATCTGCACAGGGATCGTCCGGTGCATGAAATCTGGCAATGGGTGCGGACAATGGCCAGTGATGCGATCCACGCACATACTCGATGGTGCCCTGATCAACTGCCGTGTCATCAAGAGTAATCCAGCAGGTCATCATCTCGGCAGGAACAATCCATGACTGATAGCTCTCATCCTGGTGGAAGCCGAGCGCTTTCGCACCGGGGGGTTTCCAGATCACATTGTCCTGATTGATTCTCGCACCGGGCCAGCCACGCAATTGCGCGCAAATCGCGCCGACATCTCGCCGCAGTACCGTCGCCGCGATGGTCCGGTCTGCCTTCCACGCATTACAAATCTGACGCGTGAGATTGTCGGCATCCCGCCCGGTGCGCCAGTTCCATTCATCCGGTTGAAGACCGGTTTCAAATTCTCCCCTGAACAGCAATTCAAACCTTGAGGCCAGTGCACTGACTGTTTCCCGGTCGACAAAGTTATTGACGATAATAAACCCGTCTGAGGCAAACTGCTCAAGCTGCGAAGTAGAAAGCATAAGCGTCGGAAAGGAATGTTAATGACCGGTTGGTGGAAACTCTGTGTGCCAGTGCTCTGCGATGTCAATACGACGAGTCACCCACACTGACGTCTTGCTACCGATGTAGTCGAGGAAACGCTGCAGCGATCTGGCCCGCCCGGGACGACCGATCAAACGACAGTGCAATCCCACTGACATCATACGAGGGTGAGTGTCTCCCTCCTCATACAGTACGTCAAACGTATCCTTAAGATAATTGTAAAACTGATCACCCGCATTAAATCCCTGAGCCGTGGCAAAGCGCATATCGTTGACGTCGAGCGTATAAGGCACCATCAGCTGCGGCCTGTCATAATCAAGGCACCAGTAAGGCAAATCGTCAGCATAACTGTCGGCACAGTAGCGAAAGCCACCCTCCTCCGCAATCAGGCGGACACTGTTCGGACTAGTTCGCCCTATATACACACCTGTCGGTCGAGCACCGGTACATTGCCTGTGAATTTCAATCGCTTTACTGAGATGCTCTGCTTCAACGTCCTCAGGTATGTGCTGATAGTCTATCCATCGATATCCATGGCTGGCGATTTCCCAGTTAGCTGCCAACATTGCCTCTACCGCACGAGGGTTACGCTGAAGCGCCATCGCGACCCCGTACACAGTGACCAGCAGGTTTCTCTCGGTAAACAATCGGTGAAGGCGCCAGAAACCGGCTCGTGAGCCGTATTCGTAGATCGATTCCATGTTCATATGACGCATACCGGGGATAGCATCCGCACCGACGATTTCTGAGAGAAATTTTTCTGACGCATCGTCCCCGTGCAGGATGCAATTCTCACCACCCTCTTCGTAGTTAATAACGAACTGAACGGCGACTCGCGCGTCTCCGGGCCAGCTGACATTCGGCAATCGATCTGCATAGCCGATCATGTCTCTCGGGTAGTCAGGATCTGTGGGTTGCATATGTGTTTCCGCCTCTATTGAACGAGATCCTGCAATCGACATTCTGCAATCAGATGTACCTGTTCCATGGCATCGCTTCGCTCCGTTTCGATATCGTTGAGCAGTCTTTTTTCAAGCAGGCCAAAAATCCCTTCAACCGAGGTTTGCTTGCGCACCGCGACAATACCCGGAAATCCAAACTTGGCCATGAACGCCTGATTAAGCTGTTGCATTCTTTGATGCTGCGGCGCTGGCAAACGCTGCAAACTCAAACTGCCCTGCTCTCTTTCAGAGGCCTCAGTCAACTCTCCGCTGACCGCAGCCTTACCGGCAAACTCCGGGTGCGCTTTCAGCAGGGCCAGTTGCTCGGTGTCGCTGCTTTGCTCAACCACATCGTGCATCGCCTGCTGCAGCTCGGCCACATGGTTGAAAGGTCGCTTCTTCTCGACGACTTCAGCCACCCAGGCGGAGTGTTCGTAAATACCGCCCAGCACACGAACAAATTCCCGTGCCTGCATTGCATTAAGTTGCGAGAGGCTGACCGACTCTGTCATCGCTGATCACCGACTGGGCGGGTTGTGCAGACTGGCACAGTGGTCATGTCAGCTGCAGTTCATCATAAAGTGAAGAGACGATTTCAATACCAGCCTCTGCCGTATGCTGTCGTGCTCGATAGCGGCGTTCAGAGGGCAGTCGGGTGCCCTCTTGTTCCAATATCTGTGCAAACAAACTTTCCGCGTGATCGAGCGCTGTTGCGTTACCGCAGGTACGGGGGTCAATAGCAATCATAAACTCACCACCACTTGAAGGTCCGCCGTCTTCCACATCGTCACGACTGGCTTCATAACTGAATACGTCACCGATCAGTGCGCCGGCAAGCAGTTCCACCATCATCGCTATCGCTGAACCTTTATAGCCTCCGAACGGCAACTGCGCTCCGGCCAGTGCACTGGTGGGATCATTGGTCGGGTTGCCATCAAGATCGATCGCCCAGCCATCTGGAAGAACGAGACCGTCCCGCTGGTGGATTTGTATTTCTCCCCGTGCACTCGCACTGGACGCCTGATCAAATATCACCGCCGGTTTTACACTGCGGGGCCAGCCGAATGACATGGGATTAGTCCCGAACAATGGCTTTGTGCCCCCGGCGGGTGCCACAAAACTCTTGGCGCTGACAAATGCAAACGCGACAAGGCCCTCATTCGTCAACCGCTCGACTTCAGGCCACAATGCGGAAAAATGGTAGCTATTGGTTACGGCAAGTGCCGCAATGCCATTCGATTTTGCCCTTTCAATCAACGGCCCCGCCCCGGCTTCAAGTGCCAGTGGTGCGAACCCGTTAGCCGCATCCACTTTAATCACTGACGGTGCCAGTGTGGTGATCACCGGCGTGGCATTGCCGGTGACTTTACCGCTTTTAAGTGAAGCGCAAAAACCCGGTATTCGAAACAGGCCGTGCGACTTGCATTCATCCCGTTCGGCGGCGGTGACGACATCGGCCACCGCGCGCGCCTGCTCAGGGGAGGCACCATAGTGCTCAAGATTAGCAGTGGCGATGTCGTGGACTTCTTTCAGGGTCAGCCTGACCATACCGTTCATTGTCGCTCCTACTTCTTTTTTACCGTTCTTAGAAAGCGATTGCGCTTTCTCTGTTGCAGAGGCGTGAGTTTGTTTCTGATGTGGCTATAAGGATTATCGCTGGTTTTAAAGTCGATTCGTACCGGCGTACCGAACAGCTTGAGTTCCCGCTGAAAAAAGTTACTCAGGTATCGTTTGTATGAATCCGGTATGCGCTGAGTCTGATTACCGTGAACCACTATGACCGGCGGGTTTGACCCACCCTGATGCGCATACCGCATCTTTATCCGTCGTCCCCTGACCAGCGGAGGCTGATGCTGCATGACGGCATACTCAAGCATGCGTGTCAGCTGCGGGGTCGACATGTCGATCATGGCCGACTCATAGGCACGGTTGGCAAAGCTGAGTAGCTTACCGACACCGGTACCATGCAACGCAGAGATAAACTCTATACGGGTAAAATCCAGAAAATCCAACCGACGGGCAATATCTGACTTGATGAGTTCCCTCTGCTCGTGTTCGAGCCCGTCCCATTTGTTCACCGCAACAATCAGGGCACGCCCCTTATCGATAATATACCCGAGCAGGTTAAGATCCTGATCGGTCACCCGCTCTGTCGCATCCAGCAACAGCACACACACATTGCAGGCTTCGATCGCCTGCAGCGTTTTGATCACACTAAACTTTTCGACCGTTTCACTGACCTTGCCGCGACGCCGTACACCAGCCGTGTCGATCAGTGTGTAGGACTTGCCGTCTCTTTCGAATGGGATCGGTATGCTGTCGCGAGTGGTGCCGGGCAGATCAAAAGCGACAACCCGCTCTTCGCCCAGCATTCGGTTGATCAATGTGGACTTGCCAACATTCGGCCTGCCGACGACCGCAAGCCGCAACCCGTCGTCAGTTGCTTCACCATCAGCCTCGGCCAGTTCACCTGGCAACAGCGCTTGCACCGCACTGATTAACTTTAGCAAGCCGCGATTGTGGGCCGCTGCAATACAGTGGGGCTCCGCCAGACCCAATTCGTAAAACTCGAGCACGACCTGAGATTCATCCAGCGTATCGGTCTTGTTAACGGCCAGGCAAACCGGCCTTTCTGTGCGTCGAAGTCTGTCCGCTATTTCATGATCTACCGGCGTCAGACCATCCCGACCGTCAACCAAAAACACCACTGCGTCCGCTTCATCGACAGCCAGCCAGGATTGTTCCTGCATACGCACATCGAGCACTTCCGATTCGCCATTTAACCCACCGGTGTCGACGACGATGTACTCGAAACCGCCGAGCTTACCGTCTCCGTACTTGCGGTCGCGTGTCAGGCCCGCGAAATCCGCCACCAGCGCATCACGGGATTTAGTCAGCTTATTAAACAAAGTGGACTTGCCGACGTTAGGCCTGCCCACCAGGGCGATCACGGGTTTCATCAGTAGATTCTAACGTGTCACTCGACGACGGCGCAGAAAAAGCACCATCTTTTTTCCCAACAGCCGCACCACTTGGCAGCGCAAGACGCTGTTAACCCGATTTCATGGTTCCTGACGGCCTGCAACTCTACAACCGGGGCGTTTGGCGGGCGGCATCTGCGGTGTACGGGAGCAAATAGTGTGGTCATTTGAGCGCTTGTCATGTGCTCTGCGGCAAGGCGCAGCTCGCAGGGAATGGCCTTCCCGTATCAATTAGGGCCCTTTTTCAAGCGCTGCAACGCAGTTACAGGGCAGTTGCAGGGCAAATAACAGGCTCCCGCAGGGGCGGCTGACTAAAGCGCGCACCTCTGTATGAACGAATACCGTGACAGATACTGAAAGAGAAATTTTTCAAATAAATGAAGCACTTTAGTCAGTCGACTCATGTGACTACACTGTTTGTTCCAGTGCACTAAAGCGCTACCGCGCTGAGCCCACCATCACGGCCAAGCAGATAGACGATATTGTCCACGATCACCGGCTTGTGCGTGATCTGACCATCAGTGGCTTTGATGCGGCCGATTTGCGCACCGCTGGCACCGGACAGCACGTGCAGGTATCCCTCAAAATCTCCGACAACCACATCGCCACTACCGGTAATTGCAGGCGCAGTGAGCTGTCGGTTGGACAGGTCTTCCTGCTGCCACAAACCGAGACCGTCCAGCACACTGTACGCATGGACCGTATCAAATTCGTCAGTCACAACAACCATGTTTCCGTTGGCATCAAGTCCAACCGCAGACGACACGTCAGCCGACCAGCGACGCTGCCCTGAAGCGGGATCAATCTGAGCCACCGCCCCCTGGTAATTAACTGCGTAAATGCTGTTTCCCGCTATCACCACATCGCCATCGAGGTCGTTCAGCCGATCAATCTCGGAACGGCCGGTACTATCGGATAAACGGGCCTCCCAGAACACTTCGCCATCTGACGCCCGCAGCGCTGCCAGACGCCCGTTATCGAGCCCCACCAGCACTCCATCCGGCACAACCAGCGGGCGACCGTTACCGTGCAGGCTAAGCGCAGGCACCGTATAGCTGTAGATCCACTGCCGATTGCCATTATTTTTGTTCAGGGCATAAACGCGACCGTCGATACTGCGCACCACCACACTGTCACGCCCTGCACTGGGTGGAGCAATCACTTCAGACGAAACCGTTGTATTCCACACAACGCTGCCATCCTGCTGATCAATGCTATAGATACGGCCATCCCCCGTGCCGATATAGAGCAGTCGATCATCGCCGCTGATACCAGCGGTTGGGCGGTCACCGATGTTCACTTCCCAGACAACCTCACCGGTGGATCGATTGAGTGCGGTAATCACGCCTTTGGCGCTGGTGGTGAATACGGTACTGTCCGTCACGTAGGGTGTGTATCTCACAACCGACCGATCACTGCCATCTCCAACCTCGGATCGCCACAGGAGTGACGGCTCAACCGTCGCTGCGACGACCTGCAGTTTATCCGGCTCAGGGGGCTTCACGTTAACCGTGTTACCACAGGCGACTAACGACAGCGACAGCGCAACAACCCCACCTAACCGTGCCAGCCGGTGACTGCACTCCCGGATCGGCACCACCCAACATGACCTCATGACTGGTCATCGCCAGACCCGGATTCGGGCACGGCCAGATCATCGAGTTTCATCTGCAGGTTCTGGCTGGGTGTAGACACTGTGCCTGATTCCTGAGCACGCCGATAGGCAGCCAGTGCCTCAGCTGCATCGCCACTGTCCAGATGAATATCTCCACGAATCTCGTTGACCAGCGCCGCGTAGTTATTCGAACTGACCTTATCCAGTACCGCAAGCGCCTCCTTGTGATCACCCTGTGCGTTCAGTACACGCGCGAGACGCAATCTGGCAATTGACTTAATCTCGGCAAACGTGCCCTGATCTATGGTCCAGCGCAGCGCCGCCTCAGCCTTCGGCAGATCGTTTTCTTCTACATGAAAACGTGCTTCGGCCAAACTGGCCATCGCCGCATAGGACGAACCACCGTGGTCTTTCTTGATCTCAGAGACTTTGCCCAGGAAAAGCTCGCCATCGTCATCGGCCTCGAGAGACTGCATTACCTCGGTGTATACGCTGGACGCGTTTTGTGCCACCGACAATTGATGTCCCTGCCAGGCACGCCATCCAAATATCAGCGCCAGTCCGAGGCCAATGCCCAGCAGTACAGCGCGACCATTGTCCGCCCACCACTTTTTTAGTGCCTCGACTTGTTGTTCTTCGGTTTCGTATTCAGCCATATGGAGTTCCAGTCTCGATCCCTTGTTATTGTTATTCTGGGGTTCGCCGGGGGTTAACGGATGTTCAAACAGTTTCGTTGTCAAACACACCGGGAAAGTATTCACGGTTCAACACAGAGACAACCTGGTCTCGCGCTACCGTTTGCTGCTCGCGATGTTCTCGCAGCGATTTTATGCCTACCGTATCGTTTTTCAATTCTTCTTCTGCAATGATCAAAGCGACCTGTGCACCACTTTTATCCGCTCGTTTAAACTGACTTTTCATGCCACTGGCCACACACGTGGTGATCACCGACCATGTCGGGCAATGGTTGCGCAGCATTTCAGCCAGCGCCAGCCCACTGACGATCGCACCCTCGGAGCCCAGAATTATATAAATTTCCGGTGAAGGCGCGTCCACCCCTGACCCTTTTCGCTCGATCAGCTCGAGTATTCGCTCGACCCCAAGGGCCCAGCCAACACCGGGAGACGGCTTTGCGCCGAGCTGTTCGGTCAGGCCATCGTAGCGCCCGCCGGCACAAACCGTACCCTGAGCGCCGAGCTCAGTGGTGACCCATTCAAACACGGTGTGGCTATAGTAATCCAGGCCGCGCACTAATCGTGTGTTGATTTCGAAATTAACGCCACATTGCGTCAGTGTGTCACGCAACTGTTCGAAATGATCTGCGGATTCAGGACACAGATGATCGAGAATACTCGGTGCCTGCGCTACCACATTGCTCATGGCCGGGTTTTTAGTATCGAGCACGCGCAGCGGATTTGTCTGAAGTCTGCGTTTAGAGTCCTCATCAAGTTCGGCGATATGGTCATTCAGATAATCGACCAGCAATGACCGATATGACGCTCTGTCCTCAGCGGTACCGAGCGAGTTTATCTGCAGTCTGACGTTCTCTGCCAGGCCGAGTTGTTGCCACAGACGGGCGCTGAGCAGAATGAGTTCCGACTCGATAAACGGACCGGGCACGCCGTAGACTTCGGCACCGACCTGCCAGAACTGCCGGTAGCGACCGGCTTGCGGGTTTTCACGTCGGAACATCGGCCCGAGATACCAGATCCGCGATACCTGATTATTGGCCAGCAGCCCGTGCTGCATGGCGGCGCGAACGCAACTGGCAGTGTTTTCTGGCCGCAGCGACAGTTGCTCGCCGTTGCGATCCGTGAAGGAGTACATTTCCTTTTCGACGATGTCGGTGACTTCGCCGATGGAACGATGGAACAGCTCAGACTTTTCGAGAATCGGTGTGCGCAGCTCACGATACCCGTACAGCGCCATAACAGCACGTACGGTGCGCTCAAGGTGGTGCCAGCGATGCACGTCATCCGGCAGAACGTCGTGTACCCCTTTGATGCTCCTGACCATCTCAGCCATGCTGATTATCCGCTACTGATCCGCCTGCGGGCAGATCAGCGAACCACTGGAGTTGTCAGGCGGCAAGCACCGTCAAGGGTCAGCGCGGCAAGCAGTCCGCGACCGACTCCAACTGCACCGGACGCGGTGGCACCGCCGGGTGCGCAGCCAGGTCTACTGCGCCGCGAGGTACAGTTGTGCCTGCCTCGAGCGAGGGTAGGACGTAACAAGCTCTTTGCCGTACTGTTGCACAGCCAATTCATCGCCAATTTCACGCTTAATGTTGATCCCTACACTCAGGCTCTGCGGCGTCTGTCGAGACAGACTGGTGAACCGTGCATAATAAGCGTCAGCAAGTACAGCGTCACCCGTTTTAAGTTTCAATTCTGCCATGTGCAGGATGGCCGGTGCGAACTTCGCGTTGTGACGAATGGCCGCACGCAGGTGCTGCTCGGCTTCGTCGTAGCGATTGTCCCCAAGCGCACACAGACCGGCATTGTCCAGTGCGAATTCGGGCGTCTGATAAAACTTGTTTTCCGAGGCCGCGACAAACTGTTCGATCGCATCCGATGTACGATTCCGATCGCACAGGAAAATGCCGTAATTATTTCGATATTCAGCCCGCTTTTCATCCAGGCGGATCGATTTAACAAACGCTTTTTCCGCCCCCTTTGGATCGTCGAGCGCTGCGAGCAGCTTGCCGTAGGCATTGTTGGCGAGCGCGTTGTTGGGGTCCTGCGCCAGCGCGCGTTGCAGCTTCACCTGTGCGTTCTCCAAACTGCCCGTGGCCAGGTAGTTGGCACCGAGTTCAGCATTGTAGTTGGCAGCCTTTTCATCATCGGACAGTCTCGCCACACCAGAGTTGACGGCACAGCCGGACACCAGCAGCGTCGCTGCAATGACTGAGGCAAGTAGTGCTGTTTTCACAGATTTTCTCCAAATCTTGGCTGCACGAATTTCAGTTCGCGCTTGCTGCGGTCATTGACGTCACCGGCGAGCTGCCCACAGGCGGCATCGATGTCATCTCCCCGCGTTTGTCGACGGGTCGCGACAATATTGCTGCGCTGCAGAATCTGACAAAAGCGATCAATTGCCTCAGCTGATGAGCGCGCATAACCCGACTTCGGAAACGGATTGAACGGGATTAAATTGACCTTACAGGGCAATCCACGCAACAGTTTGACCAGTTCCCGCGCATGCTCAGGCCGATCATTGACACCGTCGAGCATCACGTATTCAAACATCACGTGGCGTTTGCGGTCCCCCTTGCCGACCCACCTCTTGCAGGCGTCCATCAGCTCGGCGATCGGATAAGTCTTATTCAGTGGCACCAGCTCTGAGCGCAGCGCATCGTTTGGCGCGTGCAGCGACACCGCGAGCGACACATCAACCACCTCTTTCAGCTTATCCATCGCTGGCAGCACACCGCTTGTACTCACGGTGACGCGGCGTTTGCTCAGGCCGTAGGCCATATCGTCGAGCATCAGGTTCAGTGCTTTGACCAGGTTGTTAAAATTGAGCAACGGCTCTCCCATGCCCATCATCACGACATTAGAAATGCGATGCGATTCAGTGAGCGGATTTTGAGCTAGCAATTGTGTTGCCAACAACACCTGCCCGATCATTTCCCCGCTGGACAGATTGCGGTTGAATCCCTGACGCGCGGTGGAGCAGAAAGAACAGTCGAGGGCACAGCCGACCTGTGAGGAGACACACAGCGTGCCGCGGTTTTTTTCCGGAATGAAAACAGTTTCAATACTGTTGTTGCCACGCAGCCTGAAGATCCATTTACTGGTGCCGTCCGCAGACACATGCGAGTGCATCACTTCAGGCAGATAGATCTCACAGTTTTCCTCAAGCTTCTGACGCAGCCCCTTCGCCAGATTAGTCATCTGACTGATGTCGGTCACGGAGTGCTGATAGAGCCACTTGAGCAGCTGATCGGCTCGAAAGGGCTTCTCTCCCAGCGATTCAAGAAACGTACGCATCCCCGCCCGATCGAAATCGAGCAGATTGATCTTGTCGCTGGTCAGAGAAGCCACGCGTGTGCTACCGCTTGCGCGCGCAAACGCCGTCGCTGCCGAAGAAAAACGCGATTTCGTTGGCCGCTGTTTCCGGCGCGTCGGAGCCATGCACGGCATTCTCATCAATGCTGCTGGCAAAGTCGGCGCGAATTGTACCGGCATCTGCTTCGGCCGGATTGGTGGCCCCCATGACTTCGCGGTTGCGGGCAATTGCATTTTCACCCTCTAACACCTGTACCATGACGGGACCTGAAGTCATGAAAGCTACCAGATCGTTATAAAAGGGACGCTCTTTATGCACCGCATAGAAATCCTGCGCCTGTGCCTCACTTAACTGCATCATCTTTGCTGCAACGATCTGCAAACCGGCTTTTTCAAACCGATCGTAGATCTGTCCGATAACATTCTTTGCTACTGCGTCAGGCTTGATTATGGATATCGTACGCTCTACCGCCATGATTGACTCCCGTCGTTTTTGTGTTGGCTGAATTCAAAGCGCCGGAGTCTATCAAAATAACTGCACTCCGGCGCTGTTGTATCTCTATATTTAGTGGTGTTCCGCCGATTCAAGATCGACGGTGCGCAGGGTCATCGGCAGCGACGAGGCGTTATCGAACGCCGCCCCTGCGGCAACGCCGGCCTCGGCGATAGACTGGGCAGAATCGTAGCGATCGTAAACCGCATGCATCGCGCCCAGCGCGTACGGACTGCCGGAGCCGGTGGCCCAGAAACTTGAGTACTCATACACTTCCCGCATCGAGTAAATGCCGAAGATGCCGTGCTTATTTGCGGCCAGAGCATCGATGTGGCTCGACTCGTACGGATCGTCCTCGTCGTCTTTTGTATTGAGAAAGTAGTTTTCCTTGAGTTCCCTGTGCACTTCGGAAAAAGTTTTAAAGATCGACGCGCGATCGCTGAAATCCGGAAAAAACTCCTCCTGATTCAACAGGGATTCAATCACCAACGTGTGCGCAGCGCTGCCTACGATGGCGAGATGTGTGTCGTCAAAGGTCTGAATCTTCTCACTGTGCGGATCAAAGTCTGCCGACAGTTTCAGATCGCCATAGCTCGTCAGCGAATCTGCAGCGATGCAGGCCACGCCGTTTTTGCGTACTACCACTACTGTAGACATGAAGCGCCGTGGGTTCCTGTGTCAGAGGTCAGAATCAAGCGGATATCGTCTCCAACCTGAGTCACGTCGGTGAAACTGAATGTGGGTCTGTGGGCCATCTCGTTCAAGCCGGCAAATTGAAATAACGATTTTGCGTCCGCGCCGAGCAGATGCGGCGCCACGTATACAATCAGTTCGTCTATTAACTGCTCACGCAACAGGCTTGCCGCGAGTTCTGCGCCCGACTCAACATGCACTTCGTTGATCTCACGATCGGCAAGATCCCGCAGCACGCCCGGCAAAGACACCCGTCCCGATTCAGTCGCACTGAGATGATAAACCACTTCACATTTCTCGTGCATATTTTTGTTTTTATTGGAGTAAATGACGATATTTCCATCCCGACTGAAAATTTGTGATGACAGTGGGGTACGGCATTGCGAGTCGACAATTGCCAGCAATGGCTGGCGCTCCCGCTCGATCGTCCAGCGCGCCTCCGGCAACCTGACCGTCATTCTGGGATCATCGGCGATAATGGTGCCGACACCCGTCAGAATACAATTGGCCCGTGCGCGCCACAGCTGCACATCTGCCCGCGCTGCCTCTCCGGTAATCCAGCGGCTCTCGCCATTGGCGAGTGCTGTACGACCATCGAGGCTGGCGGCAAGCTTTACCCGTACCCACGGTCTTCCGCGAGTCATGCGACTGAAAAATCCACAGTTCAGCGACTGGTTTTCGCTGTCGAGCAAGCCGGTTTGCACCTCAATACCGGCGGCCTCGAGTGCCCTAATGCCCCGGCCACTGACCTGCGGGTTCGGATCGACGCTGGCGGCAACCACGCGCCGTACCCGAGCCTGGATCAGTGCCTCTGCACAGGGGGGAGTGCGCCCGTAATGGGAGCAAGGCTCCAGCGTGACATATGCCGTGGCTCCGTCTGCGGACTCCGTGGCATTTGCCAGCGCATGCACCTCGGCATGCGCTTCGCCGACCGGCTGAGTCCACCCTTCGCCGATGACCGCGTCATCCTTAACCAGCACACAACCGACCCGCGGATTGGCGCCGGTAATATAGAGGCTACGCTGCGCCAGCGTGAAAGCACGCTGCATAAACCGCTCATCGGCGTCTTTCATTGCTTGCGTCGGGGGCTGGCGATCTTTTGTTGCTCATCGTCGAGCAGCGTCATTTGACTGCGCGCCTCTTCCGGCGACAGTTCCTTTTCCAGCCGTTCGATTACTTCGCGGAATGACGCGATATCCTCAAAGCTGAGATAGACCGACGCGAAGCGGATATAGGCGACGTGGTCGAGCTTCAACAGTTCTTCCATCACCCACTCGCCGAGTTTTCGCGAGGCCACTTCCCGCTCTCCGGCCACCAGCGTGCGATGTTTCAAGCGGCTCATCGCCAGATGGATATCGTCCATGGCAACTGGTCGTTTCTCCAGCGCTTTCTGCAACCCGGCCAGCAGCTTTTTTTCCGAGAACGGCTCGCGGCTGCCATCCGATTTTACGACGCGCGGCAAATTCAGCTCCGCGTTCTCGTAAGTGGTGAAGCGCTCCTTGCATTCCAGACACTCGCGACGTCGACGGATCTGATCGTTATCACCACTCAGACGGGAGTCGATCACCTTGGTATCCATCGCACCGCAAAACGGGCACCGCATAAATTTTCGCCTTTAACAGGTTCGAGCCGGCCATTGTACCAAAAGCCCGGTTGCCCATTCGAATATTGATTCCCCTGAATACCGCAAAAGAGGCTATTATTGGGGGTTTGAACAAACACTTACCGGCACGGGCTCTCTAACAACCCTGCCGCAGCGCGATAACGGAACCCTTCACGCCCTTTCCGAAACGCAACGCCTCTATTTATAACAACCTCGACTTGTAACGCAGGAGACCTCCATGACCGATCCAGTGCGAATAGCAATCACCGGTGCCGCCGGCCAAATCTGTTACTCAATGTTGTTTCGCATCGCATCCGGCGGGATGTACGGACCAAACCAGCCGGTAACGCTTCAACTGCTGGAAATCACACCTGCCATGGGTGTACTCGAAGCAGTAAAGATGGAACTCGACGACTGTGCATTCCCACTGTTATCCGAAGTCATCTGCACAGATGATCCGAAGGTTGCGCTGTCGAATATCGACGCTGCACTCTTTGTTGGTGCGAAGCCTCGCGGCCCCGGTATGGAGCGCAGCGATCTGCTCAAGGACAACGGCAGGATTTTCAGCTCACTGGGTAAAACACTCAACGAAGCAGCCAACCCGGATGTAAAAGTTTGCGTGGTAGGTAACCCCGCCAACACCAACGCCTACATTCTTAAAGCCAACGCACCGAACATAAACCCCCGCAACATCACCGCCCTGACCCGCCTCGACCACAATCGTGCAATGAGCCAGTTGGCCGCGAAGGTCGACTGCAGCGTTAACGACATTCAAAAGATGATTATCTGGGGCAATCACTCCACCACACAGGTGCCGGATATCAGCCATTGCGTTGTTGACGGCAAAGCTGCTCCGGGCCTGGTGGATGAAGCCTGGTCGCAGAACGATTTCATTCCCACGGTTGCCAAACGCGGCGCTGCTGTGATTGCGGCCCGTGGCTCCTCAAGCGCCGCATCTGCCGGCAGCGCCGTAGTCGACCATATGGCGTCATGGGTCAGCGGTACCAACGAGGGTGACTGGACCAGCATGTCAGTGCCGTCTGATGGCAGCTACGGCATTCAGGAAGGCCTGATCTACAGCTATCCCGTCACATGTAAAAACGGCGACTATGAAATCGTGCAGGGCCTCGAGGTGAACGAATTCATCACCGGTAAAATGAAGGAGAGCGAACAGGAGTTGCTCGAAGAGGCAGAAGCGGTCGCAGAAATGACCTGATCATCCACCGCATCGCCGGGTGACAGGGTCTCACCCGGCACGGCTGGCATTGCAGGCACCCTTAAGATTTCAGTAATTTGTAAAATCGCCAGCCGAGCAGTAACAGCAGTGCACCAAGATACATCAGTGGCTCGAACACATTGTTGGCTTTTACCTGCCACAAAAAATGCACGATGGCGAGTAGCGTTAACGGATACACCAGCTTGTGCAGGGACTTCCAGCGCCGGCCGAGTCTGCGAATCGAAAACCGGTTCGATGTCAGCGCCAGCAGGAGCAACCCGAACAGTGCGATGAAGCCCACCGCGATAAACTGTTTCTCAACGATTTCGCGCCAGACCCTATGCCATTGCAGCCCCATGTCCAGCACCAGCCAAATCAACATGTGCAGGCATGCATAAAAGAAAGCAAACAGACCCAGCATTCGGCGCAGCTTCGCCACCCAGGTCCACCGGAACATAAACTGTAATGGCGTCACTGCCAGGGTAATCAGCAACAGTCGAAGCCCCCAGATACCCGTCAGATGCAACAGGGATTCCACGGGATTGGCACCGAGCCTGTTTTGTGCGACTGCGTACACAGCCAGCAACAACGGCATGAGACAAGCCAGGAATACCGCCGGCTTGAGCAGCGCTCTCATCGAAAATTTTCGTCGCTGCAAGAGCAGACTTTGCTGACTGACGGCCATCGGGTCCTCGAAACACCTCGGTTAGTTTTCCCGATTAGAACATTGTGACGCTGTTAGGTTTTGGCGTATTTCTAACCAATACATCACGATTTCATCGCCGTGTCCCGCAGCGCGATACCAATAGCGCCGCAGCGACAGGCTGCTTCTAAAAGTACTTGCGCAAATCCAGATCGCTGTAAAGACCGGCAACCTCTTCCGCGTACCCGTTGAACATCAGCGTGTCCTGCTTTTCGGCGAACAGCGCTGCGAGGCCGCTCGATCTGCCATCGAGGCGGCGCTCTTCTGCCTGACTCCAGCGCGGGTGGCTGACCGTGGGGTTCACGTTGGAGTAAAAGCCGTACTCTCTGGGTGCTGATAAGTTCCAGCTGGTATCCGGCTGACTTTCGACAAAGCTGATTTTCACAATGGACTTAATGCTCTTGAAGCCGTACTTCCAGGGCACCACAAGCCTGAGCGGCGCACCGTTCTGGTTGGGCAGCGCTTTTCCATAGAGTCCGACCGCCATCAGACTCAGCGGATGCATGGCTTCATCCATTCTGAGCCCTTCGATGTAAGGCCATTGCAATACAGGGTACTGCTGGCCCGGCAGACGATCCTTGTCGAGAATGGTCTCGAAACTGACGTACTTTGCTTTGGAATTTGGTTCGAATCGTTTCAGTAAATCAGCCAAAGGAAAGCCCACCCAGGGAATCACCATCGACCAGGCTTCAACACACCTCATGCGATAAACGCGCTCTTCATAGGCATGCGGCTTTAGTATGTCCTCCAGGGTGTACACGCCTGGCTTGTCGCACTCACCGGCAATCTCCACCGTCCACGGGTCCGTCACCAGCCGATCCGCATTTTTCTTGGGATCACCCTTGTCGGTGCCCAACTCGTAGAAATTGTTGTAACTGGTAGCCTGGTCCCAGGGCGTCTGGGTTTCAGTGGTGCTGCCGGGCCACTTAGCGGGATTGTCGATTGCAGTGGTCGCCGCTCCGACCATGCCCGGCAAAAACCCAGTGCCGCCAATAGCCAGTCCGGCCGCCGCGAGGAATTCCCGCCGTCTGATAAAAATGTCTTCCGGCGTAATCTCCGAAGATTTGATCTTTTGCGATTTATACAGGGATTTTTTCATCTTCGTACCATTGAGATTCATGTGAGGCTTCACCGGCGTACAAACCTCTTAACAAAGTGTACGCCAAATTTCGGGCAGATCAGGCGACATTTTTCTAACGAAATTATCACGCTGGCCGCCGTCGGCGTTCACAGATCAGACGCGTCGCCGATTGCCCGGGCACAGCACTTGATAATAAAAGATCCTGAGACCGGGAAATATTCGCACGATTCTTGTTTACCCGAACGCCACTTAAAAATTCACGCAGTGCGCAGCACCGGTAAACCCGGCTGCAACTGCTACGCTTAACGAGCGGGACAATCGAACATTGTTCCAACCTGCAACATCGACGACCTGAAATCTATGACAGCACCGGCGCAGAACAGTTTCGCGACTGAATACAACGACACGCATTCCGCCAATCAAGAGCAACCAAAGGGCGCGGAAGATCACGCCGCCACCAGCCTTACCAAACTGTTAAGAAGTGATCAGCTTCGACATTGGGATAACAGCGCTGCTGATATTCAGCTGACAGCCATCTCCTGCATGGTTGCCTATCGCATGCTGGTGGTTCAGCAAAAGGCCGTTGAACTGCAACCAGGGGGCAGCGAGCCCCCGGTCGCCAAAGTCAATGTGGCTAAAGGGGCGTCTTCAATGATGACCCGTCATGAGGCAGGCAAACTGGCGCTTCGCTGTCGCAAGATGTCGATGGAGACCAGCGCCAACAGCGAAGTCCGGTACCGCGCCTATGTGGCCGCCGGTTTCGCCATCTCCACGACTGGCGACGAACAGGTACAACGCATACCGATTGTGCTGGTGCCCGTAAAGATCGAACGTTTGCGTGGTCGGGGTACGCCGTACACCGTGAGCTATACCGGCGAGCCGCTTCGGCTTAATCCGCACATTGCGGAGTCCTGCAGCAGTCATGTGGATCAACTCCTTCGCGCCTTCGAATCCGAATCGGATCTGCGAAGTTATTTGCGCGCAATCGGGCGTAAGATCCATACCCGGCTGCACTGTCGGGTCAGTGCCAACACCGGATTATTCACGCTGCAACAGGGCGTGCTGGAAGATCTGAGTCTCGACGATCAAATTGGAGTGAACCTGGATCGCAGCAAACCCGGGTACGAATTCAAACCACTGCCTCCGGTACCGGAGAATTTTAATGCACCACTTGCCGCCAGAATGCTGCGGTTCATTGACGAGGGAGAACTCACGACCGCACTGCAGACGTTTGCCGGAAATACCCCGACCACTACGCCCTCACTACCGGCAGCCACTCCACTGGATTTTGATCTGAGTATCGACGACGCCAGAGCAGACAAGGTAATCAAGTGCGCTCAATGGATGTGTGAGCTCGGGCTTGGGCACTGGCAACTGACCAACCTGAAATCGCTGCCCAAACGCATTGACCGAATGATCGGGAATTTACAGACGGTGACTGACAGCAGCTTTTACAGTCGCTATTTACAACGCGAACATCAAACAATCGGGATGGTGCTCAACCTGTACAAGGCACGACAACGCATCTGCAACGCACCACTGGAAATAGAACACCACGCGATCGCACTGCACGCTGACCCGGAAACCCGGCTTCTGCTGCAAAAAGCGAAGATACAGGCGGCCTCACTGGAACAGGAAATGGAGGTCATACACGACACCTTTCATATGAGTGCCGTGCCGAGCAGCACCTCTCTGCACCAACTGATAAAAGCGATCGCAAAACGCGAGGAATCATCGCAACTCACCAACCCTTCTTACTTTCGAGCACGCCGTCAGCTTAACGAGATCCTGAAAACACACAATGGACTGATCACGGACAACGACCTGCAAAAGCTCGACAAAATGGCCTCTACACTGCGCTTTTCTGAATTGTTTGAGAGCGATAAATACTACAAGCGGTACTTTGGATCCCTGTTTCACGGCACGCGTACCAACTGGCAGAGACTGGACTCTGTCGTGAACTATCTAAGAAACCTTTCCTACGATCTGGGTTCCGCAGCGCTGGTTTCGCGCCTGGCGGAGCACTGGCCGTCATTCCAGCGGGATTTTCAATCCATACAGGATGCTTTGCAGCCGGCAGCGGTCAGCGCTCATCAATTGCGCGGCCTGATACCTCAGCTGATTGACGACAACACCTCGCTGTCTGACGCTATCAGCATCGCAGGTAAACTGCAGCAAAAGCTCAACACCTGGCAGTCATATCTGAACCGGCACACGACGGATGAACAGCTGACGCCTTATATCATTACGCGCCAGAACCCCTCAAACGCAGACGCTGTTATTCCACCGGTTGAACTACCGCAGCGCGACTATGACGAGCGAATCTACCAGCATATTGTCGGGGTCGGGCTAAGTGATGAAAGCATTGCCGCCACCGCAGAATGGTTGTTGACGACCCTCACCCACCTCGAGATCGACATGGCGACAATTCGCCGTTACCTCGATGGCGAGTCATCCCTTACCACTTCGCAGCACAGCAGAGTGATTTAAACTGAAAACTTCAACCCGATTACCTGTCGCGGGCGTGTAACACCGCCCCGCAACCGCACTAACCGACCCATTGCCGGGCATTGCGGAACATAGTCATCCACGGACTGTAAGGTCCCCAGCCATCCGGGTGCCATGAGTACTGTGCCGTTCTGAACACGCGCTCCGGATGCGGCATCATGATATTAAAGCGCCCGTCTTCACTGCACAGCCCGGTGGCTCCGTTCGTCGATCCATTCGGGTTCAGCGGATAGTACTCCGTGGGCTCACCCCGGTTATCGACGTAGCGCAGCGTCACCAGCGCCGACTCCCCGGTCTCAGCCCGTCCCTCACCATGTGCCACTGCCACCGGCAGTATGGAACCCTCCATGCCCTGAAGGAAAACAGACGGGCCGGGTTCTATGCGCACACTTGAAAGCCGCCCTTCAAACTGCTCGGAACGATTGCGCAGAAATTCGGGCCAGGCGCTCGCACCCGGTATCAGTGACTTGATACGCGAGAACATCTGACAGCCATTGCACACTCCCAGTGCAAAGGTATCGGGTCGATTAAAAAAGGTTTCAAACTGATCGCGTGCGATTGTGTTGTGCGAAATGGTACTCGCCCAGCCAACCCCGGCGCCAAGCACATCACCGTAGGAAAACCCACCGCAGGCGATCAGTCCGACAAAATCAGACAAGCGCGTTCGACCACTGAGAATATCCGTCATGTGTACGTCGACAGATTCAAAACCTGCCTGATGAAATGCAGCGGCCATCTCGACATGGCCGTTAACGCCCTGCTCTCTGAGAATGGCCACCCGCGGGGAGTGACTTGCATACGCCGGTGCCTGTTGATCCACCGCAAATGTCAGCAACGGAGACAGGCCCGGATCATCATCGCGGCATTGCAGTTCGAACTCCTGCTCTGCTGTGGCCGGGTTATCACGCAGTCGCTGCATCTGATAGCTGGTCTGCCACCACTGGCCACGCAGCTCTGCGAGCGATTGCTCAAGTGCCGGTGCGCCTCGGTGTGTTACCGACAAGCGATTGCCAGCCCTTGGACGGCCGACTTGCAGCAGCATGTCCGGCACACCGTGCTCAGCAAAAATCGACGCCACGCGGTCAACGTGTTCGGCAGGGATCTGAACCACCCAACCCGGCTCTTCATTAAACAGAAACGCGACGAGGTCGTCGCGTTCCACATTGAGCACCACCCCGCTTTGACCGGCAAATGCCATCTCAAGTACGGTGACGATCAGCCCGCCGTCGGAGCGGTCATGGCAGGCCAGCACCAGCTCCTCTTTGAGCGCCTGCTGCAGCGCTGCAAAAACTGCGGTGAACGCGGCGGTTGAATCCAGATCCGCACAGTGGTTTCCGCACTGTTCAAAAACCTGCGCCAGCGCTGACCCGCCGAGGCGCTGCTGTCCACGGTTGATGTCGATCAGCCACAGACTGCTCAGGTCATCACTGACCAGTGACGGGGTGACAGATCGTCTGACGTCGGGTACCGATGCAAACGCACTGATCACCAGCGACAGCGGTGCAGTCATCGCGCGTTGTTTGTCGTCTTGCGTCCATACGGTGTTCATTGACAGTGAGTCTTTTCCCACCGGAATCGATACGCCGATCTCTTTACAGAGTCCGCGGGCCACCGCAGCCACGGTATCAAACAGCGCCGCATCTTCCCCTTCAACACCGGCCGCAGCCATCCAGTTAGCCGAGAGCTTTACATCGGACAAACGGGTATTGCCGACACTTGCAATGTTAGTCAGCGCCTCGACCACCGCCAGTCGTCCGGAGGCCGCCGGGTTAATCAGCGCTACCGGCGAGCGCTCCCCCATGGCCATCGCCTCGCCGCTGTAGCCCGTGTAGTCCGCCATGGTGATTGCACAGTCGGCCACCGGGATCTGATGAGGCCCGACCATCTGGTCGCGGTACACCAGCCCGCCAACGGTGCGATCACCGATGGTAACCAGAAAGTTTTTACACGCCACTGCGGGTAGCTGCAGCACCCTCTGTAATGCATGATCAACGCTGATTTCTTCGAGACTCAAGGCGCTGACGGGACGGTGATGCCGTTGCACATCACGCAACATTCTCGGCGGCTTACCCAGCAACAACTCAAGCGACATGTCCACCGCATCGTCACCGAGGAGTCGATCTTTTACCAGCAGCTGACCATCATCGGTTGCCGTGCCCACCACCGCATACGGACATCGCTCCCGCTGACACAGCGACTCGAACGTCGCTAGCGCATTGGCATCGACCGCAAGTACATAGCGTTCCTGCGATTCGTTACACCATATTTCCATCGGCGACATACCCGGCTCATCGCACAGGATATCGCGCAGTTCAAACACCGCACCGCGACCGGCATCGTGAATGAGCTCAGGCAGCGCATTGGACAGACCACCGGCTCCTACATCGTGCATCGACAACACCGGAGACTGTTCGGCCAGCGCAATACAGTGATTGATCACTTCCTGACAGCGCCGCTGCATCTCAGGGTTACCGCGCTGCACCGAGGCAAAATCGAGCGCCTCGTCACTCTGCCCGCTGTCCATGGATGAGGCCGCACCCCCACCGAGCCCGATTAACATCGCGGGCCCGCCGAGCACGACAATTTTGCTGCCTGGTGGCACCGGCAGTTTGTTGATATTGCCGGGCCGAATACTGCCGAGCCCGCCGGCAATCATGATTGGTTTGTGATAACCGCGCCACTGGCCGCTGACTAATTGTTCGAAGGTGCGAAAATAACCGCAGAGGTTGGGGCGCCCGAACTCGTTGTTAAATGCCGCCGCACCAATCGGACCTTCAAGCATGATGTCCAGCGCCGACGCTATCGCCGCCGGTTTACCGGCATCCTGCTCCCACGCGTGAGTCAACGCCGGTATGCGCAGGTTGGAAACACTGAATCCGCACAACCCCGCCTTTGGTCTGGCGCCGTTACCAGTCGCCCCCTCATCCCGAATCTCACCGCCCGATCCGGTAGCGGCCCCCGGAAACGGACTGATCGCTGTGGGATGGTTGTGCGTTTCCACCTTGATTTGAACGTGGCTTGGCTCGACCACGGTGGTGTAGCTGTTTTCAGCGCCGATCATGAAGCGTTCTGCCTGATACCCTTCGATCACAGCGGCGTTATCGTCGTACGCCACCAGGGTCCGCGCCGGGTTTGCCCGATGTGTCTCGCGAATCATACCGAACAGGGTTTGATCGGCTGCTTCACCATCGACGGTCCAGTCAGCATTGAATATCTTGTGACGACAATGCTCCGAGTTGGCCTGCGCAAACATCATCATTTCTGCATCGGTCGGGTTTCTGCCCAGCGCCTTGAAGCTGCGCACAAGGTAGGATATCTCTTCCGCAGACAGGGCAAACCCAAACTCATGATTAGCATTAATCAGCGCTGATTCACCCGCGGCCAGAATATCAATTGAGCGCAACGGAGCCGGATCAGTTTGCGTGAACAGTGCTTGCGCTGATTCAATGCTGGTGAACACGGTTTCAGTCATTCGATCATGCAGCAGCGGGAGGAATTCAGCGGACGCCGCCAGCGCGGGATTGTCGAGTTGCCAGCCTGTGATGCGCTCCACCCTGTCAACGCTGTGCAAACCACAGTTGCGTATAATATCGGTTGCCTTGGACGACCACGGCGAGATCGTCCCGAGCCTTGGACCGGTAAAAAAGTGTGCATCAATGCTGTGATCGACTGAGGCGTTGAGCAACCGGCACAGCGCATCAGCATCGGCTTCAGCGGCGGTTTGTATCAGATAAACGAAGCGGGCGTTCAGCGCCGCAGGGGCAGACTCGATTTCGCGGCATCGAGCCAGCAAGGCATCAACACGAAATTTCGACAGCGCAGTGTCGCCATGTAAGACGAGCATGAAGGAAATCCACTGGGGTAACGGCGGGAACCCGCTAATTATGCCACAGAGCAGCTCACAATCGCATGAAGATGTAACGCGGGAGCTGCATCAGACTACCGGTATGTCGCTCCGTCACGACGGCCCAAAGCCGCCGGCATTTGCCCCTTCTATCTGATCAGCCCGCCTTTTCGATTGTCATATAAGCATGCACATAGTCCATCGCATGACCTGTCGGGTCCGAGGCGACCTGCTGCTCATAGGTGTCGTAGTAGTGCCTGATTATTTCCGCGCGCTCCGCAGGATCGCGCCGGCTGTCCAGGGCGCCGGCGAAAATACTCTCGTTCCACGATCTGATCGTGGGCAGATAAGCCCGTGCGAACTTTTCTGCATCTCCGCGCGTTGCGTAGTCCTCTGCGAATGGACAAGGCACCACACCGGTTTCGATATCTACCAGTCGCAGTCCGGCACGATAAACCTCTGAGCTTTTATCCTGAAATGGTGCGCTGAATTCCTCTGTTGTGTTGTAGTACTGCGGTAACGTCATTGCCTTGTATTCGTCGCCGCTGATCGTCCCGTCGTCAACGAAGCGCTGCCAGTTTCTATTAAACTGATCAAACATGTTAACGCCCCCGGTGTTACCGAGGTAACGGCCATGTTCATCGATGCAGAAATTAACCAGCACCAGTCTGCCACCGGCTTTCAGCTCGCGGGCGCGATGCAGCAGAATGGTCTGCCAGTCATGCGCCGCCTGCGCGGCAAAGGATTGTTTTTCTGCACCCGACGCACCGACCATATGAACATGCTCAGATAAATGGCAGGGCATGGTGCTCAACCAATGCATGGCCGTCGCAGAAAAACCCAGATCCAGTGACGCACGCGGTAGCACGGGGGTGTAGAAAGACGCGCCTGACTCCAGCACCGTAACATCGGGATAATCGTTCAGATACGCATCAAAATCGCTCAGGCCATGCAGTATTTTGACCAGCGCGTTAAAGTCGTTGTTGGCCTGATCGGCATAGACAATCTGAATATCCTCTTGATTGTCGGCTCGCAGATGTTCGATCACCCGTCGCCATAAATCGAGAGAAGTGCCCCCGTCAGCACAGCCCATGTCGCTGAAACACCAGTGCCCGCCATTGCCGCGCTGCTGTTGCATTGGCGCGAGCGCGTCAATGACTCTCGCACTGGCCAGATTGATGACATGCCTGGCACCCACCGTGGCTAGTGAATACTGCCCCCCGCCGGACATTGTGATGTTGTCCGCCTGAACGTTGTTGTTCATAAAAATTTTCCACCTTCCCGTCCGGCGACAGAGTAACACCCTTGGCCTGCCGCAGACCATCATCACGTGGATTGCACAAGCCGTTATGGCGGGCACCGCAATGGTGCGTGGTATAGTCAGAGTGCGAGATCACACACCATAAGTCCTGTCAATTCAGTTGCCGATTCATGCACCCACGCTCCCCCCTATTGCTGTTGCTGTGTCTTATCACTGTAAATATTACTGTTACTGCCAATGCAGCCTCCATCGAAAAGAGCCCGAACGACAGCCGTGACTACCGCCAGCTGGTACTGGAAAACGGTCTGAAAGTCACGCTGATTCACGACAGTGAAACAGACATGGCAGCAGCGGCAATGGATGTAGCGGTCGGTGCTGGCAGCGATCCGCGTGATCGCCCGGGCCTTGCGCATTTTCTGGAGCATATGCTCTTTCTTGGTACCGCAAAATATCCGCAACCTGACGCGTACGCGAGCTTCATTCAGCAGCACGGCGGCAGCCAAAACGCCTACACAACGTTTGCCGACACGAACTACTTTTTTGAAATTGAAGCGAGCCATCTGGCACAGGGGCTGGATAGATTCGCCCAGTTTTTTATCGCGCCACTGTTCAGCGAATCGCTGGTACAACGCGAGAAGAATGCCGTACATTCCGAGTTCACCGGTAAGCGTCTCGAGGAGAATTTGCGCTATTGGTCGGTACGCAGAGAAATGGTTAATCCGGCACACCCGTACTCCGGCTTCACCACCGGCAACCTTGAGACACTGGCCGATCGACCGGGCTCGGATATCCGTGATGAATTAATCGACTTTTATCACACGCACTACTCATCAAACATCATGTCACTTGCAATTTACGGAAGCGACTCCCTCGATCAGATGGAACAATGGGCACGTGCCAGCTTCTCCGCAATTGAAAACCGTGCAGCAGAGAAGCAACGCTTCGACACGCCATTGTTCACGCGCGATCAGCTGGCAAAACGAATCGACATCGTGCCGCTGACTGATCAGCGTTTCATGGTACTGTCATTCCCTGTACCCAAAGCGGCACACCACCGTTTCAGTCGTCCACGTTCCTACGTCGGCAATGTTCTCGGACATGAGGGCCCCGGCAGTCTGCTGTCCGCATTAAAACGTCGTGGCTGGGTTACCAGCCTGTCGGCGGGTAGCGGCACTGAAACCCGCAATGCAGCCACGTTCGAGATTTCAATCGGGCTGACAAAGAGCGGCGTAGAACATGTCGATGAAATCGTCGGTACGGTCTTCACAGCGGTTAATCGTCTGAAAGAAAGCGGTCTGCCGCGCTGGCTGTATGATGAAAAACAGCAGATAGACGATCTGGCGTTTCGTTATCAGGAGAAATCCTCGCCTGCAGGCACCGTGAGGTCACTCTCGGTCCGGGCGCAGGACTGGCCGGCGCCCAACCTGCTCAGCGGCCCGTACCGCCGCAGTCACTTTGACACAGAAGGCGTTCGAGCAGTGATTACCTCATTGACTCCACGCAACATGCAAATGATTGTGGTTGCGCCCGGGCTTGAGACAGACCGAACCACCCAGTGGTATGACGCCCCCTTCCGCGTCACCACCATTGCTGATAACACACTTGCACAATGGCAGAACGCAGGTATTGATCCCCACATTATCATGCCAGCGCCCAACCCTTTTCTACCGGATAACCTGACACTGCTGGCCGACGGACAGGGTGATCCGTTGAAGCTGATCGACACGCCTAAACTACAAGTCTGGCATCGCACCGATTCCTCCTACGGGGTGCCTAAGGCAAACTTCAGAGCAAACCTTCATTTGCCCACGACAGGGTTGACCTTGCAGAACAAAGTGCTCACAGAAATCTACGCACGGTTGGTCAATGAACAGCTAAATGAGTATGCCTACGCCGCCAGTTTGGCCGGTCTGCGTGCCGGTGTTCGCACGACCGGGCGCGGATTGGGTATCACCTTGTCCGGATATGCCGACGGCCAGCAGCAGATGCTGCAACGCGTGGTCAGGGAAATGAGTGAATTCGTGCCCGACCCATCGCTGTTTGCAGAGATCAGACGCGAGTTGCAGGAAAATATCCACAACGAAGCCAGAGCCGCCCCTTATAAGCGAACGGCGGCGCGCACTTATCAACTACTGTACACACCCTACTTCACTGAAAAAGAACGGCTCGGTGCGCTGGAGGTTGTCACGCCCGAGGCGCTGACAGAATTTCATGCCACTCTCTTTGCACGGGCTCGCCTGGTGGTGTTATCGCACGGCAATCTGACAGGCAGAAAAACACTGTCAATGGTTGAAACAATCACCAGTCAACTGCTGGCAAACTCGCAGGCAGCGCGCGCTGACAGCCTTGAGATGATTGAACTGCCGGCCGGCAGCGCTTATGCCGATGAAATCACGCTCGATCACTCAGATGCATCGATATCGCTCTACCTCCAGAGCCAAACCCGCGACCGTGCAACCAGGGCGCGCTATGCCGTGCTCCGGCAAATATTGTCGCAGCCACTGTACAACGAACTGCGCACCCGGCAACAACTCGGCTATTTTGTCTTCACCTACAGTATCGATCTGATACAGGTACCCTCGGTCGTTATTGGTTTGCAGTCGCCGGTTGCCGGACCAACTGCACTGTACCGTGCGGTTGAAACATTTTTAACATCATTCGAGACTGAGTTGATGGCCATGAGCAATGACGAATTCCAACGCAACATCGAATCGGTCATTGCCCAGGTGGAAGAAAAAGACAAACAGTTGCGCCATCAAACCAACCGCTACTGGGGTGCCATTGTTCGGGAAGACTACCAGTTTGATGCCTCGTCACTCTTCGCCGTTGCCCTGCAGAAAGTAACGCAGCAGCATATTATCGATCTGTATCGTCAACTTTTCATTGAAAAGGAAAACGGACGACTGCTGGTATTCAACGAGGGCCAGTCAACAGAAACCAGAAACAATGACAGTTTGCCTGACCTGCAGATCATTGAAGGGCTTAACTCATTCAAACGTGGAAAACAGCGTCTGCTACCGCTCAGCCGACTATCGGGAATAGAATAAGGGGAACACAATGTCACTGTGCCAGGTTGGTTAACGGATTAATCCGGCATCCCTTGCTGTTTCGAAAAAGGAAGCAACTCTTCGTCTTGTACAAGCGAACAGTCTGTTATTTGATGTGCCTGGAACCCGGACGTGTTTTGGCTCATGTCCCCGGAAAGGACGGAGGTAACGTTAGTGTTTGAGTGTTTCTATACTAAATTAATCAGAGCTTCTCGAATGAAAGGCACTATAACGGCACTAGGCTTATTAGGCATGTTCAGCTGCTCTGCTGAAAACCCGAATGGTGCTATTGACGCGACATTAAGTTTTAATCTGGGCATCTCTTTTCCACCAGTGGCAAACCAGCAACAAAGGGAATTTGCCGCACCGCTTTTACAGGAATTAAACGTTGATACTATCCGCGTGGGCGAAGCCTGGACATTTCGACAACCAACAGAAAATGATTTCAACTGGTCACCATTAGACGAGAGAATTAACTGGGCTGAAAGCAACGGAATAAAAATACTACTAACGGTACAATCCAACGGTCCTGACTGGGCTTGTAGTGCACTACAAAATGAGCGGTCTTGTGTGTTCTCGGACAATACAAATTTCAAAAACTACATCGAGCAACTACTTCAGCGACACCCCAACAGAGTTGCCAAAATACAATTTGGCAACGAGTGGCAATCGAACTTTTGGTACATTGGAAACGAAAAAGATTTCGTAGCCGCCAACAATATAGTTTACAACGCGATACAAATGTTTTCACCGCAAACCAAATTCGTGCTAGGTGGTTTTACTGCAATTTCATTAAGGTTTTTAGCCGGCTGCAATGGTGCAATAGATAACTTTTATGACGATGACGGAGTTCTATACACTAGAGATTACCTGGCCGCGAACTGCGATGGCGTAGAAATTCGATCTGTCAAAAACAGAATCAATTACGTTTTACAAAATGCGCTGTACGATGAAATCGACATCCACCTCTATGACGATGCCGAGAACTGGGGAATATATTTTGAAAACTTCGAATCAATGGTTGATAAACCTATCATTATCACAGAGTTTGGAGGGCCAAATGTATTGATTGAACCCACCTCAGAGACTTATCAAAAAGAACGATTGGAATACTACATAAAAACCATTGACAGCTTACCAGTGCGAGAAGCCTATTTCTTTAAACTGGTTGAAGGAACGAAAAATCCAGCCCACGCGGAATCCGGACTAATCAACAATCCTGAATTAACAAAGAAACTCAACTATTTTACTTTTAAGGAACTGAACAATGATTAGTGAATCATTCGTAAGTAACAACCACCTCATTGAGTGAATGCCAATCACAATTCCAGACTTGCCCCATTTCTCCGAAGCCACTCTTTCCGTTCCCGGAAGTCCGGCAACACTTTGTCCACCTCATTCCAAAACGCATCATCATGTCCCCGATGATGCAAATGACAAAGTTCGTGGACAACCAGATAATCGATGATTCGCGGTGGAGCCATCATACATTTCCAATGAAATTGCAAATTTCCATTTTTACCGCAACTTGCCCATCGATACCCGGTATCACGGATACGAACCTGCCGAGCTTCAACTCCCACCTTAGGGGCGAATTGGCTTACTTTTTCGTTAAACCTCGCAAGGCCTTTATCTGTGTAGAAACTTTGAAACGCCGCTCTCGCCGCTGCTACCCCACCGTTCTCCACCAATCTACGGCTCAGACAGAATTCTCCGTGCCGCAACTTTAAATTCTCATCAGCATCTGCCACAAGCGACAAGCGGTAACCACGCCCAAGATAAAGGAAGGTCTCGCCATCCACCCAGTCACGAGTGACCGCGCAGGCGTTCATGTCTCGCCATTCAGCGAGGTTGCGATAAATCCAAAGTCGTTTGTGTCTTACCACCTCGTCTACCTGTTCCGGGGTATAGGCCACCGGCGGGCGAACCGTGATCGTGCCGTTACGCTCGATAACGATGTCGGTGGTTTTGCGCGCACTGCCTGGAAGCAGACGATACTCTATGTCTTCTACGCTGCGAGTCGTCATTTAACAGACTCTTTGCTGATGCCTTCAAGCAGCTCTGTATGCCGGTTCTTTGCAAGCCTCATCACCTGAACCGCGATTCGTTCGCGTCGTTCTTTTAACTCTTCAACGCCGGTTTTCATCAGTGCTGTTTTGATGGTGCTGCGCGTTCTCTTTTGTTTGTCACTATTGTTCCAGTAGTCGATGCTGCCTATCGTTTGCTGCAACGTGTCGACAATCGATTCCATTAGTGCAGTCATTTTCGGCCTTGCATCTTCCGGCACTCTCCCGTCTTCGAACACCTCGGCGGCGATATATTCGTAAAATGTGGTAGCTTCGCGGCTCATACCGTGATCACCAGATTTCCGACCTGCTATTGCCTCACCACGCAGCTTTTCCAGTTCTTCCGCAAGTAACTCCCACTGATCCTGGTATCGATCTATCAGCTGCTCTACTTTTTCTGAGAGTGATTTATAGAAAGCCGGGTCTTCATCGTGATGCACGGTGCAGTGTTTGCGCACAGCATGTTCCATTTCACTGGCTTTGGCTTCGGCATTGTCTCCGGCATGCTCGTTCAGGCGTTCAATGAAGTCTTCCGATAGTAGTTCTACCGGTGGCACTTTCGGGTTTATGCCCAGACTAATCAGATGATCGTTGATCAGTTCGCGGACTTTCTCCCCTGCATCGCCAAAGTTCATGCTGTTATCTTTGTAACGCTCCCGCGTGACGCGCTGAATGTAACCCAGTCTTTTGGCTGGTACGCGATACGGGTGTGCGGCCTGATTCGGCATGATGATATCCATGCTCATCAGAAACTTTTTCAGATAGACATCAAAATCTGCGCGAGTTTTTACATCCTCCAGTAGCTTGACCGCTTCGTGGACGACAGCAGCGTCTTCCTCAACCGAATCCAGCTTGCCTTCTGCATAATCACGAAATTTGGCAACTTTGCGTTCGCTAAAGAGTTGTAACACGCGCTGGTAGCGCTCCTGCAGCACGGGCACCTCCGAGGCGATACTCTTCCAGCCGCTTGCCAGCTCCTGCTCTTCATCAGATGCGGCGTACAGTGTTAGTGCCTCTGTAAGGTTGTTAGTCAGACCAACATAATCCACCACATAACCACGCTGCTTGCCTTTTTTGACCCGGTTGGTGCGGGCAATCGCCTGCAGCAGCGTGTGTTCGCGGATAATCTTGTCCAGATACATGACCTGCTCTATCGGCGCATCAAAACCGGTCAGCAGCATGTCGCAAACCACCAGAAAGGCAATGCCGGTGTGAGGCTTTTCAGGGTCATCAAACGCGAAAGGCTTGCAGAAATTGTCAACGGCATTCCATGCCCGTGCCTCTTTCCTGGCTTTGGTGATCCAAGCGGCCTCATTATTACCATCACCGGAGATGACCACCGCAGCTTTTAAGAACCTAAGTTTCTCTATGTAAGTTTGATCGGTTTCCGGCAGCGCTTCCTGTTCCGCGATCACTTCCTTTAGTGCCTGATGAATCGCTGCCTGATAGCGCACTGCCGCCCGTTTGGAGTGGCAAACTACCTGCGCTTTAAATCCATTCGGGAAAATATTCGACAGGTAATGCTGCACCATATCTTTGGCAATGGCGGCAATGCGTTGCTCGGCCTCCAGCAGATCACCGGTGGCACCGTATTTCTTTTTGATGGCCAGTAGCTCTTCATCTGATCTTTCCTTAAACAGATTTTCAAACTGTGCCTCAAATCCATGCTTATCATTCAGTGCTGCATCGGCGGTTCTCCCTTCATACAGAATTTGCAGGGTTGTACCATCCTCTACGGCGTCCATTAAACGGTAGGTATCAATGTAGTCACCAAAGCGTTTTACCGTCTTCTTCTCCCCGTGCCGTTCTGTGATCAACGGAGTACCGGTAAACGCTACCCGTGCTGCATTGGGAAATGCCTCGAAAATATTGTTACCGAGATCAGAGCCCTGGGTGCGATGGGCTTCATCAATCATCAACACGATCCGCCCGGACTCGTTCACCACACCAAACGTCTCACTGGTGGGTATAGCCTGGTATGTACTCAGCGCTTCGGCCACCTTCAGCGGCAAGCTTTGGTCTCGCAGTTGAAACTTATGCGCCATGACCATGTTGATGTCGGAACTA
>CAZOXM010000053.1:0-22536 GCA_964583825.1 uncultured Granulosicoccaceae bacterium
AAAACTCAGGCAATAAAATTCAGGAAACGTTATTCTTCGCGATCTGTTGCCGCGACTAGCCTTATTTGAAATCTTCCCGAAAATCACCCGCCCTCAGCGACTATCTGATATTGACTGGTCTGGCAGTGATATTCGGCAGCAGTTTTATTTTTACCGCGCTCAGCGTACGGGAATTCCCGCCAGTTGCAGTCGTGTGGCTCAGGCTGGCTATGGCCTCGGCCCTGCTGATACCCGTCATGATTGCTATCGGGCAGCGACTGCCCCCACCGTCTAAAGTCTGGGGATACATCATCGCATCGGCCGTATTCGGCAATGCCATTCCCTTCACCCTGATCACCTGGGGTCAAACCAAAGTAGACGCCGGGCTGACCGCGATATTTATGGCCGTTATGCCACTCGCGACCATTCTGCTTGCACACCTGCTCACCACTGACGAGAAGCTCAACCGATGGAAGCTCGCAGGGGTTATCTGCGGGATTTTCGGGGTGATCGTGCTAATGGGGCCATCATTACTTGCTGGTGTTGGGGATGCACTGACCCATCAAATTGCCATACTGGCAGCCGCGATCTGTTATGCGATTAATGCAATAATCACCCGCCAACTGGTCGATCTCCCAAAAATGTCCATGATGACTGCATTGTTGATTTGCAGCGCAGTGATCCTGGCGCCCGTTTATGTATTGTCGGGCCCGGCGCCGATGCAGGTGCTTTCAAGTACCGCGCTGTTGCCTGTTGTCGCACTGGCACTTGGCCCGACTGCACTGGCCACCTGGCTGATACTGGTGATTATTGACCGTCAGGGTGCATCGTTCCTGAGTCAGATCAACTTTATGGTGCCGTTATTCGGTGTTTTTTTCAGTGCGATCTTTCTGAGTGAAGTGCTCTCCCTCAATGCCTGGCTTGCACTTGGTATTATCCTGATTGCCCTTTGGCTTTCCAGAACAGGATCCAGAAAGTGATATCAATTGGCGGATATCGGGCAGTATAAAAGGGCCGCCTATTCCAGAGACAATCGAATTGAAACTTCGCAACATAGTGAACCTCTATACCTGTATAACACCCACCCGTCAGCGCAGCCGTAAGTCCGTGCGACAAGGACAAACTGATGAATGTTAATGCAGACTTTACCCGCCGTGTAGTGATGCACAGCAATTCACTGCCGTGGGAAGCCTCGCCGATGGCCGGTGTGGATCGACGACGGTTGGATCGAGTGGATGGCGAACACGATCGCGTCACCACGATTGTTCGCTATGCGCCGGGCAGTCACTTTTCGGCCCATGTCCACGGCGGCGGCGAGGAATTTATTGTGCTCGAGGGCGTGTTTGAAGATGACTACGGCGCATGGCCCGCAGGCTCGTATATCCGCAACCCGCCCCAGTCGCGCCACACACCCGGATCGACCCCGGGTTGCCTCATATTTGTCAAACTGTGGCAGTTTGCTCCGGATGATCGCACCTTCGTACACGCCAATCGATTCAAACTCGGCCACATAGCGGATGCCGACCGGGCCGGTGCGAGGGTGTCCACCCTGTACCAGGACGATAGGGAAACCGTGCAGTTTGAATATTGGGCAGCCAACCGCAGAATCGAAGTCGATGCCACAGGCGGTGCTGAAGTGCTGATGCTTGAAGGCAGCGCGACAGAAACTTCCGACACCTTGCAGCCGATGAGTTGGCTGCGCGCACCGGTTGGCACCTCCCTGTCCTTCGAAACCGGTGCTGATGGGGCAGTAGTCTGGGTAAAGCATGGACACCTGAGACACGTTTGAGTACCTCGATACCAGATACCGATGTATTGATTGCGGGCGGCGGATTAAGCGGCTGTGTGGTGGCGCGCGCACTGGCATCGCATGGCGTTGACTTTCAACTGGTTGAAGCACGTGATCGACTCGGTGGACGCATCCTGTCACCGGCAATGGATGACGGCACGGCCGCCGTCGATCTTGGTCCGTCCTGGTTCTGGCCGCACCAGCAGTCTCTGATCCAGCTGATTCAGTCACTGGGTATGGCAGAGCACGTCTATGAACAAAGCCACAAAGGCGCCAGTGTAATCGAATACTCTAACGGTCAGCTTGAACAACGCATCGGTGCGGTTTCGATGGCCGGCAGCTATCGCATTGACGGTGGTATGCAGGCGCTGGTGGATAAAGTGGCTGACGCAATTCCAGTAGCCGCTGTTCGCCGGGGCACACGCCTGGTGACGATCTCACGCGAACGCGATGTTTATCAGGCAGGGGTGGCGACATCAGGTGGTTTACAGAAGATTAACTGCCGACGGATTGTATTAGCGTTACCACCCCGACTGGTCGCCGCCGGTATTGACGGGCCCGGTATTAACCCGTCACATCGCAAGGCGCTCGACTCAGTATCGACATGGATGGCAACTGAAGCCAAGTTGACGCTTGTTTATGATGAACCCTTCTGGCTACAAACCGGACTGTCCGGCGATGCGATGAGTCAGATCGGGCCGATGGGGGAAATTCATGATGCTACCCCCAGACACCACCCCGGCGGTGCGCTGTTCGGGTTTCTGCTGGCACGACCGCAACAACGCCGGCATCGTAAAGTGGAGATTGTGCAGCAGGCGATTGAACAGGTTCAACGATTGTTTAACACCGACCGCACACCGCTTAAAACAGATTATCGCGACTGGTCTTCGGATGAATACACGGCAAGCCCGCTGGACAGTGCAGGGGCGCGCGCGCACCCTGCCACTGACTTACGACAGATAGACATCGGACAGAACATCTACTGGGCGGTGAGCGAGACAGCATCACAGGATGCAGGCTATCTGGAAGGCGCTGTGCAGGCAGCACTCCGTGCCGTTAATCAGTTAACCGCTGGATAAACCACGAAATTCCGTGATAAAAACGGATACCTAATATTCTGTTTGCCGACTCCGGTGTGTTGCAGGTGCATCGCGACCTATGGGTCGAGCGCTTCTTCAAGCAGCGTCTCCCAGTCACTGACCAGCTGCTGGTAGGTCGCTTCGCATATTTCGACGCGATCATCGGAGAAACCAATCTCAGCGGCCAGAGGCTTATACTCAACCGGATCGGAACCGACAATATGACACAGCGTGCTGTAGTAGCGCTGTTCATCCAGGCTGTGCTCATCCCAGAAATCTGCTTCTCCCGGCTCACCGCGCTCTTCACCTTCGAGTGCAAACAACTCCGCGGCGTTGGCCGCAATGGACGCCCCCTCCTCGTAGTATTCCAGCAATAACATGGAAGCAAGCCCGTCTACTGCATCCTCCTCCTTACCTACCACGGGAATATCGAGCTGGTCGACCAGTGCATGGCCGAACTCATGGAAGAGCGTGTGCAACATGGCATCGGCGGCGAATAATTCCTGCGCTTCGACTCCCGATTCAAGCGCACTGATACGCTCGATCACTTCGGTATAGAACGGATACGGTATCTGTATTTCACTGATCGCCGGATCGTATAGCGGCCCTTCTTCCGCACCGACCACGACTGCGATATCGCGCTGCAGGGTAAAGGTTTCATTGATAAACGCTATGCTGTCTTCCAGCACACCACTATCAATGAGTGCACCGGCCTGTGCCTGGTCCGGCGTGCTCTTATACTGCAACCATGCTTCTGCCGCATTCACAGAAAAAGAAATATTCAGCAGCGCTACTAACGCTACCACGCGAATGGTATCAGCCATCAACAATTCCGCCAGAAGTCATCAACCTGAAAACTGCGCATGCTACAGCACCGGCCCCGGTGTGAGTTGCGAACCGTCGGTGAATCTCGACAGCCTGAAGCGCTGAAGATCATGCGACACAGGCTTGCCCTGCACGAGTTCCGACACCACTTTACCTGCGGCCGGTCCGATACCAAAACCGTGACCGCTGAAGCCGGTCGAGATGAACAAACCGGGTATGGCGGTGACCTGATCAATCACCGGCACCACATCGGGCATGGTATCTATCATACCGGCCCAGCTATGTGCGACTGCCACATTGGACAACTGCGGGAACCGCGCCCTGAAGCGACGGATTAGTGCCTTTACAGCAGCGGCACGCGGCGGCGGGTTTAAGATGCGATTGCGCTCAAACGGTGTTTGTTCAGCGGCGGACCAGCGTCGTCTCGTGCGCCAGCCATCGGGAAAGTCCATTCGCGCTACACCGAAACGAAACGACCGCCAGTCATCCGCCAGCACCGGCAGGAAGGGCCGCAGGTAGCGAATTGAATCAGGTCCGATCAGATGCTCCGTCAAGTCCGACAGTGCCAGGGTATAGCCGCCATCCTCGCGTCGTCTGAACGCGATTTCCTCGTCGGCCGCATTGCCCTCGTAAACCGTATGCACCGGCGTGGTGGAAACGACGGTAGAGCGCACCGACAGCTGCGGTAAGTAGACACCGAGCCCGGTGGCAAACAACGAAGACCATGCGCCGGTTGCCAGCACCACTGCACTGCACTGTATTCTGCCGTGTTCGGTAACCACAGCGGACAGTCGACCACCCTGCTGTTCGATACCCCTGACCGCGCAGTGTTCGCTGATGGTCGCACCATGGCGGGCAGCCGCACGAGCAATCGCAGGCACGGCAACCCAGGGTTCTGCACGCCCGTCACCCGGACAGTACAGGCCACCACACCATCGGTCTGATGTACCGTCTATTTGGCGCGCCACTTCATGCCGATTGATCATTCTGACATCCAGCTGATGTGACCGGGCGACCGGCATCCATGACTCACGCGCGGCGAGCTTCTCGGCGCTGCTCGCCAGGTAAATAATACCGTGCTGCCGAAAGCCGACATCTTCACCGATTTCGCGACTTAAGCCCTGCCACATCTGCAGCGACTCCATCATGATCGGCAGCTCAAAGTCGTCGCGACCAAGTTGTCTGATCCAGCCCCAGTTGCGCGACGATTGCTCACCGGCGATCAGACCCTTCTCACACAGTGCCACCGATACACCGTCACGTGCCAGCTGATACGCGGTACACACACCGATCACACCACCACCGATCACCACCACATCGACGCTGGCAGGCGGCGGATTATCGAACTGCAGCGCATAGTCCGATAAAGTATTGAAGTACACCGGATAATCGGAGTTCACGCGTGAGCACACCTTTCACTGATATTGGCCGCCGGGTTAAAAGGCACGGGCAGGGTAAAGCACATACGCTCTCCGCTGAGTGGATGCGTGAATGCCAGCGACGCTGCATGCAGGTGCAGCCGGTCTGCGGCGCTCCCGTATAAAACATCGCCAACAATCGGTGCATTGAGTCCCTGCGGATGGGCCGCGTGAATGCGAAGCTGGTGGGTGCGACCGGTCACCGGTTTAAATTCAACCGTCGAGGTGTGCCCCCCGGTACACAACACTCTAAAGCGAGTCAGTGATGGTTTACCGTACTCGCGACACACCCTCTGACGTGGCCGGTCATCGAGATCCACTCGCAGCGGAAGTGTTATTTCACCCTGCGCCGGCAACGCTGTCGCAGCGAGGTTAGCGATGTAGATTTTTTCTACCAAACGGCGTTGAAACTGATGCTGCAGCTGTTTATATGATTTCGCACTTTTGGCCGCCACCATCAAACCGGATGTCGCCTGATCGAGCCGGTGCAGCAACAGTGTTTTATTGTCGGTTGACGGGAAACGTGCACGCAGTCTGGTCTCGACCGAATCGGTAATTGTCTGCCCCGGCACAGACAACATACCGGCAGGTTTGGCGAGTACCACAAGACTGTCATCTTCAAACACAAATTCCGGTTGTTGCGGCGGAAACTCCACTGCCGCTTCATGCGCCGGCACTGTGACCGCCACGCCCTGCAACATGTGCGGCAGGATCGGGCGGCACTTGCTGCGACAGGCGGGATAATAACGACCGTGCCGCCGCAGACCCTGGTCGGCACCCCACCAGAACTCCGCCAGACACACTGGCGTTAGCTGCGAATGTATTGCCGTACTCAACAACTTTACCGCTGCACAATCCGCCGCACCGCCGGGTGGCAGCTTATCCCGGAACAGGCTGCGCAGCGATACCGATTCAGCACCGAGCGATGCTATGCGGTAGCAATCAAACAATTGCCGCTGCAACTTTGCAGAGTACGCTTTTCTCTGTTGCCTGAGTGCGTTCAATTGTTGATTAAACGGCTGCACCCTTTCGGCAGCACTTTGCAGCTGTTGTCGTGCCGATTGCTGCAACTGCTGACGTACCAATTTGTCATTGCGGCTTTGTGCCGCAAGCTTTTGCATCAGGGTGGCGTCATCCGCACAATTCAGCCGCAGCTCGTGACGCCGCTGACGCTGACGCTGGTGCTGCTGACGCAATGCAGTGATGTCGGCCTGCGACTCGCGCTGCATACGCGCTTCCTCTGTCACCGCGGTTCGATAATCCTCACTGTGCAGCACTTGTTGCATTGCTGTGTCCAGATTTTCAATCGTTGATTCACCTGATGCCAGCAGGGGCAAAAAACGGTGTTGATCAAACACCGGCGATACAAAACCATCGACATACCAGCGATTGCCGAGCATGCCGGAGAAGCCCGCCAGATAACCGAGGGCACCATGGTGATCGCGCACCACAAGAACACCCAGCATCTTGCCGCCGTGCGGTACGTGAAATTGATGCAGCTTGTCAGTTAAGCCAGTCAACTGTCGCTGCAGATCGCTGGCCGCTTGCCTGGCCAGCGGGTGCGGCTGGTTATCAAACGGGCTCGGAAAAACCACCGGCGGCGGTATATCTGAATTCAGAGGGTGCGGCCCGTTCACTTACATTGGCCTTGGGTATTGCCGGTATACCTCAGTGATATCGTGATACACATCATCGCTCAGACTAAGGTCAGCCGCGCCAAGGTTAGTCTCGAGCTGGCTGAGGCTGGTAGCACCGATAATGGTCGACGTCATAAAAGGCCGCTCAATACAAAAGGCGAGTGCCATTTGCGCAGCGGATAAGCCGTGCTTTTGAGCAACTTCAAGATAAGCATCTGTGGCCAGCGCCGAGTACGACTGATAACGACCACCCAGATTGTCGTTGAGTGACCGCCGCGAGCCTGCAGGCACTTGTCCATTGGCATATTTGCCGCTCAATAATCCGGCTGCCAGCGGGGAATACGTCAGCAGGCCCACGTCTTCATGGTGAGACAACTCGGCAAAATCGGTGTCATAGAGACGACAGAGCAAATTGTATTCGTTTTGCACAGACACCACCCGGGGCAGCTGGTTGTCTCTGGCGGTCTGCAGATATTGCAGGGTGCCCCAGCAACTTTCATTGGAAAGCCCGACGGTGCGAATCTTACCTTCATCCACATAACGCTGCAGTGCGAACAACACTTCGCGAATATTGTCGATGGTTTGTTCGGTGTTTTGTTGTGACGGATCGTATTGCCACCATTGCCGAAAATGATAGGAGCCGCGATTCGGCCAGTGTAATTGATACAGGTCGATGTAGTCGGTTTGCAGTCGCCGCAGGCTATCTTCAAGCGCGAGACTTATTTTTTTCGGACTGATCGGCATCCCCTGATGGATGTAAGGCTGATTGCCTTCCCCGGTCACCTTGGTGGCGATGACGAGATCACCGCGGCGCCCCGATTTTTTTATCCAGCTGCCAATGCAGGATTCTGTCATGCCCTGCGTGCTTGCATCGAGTGGCGTGGTCGGGTACATCTCCGCGGTATCGATAAAGTTCACACCGCGTGCGATAGCACAATCGATTTGGCTGTGCGCTTCTTGCTCCGTATTTTGAGAGCCCCAGGTCATTGAACCCAGACAAATGGCGCTGACCTCTATGTCGGAACGGCCGAGTCGGTTTTTTTTCATAGCTTTTTCTCGAAGTACACGCGGGCAAACCCGTCCTCCACACGACGTGCGGTTTCCACAAACCCCCGGTGTTGGTACCAGGCCAGATTTTCGGTCATCTTCTCATTGGTATTCAAGCGAATCGTACATGCACCAATCGCCAGTTGCTCCACATAGTTCAATAGTTGCGCACCGTAACCGAGGTCCTGACAGGCAGGACCTATAGCGATGTTCTCAAGGAAGTAACCCTCCCGATCGTGATAACAAACGGCAAATCCGACCAGCTTGCCGCCGGCCATCATTACGTGCACCCTGCCCTGTGCGGTCTGTGCAGCAAAATCAGCCAGCATTGGCGCGGGCGCTCGTCCGATACGATCAATATACTTGTGATACGCTGCGGATGCACACGCCTCTATCAGCGGCACATCATCTGCACGCGCGGGCCGAATACTGCATGCATCACTCACGGCGTGCGTCCGCCGCATCAGTGGCTGACGATGCCGGCACAGCAGGGTCAGTGGCCAGATTCAGGGAGTCCCAACCCTCGCGATAGTACCTGAGCAGTGGCAGCGTTTGACCGTGATTGACCTCGACTTCGAGGCGCGGCAGATCCGGCGGCAGCACCAAATTCTGCTGCCAGCTCGCGCCTTGAATATAGCGACCCGCCAGGACCTGTCGTCGCGCTACCAGCGGCCACTCTGACGCAATAAAAAAACCCCACAAACCGAATGAGGGGATATAAGCCGTCGCTGGAAGAACCTGTTTAAACACAGTTTCCATGGTCACACCGATACTCCAGAACGCACGCCGCGCAAACCAGGGTGATGTCGCCTGCGTAATTACGACACCACCGGTACTCAACCGGCGCAGCAGGCGCTGATAAAACGCAACGCTGTAGAGCCTGGCAACGTCTTCACTTTCCGGGTCCGGTAAATCGACCACGATCAGATCAAACAAATCCCCGGCACCGGCAAGCCAGTTCCATGCATCGGCGTTAACGACCTGTACTCTCGGGTCGGACAAGGCATTGCGGTTGAGTGCTGTCAGCTGCGCATGAGTTGCAGCGAGCTGCGTAATCGCCGGGTCGAGATCCACCAGTGTAACGCTCTCGATTTGCGGGTATTTCAGCAGCTCACGCGCGGCCATACCGTCACCACCACCGATCACCAGAACTCGATTGAGCACCGGTGCGAAGACTGCCGGCAAATGCACCAGGGTTTCATGGTAGCGGTATTCGTCAACTGCGGACAGTTGCAGATTGCCATCCAGGTAGAGTCGCAGATCATCACCCCGCCTGGTCATCACAATTTTCTGATGACGGCTTTGCCCGGTGTAGATCACCGGATCCTGGTAGAGCGCGCTGTCAAACACCCGCGACAGTGTGCCGGAAAAGAGTGCAGTGATAACGATCACCAGCACTGCTGCAGCGGCAAACAATTGCATGAACACCCACCAGCGCCCCAGGCGTTCCCGGAACGACCAGGCGACCACGACAGCGACCAGTAGATTAACCAGACCCACGACACTTGCCGAGGTGAGATGCCCGAGGTACGGCAACAACACGAACGGAAAAAGCAGGGAAGCGAGTAGTGCGCCGAGGTAGTCGAATGTGAGTACCTGACTGATACCCCGTCGCAAACCACTGTAGGATTCCAGAATGCGGGTGAGCAACGGGATTTCCATGCCGACGAGCATACCGATGGCGGCAGTAACCAGCAGCATCACCGGATAGTACAGATCGCTCCAGGAATAGACCGCATAGAGTATCAGTGCCGAGATGCCTCCAAGCGCACCGACTGCTACTTCAATAGCCACAAAAGCTGCAATCAACTGCCTGGTAATCGACTGCGCCAGCCAGGAGCCGACCCCCATAAAAAAAAGAAAGAGCCCGATGGTCAGCGAATAGTGAACCACGCTTGAGCCCAGCAGATAGGTGGAAAGGCTGCTGATCAGCAGCTCATAGACCAGACTGCACGCAGCAATAATGAATATTGAAGCGCTGAGCAGAGCGAACTGTTGTTCGGAGATCGGCTCCTCAGTTTGCATTGACGGTTAAGATCAGGATGGGTGCCGGACCTTTTGGACGTGGCGGGCCTCGCTGCTCACTCGATCAAGCGACCTGTTTTGCCCTGTTTCCGCTGAATGTCGAATCATCATGCTAGTGTAGTGTGACATACAAACGCTACCAATGAGTCAAACAATCAAACTGACCGGGAATATAGAGAAACCAGAGTGTAGAATTCAATGTATCGCATTGAATTTATTGCGATCTTCAGTTCGATTGCTTGCCCCTACAGGAGTTTGTCATTTGGCCCGCAACTGCGTTGTAGCTCTTGACAAGGGAACAACCATTCACTGCAAGCTACGCCTTGTTGCGAACCAAATGACAAACTCTCATTCGCAGCGTTTGCAGGTCACACTACACTAGCTCACCAGCACGCTCGCAATAATGATACATACACCGAGCATCATCGAGCCGGCCAGTATAGCGAGCGCACGATTTTCCTTGTGCGCAACCTCTTCCGCCAGGCTGCCCGGTGTCAGCCAGTCGACCACTTTAAAACCGATGATTCCCATCAGAATACCCACCGCCGAGTACACAATGGTTGCCAGCAGCTCAGCAGAAAACTCCGCCATTGAGGATTGCGCCAGCGCACTGGTGCTGATGGTAAGAAGTAACAGCCCGGTCAGGCTTCGATAGATCGTGCTCATGTCATGCTCCGGATGTATATTTGCGAAACGCCGTGATACTTGTTTTTCTATGTGAGTTACTGGACAGCGTGGTTACTTTCCGACCCTGGGTCCGCCGCCAACATAAGTCCTGCCGGACTTCGAGCGTAAAACCTCCTTTTCACCGGCGCCCGGGACAGCATCGGCACCCTGACCTTTCACCGAGTACCACGCCGGGAAACCTACAATAGCCACGATCAGCAACGCGAGGATGGGATAGTGGAGTCTTTTCATCAGGCCCCTCCGTCAGTAGACGAATTTACTGTGATCATCTCGGTTGTAATTTCAGCGCTATTGATGCGGCCGCTGCACTGACCGACTCCATTTTTGAGCGACTTACCAGCATGAGTCCAAAAGTCAGTGCGGCCGCGAGTATAAATGGCATTGTTGAAGTCCGATTCGGTTCAAGCTCGATGCTAAAATCAGCACTCGCATTGGTGGATGCTTCGTCGGCATCTATCACAAAACGATAGACACCCGGTTCATCGATGCGAATAATCCAGCTGGTGCTCAGACTTGCCTCGGACCAGGGACCATCCGAGTCGCGACCGGATTCGCGCCAGAATTCAATGTACTTGTTATAGATGTATTCATCATCGCTGTTCATCATGCCCACATCGACACCGAACCACGAATTGTCTCGTATACCTTTTAATGAACCCCTGACTCTGTAGAGCTGACCGACATCGCTCGCATCAAGCGTTTGAACGAAAACTGCTTTGTCGTTACTGGCTATTGCTACGGTATTGCCAATGACTTCGCCGCCGCGATTGAGATACATCACCGCTGCTGCCAGTAAAGGCAGCGCCAGCAGTATGCCATACATGGTGTTTCTCCAGCGCCTGTGATCCTGCTTTGCGCTGTCTTTGCCCAAACCTTCCAGCATTTCATCATGTGGGATCATGCGGCTGCGAAAAAACTCTATTTCGACTGTCTCTCCGTGTTCGTCCAGCCGTGATTCCACACTGCTGTAATAGCGATGCGCGGTGTTCGCACCCTCTGATGTCAGCCGTCTTGTGGTAGAACTCTCGGCGCTGTTATGTCGCTCCTGCTGCATCGGCTGATAAGTGAATTCACCGGCTGCAAACTCGAGAGTCCACTCACCATGTTCGTACTGCCTGTCTTTGCTGTCCGGCAGAGCCGGGTTGTCCGGCAGGTGCTTATCGGCCCAGTAGCGTCGCCTGCCATCATCGATTAACCACGCGAGTTCACGCTGTTCATTCAACATCCACCAGCTGGTATATCGCGACCAGCTGCTCTCCCAGCCGTCTTCAGAATCGTACTCTCTGACGCGGCCGCTGAAGAGCTGCACACCCACTGCCTGCCATCGTCTGCCCTCATACGTGAAAAAATCACCGATGGTAAAGTTTGCCTCCAGATCGAGTGCATTGTTCCAGCGTTCAAGCGCCATATCCTGCGCGGGATGCTCTGCATCACAACCACAGTACTGGCAAATGACATGTACGGTGTCGGCGCTTTGCCGTGACAGTCCGCCACCACAATTGACGCAGCGAAACACCTCGGCGGTATTACCGTCCAGCACTTTGACCTCAGCTGCAAGTTTATCGCTGAGCTTTTGTTTTATTTCCGTTAGTTCGTTATCGAATGCCGGGTGACGAAGTTGCAGATCCGGTATCGCCTGCAACGCAGCCTGCTCGTGTCCGTCATCGATATGGGCCTGCAGCGTACTGAGCAGCTTGTCCTCGTGTATATCGGCAAGGCGTCGATTGAGTTGCATAGGCTAACGGTCAGCTATTCCATGTAAAACGGTCGCCCGCGATTTTTACACTGCGGGTCACACTCACCTGCGAGTCACCGGCTTCAAGCGATAACTTTTCACCGTTGCCCAGCATCTCGAGACAGGTCATTTGCTCACCCGGCTGTACAGCGACCGGCAATGCGCCCTCGGTGCCGGCAATGACGGCTTCGAGACGCTCGGTCACCAGCCAGACGGCGCCGTTCAGGGTCAGCTGTCCACCGACTTTAGCCGCCTGCGCAGCAGAAGGGTCGATCGACATCGAGACAGGACTGTGCAACCGATAGCGTCCGTCGTCTTCCTCCAGCCACTGGTGCGTTCCCTGTTCAAATTCCAGCCACCATTCATCCCAATAGCCACCGGTATAGGAAAGTCGCAGGCGCCCGGCGACTATAAATCGACGGTCGGGCCCTTCACGGTCGGACAGCACACCGGATCGACCCACGTGCAACATTGACGGCGCGTCCAGCGCATGCTCGAAGCTGCCGGCAGCGGCCCAGCCACTGCCGCTGAGATAAATCCAGTTGCCACAGTGCGGACACTGCAAACTACGCGTGTGCGGGGAAACCGCGTCGAGCGCGACGCCACAGGCAGGACAGGATAAATTGTCAGAAAATGCCATCAGTAAGGTGTGTCCCGGTGAGTCTTACCTGATTACCTGCATCGGAAAATCAGTAGTGCCACTCGCATTCTACGCCGGCACAGGCGCTGCGCTGAAAATGATGCAGTGCTTCAGACGTCTGCACGGTAGTATAATCGCTATCGAAATCGGCGTATGTTGCAGGGCGTTATGCCTGATAGTTCTACACCCGGCAATGCTTTGCCCCAGGTACCGATGCAACGTGAATCGTCATCCGGCACTTAACACAGAAACGCACTGATGAAATTTCTAAAAAAACTCTTTGGTGGTAACGGCGATTCGGGCGGCAGCACAACACCGACGGCCGATGCAGTTGAATACAAACAGTTTTCCATTCTGCCAACACCGATAAAAGAAGGCAGCCAGTACCGCACTGCCGGCACTATTTCACTCGCACAGGATGGACAGACGAAACAAAGCCGGTTTATCCGCGCAGATAATCACGCATCACTCGATGCTGCCACCGAACACTCCATTAACAAGGGCAAACAGATTATTGATGAGCGCGGCGAATCACTGCTGCAAAGCGAGCACTGCTAAAGAACGTTCCGGTGTTTTTAAGAGCGGGTCCAGCACCAAACGCGCAGCGGTGGGATGTTCAGCCACTCCGTTTGCCGGGTGCGCTGATCGGCGCGGTAGAAAGTATTCAGTCGATCAACCTGACCGCTCACCTGATAGGCAACAAATCTCCCGCCCGGTGCCAGCTGTTGATGAATGCTTTGCAGAATCGCAGTGCCAATCCCGGCGTCCATGGTTGAAAACGGAATGCCGGAAATAACCACATCGGGTCTGCTCAGATTGTAGGTGGCCAGAATGTCTGCGAGCGCACGTGCATCACCATGATGTGCAATGTAGCGCTCGTCCCCGATGCGGCGGGCGAGCTCGAACAGGCCCTGATTCAGCTCGATACTGAGTAGCGTCGACTCCGCCCCCATCGCGGCAAGTATGGCCAGGGTGGTGCCCCCGTTGCCGGGCCCGAGTTCGACGATCAGACGGGCATCGGCAACATTTGCCGTCTCGACGATACGCCTTTTCAAAAACCGGGAACTCGGAATAACAGAACCCAGCTGACGAGGGTGTCTGACAAACTCGCGAAAGAAGGTAACGGCGTCGCTGAACACGTTGCTGCCCTGTGTCGTCTGGGCTAGCTAACTTATCTGAAGCGGCGGGCTGCAGCAACCGGCCAGCCGCTGTCGGCGCTGTGCGCTTTCCCTCAATCTACGTCTGTGCAGGCAGCAGTGCATCGGACCAGTTCAACACCGCGTTAAACGAAATGGAGATCCGGGGCTCTCGCGACAGGTTGGGATGCACGAAATGGTGCAAAAACGACGGCCACAGCAGCAACATGCCATTGTCGGGGTGCACGGTGTATTCAGCCTCGATTTGCGGGTCGTCCCGCACCGCGTTCATGTTAGCCTGCGGGCGCGGATCATAAAAAGAGATTGCCCCGGGGCGACGGTCATCCCGTCCGGGCAGTACCTCCTGCGCTTGCGGCACACTGACATAGTAGGTGCCACTGAGGTAACTGTGCGGGTGATTATGCAGGTCGTGATAGTCGCCAAACTGATTCACGTTAGGCCAGCTCTGAATCTGCCAGTTAACTTCGTAGCGCTGGCCATGACTATGTAAATAATCCACGATCGTTTTATTAATACACTGCAGCAGCCATTTGCACGCCGGATGTTCCCCGTGCAGGAAGTCGGCTTCACGGTACTGCGTGGTCAGGTTATCAGTCTGTGCATCCATGCGCTCGATCAGTTGTCGCAGCAAGCCATTGGGTTGCTCGCTGCCGGGTAAACGGCGCTTCATTAGGCTGGTGGGCCAGAGTTTTATCAGACCGTCGTCTGTCTGATCAGGCATGCAAATCTCCGCTTCAGGGGGCCATTCGTGGTTCAGACTGATCGAACATCACCCGCTTATCGTAGCACTTCCCGGAACAACAGAATTGGTCAGCCGCGGTGAATGAATCAGATAAATCACGCCTTATTGAGATGGCCTGGGAGGATCGCACCCCGTTTGAGGCAATTGAAACCCTGTACGGTTTCTCCGAGGCTGACGTGATTCGTCTGATGCGCTCGGCGCTCAAACCGGGTGCCTTTAAGAACTGGCGGGCGAGAGTGTCCGGCCGGGTGACCAAACATCAGTACAAACGCGCTCCCGATGTGTCGCGCGGCTACTGCCCCACGCAGTACAAACATCGCTGACTACCTGGCAAAGTCTTTTCAGACATGTGTTTCTGCATCAGTAAAACAGATACACAAACCCCGCGTTGTACCAGCAATGCAGCAAAATCGAGGGCCACACCAGGTCAAAGCGATCGCGAAAATATCCGAACACCAGTGAGGGGAAGAAAATGGCGGCCGCCCAGAGTGGCGGCTGACTCAGCAGATGTGCGGCGGCAAAGGAGACACTGGTCAGCAAATTGGCAATACTGATGCCTGAGACAAGGTGTTTCCTGAAGCGCGGATGCTCATACAGCCAGCTTTGCAGGAAACCGCGAAACGCAAGTTCTTCCAGTATTGGATAGATCAGCACCACCACCGCAATGGTCTGCAGCGCAATGCTTTGGCCGGACTGGGAAAAACGTGTGCTGAGCAACAGCCATACCGCAGGCCCAAGCAGCAGCGCGATCAGAAAGTGGCGATCGAGCAATACCTTGCGCTGTGTGCGCACATCAACATTCATACAACCATGGTAACGCGAAACAGCACCAATGCCAGATCGTCGCTACCCGAATACGCCACATTGATCAGTGGCGTGGCACCGGGAGAAGCGCTGATTTCAGTCGATTTCCTTGATCATGATTTTGTCCTCGGCACCGGGCTGGTGAGCCAGCGCAAAGGTTTTGAGGCGACCCTTGTCGACGCCCTGTCCTTCAAGATAACTGGTCACCAGAAACGCGCGCTTGCGCGCCATCGCACGCTGGATATCAGACTCGCCGCTGGCGTAGGACACCACCGCAATGCGGGTATTCGGAAAGCGCTGCATAGCCGTTGCAATTTCATTGAGCTCGCGCTCGGAACCTGCGGCAAGGGCGGCTGGCTGATCGGTAAACCGAACATTCTCAAGGTAACCGTCCAGCAGCTGACAACCGTCGCTGCCCACCGGATAACCGTCTCTGGACGGGCACTGATCGTCTGCATCCGGCACGCCGTCCGCATCCGAATCGAGCAGTTGCGCGTTGCTGGCCATGGCGTCCGGGACGCGCTCTGCGACATCGGCATCATTCGACGCCGTTTCTAACAACACGCTGTCTGCTTGCATGGACGACTCGGGTACTACGCGGACCGCACCGGCCACTTCGGTGACTTCAGGACTGACCACAGCGACTGCCGGCTGCTCTACCACCACAGCGGAAGCCGCTTCAGACGGTGCGTTCTCCTCTAATGCAGCCAAATCGATTTCTGTGAATTTTTGCGGCACTGCTTCGGGTTGCGACACCGCTTCCGGCAGCAGGAGATTACTGGTTACGGCGAGCTCCAGCCCGGCCATGCTACTGGCCATCGATTCAATCGACCGGGCGTCAGCCGAAGACGCAACCGAGCCGCCAACCAGCATTTGGCCATTCGTGGCAGTCACCGAGAAATCATCGACATGACTGATTCCCGCCACCGTGGCGAGCACCGGATCGAGCCATTCTGCTTTCGCAACGGCAGCATCGATGATGATGTCGTTGATAATCATTGACCGGTCAAACAGGGATGCAGTTTGTTCGTATACCCGATGTACCTGCTCGAAAGACGGCAACAGGCCTTCCAGCCTGATCATATCAATGTCTTTTTTGATCGTCAGCGTCGGACGAACTGCAGCGACCTCTGTGGATGACAGTGGTATGCGCTGAGCCGGTGCACAGCCACTGAGCAATGCAACCACAGCGGCAAGTGACAAGGCACCTGCAGGGAGGAAGGAGACGCGTTTGACGGACATGGAAGGCCCCGTTGTTTGGTGAGCAAAAAGACCATTACTGCCTGGCCCCAATAACTTTTAGCTCACTTACGGGATTTTGCCAGTGCTCAGCGTCTTTGCCGGGTCCACATCAGACGCACCGCCGGTACCGTGTCGCAGTCAAAGTGTGCGAATGAGATCGTTGCTCCCCCCGTTTTCAACTCTCTGCCAGCCATTTCGCCATATCCCGCGCGTAGTAGGTCAGTATGGCATCGGCCCCGGCACGCTTCAGGCTGACCATCGCCTCCAGGGCGACGTCACGCTCATTGAGCCAGCCATTCGCAGACGCCGCCTTCAGCATCGCGTATTCGCCGCTGACCTGATACGCCATGACGGGTACACCGAATTCCTGCTTGGCGCGCCGGATGATGTCAAGGTAAGGCAGCCCCGGTTTTACCATCACCATATCCGCCCCTTCATCGAGATCGAGGGCGATCTCGCGCATCGCTTCATCCGAATTGGCGGGATCGAGCTGATAGCTGTATTTGTTGGCACCACCGAGAGAGGCAGCCGCGCCGACCGCATCGCGAAATGGTCCGTAAAACGATGACGCGTACTTGGCGGCGTAAGCGAGTATTTTGGTATTCCTGTGCCCCTGCGCTTCAAACGCCGCGCGGATTGCACCGACCCGGCCGTCCATCATGTCTGACGGACCAACGATATCCGCACCGGCCTCTGCATGGGTCAGCGCCTGTTTTACGAGTACCTCCACAGTTTCATCGTTGACGATATAGCCGTTGTCATCCATCAGTCCATCCTGCCCGTGCGAGGTATAGGGATCGAGCGCGACATCGGTCATGACACCGAGTTCGGGGAATTCCCTTTTTATGGCTCTCACAGCGCGCTGCGCCAGACCATCAGGATCACAGGCCTGCTCAGCCTGCGGTGTCTTTACGTGATCCGGTGTCACCGGAAAAATGCAAATACACGGTATTTTTTCCTTCACCAATGCTTCTGCCTCACGCAGCAGCAGGTCGATGGTGAGCCGACTCACACCGGGCATGCTCGGCACGGGGTGACTTTCGCCGTCGCCTTCAATGACAAAAACCGGATAGATGAAGTCGTCAGTCGTCAGCCGCGTCTCACGCATCAGTCGCCGACTGAATTCGTCACTGCGCATACGCCGCAGGCGGGTTGATGGATAGTGGCTGTTAGTCACGAATACTCCCTGGCAGAGTGGTCAGTGTAGAATGACCAGATTCTATTGGAAAGCACAGATGTCAGCCAAATTTGCCGTGTTCGGCAACCCGATTAAACAAAGTAAGTCGCCACAGATTCACCAACTGTTCGCCGCGCAGTTCGACCTGCAAATCGAATATGAGCGCCTGCTGTCAACCGAAGACCGTTTTGCCTCTGATTTACACGACTTTTTCAGCCGGGGCGGACACGGATGCAATGTGACGGCCCCGTTCAAGGAACAGGCGTTCGCCGCCTGTAATGAGCAGACCGTCGCTGCAAGGCGAGCCCGTGCGGTCAACACCGTATTGCGTCGACAGGACGGCACCCTGCTGGGTCACAACTCGGACGGCATTGGCCTGGTTAAGGATATAGTCGTCAACAAGCGGGTGCCGATTCGCCAGCGCCATCTCATGATTCTCGGGGCGGGCGGGGCCACAAGAGGTATTCTCGAACCGATAATCGCAGAGCAGCCGACCACACTGACCATCGCAAACCGGACAATTGCAAAAGCCGAACAACTGGCGCAGGAGTTTTCCGATCTGTTCAGGATTCAGGTGACATCGATTGAACAGCCGCATTACCGTGCAGTGCCGGACGTATTGATCAACGCCACTTCATCGAGTCTTACATCGAGTGTGCCGGTATCTGATCCGGGACTGATCGATGCACATACCTTGTGTTATGACTTGTCGTACAAAATTGAACCCACCGAATTTCTGCAATGGGCAGCATCACACGGCGCCACAAATTGCTTTGACGGTAAGGGTATGCTGGTTGAACAGGCAGCCAACTCGTTCAAAATGTGGACAGGCACCGAACCGTCCACCGCCGATGCCATTGGCTGGCTGGAGCACCTGAACGAATAGCGATGATGTTAAGTACTATTCAATATCAGTTATTTGTTGCTGGCATGAGAATAAAAACGATTGCGATGCAACCCGGCGTCGTCAGTTAAGGAATATCAGTGGCCAAGAAAAAAGCAGAAAGCGCAGAGATAAAAGTGCACAAACTGGAGATTGAAAACTTAAGCTGGAAGAAAAACTGAAAAATAAAAAATCTGAAAGCGCGGGACTGACTGTGTCGTTGTGTATTATCTTATTTCTAACCATTCTCTATCTGTTTTCGCTGCTGCGACTTTCGACGCCTGTCGCAGATAAACGCACACCAGCCCTGCCCGCAGGATCAACAACAACGCAACAACAGGTTATCAATGCCGGACACACCGAATATTCTTTTTATTATGAGTGATGACCATGCAGCGCACGCAATTTCAGCGTATGGCTCACGCATCAATCAAACACCGAACCTCGATCGAATCGCCGCCGGCGGGGTCAGAATGGATTCGGCATTTTGCACTAACTCTATCTGCGCACCGAGCCGCGCAGCAATCCTCACCGGTACCTATAACCATATCAACGGGGTCACCACACTCGACACGCCCCTCGACAACTCGCAATGGACTTTCATTGACGCTCTGAAGGAGGGCGGCTGGCAAACGGCCTTGTTTGGGAAGTGGCATCTGGGACACACCGAATCCTCTGCACCGCACATGTTCGAACGCTGGCGGGTGCTGCCCGGACAGGGCCACTACCACAACCCGGTGTTTGTCGATTCTGACTGCGGTATTGATGAAGTCGGCGGGTATGTAACGGATCTAATCACTGACGATTGTCTTGACTGGCTGAATCAACGAGACAAGCACAAACCGTTCGCCCTGTTTTGTCACCACAAGGCGCCGCACCGGCACTGGGAACCGGATGCCAGACACTTTTCCATGTACAAGGATGAGCAGATTCCGTTTCCGGACACGTTCCGGGATGATCTGGCCGGTCGCGCCGGGGTAGTACAGGCGATGAAAATGAGCATGCTGGATCTCGATCCGGTAACCGACCTGAAAGCGGCAGTACCGGAAGGGTTGAGCCTCGAAGAAGAGATCAACTGGCGATACCAGCGCTATATCAAGGACTACCTCCGCGTGGTCGCCTCCATTGATGACAATGTCGGGCGCCTGCTCGACTACCTTGATGCGGAAGGTTTAAGTGAAAACACCATCGTGGTGTACACCTCTGATCAGGGTTTTTTCCTCGGTGATCACGGCTGGTTTGACAAGCGTCTTATGTATGAACAGTCACTCTCGATGCCACTGCTGATACGCTACCCGGCGTCGATTAATGCATCGCAGTGTTGCAACGACATGGTCGTCAATGTGGACTTTGGCCCTACCCTGCTCGACTTCTGCGGTCTGGATGTGCCGACACACGTACAGGGCAGGTCCTTTGCCGGGCAGATTAGCGGTGCACCCGACAATGACTGGCCGGTGTCGATGTACTATCGGTACTGGATGCATAATGACCGCGCACATGCGTGTCCCGCACACTTCGGTGTGCGCACGAAAACACATAAATTGATTTGTTACTACAATGACCCACTGGATCAGCCGGGTGCCAACGGACCGGCCAGCGCAGTGGAGTGGGAATTGTTCGACCTCGATTCAGACCCGCTGGAGGTGCACAACATCTACCACGAGAAAGAATCCGACACACTGATCTGTGAGCTGAAAGCTGAGCTGTGCCGACTGCAGACCGAACTCGGCGATACATCGCCGGTCAGTCTGCAAACAGCCTGATGCAACGACAGTCGACACTCCACAACACAAACACGGCGCACCAACCAGTGACACTTTGATTTACTATCCGAGCGGTATTTCCAACAGATCCCGTCCCACCGTGATACGCCCGGCAAAGTTGGTTCCCACCGCTTGCTGATAGTCTGCTTCGGTAGCGCCCTGATCACCGATATCCGGCACAAAGTGATTGAGCACCAGGTGTTTCACCTGTGCCTGATCTGCAATGCGGCCAACATCCTCACAGCTGGTATGCGAAGCCTTAAAGTGTTCCCACAGCTTGGGCTTCACCTGTTTCATCGCTTCGCAGATCTTTTTAGCGCCGGGGACAAACATCACTTCATGCACCAGTATGTCGGCCTCTTTGGCGAACTCCGCCAGCGGCGGAAAGTAAGTGGTATCTGCGCCAAACACAACCGTGCCTGCTGCGGTTTCAAATTTTAATGCATAACAATGGTGCACAGGCGGATGGACCACCCGCAGACAGGACACCCTGACGCGTTCGTCCTCAAATACTTCCCCTTCCTGTATTTCTTCCCAGGTGATTATTTCGCGCAAGTCAGTAGCGCCTTCATCGTCGACTCGAATATTAATATCGAACGACTGACTCAAGAGGAAGTGCTCCAGTAAATTACCCACACCCGGTGCACCGAAAACACGCACATCGGCCAGCGGGCCCGAGGTCCACCCGGTTTGAATAAAACCGCCAAGCTCCAGGTTGTGGTCAGAGTGGTTGTGCGTGATAAAAATACGATTAATGTCGTACGGCAGGTACCCTGCATTGCAAACCTGCCGGGTCACCCCGAGTCCGGCGTCTATCAGATACGGTTTGCTATCAACCACCAGCAGGTTGGAAGTCGGCCACGAAGTACCTTTGCCGATGCGCGGGCCCCCTTTGGTGCCCAGTAGTATCAAACGGTGGTCTGCCAAGAAATGCTCCGCTGTGTTATACCGATTCGCAGTCGACGCTGCGAACCGTACGAGTCAAACTATTTCCGTTGGTAACGGAAAGCCGGAACACAGTATCTCAGATGCCTGCGCGACTGCTCAAGCAATGCCCACTAGCTAGCGGGTCAGCTCGTGGTACTTCTGTGCGTAGCGAGCGCCGATGGTACGCAGCGCTTCGGCATTCAGATGATTGCCGCTTTCGGTGATTGACGGCAGCCCGGCACCTTCCACACAGGCGGTGGCTGCATCATCGTCGCTGTTTAGCGCCATCAGATGTGTGTTGACACCGTCGGCGTTGATAGTTTCCCCGCAAATGAATGGTTGCGTTGCATCAAGCCACGGTTCAAGCCGCAAATTCTGTATCAGCATATTGAGCTGAACAGGGTAGTAGTCGATCGCGGCTGGCTGCTGCACATCGGGGTCCGAGGTACCTTCCAACTGCCAGTCAGTTTCTCCCTGATGCCAAAGCACCCCGTCAATACCCGACTTGTGCGGCAACTCGTTAATCGCGGCCAGGGTTTTTTCCTGCACCCGGCTCATACCGGTTTTACCGGCAGACCAGTGTTCAATCCCTTCACCCGGCTCGGACACCAGAATGAAACCGACCACTGCCGATGGGTCCAGTGCAGCCAGCTGTTTGCCGAAGTGCAACGCGAAATTGTTGTGACTGGAGAACCAGTCATCTGCGAACCCGTTACCCGGATGCGCACCGTTGTCCCACTTCTGATAGAGGCTTGCAACATCCCAACCTTCACTCGTGTAGGCGAACACACGGGGATTAGAGGCATCGAGTATTTCATCGACGGCTGCATTCGAACCCATGGTATTGGACTGTCCGGTAATCAGTATCAGATCAGTGATGTCAGCGGGAAGATAGGTGTTTTCCGCTGTCGAATCGACCTCCGAGCTGTCCGCGTTTCCGCCATCCGATTCAGTCCCTTCAGACGCGTCAGTTTCTTCGG
>CAZOXM010000053.1:22636-33323 GCA_964583825.1 uncultured Granulosicoccaceae bacterium
CTCTTCGGTCTCTTCGGTCTCTGACTCGCCGACAGATGCGTTGTCAGTGTCGGCATCGCTGTTTTCAGGGGTGCTGGTATCAGTCGGATTTTCGGATTCGCCTGTACTGCTATCGTCTGTACCGCTATCACCTGTACCGCTATCGGGTGGTGAAACCGGTGTTTCCTCTGAACCTTCGTTCTGATTAGCAGTGTTATCCACTGCCTCTGAACCTTCGTTTTGGTTACCGCTGTTATCGACTACCCCGGCACCCGTGTTGCTCCCGGTTTCAGATTCGCCAGCCGCCTCTTCTTCAGTAGCGCTGTTGTCCTGCGCACCAGCTTCATCGGATTGCTCTGCCTGATCATCACCGCTTTGATCTGCAACTTCACCGGCGTCATTGTCGTCACCGGAAGTCTGGTCTTCGCTTATCTGATCCTCAGTGGTACTGCCATCAGCTATACAGGTAGCGTTGTTTTCCCAACCCCAGCCATCCCCGTCGGGGTCGAACGCACTACTGCTACAGATGGGGTGCTGCGGCTTCGTTTGCGCCGCTTCGGCAAGGGTACCCGGCACAATGCAACTGGCATTATTTTCCCAGCCATAGCCATCGTTATCCGGATCCGATTCGGCCAGCTGACAAACCAGTTTGCCACTGTTGTCAAAAACCGGCTCATAGTTTGAGCTCTGCGCTTCGGGCTGACCCGCCCCGGATGACTCACTTATCCTGCAACTGGTGCCGTTCTCCCAGCCCCAGCCGTCACCATCCATATCGCTGGATAAAAATGCACACTCATTGACTGTGGATACGGTGGCACTGGATTCCGCTGACGTTCCCTCCACGACACAGCTCGCATTATTTTCCCAACCCCAGCCATCACCGTCCGGATCACTGTCGGGCGACTGGCAGACAACGGGGGTTGACGCATAGCCGATATTGCTGTGCGTCAGACACACAAGAAGACTGGCAACAGCAGCGCCATTCTTTCCAAGTAAGTACATGGTATTACCTTAAAACTATGACAGGGTTTATTGAGCTGATTGTGTGCCGGACCGGCAACTAATGACGGGGCAGATTACAGGCAAGTCTTGTTCAAGCGTTGTCTGATTAAGCGATTCATTGTTAGATGGTGCGAGCACCTGACGCAATGCGATCGCTGCAAGCTGGATACAGATGTTTTCAATCCAAACGCCAGCGAGTGGATCGCTTGATAAATAAGGTAACACGGATCGAAGCTACAGCCGCCATTGCTGCGTTGGCCATATTTGAACAACCCGGGCTCGACGTATGACCCCTGGTTAAAAAAAAGGGCCTGCGCTTTTCCGCCTTGTACTGACGACTGTAGCTGTGAAAAGTTTGTCACCCTATTTATCAAGCGGACCACCAGGAGATCATAAACCTGACAGCAATTCTGCTGTACGTCTGAGATAGTTCACCAGCGATGGACACGCTTGTCAAATATCCACGCCGCCAGCATTCAAGGTGCGCCAATTTTTTGTCGTTTAATCAAGCACCCGTTAGCTACAACGTATGAGGACGTCTTAATCCAGGTCAGTGACGGAAGTGCCTGACACCGGTGAATACCATCGCAATGCCGTGCTCGTCGGCGGCCTGAACTGATTCATCATCGCGCATGGAACCACCCGGCTGAATAATCGCTTTAACACCCAGTTCTGCCGCCTGATCCACAGTGTCGCGAAACGGAAAAAACGCATCTGACGCCATGACACTGCCGGCGATATTCAAATTGACGTCCTGCGCTTTGATCGCAGCGATTCTGGCTGAGTAAACCCGACTCATCTGCCCGGCACCGACACCAAGAGTCGCGCCTTCAGCACAAAAAACAATGGCATTGGATTTAACAAATTTCACGACTTTCCACGCGAACAAAAGATCGCGCAGTTGCTCTGCAGTGGGCGACAATGCGGTTGCGACGACAAGATCGGCCTCGTCAATAACCCGGGTATCGGCATCCTGCACCAGCAGTCCACCATTGACACGACGATAGTCTCTGATCGCTCCAGATGAAGCTGACTGCTGCCCGTAGCTCAAAACCCGGATATTTGGTTTCACATTGAAGACAGCAAGTACATCCTCCGACACTTCGGGGGCGAGTATGACTTCTGCAAACTGTTTGTCGATGATCGATTTGGCCGTGGCAACATCAGGCGTTTTATTAAAAGCGATAATGCCACCGAAAGCTGATACCGGATCGGTTTGATAGGCTCGCTCGTACGCATCAACAGTCGCCTTGCCCACCGCAACACCGCACGGGTTGGCATGTTTCACGATGACACACCCAGGCTCTTTGAATTGCTTGACACATTCGAGTGCCGCATCCGCATCGGCGATATTGTTAAACGAGAGCTCCTTGCCCTGTAACTGCGACACACCCGAAATAGACTGGCAGGGCGGCACCGGTTCCGCGTAGAAAGCAGCCGCCTGATGCGGATTCTCTCCGTACCTGAGTGATTGCTTCTTTTCAAATCCCAGTGCGAGGGAGTCGCTGAAACCGTCACCAAGGTAGCTCGCAATAGCCGCGTCATAGCCTGCGGTGTGCGCAAACGCTTTCTGTGCCAATTTCAATCTGAAGTCAGCATTAATAGCACCGCTTAACGCTTCAATCACATCCGCATAGTCTGCTGCAGAGGTGATCACAAGCACATCGCGGTGGTTTTTGGCCGCAGCCCTGATCATCGCAGGGCCGCCAATATCAATATTTTCTATCGCATCTTCGAAGGCGCAGTCGGGGCGGCTGATCGTTTGCTGGAACGGATAAAGGTTCACAACCACCATATCTATACCGATTATTCCATGCGCCTCCATGACTGAGGCATCGACATCTCTTCTGCCGAGAATGGCACCGTGAATTTTCGGATGCAGCGTTTTTACCCGCCCACCCATAATTTCAGGAAAACCTGTGACATCGGATACCTCAGTTACCGCGACACCGGCCTCGCTGAGTGTCCTGGCAGTGCCACCGGTAGATAGTATTTCAATGTTATGTTGCTGCAGTGCGCTGGCAAACTCGACCACACCGCTTTTATCTGAAACGCTGATCAGCGCTCGCTTGATAGTTTTGGACATTTGGATAGTTGCCGATGGGTATTTGTTTAGCGGGCAAACCGACTGGTAAGCCGCTTGATACGCCGTAGCGCCTGTGGCGAAAAGACTGCTAACTTATTTTCAATGGGTCTGTCAGCACAAGTCATACTGCAATAGCTTCTTACGCAATGTGCCACGATTGATACCGAGATAGGATGCTGCGCGACTCTGATTGCCGTTGCATTGATCAAGTACGATCCGATACAACACCTCTTCGACCTGACCGATAACCAGCTCGTGCAGATCACCCGGTCGCTCGCCATTCAGCGTACAGAAGTATTTTCTGAGCTCTTTTTCGACCTGTTCCTGCAACGGAGTCGTGGATACGACACTCATGAGGCCAGACTCAATGAAGATTCATTGGTCATAAAAAAGCGTTCGACCTGCTCAAGCTGAGCCGCCGCGGTTTCGAGTTTATAGACACGCTGTCGAAACTCCGCTGCATGCGGCTTGCCCTTGCAGTACCAGGCAATATGTTTACGCGCTATACGCACACCGCTGAATTCACCATAAAGTTCGTATAAATTTTTCAGATGCCATTTCAGGACAGCTGCTTTTTCAGCCGCAGTTGGTGCGGCCAGTATCTCACCATGTTCCAGGTAGTGTTTAACTTCTCTGAAAATCCACGGATTACCTTGTGCTGCACGCCCTATCATGATTCCTGCTGCGCCAGTCATATCGAGCACACACCTTGCATCCGCCGGTCGGTTGATATCTCCGTTAGCGAGCACTGGTATGTGCACCTGATCAACGATGTTCGCGATAGTTTCATATTCCGCTTCCCCCAAAAATTTATCGGCTCTGGTACGGCCATGTACCGATAACATTGCCACGCCGCTTTGCTCGGCGATCCGTGCGACTTCTACACCATTTCGATTATTTCTATCCGGCCCGGTTCTTATTTTTAACGTGACCGGTATGTCAACACTTTTTACTACTGCACCCAGAATACGCGCAACCAGCTTTTCATCGGATAAGAGCGCAGACCCCGCGAGTTTATTGCAAACTTTTTTGGCCGGGCACCCCATGTTGATATCAATGACGTCTGCACCGCGATCACGATTGAGTATCGCAGCCTCGACCATCATCTCAACATCGCCTCCGGCGATCTGCACAATTTTGGGAGAGGGCTCTCCACTGTGGTTCATGCGGGTTTGGGTTTTCTTTGAGGCGAACAGTGCGGCATTTGACGTCACCATTTCGGAGACGGCCAGATCGGCACCCAGACGCTTACATAACACCCTGAAGGGCCGGTCGGTGACCCCGGCCATCGGTGCGAGTACTACTGGTTGTTCAAATTTGAAACTACCAAGTTGCATCCGACTCTCGCTAATCTAACTTCTATAACAGCCCCCTCTCGCGGGGGCGCACAGTCTAGCAGAGCGTAGATAACGATTCAGGGAAATTAGCTTTGATGCGTTGATATTTTACGCAGTCGCGAGCACAGCGAACACAAAACACAATATCTTGTTTTACGGGTCACTCGGGCGCCGGCATCGACAGCCCGAAGCGCACCCCGTAATGCGGCGCTATTCGAAGACCACTTCGGAGGTAACTGCTTCAGGTCCGGGGTCAAGTATCTCAAATCTGATACGCACCGGCTCACCGGCGGGCAAGGTGGCGTCGAGCAGTTCCGGCTCGAGGTAATCTTCCGGCTGAAATTTGCGCTCGGCAACAATCGCTTCATCCTGATCAAACATACCAACCGCCAGCACAGGATAGGGTTGACGGTAAGGTGCGTTGTTGATCATGTCGACATTGATTACCAGCACATCGGTACGCTCTGAATGAATGTTCATACGATGCTGCAGTAGTTCAAGCCGGGTCAGATCCTGCTTTACCGGCAGTTCGCAGCCGGCAAGGCCGCAGAATGCACTCAGCACGGGCTCGGGCAAGTCAAGTTGCGCCACACGTTCACGAGCGAAGTACAATGTTGCAGCCAGTGCAAGCGCTACGCAGAGCAACGGCATCAGCATCGAATGCTGCTGCGTTCGGTGCGATTGTTCCTCGGTCGCAATGGGTAGCACCTCGCCTCCACGCTGACTGACATGTCGGCGCAATTCTACGGCGGAGTCATTGTCGTACATGTGCGCATCTGTGTCCCGCGACTGTTCGCGCTCCGATGCAAGCTGAAAATCATCAATCGGGGGCGCTTCGCTTGCGTACACGGCATCGGAGTGCGCATCGCCGCCCTGCAAATCGACCGCAGGCAGTTCCGTCTGACCCGTTCCATCAGGCGCATCATCGCTATCACCCAGGTCCAGTACCAGCGTCCGCTCGAATTCATCGTCAGCAGTCGTCTGCGATGACTGCTCCCGGTTGGCTGATCGCGGCTCCACCTGAAGATCGGGGGAATAGAATCCGTCGTTTACCCGTGGCTGCGAAGCGTGGTTACCCGCGGCAGTGGATTCCACCGGTTCGTTGAGCGAGAGCGTGACCGCATTTTCCAGGTCGTCTGCACTGATGTAACCATCGAGTTCCACCGCAGGCACCGGTTGGCCTGCACCAGTACGCTGCCCGGCGCCAGTTGCCACTTTCTGCGTTACCGTGGGGATGGCAGGCTCCACGAAGGTCGCTTCGGGCACAAGTTGAGCCTTGGCGTTAAACACTTCCAGACACTCACCGCAGCGCACGCGCGGGTCGTCCGATTCCACCAGCTCGGTGCTGATTTCGAATTTGGTGCCGCAATGGCTGCATTGTGTGATCATAGATCGTATCTGATGTAGGTAGTGTCAAAGCACCGCGGAACTGCACCCTGACCATTCTGTGTGATGGATATACACCTCACGCACGACGTTGCACTGCCCCGCAGGACCTGCGTTGCCAAGTATCTCAACTTAGCTGGACAAATCGTCTAATCTTTTCGCACTGTAAAGTGCCCATTGATCGCGCAGCTCTGTTTCCTCGTGCTGAAAATGCTGCGCATAACTACCTGCCAGGGTGGCCAGTTGCTCCGCCAGCACGCCGGAGAGTCCGATCCGGCCCTCATTTGGCAGCAGGCCTGCAAAGCGTTTTTGCAAATCCAGCAGCGGCGCGAGCAGGATATTGGCGACGAGAAAATCCGCTGACGACGGCAGCTCCCGGTCTGAGCGACAAACCGTCACGCTGCTGTCTACGCGGTTTCTCTTCGCGTTTTCAACCGTGGCGAGCAAGGCCTGTTCGTCGATATCGTATGCGTACACGTGTGCGGCACCAAGCAATACTGCTGCAACCGCGAGAATGCCGGAGCCACATCCGTAATCGACAACTATCCGCCCGGCCAGTTTCTGCTTACCGAGCCACTGCAGACAAAGCCAGGTCGTGGCATGTGTTCCAGACCCGAATGCCAGCCCGGGATCAATCACAATGTTGGTCGCCATCGGATCCGGCGCATCGCAAAAGGACGGTACAATCCATAGCTTTTCGGCGACTTTTATCGGTTCGTAGCCATCCATCCAGGCCCGCTCCCATTCCTGCCCCTGAAGCGTCTTATAACGGATCTGACTCGCATCGATCCAACCGGCGCTGTCCGTCAGCACACGACTCACTAGTTCCGCGTCCGTTTCAACAGCAAACATACCGGTGATATGCAATTGCGGCCACAGCGGGGTGGTGCCAGGTGCGGGTTCATGAATGGGCGTGTCTTCTGCATCGGCATAAGTCACCGACAGCGCGCCCAGATCCATCAGTCGGTCTTCTACCTCATCGGCGTGTTCACGTGCGGTACTGACCGTGAGCAACAGGTAGTTTTCACTCACAACGGACAAACGTTAAGTTTGCGAATGGCCGCCACAGCGATGGCTGCAGTCACGACAGGCCGAGCTTCTTTTCGAGGTAGTGGATATCCGTGCCACCAGCAGCAAAGTTATCGTCCGCCATAATCGATGCAAGCAATGGAATATTGGTTTTTATACCAACTATAAATGCCTCGCTCAAAGCACCGCGCATACGCGCCACGGCCGTCGCACGTGAGTTGCCATGGACGATCAGCTTACCGATCATGGAGTCGTAGTAGGGCGGCACGCGATAACCGTTGTAAATATGTGAGTCGACCCGCACCCCCAAACCACCTGGCGGATGAAACTGCTCGACCAACCCTGGGCTCGGCATAAAAGTATCGGGGTCTTCAGCATTGATTCGACACTCCACCGCATGGCCGTTAATTTTGATGTCCTGCTGCTTGTAGGTCAGTGGATCACCCGCGGCAATTCGCAACTGCTCCTTGACGATGTCTACGCCGGTGATCATCTCGGTTACGGGGTGTTCTACCTGTACGCGAGTGTTCATCTCGATAAAATAGAATTCTCCATTTTCATAGAGAAATTCAAACGTGCCTGCACCTCGATAACCCAGCCTTTTGCAGGCTTCCACACAGCGCGTACCCATGCTGTCACGCTGCTCCTGGGTAATACCGGGTGCCGGCGCTTCCTCAACGACCTTCTGGTGTCGCCGCTGCATGGAACAGTCACGCTCACCGAGGTGAATGGCCTCTCCATGGGTATCGGCCAGCACCTGAAACTCCACGTGTCGCGGCTTTTCCAGAAACTTCTCCATGTAGACCACGTCGTTGTTAAACGCAGCGCCGGCCTCTGCCTTGGTTAATTCAATGGATTCGATCAGTTCATCATCACCACGCACAACGCGCATGCCGCGTCCACCACCGCCACCGGCAGCCTTGATGATTATCGGGTAACCGATCTTACGCGCCAGTTCGAGGTTGGTCGCCGGGTCCTTACCCAGCGGCCCGTCAGACCCGGGCACACAGGGCACGCCGGCAGCACGCATTTCACGAATAGCACTGACTTTGTCTCCCATCAGTCGAATCACCCGACCGGTTGGACCGATAAAAGTAAAACCACTCGATTCCACCCGCTCTGCGAAATCTGCGTTTTCCGACAGAAAACCGTAACCCGGATGAATGGCATCGGCGTCGGTAATTTCAGCCGCACTGATCAGCGCGGGAATATTCAGGTAACTCTCTGTCGACTGTGCCGGTCCGATGCACACCGCCTCATCTGCCAGCCGCACATGTTTGAGTTCCCGATCAGCGGTAGAGTAAACCGCTACCGTGCCGATGCCCATGTCGCGACAACAGCGCATGATGCGTAGTGCAATTTCACCACGATTCGCAATGAGTACCTTTTTCATCGGTTTTATTCGTCAACCACCATGAGCGGCTGACCAAACTCAACCGGTTGCCCGTCTTCAACCAGCACCGCTTTCACGGTGCCGCTGACCTCGCTCTCGATCTGATTGAGAATCTTCATCGCTTCGACAATACAGATCGTGTCTCCCGCCTTGACCGTTTGCCCGACAGAGACAAAGGCAGGTGACCCGGGCGATGGCGAAGCGTAGAAAGTGCCAACCATCGGAGATTCGATAATGGTGCCTTCTGCCGCTGCTGGCGCGGCCTGTGGCTCCGGCGGAATCGTCTGAGCCGCCGAGGGAGCGGTAGGCGGAACGCTTACCTGTGTGACCGGCGCCGGGGCAGCGACAACAGGCGGTGAGCTGATCGAGCGGCTGATGCGCACCGATTCTTCGCCCTCTTTTATTTCTATTTCAGATATTCCGGATTCCTCAAGCAGCTCGATGAGCTTTTTTACTTTGCGAATATCCATGATGGCCTTTGGCTTCAGACGTTGAGAAAAGGGCGCTGCAATCCTGCAGATCGAATATAATTCCCGCCGCAGCCCGCCACGGGGCGACAGCGCACACACGGCTCGGCGACAGGCCTAGCATGACCTGACACTTTTATGTCATTTCGCCACATTAGTAGCCAGCTTCACAGCAATTCGCCGCATATTAACACAAACCAGCGATAGTCTATGCCCCCATTTAAGCAGCCACAGGCCGCGAGTCCTTTCCCAACCTTACAGGCCGTCCATGTTTGGCCGACCCGCACGCAGCCCGCACGCAGGAATTGATCAGATGAATACCGCGCCCGCACCGGTCGGAGACGGATTCGCCGGACTCTCTCCCGATCTGATTATCGACTCGATAGAATCACAGGATCTGATCTGTGACGGTCGCCTGCTGGCGCTGAACAGCTACGAAAACCGGGTGTACCGCGTCGGGATCGAAGAACAGCCGCCCCTGATCGCCAAGTACTACCGCCCCGGCCGATGGACAGAAGACCAGATTCGCGAAGAGCACGATTTTGCACTGGAACTGGCGGCTGCTGAAATACCGGTGGTCGCACCGCACCCCGCCACCGCGGGCGATACGCTGCGCTATCACAACGGCTTTCACTTCGCGCTGTACCCGATGCGCGGCGGTCGGGCACCGGAACTGGACAGTGCGGAGCAATTGCAACTGGTGGGACGGTTGATCGGCCGCATCCACAAGGCAGGGGAACACAAACCCTTCCATGCACGACCGACGATGGATTGCGAAACGCTCGGGATGACTCCGGCGCAGTACTTAATCGCAAACAACAGACTGCCCGCCGAACTGGCACAGGCCTATGAAAGTATCACCGGCGACCTGCTTGCCAAAGTACAGCATCAGCTCGACGCTCACCGCAAAGTCCGGCACCTGCGACTACACGGCGACTTTCACCCAGGCAATGTACTAATGCGTGATGAATTGATTCACATTGTCGATCTCGATGACACGAGAACGGGGCCGGCGGTGCAGGACTTGTGGATGTTTCTGTCCGGTGATCGTCTGTACCAACAGGCCAGACTGGCAGATCTGCTCGACGGCTATACGATGTTTCGCGACTTCGACCCCGCAGAGCTCGGGTTAATTGAAGCACTGCGAACCTTGAGGATTATCCACTATGCGGCATGGCTCGATCAGCGTCGTGATGAACCGGCATTCCAGCAGGCCTTTCCATGGCTGGCCGGCAACAGATACTGGGATGACCATATTCTCGCTTTAAAAGAGCAAAGCGCTGCACTGGATGAACCGGCATTGCGATGGGATTAAACCCGTTAACTTTTAAACAGTCACCGCTTACTGCGATAGTGGCGCATCGATAAAACCTACGCCATCGACCGCCGGTGCTTCAAACCCGAACACCTGCGCGTAGAACCATAGCTCGGCACCGAATGCCCTGACGATGCTGCCACTCTGCCGAAAACCATGTCCCTCACCCTCGAAAGGTATATAAGCGACTTTAACGCCATTAGTCAGCAGCCCGTTGACCATCATCTCCGATTGATTCGGTGGCACGATCTTATCGTCCAGCCCCTGTAAAAATATCACCGGACTGCTGATCGAAGCCACCTGATTAACCGGTGATCTCTGCTCGTAAAGTGCTTCCTGCGCAGGATACGGACCGATCAGTGTATCGAGGTAGCGCGACTCAAACTTATGTGTGTCTTGCGCAATAGCTTTGAGATCAGTCACACCGTAAAAACTGGCACCCGCTTTGAACGAATCGGTAGCCGCGAGTGCGGCGAGCGTGGTAAATCCACCGGAACTCCCGCCACGGATTGCCACGCGCGCCGGATCAATCAGTGACTGTGAGATGAGATAGCGCACGGCGTAATCACAGTCCTCGACATCGACGACACCCCACTGCCCTTTTAGTGCATCGCGATACTGGCGGCCATAACCGGTGCTGCCGCGATAGTTCGAATCGAATACCGCAAAGCCACGACTGGTCCAGAACTGTAT
>CAZOXM010000054.1:0-33077 GCA_964583825.1 uncultured Granulosicoccaceae bacterium
TTCACGTCCGGGTCTGTGGGGAGGGCGCCGGGTAACCGGTGCCTTTACCCGGAAATTTTGGATTGTGTGTATTATGCAGCAGGGTGAGAACCAAAACGCATCGGCAGATGCCGAAGCCTGTTGAAGAGTAAGCCCCGTGCCCGAAGTGCCTGGCAGGCTTTCTCCGGGTATCCCAGTTACAATGACACGGCCATGAGAGAGCGGCATGACCAATAACCCGGAGGTGTATGTTGTCAAAAAATTCAACAATGAAAATAAAGAAAACGTGTGCTGAAATCCCTGCGATTTGTTTCGGCACCTCCGCGCTGGGAGATATGCCGGATACCTACACCTATAGCGTTGATGAACGGCGTGCCGTCGATACTGTCATCGCGATTTTAAGTTCTGACTGTCCGTTCATCGATTGCAGCAGAAACTATGGCATGGGTCGAAGCGAAACTCGGATCGGGCTTGCGATTCGTGAACTCGGCGGGTTGCCACCAGGGGCAATTATCTCTACCAAGCTCGATCGCAATATGGACACACTGGAGTTTGATGCGGCACAGGCGAGGCGTTCAATAGAGGAAAGCCTGACAGCCCTCGGTGTTGATCGGGTGGATATTCTGCATTTGCACGATCCCGAGCACGCCGCTTCTCTTGATCCGATCATAGGTTCAGGCGGAGCCATTGATGCGCTTTTTAAAATGCGTGATGAGGGGTTGTGTTCCGCTGTTGGGTTGGCCGCCGGTGATGTGCAAGTGATGATGCCTATACTGAAAGACCATGATTTTGATGCGCTTGTTACGCACAACCGATTCACACTGGTGAACGATAACGCCGGCGCTATGATTGACTTCGCAGCGGCCCGGGACATCGCCGTGCTGAACGCAGCGCCCTATGCCGGCGGTGCGCTGGCCAAAGGGTCGGGCAGCTACCGCAGATATGTATACCAGGAAGCCACCGATGAGGTGCTGGCACCGATCCGGCAGGTTGAGCAGATCTGCGAGCGCCACAACGTACCGCCGGGTGCGGCCGCGCTGCAGTTTTCGATGCGTGATGCACGCATTACATCGACGATTTGTGGTGTCAGTAAACCGGAACGTGTCGCTGAAACACTGGCGTGGGCGGAGTACGACATTCCCGATGAAGTGTGGGAAGCGCTGTCGGCGTTGCCCAGAACCACCGCTGACCCGGAGGCCACGCGGGAATACAAACCGGGTTGAACCTTTCGGCAGTTATCCTGCCGCGGACTGGTCCGCACATTGATTTTGCGGGCATCGTCGGGCGCGCCGGTAATCGCGGAACGATGACTCCGTTGCGGTCGATCAGTCTCCAATGAGATCTTTACTATGACCATGAATGCACTAGCCGGTGTAACCGTGCTCGAATTCAGCCATACGATCATGGGACCGTGTGCCGGTTTGTTACTGGCAGATCTGGGTGCCCGCGTTATAAAAGTTGAACCCGCGCCCGGGGGCGATAAAACACGCTATTTAAATGGTTTTGCGTCTGGCTTTTTTGCCACCTTCAATCGCAACAAGGAAAGCCTGGCGGTTAACCTCAAAACAATAAGCGGACAGGCAGTCGTCCACCAGCTCGTCGAAGAGGCTGACGTCGTGCTCGAAAACTACGGGCCCGGTACGATGGAGAAACTCGGCTGCGGGTATCAGGCATTGACTGCCATCAACCCGGGTTTGATCTACCTGTCGCTAAAAGGTTATCTCAGTGGTCCGATGCAACAGCGACCCGCGCTGGATGAGGTGGTTCAGTTTCAAAGCGGACTCGCCTATATGACCGGCCCGGTCGGACAACCGTTGCGCGCCGGTGCGTCTGTTATAGATATTCTTGGAGCGGTGTTCGGTGTCACCGGTATCATGGCGGCGCTGCGGGAGCGCGATGTGACCGGGCGGGGGCAGAAGGTGAGCAGCGCACTTTTCGAGACCGCTGCCTTCCTAATGGCACCGCACATGACGGGAGGTGCGACGACGGGTGAGCCGCTGCCACCGATGACTTCCCGTCGGGGTGCCTGGGGTGTTTATGATGTGTTTGCACTCAGTGATGGCTCCCTGTTTATCGGAGTCACCAGTGATGCGCAATGGCAGCGCTTTTGTGAGGAGTTTTCACTGCAGACGCTCTATGAAGATACCCGCCTTGCCACCAATCCGCAGCGTACCAGTGAGCGCAGCTGGCTGATTCCGTTACTCAGTGAGCACTTCAGCGAGTTGTCTCACCAGCGTGTAGCGCGTGGCTGTGAACGTGCGGATATCAGCTGGGCTCCGGTGGGCCGGCCTGAAGATTTGCACCATCATGAGCAACTGCTCAGTGGCAGGGGCTTGCTGAACATAGCGCTCGATACCGCACGTGAATCTGTCGTTGGCGAAGTGACTGTTCCCGGTCTGCCCCTGGAATTTGATGACAATGAGCGCAGCGAGGTTAAGTCGCAGCCACCGGCAACCGGTGAGCATACCCGTTCCATTTTGACGGCACTTGGCTATGACGAGCAGCGCATTGCAGCGCTGGTCGCTGATCAGGCAGTGGTGGTTTCCGGCTAGTTCCGCTGAATGGCGAATCATCATGAATCATGCAGGTTAAGCGGCCCTGATGAGGTTGCTGACGGCAAAAGTATTGATCTCGTTAATCGCTGCTGCGACCTGGTGTTCCGGCAGTGGTTTGGAAAAGTAGTAACCCTGGGCGATATCTATGCCGAGCTTATCCAGTTCGGCGATCTGACTACTCGACTCGATACCTTCGGCAACTGTTTCCAGCTGGTATATTTCTGCAATCGATACAATGGTTGCCGTCACCGATTTCATGTTGTCGTCGTTTTGACCAAGCTTGCTGATAAACGAACGGTCGATTTTCAGTGTGTCCAGCGGTAATTCCTGAATCTGATTCAACGAGGAGTAGCCAGTCCCAAAGTCGTCGAGCGCTATGCGAACCCCGTGACCTTTCAGTGTTTCAAGGCAATGCACAATCCAGTTGATGTCTGCCATCGCCACACTTTCGGTGATTTCAAGTTCAAGATGCGAAGGTGAAATACGGTAGCGCTCAATGGTGCCCAGCACAGACTCTACAAATTCACTTTGCATGATCTGATGCACAGATACATTCACGGCCACTCTGACTGGCAGTTCACCGGCAATGTGCCATTTCGCGATCTGTTTGCACGCTTGCTCGAGTACCCAGTTGCCGATGGCAGGCATTAGGCCCGTCTCTTCGGCGATATCTATAAAGTCTACCGGTGACACCAGTCCGCGCTGCGGATGATTCCATCGGATCAGTGCTTCTACCGCATTCGCACAGTTCAACTTCAGATTGAACTGCGGTTGGTAGTAGAGTTCAAGCTCATCGTTGTCGATGGCATTGACCAGATCTTTTTCAATAGCCACACGTTTCGCGAACTGATCTGCTACGCTGCGGTTAAAGGGTTGTATTGTCTTTCTGCCCGACTGCTTGGCACTGAACATGGCAAAATCGGAGGTGATCTGCAGTGTTTGCAGTGAGTCAGCATCGTCGGGGTAGACGCTGTAACCGATACTTGTGTCTATCTTTACCAGCCCGTCCTCGATATGAAAGGAGCGATTGAAGACATCCCGGATGCGACAGGCAAAATCATACAGATCGGTCGATTTTCCGGTTTTGTACGCGATGGCGAATTCGTCGCCACCCATACGTGCAAGCGTCATATGGCTTTCAATTGCACCATTCAATCGCGATGCAACCTGAGTCAGCAGGGCATCTCCTGCAACATGTCCCATGGTATCGTTGATCGATTTGAACCCGTTGAGGTCGAGTGTCATCAGCACCAGCTTTTCATCGCTGGCCGAGTCTGTTTTTCTGAACTGCGTCTCCAGCAATTTGTTGAAAGATCTGCGGTTTGGAATGCCTGTCAGGTCGTCGTGATCAGCCTGGTATTGTATGGTTCTGGCAACTCGGTAGGTGGCATAAGCCATCACCATACACATCAACACAAGCAACGAATTGAAGAGCAGGCTGATGCCGGTGCTGGCTCTGATTGACTCTGCCGTCTTTGAGGTATTAAGCAACGCTGCGTCCACCAGGCCCCGTATTCTGGATTTTGTGTCGTTTGCTAACGTCTCCCAGTCAACGAGCATATTCGATGACTCCGACGGATCAGGTGTCGTGAGAATATGCTGTCGCACACGCTTTCGAAACGCCGATTCGTATTGTGTCTGCAGTGCCTCCACGGCCGCACTGGATACACCGGCGATATCCCTGTGCTGTACCATCTCCGCCAGTTCCTTAATCGCCTGGGTGGCGCGCTGGTGTTGCTGCACCGTTCTCAGCACGAGGTTCTCGACGTTCAGAGATTCGAGCGATTCGTAGTGATACTTCAACAGAAAGCTCTCAATCAACGTGCTGGTTTGACTGATGGCGTCGTCAACTATCCAGATTGCATTCTTAATTTCGTGTGCGGACAATACTTCCCTGAAGTTGTTTGCCGGCAGTGTGTGACTGCGCTTTCGCAGGTTGTTTACGGTGTCGATCAGGCTCGAGTACGTGTCGAACATTTGCACCCGGATGCTTTCATCGCGTGTGGCGTGGGGAAGGTACAACTGCCCTTTGAGAATGCTGATGGAGATCGACTTTCTGTTGAATCGGTCCTCGAGTTCCTCAAGTAGGTGCTCTATCGACTGGCGGCTGTGCCAGTGTGGCTGTTTATCCGTCAATTCGCCCAGGGATCGGGACATCTTCGTGTGGAGCTGTGCTGCCAGCTGGTGGGTGTTCGCGCTCAACGATTCGAGCTTCTCGAGCCCGTCGTCAAACTCATCGGCGCCGATGAGCAGTCGCTGAATGATCGCCCGCTCCTGATCAAGCCGGTGTGCGATATCGAACAGCGTCGCCTCTGTGGTGATGGATCGCTGTAGCGCTTTCGCACCCGAGAACTGCGTGTGCGCGTCCGACAAATATCTCCCGCCGAGCCAGAACACCATCAGAGAGGAAATAAGGCTTACACCAATCAGATTTTTATTTATCGTTGCGAGGTTGATCATGTTCGCTCAGCGAGACGTTCTTCACCGCGTCTCCAGGCCCTGGCACGACAGCCAAAGGCGTTTTTGAGCGCTGGATGAGACAGGTACAAATTCCTTCGACCCACAGTGGTTATTGGCAGATCCGGGGGTAACTGAACGAGCGGAGCTATTCGGGCTGGCGGGTCAATCCGCGGTAGAGTGTACGCACCGCTGCGGTCATATTCGTGGTCCGGTGTTGGCAGCTTCGTGCGGAAGGCAAATTAATTTTCGGGAATGAGGGGAGCCTTGACAGGCGTAGCGTTGTCAGTAACTTAACGATTTGTCCATTGTCATAGGTGCAGTTTCATGCCGTGGGTATACTAGTATACCACTTGTGCTTTTTGCTCTATAATTCAGTGGCTCGATTTCGTTTCGCTGGAAGTCAAATGAAAGAAAATGCTCGAGAGGCGGAGGGCGACCCGAGTCTGAAAAGGCAGACTATTGGGGCGATAGTCCGCAGTTTTCACTCATTATTCTACGCGCAGTTGCTCGCTGGTATCGCCGAGGAGGCGCGGCGTCACGATTTCGATGTTATTACGAAGCTTGTGGAGGACAGTGATGTCTCTGAACTCAAGGCGTGGCGGGCGCTAAAAAATGCCGGCTGCGCGGGCATCATCATGAACCCGAAAAAACTGGATGCCGGCCAGCTTGAAGGGATTATGAAATCATCGCCACGCACTGCGCTGCTGAATTATTCAGCAGCCAAGTATGCTAATCAGTCTGTCCGTATAGACAACGTTTACGGTGGCAGGATGGCCGCGGAGCACCTGATAGGGCTTGGGCATCGTCACCTCGCTATGATCACCGGTCCGCAGTCCTACTGTTCGGCTGCAGATCGCTCCAGGGGGTTTATTCAAGCCGCTAAGGAGCACGGGCTGACCGTTCAACCAGAGCTCATCGTAGAAGGAAATTTTAAAGTGCAGAGTGGTGCCCGCGCCATGGCCGACTTGTTGCGTGCCGGGGTACCCTTCAGTGCGGTGTTTGTACAGAACGATGCAATGGCCATTGGAGCAATGCATGCGTGTGCAAGCGAGTGCATATCGGTGCCTGAAGAAATGTCTATCATGGGCTACGACGACACCCGCCTTGCGAAATTGTCCAATCCCGGTCTGACCACTATCAGGTATCCGATTGGTGACGCCGGAGCAAAAGCGGTACAGTTATTGGCGGCCTCACTAAGTGCGGGTGCGATGGACACATCGCTGCACAAATTCAATCAAGGGTTAAAACCGAGCCTGGTTGAACGATCAAGTGTCGCGCAAGCCTATGCGCCTGATGCACACAGCGCTACATTAAATGTGCATAAGTCCGCAGCCACATTAACTCAGCGAGAACGTGAGTGTTTACAGCTGATGGCGATGGGGGCAACCAATGTCCTGGTCGCTGAGAAACTTGCCATTTCGGAGCACACAGTCAACTTTCATCTGAAGAATTCGCTGCTTAAACTGCAGGCGAAAAATCGAACTCACGCTGTGGCGCTGGCACTACGAACCAAGGCAATAAGCGCCAACTTCGAAGACTCGCCAACCTTGTCTTCGGGGTAAATACCGATACGCTGTTTTAAAGACTACTCGTTTTAGTAGCTTGCGAACGATTGACAGTCCCTGAGATAATTTGCTGGTAGCCGGGGTTTTATCGCTAACCCCATCCCACAGCACAACTGTATCAAGGCTCGAAATCGATGGATCTGAATAACCTGGTCACCTTCGTTGAGATTGCAGAAACCGGCTCATTCTCCCGGTCTGCTGAAAACCTCAACCTGTCGCAACCAGCGGTAAGCAAACGCATTGCAGCACTCGAGACAGCGCTGACGACCAAGCTGTTCGACCGCATGGGACGTGATGTTCAGCTTACTGAATATGGCGAACTGTTGTTGCCAACTGCCAGGCATATACAAGCCGAGTTGTTAAGGGTTGAAGAAGAGATAGGGAAGTTTGGTCAGCAGGTGGCGGGAAGGCTGCGGCTGGGCACGACGGGTCATGTTGGAAAATACACGCTGCCACGCCTGTTAAAACAGCTTAGTGAGCGGTACCCGAGTGTGTCCATCGATCTCAGCATTGCGAAGAGAGAATCGATTATAAGCGATATGCAACAGGGGCAATTTGAACTCGCGCTGGTGCCGATGGATGGTCTGCAGCACACCAACCTGCCGGAGCAGTTGCACAGTACTGAGGTTTTCTGTGAAAAAATTGTGCCGGTCGTTTCAGTGGATCATCCACTGTGTGCGCTACCGTCCGTTTCAATTCACGACCTTCACGACGTTGGTGCGATACTTCCGACAGTGAAATCACTGCAGCGAATGGCTATTACGGCACAACTGGCCCGTCATTCGATTGCTGAGAAAGTGCGCTTTGAATCCGATGACTTTGAGCTCATCCGTCTGATGGTAGCCGTTGGGCTCGGCTGGGGATGCCTCCCTCAGACCATGGTCGACGATACACTAAAGGAACTGCCTGTTGCAGAACTGACCACAAAGCACAGCGTCCATCTGATCAGGCACCGGGACCGAACACCCACCCGCGCTGCTGACGCGTTTATAGGATTAGCTGACCGCAAGACGAATTAAGGGTACTCGAGTCTGGCGTGATAGCGGGGCTTTTCTGACTATATCCTCTGCACAGGCTCAACGTGAATGTTGCAGGGCTGGTTAGCTACTCGAAACCGAACTAAAAGTCAGTTGCGCAGAATTTGAGAATAATAAAAATTCGTTTTGAAACTCATCTGCCACCAGGACCGCTCTAAGGCTATCTGCCTGCAAATCGATGACATAGAGACTGTAGGGGGTTGTATGCAAAAACCCTATTGCATTGTTTAGTAGCTCTTCACAACGAGCAAAATTGCCATCGGTTTTTGTATCAGGCGTTTGGTACCCCTTGATATCTCTCGAATCCATCGACGATTGCAGATCAGACGCCAATAGTTCGTCCTCTTTGACATCTGCATAAATACCGATGCCGCAATCGTACATTGCTTCGAACAATGCGATTGGATCTTTAATTTTCCGAATATTCCCAATTGCTGCTACCACGGCAGCCGCTGCGTCCGCATCGCCATCGCTGATCAGCTCCAGCCAGCGTTTTAAGTTTTTACTTTTGCTCTTTGCGAGATTGATTTTTTTGGTCGGTGGGGGCATTTCTATGGTAACGCCTGAGCCCGCTCGCTCATTGCGCCAGGCGTCGCGCGTATGACGAATATGCTCTCGGTAGTAGTCCACCAGGTCTCGGGGATAGTAGCGATGATCCCTGAATTTTTCGTCATTTAAATCAAACGCGCAAACTGCAAACGCTGCTTCAAAAGCGAATTGGTAATTGGCGTTCCCGTATTGTTTTTCGCCGTCGGAGCTATATTTGATTTTGAATTTTTCCCATGGCACCCATTTATATGGCCTAAAAGGTTTGGCTAAGCGCTCATAGTTTTTCATGTATCGGTCCAGGCCGGTTTCCCGGTCATCCGAGGCCATCGCTCGTGTCAGTGCGTCTGACCACGCCATGATGTGCTTTCCTCGGCTCCTGCGATTGTATTTTTTTGGTAGTTGCCAATCGGGCCAGAATGCACCCAATAGCGTATCGAACGAGTACAGCCTTTCACTGCTGTCTACGCGGACGAGTTGCCGCAACCGTTGCAATAGGTTCTCATCAGGTGCTAACAGTAAACAAATTGCCCATCGGCCGCAGTCTTCAGGCGTCGCCATATTTCCAATAAAGCCTGTCTCCGGATAATACTTCTGTATTGACTCGGTATACTCAACCGCTTCTACCAGGCGTTGAGCGATGTCTTCAATAGGATCACCCCGGCCATGCATTTGTTCCAGAACCTTTGGCAGATTCCAAACTGCACTCTCTCTGGCGTATTTTAGGCTCTCGGCGTTATCTTTAAGTTCATGTAAACGGTCTTCGGGGCCTTCATACAGGCCATATAGCCTCCCGGCTGCATCGCTGTCTACCCGTAACACATTCGCATCCGGCGAACGAATTGGATACTTTGCTTTGGGTTCAAAATTCTTGAGCTTCATGAGGAGTTTCAATTATTCCCTGCTTCGCAGAAGTACCGAGTTGAACAGGTTTCTCAGTTTACCTGGCGATTTGGCTCTCATTATAAGGTATCGCTCATGACGGCGTGGAAGCAACAAGCCAGTCATGAGGCTCGTGTTAAATCACGAAAGGTGATTCATTGGCGATGATTGTGGGCAAGATCGAAGTTAGTGAATCGGGTAACCGCGAAAAATCAGTTGTGCAGCCAACGGATATTGCAGAAATAGTTTCAGTTGGGGGCATTCCGGAACGTACCTGCAGGAATAGCCGACGTTCGTTGAGTCACATTATGCCGGTTGAGCGGTATAATTGGGCGAGAATGAGACGCGAGACACCGTAAAATCGAAAGGAATTTCTGGACGGGCACCAAATAGTGAAAATAGTAACCTATCAATCAATCGGTCCTCTGTCTTTTGACATGAGTGAGGCAGAAGTCATTGCCGAAATTGGCAACCCGCAACGAATATACGAAAGAATGGACCAGCGCGAATATGAGTATAACGATTATGTCGTTCGGTTCGATTCAGATAGCCGGAAAATGTGCGAAGTAACACTCGCACCAACAATATTTGAACATGTTGAAGTGGACAAGTTAAAACTTGATTGGCGTAACCATAGTCAGGTCTTTGAATCCTTGTGCCGGGAAGACGGTGAGCCGATTGACAGTATTGGCTTTATTATATTTTACAAGCTTGGTATTGCTATGACGGGCTTTCATGATGGGCAAGATTCGCAAAAGGCAATTTCAGTGTTCCGAAAAGGATTGTGGAAGCCGTACCCGGAGGACAAACCCTATCAATTTGACGGTTCATAGGTAGCACCTGATATTTACTGCTAATCGACGTGAGGTGTGTACAATTCTAACCACTTGCTCACGACTGAGGACTCGGTTGAGATTTCCAGGAATGCTCCGGTACGGTGGCGTAACCTCGGCGAGAAAGGCAGCTTACACCTGGCTGTTTGCGGGCTGAAGTACCCCCCGACTGAACAATCGGGCTGAAAACCTGGATTTCAAGAAGGTAGCGGATAAAAAGCGTGAGTGAAGGGATGCACGTCGGGAAGACTCAATAGCGTATGCACTTCACGTGGGTAGTGCGCAGTGAGTCGGTCACTTTGGAGCTGCTCGGGTGGCAGAGGCTGTAACTGTAAACACGCAGATGTTTGGAAAAATACCTGACGCAGTGGGTTCGCTCACATGAATTGCAATCCTATAGAATACAGAGCCAACGATAAGCAGGGGATAAACTAATGCCGATGGACGCCGACTGGAAACGCTGGCACCAGAACCCGCGTAAGCCACAGTGGCAACCCCCCGCTGGTGCTGTTGATGCCCATTGCCACGTGTTTGGGCCCGAGGACGTGTTTCCCTATGCGCCTGAACGAAAATACACGCCCTGTACGGGGTCTAAAGAACAGCTGTTTGCGCTGCGTGATCATCTCGGCTTTGAGCGTAGTGTGATCGTGCAGGCGTCTTGTCACGGGCGTGATAACAGTGCACTGCTCGATGCGTTGCTCGCATCAAACGATACGGCCCGCGGTGTTGCCGTTGTCGGTGATGACATCACCTCGGAACAGCTGACAGAAATGCATCAAGCGGGCGTGCGCGGTGTGCGTTTTAACTTCGTTCGCAGGCTGGTCGACCCCAAACCGTTTCCCTACTACGAGCGTATTGTTCAAAAAATCGAAGCGCTGGGCTGGCACATTATTGTGTACCTTGAAGCCGCGGATTTTGCCGCCACTGTGCCTTTTCTTGAAAGTCTGCCGGTGACGGTGGTTTTTGATCACATGGCACGCCCCGATGTCACTCGGGGAGTTGAGCACCCGGACTTCCGGGCCTTTGTCGACTTGCTGCAAAACGATAAATACTGGACCAAGGTGAGTTGTCCGGAACGCCTGACCTCCCTGGGTGGCAGCCACGAAGACTACTCGGATGTTGTGCCCTACATGAAGACACTGGTTGATGCCTACCCGGACCGTGTGCTGTGGGGCACTGACTGGCCGCATCCGAATATGAAGAACCACATGCCGGACGATGGGCAACTGGTTGAGTTGATCCCGCGGATAGCTGATACCGCAGAGAAGCAGCAGCAGTTGCTGGTGGACAACCCTCTGCGATTGTATTGGGGGCAACATTAACCGGGTTCTCCGCCCCCCCGTCAGTGAGCCCGTGACTGCGAGGGGCAAGTGTCGAGCATTTTGGGCGTGCGAAGGGATGATCGTCGTTGCTGCCGTTTTCCAGACACACCAGCCTGCAATTGAGGCTGGGTGTGCCGTTGCCGGGCACGGTCAGATCAGTTTTGAGAGTGCCTGCTCAAACTCATCTACATTGAAGTAGAAAGGCCCCAGTCCGCCCTGATAGGCGATGTTGCCATCACTGCCGACTATATAGAGCCGGTCGGGCCATGAGATATACTTTTCTTCGGCGTCGTTATCCATATTGTCGAGTAACATCGGAAACGAAAAGTTGTAGCGCAACATACAGGCTGCTGCTACGTCTGCCCGTTCATCCGCTGTTTCAGGCTGTGTATAGATAACGCCTTCATCCAGGTTTCTGATCACCTGATCTTCACCGTCAGCGTGCGCTTCACGAATATACACACCGAAAAATTCAGCTTTATCACCGTAAGACTTTGCCATTTCATCGAGGCGCACGGCCCCGTCTCTGAAAGGCGGTCAGGTGTATGAGCCGAAAACCAGGCCTATCGGTTTACCAAAATAGTTCGATAGCTGCGCCATTTCCCCTGTGCGGTTGCCTCGTTCATCCAGACGTTCAAGCGTGAAGTCCGGTGCGGGTTGTCCAACCCTGGGAGACTTTTGCTGATCTCTCACTACGCGTGCTTCAATGAACTTTCGCAGTTCATCTCGTGTTTTACCGCGAGTGTCGAGCCACTCCTGCGATGCGTTTTGCACGACGTTTTCGAATTTGTCGGGTAGTTTTATTGTCATACGGCGTTCCTCTTGATTGGAATAATTAAACATGCGTACTTCGCCCGGGGCCGGCTTTGAGTCAGGAGTTCACACCTTACTCAACGGCCAGTCTTCGCTGGTTTCTGCTGGACCCGTAGTGGATGACTAACCAGCCAAGTGAAGCGGCGATTGCAATGCTGTGTATCAACGGGTCTCCTGTCATGACCAGTGCTGCCAGTGCCAGGCGGATCAGAACATCCCATAGCGCTAACTGCGTGCGATCAAACATAGCGAGTGCACTGGCTATCAGATACAGCGCAAGCGCAAGCCGCGCCAGTAACCAGAGTAACGGGGCCCAGTAAATCTGCCCGTCGTAGCCGGGCAAATACTCTATTGCGGCGCCATTCGAGTCAGGATCAATCACCGCTGCTTCTACCAGTAGCAGCTCCGGGTACATGGCGAATACAAACGGGATAATAAACATAACAATCCCGGAGCGAACCGCAGAAAATCCAGTGCTCATTGGTTCGGCTTTAGTAATGGAAGCGGCAGCAAATGCGGCCAGTGCCACCGGCGGCGTGATGGCCGAGGCAACAGCAAAATAAAAAATAAACATGTTGGCAGCAAAAATAGATATGCCGAGTCCGGCGAGTACCGGCCCCATCAGTAGGGCGACGTTGATGTAGGCCGGTACTGCCGGCATGCCCATGCCCAGCAGTATTGCCAGCAGCATTGTGACGAACAGTGCCAGAAATTGAAACACCGCTGATCCACCGGTGCCGAGGTTGAGGCTTTGCAGCCACTGCAGCACATCAATTGAAATAAAGAATGGCATGCCGGTGAACTTCAGGCAGAAGTCAATGATCGATACCGCCAGAAACATCAGATATAACGTGGAGATCAGTATGCCGGCTTCCGAAAATGAATCGAGTAGCCGGGCAGGGCGCTTGCGCATCTCCGGATCAAGGAACAGTGCAAAACACAATATGAATACGGCCCACCATCCCGCGCTGCCTGCATCGCCGGCGGCGTTCTGCACCAGCTTAAGTATCCATGGCAGACTTTGCACCTGGCAGGCACCACTGTCGGTAATGATTCGCTCTGCCCCCAGTAAACCGCCAATAAATCCGCAGCCGACACTCTCTTTACTGGTAAGCAACAGAAAAAGTATGGTCAGGATCGGCAGCAGTATCATGATCAGGTTAAAGAAGTCCTGCCGGTATAGCTGCATTTCTTCGGTGAGTTCACCGATAGCGGAGATCTTCTGCTTGCGAGCCTGAAATACGACGGACAGAAACAGACACACAAAATAAGCGAGCGCCGGTATTGCCGCGGCGATAATTACTTCGCTGTACGGCACGCCGGTTAGTGCGGCGAGTACAAAGGCGGCAACCCCCATTACCGGCGGCATGATGGAACCCCCCGAAGATGCCGCCGCCTCCATGCCACCAGCAAAGACTCTGGAAAAACCGCTTTTGATCATCATCGGGATAGTCAGTACACCGGTGGACAACACATTGACTATCGGCCCCCCCGAAATGGTGCCAAACGTGGCGGACGAAACAATGGCGGCATGGGCCGGACCACCGCGCAGTTTTCTTGTCCAGCGGAAAGCAACTTTGATCATTGACTTGCCGCCTGCCGATGCGCCAAACAGTGCGCCCAGAATCAGGTACGGAAAGATCTCGTTGAGAATGATGTCCATGAATCGGCCGAGTAAACCCGACGCGTTGTTCACGAGAATGTCGTGTACGCGGGATCTGCCATCAGAAAGCAGTCTCGGTTCGCCCCCGATTTTGGTGACAAAATACTTGTTGATATCCTCGGTGCCGTAAAAATACCACACGAGTACTGTGATAATAGTGTAAGCCGCAACAAGGATTGCTACCATGACCAGCGGAAAGCCCCACACTTTGACGTTGTAGGCCAGAAAAACAATGATAGCGAGGCCGACGATCAACACCAGCCATGCACCGGTAGTGTTGAGGCATTGCGGGTCATCGACGGTGGTCGGTTCGGGCAGTCCGAACAACGCTGCATTTTCCTTTTCTATTTTTAGGCTTTCGGCAATCAGCTTTGCTCGGTCACCGGTAATCTGATCGACAAGGCAGACAGATTCGATTTCAGTCAGGTAAGTCAGTGAAATAGTCAGCGCGGTGATCACCAGCGCGATATCCATAAACAGGCCAAAACGCCTTCTTGCGATACCTTTATCCTGCCAGCTGCGCCACATGGAATGCTTCAGTGCGACGATCACCATCATTAGCGCAAAGATAATAGGGTAGTAATATTCGAATGGAAATTTTCGAATAATAAAATTTGCGTTGCCGAATAAACTTCCAGCCCAGTCATCAAGTCCCGGAATACCGGGCATCGCGTTCATCATGCCAACAACAACCAGCGATACAGCCAGCCAGTAGACAAGGCGGTTTACCGTGCTGTACTTTTTCGGTGCAGAACTATCAGAGTCTGACATATCAGCGCTTGTCTGTTGGTCGCGATGAGCTTGATGCTAGTGGACTGCTTGATAAATGCTGTCAGGGCCACTCATCTGTGGCCCCGACTATAGTTGCTTCCTGTGATTACGGCTTTGCGCAATCCGGCACAGTAATGCCAGCCTCTTCAAAAGCGGCCACCGACCCCTCGTGGTATTTGATTGGCACCGCACCGCACAGGCCGGAAATAGCAGGATCGACTGCTCCCATGTTCGTCGTCGTCATGAATGGCGCTTTGTTAAGGAACGCGTCAACGTTTTTTAGCATCGTTGCGGTCAGCGCCTTGGCAGTGTCGAAGTCCATGTCTTTATTGACCACCTCCGCGGCAACGGTGGTAGGGCTGCGCCAGATGCCATCTTCACTGACTATGTTTAAGCCTTTTTGTGGTGCCAGATCTTTAAGATCGAAAACGATGCCAGATGTCCCCGGGCTTTTGATGTACTTCTGCATTGCTTCCCCTTCCCAGATATCTTTTGGCACAGACCACAAAGTCATGTCACCTGCCGCCAGGGAACGGGTAATGCGATTATCAGGGAAGGTTATTGGCAGCATCATGCCATCGGCGGAGCCGTCAGAGATGGTCTTCGCCATTTGACCCCAGTTAACCTGCAAACCTTTGTAGTCCTTGCCTTCTTCCACGCCGCTGACAATGGTCAGAATACCGCGGCTGTTGGTAAGTGCCGCTCCACGGGGAGGGCCGTTGAGTATGGTCTTGTCTTTGACGCTGTCCCAGCCTTTAACATCCGCACTGTTATAGGCATAAAGACCGAACCCGCCGTAGTTGTAGGTGTACAGCGCGCGTACATTGCCAATTAACTCGGCACCGGCATCTTTTCCCAGTTTGGCATAGGGGCCGGCACCTTTGGACATTAAAAAGGTCAGAATCAACGGCGCACCGGAAACGTCTGTCTTGCCTTCGGCCACGTTTTGCAGGGAGTTGGTCAGGGTCTGGCTGTCAGAAACCTGAAAGTCTGCGACGTTCTCCGCCGCGGCAAGCTCTGCAAGTGCCGTCATTGCGGTAAAAGGTACGGTGCCCGGCGGGCCGGTTTCGGCGGTTAATAGTGCCTGCGAAAATGCACTGCCCGCAAACAGACTGAGCGCGGTACCGACCGCTGCGAATGATAGTTTTTTCATTTGTCCTCCAACTGAGTATATTTTAACTTGGATGTTGTGCGGTGATGTTGTTGTATTACAAGCATCACAGAGTGTGGCCGTTTTTTCGACCAAATTCTTTTCGAAAAGCGCTTGTTAGTTTGTATTTGGTGTCCGGTCGTACAATTGTGAGCATCGAGATTGTGCTGACAATGTTCCTTATTTATGCATGTTCGGTGTCTGTACGGGTGGTTCCACGTCCTCTTCGTTCCAGTACCCAATCAGTACGCCCATCTTGTCTTCAATGCCAGCCATGAATTTTGCTTTTTCCTCTGACACGGTTTCCCGCTGGCGATACTGCAATGCCCAGTCTGCCAGTGCATAGTGCATTTGACTGCGGGTTTCTGTGTAATCCGGGTGTCGCCCCAGATCCACCAGTTCATCCGGGTCTTTGTTAAGATCAAATAACATGGGGGGAAAGCCGGGCGCAAATATGTATTTCCAGTGGTGATCGGCAATCATAAAGCTGCGACAGTCGAGCGGCTTTCGTTCGGTCGCGGGACTGAAAACCTGAATTGAATAATCGTACTCGCTGATCACGTACTGACGCCAGTCATGGGTTTCCCGGGGGTATCCGCGATTCTCGAGCAGGGGTATCAAAGCTAAGCCGTCGAGAATATGTTCGGGTGCCTCGCCACCCCAGTATTCGATGAAAGTTGGCAGCAGGTCGATGGCTTCTACCAGGGCGTTGTTTTCGGTGCCGCGAGTGCTGTCGCACGATGGATCGGGGTTCGCAATGATGAGCGGAACTTTGACTGCCGGGTCGTGGAAAAAGTCCTTGTCGCCCATCCAGTGATCACCCAGGTAATCACCGTGATCGGCGGTAAACACAATCATGGTCTCATCGAGCAGGTTGCGCTGCTGCATAAACGAAAACAGCTTCCCGAGTTGATCATCAATTTGCCTGATCAGGCCCATGTACGTCGGAATAACTGTGTCACGTGCGTTATCTTTGGAAAAAGTTTTTCCGCTCACACGATCCATAAAAAGTTTGTACAGCGGGTTGGGGTCGTTCAGTTCTTCGTCAGCGCGTACGGCCGGGACAACGTCGCTTCTGTGGTACATGTCGTTGTACGGTGCGGGTGCAATGTACGGCCAATGCGGTTTAATGTAGGACAAATGCAGTAGCCAGGGCGTTTTGCCATCGTCCTGTTTAATAAACTCCATGGCGCGGCGGGTCATATAGGCCGTTTCAGAGTCTTCTTCCGCCACACGCGCTGGTTTGCCTGCAATGTCATTAAAAAAGCCGGAGCGCACGCCTGCGCTGCCATCGACCGAGTTTGCTGCCCAGTGCCACGGGTTGGGGTGGTCGTTGTGTCCCTTGTTCTTCAGGTAATCGTTGTAGGCAACATTCGGTTTAACCAGCGCGTCGGGATGCACGCCGTCATCCCGCTCGAATACTTCAAAGCCGGCCTCAGCGTGATGAACACCGATTTTACTCTCAGGGTCAATTCCCAGCCTTTCCATGCCATCCGTGTCCGCAAACATATGTGTTTTACCCACCAGCACCGGCTTCACGCCGAGTGGCCGGAGGTGGTCACCGATGTTTCTTTCACCAATGCGCAGTGGCGAAAAATTTGCGTTTGAACCGTGTGAAGAAACATATCGTCCGGTATAAAAGCTCATACGGCTAGGTCCGCATACCGGGGATTGGCAATACGCGTTGGTAAATCGCACACCTCGCCGTGCCAATGCATCGATATTTGGCGTCTGAATGCTCGGGTGTCCTGCGCATGAGAGGTAGTCCCAGCGCAGTTGGTCGCACATAATGAACAACACGTTTTTACGCGACAAAGGCTTAGTGCTCCTGGACAGTTAACGCAAAAATGAGGCGGATGCTTTCAGCAAAGCGAGCAAAGCATTGGTGCTACAAATTAACTTTACCACCGTCCACATTGATGGTTTGTCCGGTAATAAAGTTGCTGTCCGGTGTGCAAAGGAAGAGCAGGGAGCCGGTTAGGTCTTCCGGTAACATATCCCGTTTGATTGAACGGCTGGCGACTGTTGGGCCACGTGCCATATCAAACCCGTCGTTGGCTCTGACACCTTCGCTTTCGGTCAGGCCCGGCGCAATGGCGTTTATTTGTATGTTTTTATCACCAAGTTCCCGCGCATGCCCGCGAGTCAGTGCGATCACAGCACCTTTGGATGCGGTATAGTGCGAAAGTCCCGGTGGTCCATAGTAAAAAGTGCCAGAAGCAATGTTAACCACTTTGCCACCGCCGGCTTTGATCATGGTGGGGGTGATCGCCTTCATGACCTGATGAACGCCGCGTACATTAACGCGCATTAATTGGTCGAATTCCTCATCTGAAATCTCGAAAAACGGTTTGGGAGTAAGTGTCGCAAAGATGGCGGCGTTGTTTACCATGATGTCGAGGCCGCCCATTTCATTGGCTTTTTCGACCATGGCCTTAAGGTCGTCGTTCGACGTGACGTCTACCTTCATGCCCTGTGCCTTGCCACCGGCATCGGTAATCGCTGTCACCGCGGTGCTGGTGTCCTGCACATCGGTCACCAGTACGTTGGCACCTTCGTCGGCCATGGCTTTTGCCATCAGCGCACCGATGCCCTGCGCGGCTCCGGTAATTACCGCGGTTTTATTGTCCAGTCTACCCATTCGTGTTCTCCAGTATCAGTGTTTAATGTCGAGGATCTTTGCGACTTCCGGCCAGCTCTTTGTGCCGTTATTATGCAAGTCTGCGGTGAGGCCTTCAGGCACCCATTCGATCAGGTTTTTGTGAAAGGTCGGGCGTTCTTTTATTCGTGCAAACCAGTCAGTTACCCGTGGTAGTCGTCCGTGCTCCCACATACCACTCATATTCATCATGTCCAGGCGATTGACATACGGCGTCATGGCAACATCTGCGATCGTGAATTCGTTGTTCACCAGCCAGTCACTGCCGTTGAGTGCCTGTTCCATTTTGGACAAATAGCTGTCATAGAGTTTGATTTTTTCGGTGGCACCGGGTGCTTCAAATCCGTAACGAATAAAACCGTCTTTCTGTGATTTCCAGTCTGACGTGACGGAGAATTCCGGTGTGGAAGCCAGAAACTCTTTTGTACCTTCTTCACCGAGGTTCTTCATGACTGTGTGGCGGTGGGAGCACACAAAGGTCACCGCCCCGCACGCCGGATGCAGGTCTTCATCAACCGCCTTGGTCCAGTAGCGAACCTGTGCCCGTGCGTAGGCGTTTTCCGGATGCAGGCTGATGTCGGGCGCGATGTGGTCCAGGTATTCACAGATGACGGTGGAGTCTGGAATGATGAGGTCGTCATGAATTAATGTGGGTACCACAGACTTCGGGTTGATTTTCACGTAGTCCGGTTTAAATTGCTCACCGGCAAGAATGTCTATGTACACACCATCCCAGGCGAGTTCTTTTTCGGCCATGGCCATGCGTACCATTGCGGCACACACCGAGCTTCCGTGGTGGTAAAGCGTAAAGTTCATAGTTGTACCGTTACCCATTTGAGTTCTGTCATTGCTTCGAGGTCGGCATCGGTGCCTTCGCGGCCCACACCGCTTTCACCGTTGCCACCAAACGGCACATGGGCTTCGTCGTGAACGGTTGGTCCGTTTATATGGCACATACCGGCACCAATGTGCTTGGCAAAGTGCATGGCTTTGTTGATGTCGTTGGTGAAAATTGCTGAGCTCAACCCGTATTCGGTGTCGTTGGCTTTTTCAAGCCCTTCTTCATAGCTGTCAATCGGATAAATTGACGTGACCGGTCCAAACGTTTCTTCACGGCATAGTGTCATTTCGGTTTCAACGCCGGTGAGTATCGTCGGCTGACAGCGGTTACCATCCCATTCGCCGCCGGCTTCAACGGTTGCCCCCTTTTTTACCGCATCTTCAATATGGGTTCTTACCCGGTCTCTCTGTCGTTGCGAGATAATCGGCGAGACAACCGTGTTCGGATCACGCAGGTCTCCCATACCGACTTTTGATGCGATCATTGAAAACTTTTTCACAAAGTCATCGTACAGCGGTCGCTCGACATAGAACCGGCTCGACCCAATGCACAGTTGCCCGCCGAACATAAAGATTGATCGTGCTGCCAGTGGCATGACTTTGTCGAGATCAGCATCTTTTAAAATGACAGTCGGGCTCTTGCCGCCGAGCTCCAGCGTTACCGGTGTTTTGTTTTTTGCACAAATCTCATTGATGTGTTGCCCCACAACAGATGAGCCAGTGAAGCTGACAAAATCAACATCCGTGCTGCTTGTTAGTTCATCGCCTATTTCATCGCCCATACCGGTAACCACGTTGTATGCGCCGGCGGGAATGCCTGCTTCGTGGAAGATTTCTGCCATCAACACTGTCAGATGCGGTGCCAGCTCAGAGGGCAGGTGCACGACGGTGTTGCCGACGGCCAGTGCGTTTGCTACCAGCCGTGTGGTTTTAATTAACGGCACGTTAAACGGAGTAATGACGGCAACAACACCGCGAGGCGCACGGACTGACATAGAGAACTTACCAGGTACGTCTGACGGAATAGTCTCGCCACGTACATTCCTGCACATACCTGCTGCCGCACGTAACATGGTCAGGCCCTTGTCAAATTCAAAATTGGCTTTACCAATGGTGGAGCCGACTTCATCGATCAGACAGTTAATCAGATCGTCTTTGCGCTGCTCCATTATTTCCGCAACTCGCATCAGCCATCGCTCGCGGTCTTTCGGCAGTGTGTCACGATACGAGGGAAAAGCTGCTCTGGCTGCTGCAATTGCCTTTTTAATATCGTCACCTGTGCCTTTTGCGGCATGGCAATAAATGCTGTCGTTCACAGGGTTTAAGACATCAAAAGTGGTACCGTTGCCGGTGTCAAGCCATTCGCCACCAATGAAGTGCTGAAGTGTTTGAGTGCCGGTTTTTGCATCCATTAAATTCTCCCGTTATTGCTTGAAGTCGGTTTAATCCGGGTTAGTGCTACTATCCGCCCACGAGTTTTTGTGGCAGGTAAAGCGCAATCTGTGGAAATAGAATCAGCAGGCCGATCATCGCGGCCATGGCAAACCAGAACGGCCAGATACCGGCGAATATTCGCCCCATTGGCACTTCTGGTGCAATCGATTTCACGACAAACACGTTTATACCCACCGGTGGTGAAATCATGCCCATTTCAAGCGCAATGACAACAATAATGCCGAACCAGATCAGATCCCATTCCAGGCCAATGGCTATAGGTATCACGACCGGTATTGTCAACACCAGCATTGCAATTGATTCGAGAAACATTCCGAGGAACATATAAGCCGCAATTATCACCAGCAGAATGCCGGTTTCACCTATCGGTAGGGAGGTGAGTATTTCAACCAGGTTGGCGGGCAGTTCGGTGAGCGACATGAATGGAATAAACACAAACGCACCGATGATAATGAGAAACACGGTAGAGGTGGCGTTCATCGTTTGCAGAACGACTGTTTTAAGCGCGCCAACGCTAAGTGTTTTGCGAAACAATGCAACACAAAAAGTCAGGAAAGCCCCCACCGAGGACGCCTCTACGGGTGTAAAGAAGCCTGTATACATGCCGCCGATAGTAGTGCCGACAACTGCAAAAATTGGCAGGGCGCCCAGTAACGCAGCGTGACGGTCCGGTTTACTGGAGCGTTCGCCTCGTGGCCCGGCGGACGGGTTGCGGGTTACCGTAAAAAGAATCGCGGCGATAAATAGTAGCGTTAGTAAAATGCCCGGTATGATGCCGGCCATAAACAGCCGTCCGATAGACTGTTCCGTTAACACCGCATAGATAATCATGCCGCCGGAGGGCGGTATTAAAAAACCGAGTGTGCCACCTGCGGCAACCGAGCCGGTGGACAATGCATCGTCGTACTTGTAGCGTTTCATTTCAGGCAGTGCAACGCGCCCCATGGTCACCGCGGATGCGAGCGAAGAACCCGAAAGTGCGGCAAATCCGGCGCAGGCAGCGATGGTTGCCGAGGCAAGCCCTCCGCGTAAATGGCCCATCCAACGATATGCCGCTCTATATAGATCATTTGACATACCGGATACGCCGGCCAGACTTCCCATCAGCACAAACATCGGTATTACCAGCAGGTTGTAGTTCGACGCAGCTTCAAAGGTTTCACCTGACAGATTGGAATACGCTATCCGGAGTCCGCGCGAGAAGGCCTGGTCTGACGACATGCCCACTGCAAGGAACTGATTGGCATTTACCACGATGGTGCCGACAAGCCCTACACCCAGCATGGAAAGACCCACCGGCATCCGCAGCGCTAACAGGATAAACAGCGAAAGCAGCCCAAAGATACCGAGCAGGGTCATGCTGATCACAACCCGTCTCCATATACCTTAAGGCTGGTGACCGTTCCTGAACGTATGAGCTGCCAGATATCGAGCAGCAATACCAAGGCATAGATTCCGAAAGACACAGACAACAGGGTGTAAAAGGGGCCGTATGAGATAAGCAACTGTTGAGTTGTCTCGCCGAACTTTGCGGCGGTGTCTCCGGCGTGCCAAAGGCGCCATGACATGACGCTGAGTAGTAATAGTCCCAGAATCTTCACCACGACCTTCGACCACTTAGCGAAAGCAGCGGACATGGAGCTTTCCATTACTTCTATTTCAATGTGCGCCCCGGTCCGCGCGCCAAGCGGCACCGACAGTGCGACAATCACGACAAGTGAGAGTAAAAGAAGGTCTTCTGCGCCAACAATAGGATTGTTTAGTGCTTTGCGCATTATCAGAACATTCCACACTGAAAATACTGTCATGAACAGGAGTGTTGCCCCGCCCAATATCAGTGACAGCCAGGTCAGCATGACGTCCAGTGCACGCACAAGGCCCGGGAGTTCCCCGGTATTGTCAGTCATATTAATGCCACTACAACGACTCTGATTCCGCTGAACGGGACGGCCAGACCTTTGGACAATAAAGTGTTGAGATCGGGCATTCTATCTATGGGACTGAAGTTTACTGATTAAGGGCTTCGTAAATTTCCCTGGCGTTATCAATGCCACGCGCTGCATAGTCGTCATAAATCTGCGTCATACCGTCGGCGGCTGCGGCTTCCATCTTTGCGCGTTCCTCGTCTGAAACCGTCACCCACTCAACGTTCAGCTTGTCTGAGGCACGTTGCTCCTCGACCCATTCGAGTGCAGCCTGGTCTGCATGGTGAAAAGAGCGCGCAAGTTCGAGCGAAAACGGCAGGCCGGAGATCTCGTCAAGGATTGCACGATGCTCATCGCTAAGGCCTTCATAGCGTTCTTTGTTCATCACAAAGTAGACCGGATTGAACGTGGCCGGGGCGTTAAGTACGGCGAAATCTGCCACTTCATCAAGGTTCCATGGCGGCATGATGTTGTTGATGGTTGATACCGCGCCGTCGATGGTGCCGGTACTGAGCCCGGTATAATGCTCAGTCGGATCGAGCTGCACCGGAACCGCGCCCATGCCTTTAATGACCGGGGTTGTCATGGCCGCAAACGGCACAATCTTCGCGCCCTTCATGCCCTCGATCGTAGAAACATCTTTGGTGGCGATGATCATGCCGCCGGCAGGGTTACCAACCGCCAGCACTTTCACATCCGACCATTCATCGGCCATGTATTTGTCAAAGACTGCCCACATTCGTTCAGTTGAATCCATGGCATCGACTGCCTTGCCCGGGGGGATTGCCAGCATGGTTTTGGGGAACAGCGTCGGGGTCGATGCGGCGATACCGAAGGTAATGTCTGCCACGCCTTCGACTGCACGTTTGTACTGCTGTGTCGGGCCTGCGCCCAGCTGGCCGGCCGGATAGAGTTTCATTTTTAGTGTGCCGCCGGAACGTTCGGTAATTTCCCGGTCAAACCAGGCCAGTGCACCCGTTACCGTCTCGTGATTTGGTGGCACAAAGGTCGCCACGGAGAGTTCTTCGGCTATTGCAATTGTTGCCGACAACCCGAATACAGCGGAGGCAACAGTCGCTTTGAGGAAGTTTGCTGCTTTCATGGTCTTGTCGCTCCGTTATTGATTGATCGCGTTATAGATTTCTTCGGCATTCCCGATGCCGCGCCCAGCGTAGTCAGCAAAGATTGCTTTCATGCCCCTTGCGACGGCTGCATCCATCAGCGCGCGCTGTTCGGCGGAAACTTCCACTAGCTCGTAGTTCTTATCCGTAGTCTCCATCATCATCTTTAAAGACCGCTCATCGGCGCCATCGAAGCTCTCAGCCAGTTTCATCGACGCAGGTTCCATAGACAGGTCGTCTATGATTTTGCGATGTTCATCGCTGAGTCCCTGGTAGCGCTCTTTATTCATGAGCACGAATATAACCGCATGCTGTACAGGAACATTGGTCACAAAGTGCGAAGTAATATCCCAAAAGTTCCATGGCGGAGTCATGTTGTTATAAGTGGCATAGGCGCCATCAATGGTGCCGGTAGACAATCCCGTATACATCTCGGTGACCGGCATCTGAACCGGCACCGCTCCCATCGCCTCAACAATGGGCGTTGTCAATGCAGCGTAGGGGACAATCTTCGCGCCTTTCAGTCCGTCCATGGTTGAAACGTCTTTGGTTGCCGCAACGCCAATACCGGCCGCAGTACTGATGCCGATCAGTTTCACATCGCTAAATTCACTGGCCAGATGCTTTTCGTAGACAGCGAGAATTCTCCGGGTTGCTTCGGCTGAGCTTTTTGCCTTGCCCGGCGGAATGGCCAGCATCGTTTTCGGGAAAATAGAAGGCGTATAGGCGGCCACTGCAAATACGATATCGGCAACGCCTTCGACTGCGCGCTTATATTGCTGCACCGGTCCGGCACCCAGCTGACCGGCAGGGTAGAGCTTCATTGTGAGGCTGCCACCCGAGCGCTTTTCCAGCTCTTCACCGAACCACTTGAACATCACCGAGTTTGAATGGTGCTGGGGTGGTACAAACGACGCCACCGACAATTCTTCTGCGGTTGCTGTGTGTGTGATTCCTGCACTCAGCGCAGCCGCGCATGCTAAGAGTCTAAGAGCTTTCATAGTATCCTCCAGGGCCAGTCGGCGGTTTTGCCGGATTTAGGATCCCAAACCGTGTGCATTCGCGATTAATCTACTCGATTATTGCCGAAAAAACCACGATGCATGTGAAATATTTGTTGCTTGATGGACGATCTGACAATTATTGGATCCCAAAACTATTGACTGCAGCATCGCAAAACGACAGCATTAAGGCAGGAGAATCATGAGCTCAATCGACACAGAACTGGCCAACACCATCCGCTGGGACATCATTGATGGCACCTTTGCGCATGGCGCCCGTCTGACCGAAGCCAAATTGTGCGACTCGCACAATGTATCCCGCACGCCGGTCAGGCTGGCGTTACGCAGGCTTGAGCAGGAGGGAATGATCCGCAAAGGAGAGGGTCGCGGGTATGTCGTAGAAGAGGTAACGGTAGAGGGGATCAAGCAGGCAGTGCAGGTACGCGGGCATCTGGAGAGTCTGGCGGCACGCCTGATGGCGCAGGCCGGGAATCAACCGCAGGATCTCGAGCGCATGGCGCTGGCCATCGAGCGGATAGAAGCCCTGATTGATCAGGGCAGTCTGGACGATGAAACATTAACCAAAATGCACGCGGAGAACTTTACATTTCACAGCACTATTTTAAACGGCTGCGGAAACAGCTACGTCAAGTTCACCTGTGATCAGATCAGTCATCTGCCGATGCTGGCATCGGGATCGATGGTGTTTGATCGAGACTCGATTAATGGCAAAAAAGATATCGAAAAAACTATCCTGCGATTGAAGATCGGGAATTCCCAACACCGAATAATTCATCAGGCGATTGAACAGAATGATCCGGTTCGCGCCGAGTCAATGATGCGTGAGCACTCCAACACCATGATCGAATACATAGAAGTTTTTGAACAGCGAAAGGCAGAACTGACTGTGTCCGATCTGGTGAGTTATTCAGTACAGGGTAAGCCGGATGGAAATTTCGCCAAATAGGGTACCCCCGGCGCTTGCGCATTGCATATCTGAAATCAAGAGTAAAGCATGACCGCTAATCCAGAGCTTGTTAATCACAATAAGCAGTTTAAAAAGCAAATCATCGAACTTGCTCCAGGGGTGTATGGTGCAATTGGATTTGCCGCCTCCAACGTTTATATGCTGGTGGGTGACAAGGGTGTTGTCATTATTGACACCACCGAAACAACCCGTGCTGCGGAAAATATCAGGGCAGAATTCCGTCAGATCACCGATAAACCGGTGAACACCATTATCTATACCCACTCTCACCGGGACCACATCAGTGGTGCAACCGTCTTCGCCGAGGGGGGTAAACCTGAAGTGATTGCCAGTGATAATTTCGAATCGGATCTGGTCGATGTCGACACGAGGCACCCCGCACCCGGTAAGGCGTTGATGGCAAGGACCCAGCGACAGTTCGGCATGGGGTTGTCGTTTCCCGATGAGCGCGTGAATATTGGTCTCGGGCCGGGTGATCGTCCAATGGAAGGCATGGGGCAGGGATTCATTCCGCCCACTGTGTCGATCTCAGAGGCTCGATCAAAACTGCAGCGAGACGGCCTGGCGCTTGAACTGATCAAAGCGCCCGGCGAGACACCAGACCATATCGTGGTATGGCTTGCTGATAAAAAAATACTATTTTGTGGCGACAACTTCTACTGGAGCTTTCCTAACCTCTACGCGATCAGAGGAACCCCGTACAGAGACTTTAACGCCTGGGCGGATACCCTGGACCTGTTGCTTGAGTTTGATGCGGATGTGCTGGCAGGCGGACATACGATGCCTGTCACAGGGGCCGACAATATCCGGCAATACCTCACCGACTACCGCGATGCGATTAAGCATATTGTCGCGGAAACGGTTGAGGGGATGAATCAACTGCAGGGGCCGGACGAATTGGCACATACTGTTGCTTTACCTGCCAGGCTTGCAGAAAAGCCTTATCTCAAAGAGTTTTACGGCAAAGTGTCGTGGGCAGTCAGGGCTTACTTTGCCGGTACCCTTGGGTGGTATGATGGTAACCCGACCAATCTTACGCGGTTATCAACCAAAGCGCGGGCAGAGAAAACGCTATTGCTGGCCGGTGGCGCTGATGCGTTGTTAAAGGCAGTACAGGAAGCGGCTGAAAACAGCGACCACCAATGGGTGCTTGAGTTAAGTGATCATCTAATTGCTGCAGACAAGCACAAAAATGAAGCAGTGCGGCTTAAGGTCACATCGCTGCGTGTGCTTGCAGACGATGAAGTCAACGCCACTGCGCGTAATTACTATTTGTTGTCCGCCAGTCAACTCGAAAAGTCACTGCTTTAACAATAGGAGAATCTCTTGGCCACTATCGGTGAAGACGTTATCGGGCAGAGCTCACTGCCTGCATTTTTTAAAGTGGTCGACCCTGCAGTGGTTGATGCGCCGGAGAATCGCAAAGGTGATGCACTCAGAACCGTGGTGCGTTCTTTTTCCGGATTTCAAAAAGAAGCGTTGGTACGTTCTGCCAAAACCGGTGACACCTGGCGGTTTGTCAGTGATGAAGGGCCATATTTGAACGGTTATGATGCCGCCTGTTGTCCACTGGCGTTTTTGTCGGTGGGTATGGCCGCGAGTTATATGAATGAGATACTGGCTTATGCAGAGCAAAAGAATATCGAAATACGCAAACTGAAACTGGTGCTTGATAATTTTTATACCATGAAGGGCTCAATGCCAAAGCGCACCATGGTCGGCAGTGCTGAAAACATCGAACTCAAAGTTGAAATAGACTGTGATCTTGAAGATGGCGAGTTAAACTCGTTTTTGACCGATGCAACATTTGCATCGCCACTCAATGGTCTAATGCGTGGTCAGCTGGACAGTTTATTCAAGCTGTCCAAAAACGGAAAAGAGCTCAGCTGCAACCAGGTCACTGAATTAGAAAGTGCACTGTTACCGGACCCGGAAACATTGTTCGATACAATTGAGGCCCGACCGATTGCCGAACCGCTGATGGAAAAGGTAGGGCCCACGCCAAAGAAAACCGTCGCACGCGGCACCGCGACTGGCAGCTCTTCGTTATCAGATGAGCAGGACAGACGCCTGAATATCGGTGCAGTCGCCGTATTGCGTGAAGACGGCATAAAAGACATTCAGCAAATGCAGTATTCCCCCTACGGAACGTCCTTTCGATTGTTAAGTGCTGAAGATGGTCGGGCACCTGATGCCAATACCCTGATTAGTGCCGGCATCGCATTTTGCTTTATGACTCAGTTCGGACGGTTTGTTTCCATGCTGAAGCTTGATCTGCCTGACTACCGGATTTTGCAGGACACCCACTTCAGTCCCGGTGGTGCGTCAGGCGCCACTGGCAAACCGGGGGCAGCAGACCCGATAGAAACGCATGTCTATCTTCAGACGTCGGAATCGGATGAAACGGCGCAGGAGATGCTGGATATCTCAGAACGTACCTGCTTTTTACACGCGTTCTGCCGCACCGATCTGAAAACCAAATTGAGTGTTGTCAGGGTTTAACGCTGATGTCACTTAACGTTATTGGCACCGGTTTCGGACGCACTGGCACAGATTCCATGCGCCACGCATTGAATCTGCTTGGTGTCGGGCCAACGCATCACATGATGGAACTCGGTACTCAAAGCCCTTTACATAAGCCGTGGCTGGACATGGTCAATGGCGCTGAACCGGACTGGGAACAATTGTTTACCGGCTACCACGCCTGTGTCGACTGGCCATCAGCCTATTACTGGCGCGAACTAATAACAGCGTTTCCGAATGCCAAAGTGCTTTTAACCCTGCGAAGCGCAGAGAGTTGGTGGGAAAGTTTCAGTGTGACTATTCTCAAGCACATACTGAGTGGGTCTCACCCGGAGGGTTTTGCACAAAAGCTTATTGCAGAGCAGGTTTTCGATGGGAAGCCGGATGACCGTAGTCACGCGATTGCCGTGTACAGACGAAATGTGGAAGAAGTGATTGAAACGGTTAGTGATGACAAGCTGTTGGTGCACAAGCTTGGTGACGGGTGGCAGCCGCTGTGCGAGTTTTTGGATGTGCCGGTGCCCGATGTCTCATACCCCAATCGCAATTCGAAGGTGGAATACTCAGACCGTCGCTTATCTCGCTTTTCAACACCCTGCTGAATAGTCGTTACCCTTGACATCCTAGTTCGGGAATCCTGCGAGCACTCACCCTGAGCAGCGCTCTAAGGGTCAGACTCGATACCCTGAATAGCAGTTGGCCGGTTTTTCCTTCACAACCGGCAACGTTAATACAGAGCGGTAGATCAAGCGCGACCTGCGCTTGATCTTGCTACCGCGCTTCTGTGCAGGATTAAAAATCGGACGCTTTGATCCCGCTTGCGCTGATTGCACCGGTGAAGGACCGCACAGGTGGGGCAGCGGCGAAGCTGGTATTGCATTGCCCTGAAATCAGGAAGTTCAGACCAGCGTTTGCCAGTCCTTCCAGGCGGCCGTTGATGGTGCCGAAGTCGTTTGTAAGGTCGTCGCTGGCGGCACAGTCCGCGGCGATGCCATCACCGACGCTGACGCCGCTGGCATTGACACCTATCGCTTCCTGTGCGTTAAGTGAGAAACCACAGAAGGGGTTGGCGACGGAGATAAATGGTTTGCCCAGCGTCTTCTCGCCCACGGTGATGACATCGATATAGGGGCGCAGTGAATTGATTACGATCTCTGAGGCGGAGGCAGTTGACGGTGAAGTCAGCACCACTACCCGGTTTAGTCCAAGCTGATTAGCCTGATTCGAGAAGTCAAAACCAAAATTTTGTTCCTGATACTTGTCGTTGTAGACAAAATCGTACGACGGTGAGCCTGCCACGGTGTTACCGGCAATCTGTGATGCGAGCTTGTTGCTTATGCTGATGCGCCCGCCGGGGTTGTAGCGCAGATCGAGAATTAAATCAGTGATTTCTGCTGATTCGAACTCAGCTATGGTGTTATCGAGCTCCACAGCCGATGTGTTTAGAAACAGGTTAAAAACAAGGTAGCCGACAGAGCCATTATATTGCGGTGAATTGAGTACTTCCGAATACACGACGGTATCGACTATGTATTCCCCCGGTGACAATTGCAGGGTGCGTTGCTGACCGGATTGTTCATCAATATAAACCCAGTTCGATTGTGCGGCTCTTGCTTCGCTTTGGAATTCCTGCACTGTGAGGTCATCGACCGAACGACCGTTAACTGTTATCAGTTTGTCAGAGCGCTTTAGGCCGGCGATACCAGCGGGTGACCGAGGGTATACGAATGCGACTCTGGTATTGCCATCGTTATCACGCCGGGTAGAAAACCCAAGTCCAAAAGAGGTGCCTTCGTCGAACAGCCGTGCCTGTGTCTGTTGTGGTGCAATGGAGCTAAACCGCTCGGAGCGCGTATCATTGATTAGCTCCTGAGTTGTGCTGTACACACTCGGGTCCACTACTGGTACGCGATCGTAGAAAATGTAGTAGTCCAGCAAGTTGGTGTATGTCCAGCGGTTGACGGTTTCCACGGAGCAATCGCGGGTTGCGTTGATCGTATATTGTGAATTGGAAGCGACGCCATCGGCCGCCAGCACGGCTGCATAGTAGATGCCGGGCTCTGCAGGTGTGGCGCAGGAGTCCTGCACATAAGGGGTGGCTGAAACGCAAGTGACTTCTGCTGTTCTGCCGAGGCCGTCAAAAACTGCCAGATTCGGGTTGCCGGACTCTCGTGTAAGCACCAGTTGGGTGTCAGCCGGTACGCGGTATACATCAATGGTGCTGCCGGAAATATTCCCGCCACTGTTGGACTCTGCATCCAGGTTCCGGACAATCAGCCGGTTGTTATTCGCTGCGCATAGCTCTGCCAGTAACACCAGTCCGGATTCAAGCAGTGATTCGGATCCTGCGAGGCATAGCAGCGAGAGGTCAGATTCACGGTCGCCGCGCGATAGTTCCCTGCGCAACATTGAACGCAATGCCGGGTCCAGCTGGCCGCTTGACGGTCGGACATTTGGCAGGGTGTGATAGTCAAGCGGTGACACCTGACTGGTCAGTGCTGCTACCGGCCCTGAGAAAACGACCTCCTCGTCAACACCGATTAGTGGGTTGTTATTGGTGTTGACCGTTTGAACGGGTGAAGTATTTGAGGAAATACTGCTGCCGCCACCACAAGCGGTGATGGTCATACTGACGCTGGCTATCACTGCGAGCTGCAATGCGTTCAAGCGGGTCCGGTGTTGCAACATAAATCATGCCTTTATTAAGTTGTTAACTTTTATGAGTGATTCGAAATAGTGCGTTTAACGCCATGTGCTGAGTATCCGCTACACCTTTATCATGCAAAGGGTTGATAATCCTGGGCTTAGCTGTCACGGCTTTTAATCACTTCTGTCCGCAATAAGATTTGAATGCCCGGTGTGTTTCTATGGTGATCAGTGTGTAGTCGGCACCCTCATGAGGGTGCGGTGATGCGCTACATCACAGTGACTGGTCCGGGACAGGCGTTGTGAATTACAGCCGGATTACTGTTGCCAGTAAGCATTCGTGTCTTGCTTCTACGGGTCCGGACACAGTAAACCAATGCAGATATGAAAATCAATAAACGGGAATAAATTCCTATCAACAAGATTTGCTCAATGTGAAGCGTCTCGATAAATCAGTCTGGTTGACGTGACATTGTGGTGCGTGGAGGCTGTATACCGTCGGTTGTCGCGGGTGCTGTGCATACCAGCGGCATGTCTTCGTGTTAGTGCCGGCGATGTTAACTGGCGATGTTACTGGGCATCCCTGTCAGATCCGGTAAGTGCTGTGTCTGACGCTGCAGGAAAGCTGCGCTGGCTGTAGCCAGATCACTTCATTGAGCAACTGGCTGGTTCCCTGCAAAAACAAGCTCGGTGATATTGTTAGATCCCACGATACAACAAAAGCGAGAGTTATTGGAGGTACAGGCCCTAACGCACTGGTTTGCATTGTATTGTGAGATCAGGCCAGGCTTTCTGTCGGCGGTTGGCAGGCTCAATCGGGTAATTGCCAGGTAAGGCATAAACTGCAAGGTAGAACTGCCCGAATTGGCACCATCGCAGGAAACCCGCAGCGTCAGCAAGGCATGCGGCGTCAGCAGCATAAAACAACTTTGTTTAACCGTGGACACGAAATCGGCGCAAAGTCTCACGACCAGAACTATCTGACCCATGTTTCGTGTAACAGCTGATCCATCATGTAGCGTCAGTCATCCAATTTCAGTTGTTGCTCCCGCCACCATATATACAAGCCCGACCCTACCACCAATGCTGCACCGGTCAAGGTCCACACATCAGGGCGTTCTCCAAAGAATGCCGTGCCCAGGCACAACAAAAACAAAATACGGGAATACCGGAACGGCATGACCACAGAAATAGGTGCGATCCGCATTGACGAGATAATTAGCAGGTACCCGATAGACCCGATCAGAACCATGGGCACCACTACCGCATAGTTCAGATCATTTGCTACCAAAGGCAGCCCCTGCCATTTCGCCCACACGGCAGCGAATGGCACTGTAGCCATCATCGTGTAGGTGGCAAGTGCTGTGGAAGCCATGTCTTTGGGGGTCAGCGCGGTGGTAAGGTCTCTAATTCCAAGCCCGACCATAGCAACAAGTGTCCAAAGCACGGTGATTTCAAAACCCTCGGCGCCCGGGCGCACTATCATGACTACTCCAAAAAAACCACAGAGAATCGAAGTCCACCGACGCCAGCTGATTTGCTCACCCAGAAAAAGCACCGCACACAATGTGACGAAAACAGGTGTAGCCTGGGATACCGCACCCACGATCGATAAATCGACTGTGGCCAGCGCATTCACCATACCGATCATACCGACTATCTCCGCCGCGTATCGCAGCCACATAATCCGCGCAAACGCCTGTCGATCGAGTAAGCGGTCACCCTGCAACAACGCCAGCGAAACAAAGATAATCAGGCCACCGCCCATTAATAATAGAATGACCTGGGGTGGGGCCATTTCACTGGTTGAAACTTTGACCAGAGCATCTGCAACAGCAAAAGCTGCCATCGAAGCGATCATCAGCAAAATGCCGGACAATCGATTATTAGAAGTGAAAGTCACTATGTTTCCGAAGTGAGAGAATGCACGACGCAGGCGGCGCCGTATTAACTGCCTGGGTGAACAATGAGGTGTCGGGAAAAATTACCCGCTGCAGACGCAATGACAACGCTGAGTTGACGGCTTTACTCCGGAGCGCCCTGGTTGCATGACAACACCCGAATGCCAACTATTTATACCACGTACCGTTCGATCTTTGTGATCGAAATAGGGTCAGACACCAATGGCGAAATCGTCGACGAGCCTAGCAGGATGTTGAAAAACTATTGCGCTAGGTCTGAGGGCGTTAAATTCTGCCTCAAAATGCTCATTTATAACCCATAAACTGCGCTTTTTCGGCAGAATTTGCCTACTCAGTCCGTCGCTCATAACGTTTTTCAACACCCTGCTAGACGGCGTCATTTAGAAAACGGCACCGGGTGTGTATTCTGTGCGCTCGAATT
>CAZOXM010000055.1:0-32322 GCA_964583825.1 uncultured Granulosicoccaceae bacterium
ATTCCGTGGGCATGGTCGCGTGGTAGGCGTGGCCGCCGTTTTCGTAGGCTTCCATAATTTGAAGCCACTGTTTGAGGTCACAGGCGAAACTGTCGCTCTCGGTGCTTTCGATCGCGGTACGAGCGCGTTCACTCATCATGACCAGTCCGGCGCACGGCGGGCCGCTCCACCCTTTTTGCGGTGCGCTGATCAGCAGATCGACGTCTGTTTTTTGCATATCGACCCACATGGCACCGGAGGCGATGCAATCGAGCACCATTAAACCACCGGTTGAGTGCACGGCGTCAGCCAGAGCCCTGATATATTCGTCCGGCAATATCATGCCGGCCGAGGTTTCCACGTGCGGTGCAAACACAATGTCGATTTTTTCGCGCTTGATCGTGGCCACTGCTTCGTCGATCGCGACAGGGGAAAAAGGCGCGGTTGCATCACTGCCGGTGCGGGCAGCCTTGAGTACGTGTACCGAGTCGGCGATGCCGCTGCGATCAAGGATCTGCGACCAGCGGAAACTGAACCAGCCATTGCGAATGACCATCACCTTTTTATCTTTGGCGAATTGCCTGGCCACGGCTTCCATACCGAACGTGCCGCTGCCGGGTACGATCACCGCAGACTGCGCGCTATAGGTTTGCTTCAGCATCGATGCTAAGTCGCGCATCACCGACTGGAAGTTGTGCGACATATGGTTCAGTGCGCGATCTGTATAGACCACCGAGTACTCGAGTAGTCCGTTGGGGTCTGTCTGTTCGTGTAGTGCTGGCATAAAGGCTTTCCTGCTGCGTGAATCTGGGGTAAGTCTGCACGAGACTCGCATAATATCACGGAACTCGGGCCGTCGAGCATGTCGGCGCGCAGGTGTATTTCGCGGTTTTGTCGGGTGTTTCGCGGAAGTCCCGCGCCCGGTTGTGTTCGGGAGCTGGCAGGTTGCAAACGAATCTGTCTGAAACAGCAGGTATACTGTCGCCGAATCAACGCGATGGCAGCAAGTCAATGCAGCAAAGAAAAATAGGTGCGCTGAGTGTGTCAGCAGTCGGGCTCGGGTGTATGAACATGTCCTCCGGTTACGGGGCGGCGGATGATGCTGTTTCCGGCAAATTGCTCAATGAGGCAATAGATGTCGGGTATACCTTTTTTGATACCGCGCAGGTTTATGGGGCGGGTCACAACGAAGCGCTGATTGGCGAAAGTATCAGCAATCGCCGCAACGAGTACGTGCTGGCGACGAAGTGCGGATTGTCCCGGGAGGGAATCAACGGTGACCCTGACGGCATTATGCAGAGTTGTGAAAACAGCCTGAAAAGACTGCGTACCGAGGTCATTGATCTTTACTATTTGCATCGGGTCGATCCGAATATACCTATCGAGGAGAGCACAGGAGCTTTGTCCCGTCTGGTTGAGCAGGGCAAGGTTCGCGAAATCGGATTGTCGGAAGTATGTTCCGAGAACCTCAGGCGCGCGCACAGTGTGCACCCGATTGCAGCGCTGCAGTCGGAATACTCGCTGTGGTCGCGCACCCCCGAGCGTGGCGTGCTTGACGTGTGCGATGAACTGGGGATCACGATGGTGCCGTTCTCACCGCTGGGCAGAGCCTTCCTGACGGGCAGGGCGCAGGATGTCACCCATCTCACGGAGAGTGATCTGCGCTGCACGATTGCCAGGCCGCGATTTGAACCTGATGCTTTTAAAAAGAACAGTGAGTTACTGAAGCCGTTTGCAGAAATAGCCGAACAGAATAATTGCTCGATGGCACAGCTGGCACTGGCGTGGCTGCTGCATCGTAAGAATGATGTACCGATACCCGGTACCAAACATATCGATTTTATGAAAGAGAATGCCGGTGCCGCAGAGGTAACCCTGACCGATGAAACCGTTTCTCAATTGAATGAGCTGATCAATGAGGATACGGTCGTCGGTAATCGTTACAACGATATGCGTATGGCTGAGGCGGACGCAGAGCGGGATTAGACGCCGAATGTACGCGTTTATCCACGTAAAAAGCAGCGATTTACCGGCAGCAGGGTTTGCCCTGGAATCTTGTCGGATTCGAATCGATTGAAGAGCCCGTTGGCGGTCAGAAGTAGTTGGACGGTGCTGTTGTGCTCCGAGGGCTGTGATTGACAGGGGCGATGGTTGACGTTGCCGATTGGCATATTCGGTATCAGCGCTTTACCAGCGTATTGTCTGCATCATAAAGGCACGGCTCACAAAGGGTCGCCGGGTAGCGCGTCCCGAGTATTTCAATCTCCAGCGCTTTCCCGGTTGTTGCATCGTGTGCATTGACGAATGCAAAAGCGATATTCTTTGCAACGCGATGACCAAACCCGCCAGAGGTGACGGTGCCAATAAGGTTGTCGCCGTGATAGATTGAATCTCCGGCGTGAGCGGCTGCAAGGTTACAGTCAACCGTCATGCACACAAACGCTTTTTCTGCACCGCGGTCAATTTCTTTGAGCAGGGCATCCTTGCCGACGAAGTCTTTATCAAGATTTACAAAACGTTCAAGGCCGGACTCCATCGGGTTACGCTCGTAGATAAGGTCGGCCTTCCAGTGCCGATATCCTTTTTCCAAACGCATGGATTCGGTGGCGTATAAGCCAAATTTTGACAGGTTAAACGCACTGCCAGCTTCGGTGATCAGGGTCCATACCAGATAAAGTCTTTCGTTGGGGATATGCAATTCATAGGCAAGTTCGCCGGAGAAGCTAACGCTCATGGCGGTGACTCTGGCGTGGCCGATGTCCATATCACGAACGCTCATCCATGGAAACGCATCTTTCGACCAGTCACATCTTGGAGAGAGGCTTTGTAGCAGCGCGCGAGACTGCGGGCCTGCAACCACCAGAATCGTGTGGGTCGATGCCATTTCAGTGATGGTCACAGTATCCGGCGCGAAACGATGCAGCCAGTCCCGGTCATGCCACTCTGCGGCGGCGGCAGATCCGAACCAGTAGTGCTCTTCTGCAAGCTTGGCCACCGTCGCCTCACCGAGTACATGGCCTTTTTCGTTCAGCAGGTAGCAGAGTCTGACTTTACCTGCGGAGGCTGGCAGTCTGCTGCAGATGACCTGCTCAAGTAGCTCCGTGGCGCCCTCGCCACGAATTTCATAGCGGTTGAAGCCCGATACTTCCATGATGCCAACCTGCTGTTGCAACGCTTTGACTTCGGCCGCCACTACTTCGTGCGTTGCATTAAATCTGAAGCCATGTGAATCGACGAAATTCGGATTGTTTTCGGGTTTAAAGCAAACGACACGCTCCCAGCCATTTACTACACCCCACAGTGCCCCCAGATCGTCGAGTACCGGATATAGCGGTGTGGTTCGCGCCAGTCGTGCGGCCGGTCGATGTTCGTGGGGCAGGTGGTAGTGGAATTCGTTTTGATAGTCTTCAATAGCCTTGAGGCAAGTGTGCTCGGTATTGGCATACTCTGTAAAGCGGCGCGGGTCGAGGCACCAGGCATCCCATTCACATTCTCCGTGCACGATGAGCTCAGCCAGTATTTTTCCGTGTCCGCCGCCTTCTCCAATCCCAGCACGCAGTCCCAGTATGCAGTAAGCGTTCGCGATCCCCGGTATTGGGCCAACCAGTGGCAGGCCGTCTATGGTGTAGGTGATCGGGCCGTTTACAACCGTGTGAATGCCGGCCTCCTGAAGTGCCGGCATCCTTTTAAAAATGCCTTCCATGTTGTCAAGGCAGCGATCAAGATCAGAGGGGCACAGCGCCTGGGTGAAGGCCGGGTCAATGCCCTCCATGCCAAAGGTCTTGCAGGCCTGTTCATACACACCGACCAGTAAGCCCTTTTTTTCCTGACGGCTGTAGAAGTCGTCGTGCGGGTCGCGAATGACCGGTACCTGATAATCAAGCGCTTCAATCTCCGGCAGGCTGTCGGTCAGAAAATACATATGCTCCATTGAGGTCACCGGGTGTTCCACACCGAGCATACTGCCGACTTCATTCACCCGGTAACCGGTGGCGTTAACGACTTTCTCGCAGGTGATGTCACCGTTTTTTGTATGCACGATGAATTCACCGCTGGCGGTGCGGGAGATGTTTTCAACCGGGTTAAACCGATACACCTGCGCGCCTGACTCGCGTGCCTTTCTGGCCAGTGCCTGCGTGATACCGGCAGGATCAATATAGCCGTCCAGCGGATCCCACCAGGCGCCAAGAATACCGTCGGTCTGCACTAGCGGGTGGCGCTTCCCGACTTCGGCCTTGTCGATCACTTCCATTTCGATACCCAGACCGCGAGCCATTCCTGTGTGGTAATGGTAGAGGTCAAGGTGATCCTGGTGGTAGGCGGTGCGCATGCCGCCGGTGATATGGTAGGCGAAAGGATGGTCCGGGTCAGCGGCCAGTGCTTTATAGAGATTAATACTGTGTCGCTTCAGGGCGAGCATGGTCTGGTTGCCGCCGAATTGTGTTACCTGTGCTGCCGCATGCCAGGTTGAACCCGACGTCAGCTCATCTCGCTCGACCAGTGCAATATCAGTCCAGCCCTCGCGGGTGAGATGGTACAGGGTGGAGCAGCCTGCAATACCGCCGCCTATCACTACCACACGTGCATGTGAGTTGACGCTCTGAGTCATGGGTTGTTCCGTTGTTTTACGCATCATTGTCAAAATTAAAATGCATGACAAACCGAAAATTCTGATTTATGGTTTAATATTTTTAAACCATAAAAGCCATGAAACATGACCTGCCTCCGCTGGAGGGCCTCAAGGCTTTTGAGGCTGCAGCCCGCCATTTGAGCTTCAGTCTGGCAGCTGACGAGCTTTGTATCACCAAAGGGGCAGTCAGTTACCAGATCCGCAAGCTGGAAACACATCTGCAGTGTGCATTGTTCAAGCGGTCGGTTCGGCAGGTGTTGCTGACCGATGCAGGACAATTGCTGTTGCTGACGACGCAGCAGGTCTTCGCGGCACTGGGTGATGCCGTGTTGCGTCTGCATGGTGACAACCAACAGGCTGGTGTGACCATTGCCGCAACCACTTACGTGGCGGCCCGCTGGCTGTCGGGACATATCAGTGGATTTAGTGAGCAGTATCCGGGCACAGGCGTGTTACTGCAGCATTCAGTTAATTCCGCAGACTTCGCGCTCGATGAAGTGGATCTTGCCATTCGCTGGGGGGCTTGTCAGCGCGTTGGCGACCCGCATTGCTTCGGCGAAATACCGATGCCGTTGTATCCGGCGATTAGCCCGCAGCTGTTGGCGCGGTTGGGGCTGAATACGGATAGTGCGCTTAGTGCGCAGCTGCTGCGCGAATCTCCGTTGGCCGAACTGCCTCTGCTGGTAGAGGGGCGCCAGCACGATTTGTGGCAGGAATGGCTGAACGATGCCTCAGGGCAGGGGGGAGGCGCACCTCGCCTTCGGAATCCGCGCCGAATAGTCAGTGATGCCAACGTGAAGGTGCAGGCCGCTATCGATGGTCAGGGATTTATCCTGGCCGATGATCTTATGCAAAACGAGTTTAACAACGGGCTGCTGGTTGCCCCGTTTGAACAAACACTGAACGGTTATGGCTATGCATTGCTGCACGCCTCAAACAGATTTCTCAATGAGAACGCGTCCGCATTGAAAGACTGGCTGCATCGGCAAGTTCGTTAGCAGGGTGTTAAAACGTCACGAGCGCAATCGTTTAGCACCAGCCTGTTAGCTCATTCCCAGGGCAGCCTTTCTCTGATTGGCCCACGTTCTTAGTATCTGGTCTATTGCCAGTCCTATGAATGCCACACACAGCCCCAGTATCAGTCCGTTTCCAACCCCGGCTTTATCAGAGAGAGACTTCAAAATAAGTTGTCCCAGATCGTCGGTGCCGATTAATGCGCCGATGATAACCATGGACAGCGCAAACACGACCGTCTGATTAATACCCAGAGCGACGTGCGGGAATGAAATTGGCAGTTCAATGGAGAAGAAACGTTGTAGTCGATTTACACCGGACATCGATCCGGCATCGTGTAGAGACTGGGGCACGCTTCTCAGGCCTTCGACGGTATAGCGCGTTGCCGGTATGGTGGCATACACCACGATTGCAATCAGTACGGATGTATCTGTGACGCCGAACAGCATCATCACCGGTATCAGGTAGATAAAGGACGGAAAGGTTTGGAATGTATCGCACACAGCAAGAATGAAGCGTGACGAGGCAGGGTGCTGCGCACACAGTGTGCCGACCAGAATTCCGATTATCCCTGAGATGACGACGGCGGCGGACATCAGGTAGGCAGTTATCAGTGCGCGATCCCACCATTCTGTGAGTGCGATGAATAACAAAAAACCACCGACGATGATGGCGGAGCGAATGCCGCCGACTATGAACCCGGCACCCATGGCAAGTGCAAACGTCGCCACCACAGGCATGTTTAGGTAGGCGTTTTTCATTGGAATGAGTACTTCTGTTATTAGCCACTCATTGAAGCCTTTCAGGGTGTAGAAAAAGGTATCCCAAATCCAGTCGACACCGGCCTGCCAGAATTCCGCGGTGGTGATGCCTTTGTTGTGCGGTATAAGGTAAAGGTAGTTGAAACCATCCTTAAACACGAACCGGCCGAGAATGGCCAGCAGCACGCCAATAGCAAACACGCCGAGGAACATCAAAAAGTGCCTGTGCCGTTCACGAAAAGACAGATCTGCGAAATAGTCGGTTTGTTTATTTGCCCATGCCAGTGACAGCCGGTCAAGCACGATGGCGATCAGCACGATGCAAATACCGATCTCCAGCGCCAGACCGATACGCAGACGGTTCAGTGCAATCAGCAGCTCATTACCCAGGCCTTTGGCACCGATCAGTGAGGCGATTACCACCATCGCCAGACATTGCATGATGACCTGATTAACCCCGATCAGCAGGTCGCGTCTCGCGGTTGGCAGCAGCACTTGCCTTAACAGTTGCCAGTTGCTGCAACCGCTCATGCGGCCGGCTTCTTCGACTTCCGGCGGCACCTTTTTGAGACCGAGCACAGTCAGTCTCACCATCGGCGGTGTGGCGAAAATGATGGTAGCGATCGCACCGGCATGATCGCCGATGCCATAAAACACCATCACCGGAATCAGGTAGGAAAAGTGCGGCATGATCTGCGCGACATTCAGCAGCGGATTGAGTATGGTTTCTACCGTTTTGCTTTTGTAAGCCCATACACCGAAGCACAGACCGAGTAAAATCGACAGAGGCGCTGCAATCAAAACAAACGACAGCGTCTGCATGGAGGGCTCCCACTGGCCGAATATCGCGATGTAAACGAACGCCAGTCCGGAAAAGAGTGCCAGCCCCCAACCGCTGAGCGCATAACCCAGGATGGCCACACCACCAGCCACTACCGTCCAAGGCAGAGCCGGCCATTTTGCCCACGGGTTTTCCGTGGCCCAGTCCCAGCCGGTGAATGTGACGATTGTTTTCACCCCACCGAGCAGGATCTCGCGGATGAATTCGATCATGAACAGCACCACGCCGGAGATCGACCGGGTAATTTCACGCATCAATGGTTTTTGTTCGAACTCTTCAATATCCGGATCCCAGACTTCGATGGGCCACCAGTCGAACATGATGAAGTTGACCGCATTGTTTATCATGAGCGGCAGGTCTTTCAGCAATGGTGGCAACCGCCACAGCCAACTGCCCTCGCTGCGCGGTACCAAGAGATACAGCAGCATGAATACAATAAGTAACAACAGAAACTGCAGAGATTTCCGTTGCCGCAGTATTTCCATCATGACTGTGGCTGGCTCTGATGCGATCGGCCGCCGAATAGAATATTCACTACTCTGGAAGCGTGTACCGAGCCGACGATGCTGCCGCTTTCGTCCGTGACAGAGACGGGCTCTGCGCTATTGAGAACCACTTCAGCCACCGTTTCGATAATTGCATCCCTGGATACCGTGACTGCGCTGGCATTGCTGACGGCCGGGTCCATGACTGATTCGATTTTCAATACCTTTTCTCTGGGGACTTCTTCAGTGAATTTTCTGACGTACTCTGTTGCCGGGTTCAAGACGATGTTGGCTGGTGTGTCGAGCTGTTCGATCACACCGTCTTTCATAATGGCGATGCGATCGGCGAGGCGCAGTGCTTCGTCGAAGTCGTGTGTCACAAACAGTATGGTTTTGCTGAGTACCCCCTGCAGCCTTAAAAATTCGTCCTGCATTTCCTTGCGGATTAATGGATCCAGTGCGGAGAACGGTTCGTCCAGAAACCAGATATCCGGCTCGATGGCCAGTGATCGTGCGATACCGACTCGTTGTTGTTGTCCACCGGACAGTTGCCTTGGGAAATAATTTTCCCTGCCTGTCAGTCCGACCAGATCGATCATTTCCTTGGCGCGGTCGATGCTGTTTCTCATGCTCACGCCCTTCACCTGTAACGGGAACGCGATATTTTCGAGCACGGTTTTATGAGGCAGCAGTGCGAAGCTTTGAAATACCATGCCCATTTTGTTACGTCGAAGCTTTATTAGCTGGCGACCACTCATCGAGGTGATATCTTCGCCTTCGATAAAAACTCTGCCAGCGGTCGCGTCGGTTAAGCGGGAAATGCAGCGTAGCAGCGTGGATTTACCGGAGCCTGACAGCCCCATAATGATCAGCAACTCACCCGGATAAACTTCAAACGAAGCGTTGTTTACGCCCACAATACAGCCGGCCTGCTGAAACTTGACCGCATCGACGGTACCGTTGTTTTCCTGCAGCATCCGCCTGGCGTGATCACCGAAAATTTTGTACACCGATTCACAGCGAATGACCGGTTCACTACTGCTCATTTCTGGTGCCATGGCTTTTGTTATGTCGAGTAGTAATAAGTAAATGATCGCAGACGCTGCGTCAAAAAAAACCCCTCTGACCGGAAGATCAGAGGGGTTCTTGCGCCGCTAGCTGTATCTGCTTACGGTATAAATTACAGATTTCAATGTGATCGGTATTTTATTGCTTCGTCCAAGGCATCCAGACGTCTTCATTGTCTGCGAGCCACTTGGCGGCTGCGTCTTTGTGATCCATTTTGTCGGTATCCACCAGGGCAGCCATTTCACCGATTTGTTTGGTTGTGAAATCGACCTTGGAGAAGGCGGTGTAGGCGGCCGGGTGCGTCTTGGGGAACTTATAGTTTGCCGCTTTTTTAAGCCAACCTTTCGGGGAGCCGCACTTGCCATCACCACCGTCTTCCTTGCGACAGCCTTCGTAGTACGGCGGGAATTCTATAAAGGTAAAGCCATCTGCATCGGTAAAGTTCGGTGTCCAGTTAAACACGATCGTGCCGCGCCCTTCTTTCTTGGCTGCCGCGAGTTCTGTCCACAGGGCATCTGCACCACCAGCGAATTTCACAGTCCAGTTGTCTGCCAGACCCAATGCTTCAAGCCTTACCGGCATCAGATCCCCGTGCCAGCTCTGCGGGCCTTCGAGCCAGCGGCCCTTGCCGTCAGAATCCGGGGTAGTGAAGGCCTCGTGACAATCTTTCAAAGCTTCCCAGTTAGGCAGTCCGGGGCAGATATCCTGTTCAATGACCCAGGTGGGTACGCCCATTTCCTCAAGCGTGGTCGCTGAGTGAGTGCCTACGTCAATCACGCCGCCCTTGGCCATTGCGTTGTAGAACGACTTGCCGAAAGTAGACTGCCAGACTTCGTGCGAGATCGTCACATCGCCATTGCGTATGGATTCGTAGACTGCCTGCGAATCAGCCGGTACGTATTCGACGTTGCTTCCCATTTTTTCGAACATGCCACCGAGCACATAGGCCATGACAATCTGGCTGGACCAGTTGTGAATCGGTATGACAATCGGTTGAGTGCTGTCTGCGGCTTTTGCTATACCAGTCGCTGACAACAGAGACACACAGCCGGCGACCGCCAGGGAGCGGATAGCTTTTGGCGTTTTTAGCTTCATAAAATTTTCCTCAGTTTAGTTTTGCCGTGGAAATTCATCTTTCACGGGTGGCCGAAGCACTTACTAATGCACAGTCAGGCTGCGGTGCAGCGTGCGAGTTAAACGTACCACTATTGTCCGTAATGGACAATTATTTGTGCCAATAGATGAACCAATATTGAACCTATTGTACCAATATTATTCCAATTATGATGCGAGGCTCGAAGCGCTTTGGCATCAGTTTCCAGCGTTCAGCTGGCCAGAGAATTTCTCTCAAGCGCATCGACCAATTTGCTCAGCATAAGCTCGCAGCGTTCCAACTGTGTTACCTCGATGAATTCGTCGGGCTTGTGACCCTGAGCCATAGAGCCCGGTCCACAAACCACGGTGGGTATTCCGGCCTTTTCGGAAAACAGCCCGCCCTCCGTGCCAAATGCTACCGAAGAAGTGGCGTTGACGCCGAGTAGAGATTTCACAAATTCAACCACCGGCGTATCTGCTGCGGTATCGAGTCCGGGATAGGCGTTCCACACATCGAATTCTATCGCCGCCTCAGCAGCGTGCTGCCTCGCCGCTGCGACAATGTTATTTGAGTCGTTTTTAATCTGATCCAGTATCGCAAGTGGATCATCCGCAGCAGTGTGGCGGATTTCGAAATTCACTGTGCACAGATTCGGTACGATATTCAGCGCCTGATCCGCAACAATTCTGCCGACATGTACGGTTGTGTATGGCACCTCGGTGAGATCGTCGTAGTCGCCGTAGTTCTGTTTAATCTGTTGTTGTTTTTTACGCAGGACGTTAATCAGATCGCAGGCAAGGTGAATTGCATTCAGGGCGTGAGGTGCCAGTGCAGAGTGACCCTCCCTGCCAATACATCGGGCGACCACCGACTTTTTACCTTTGTGTTTAGTAGCCACCTGCAGGCTGGTTGGTTCTCCAACAATACACATGGCAGGTTTAACCGGGGACTGTGCAAGCAGATCGAGCAGTGAGTGAACGCCAACACAACCGATTTCCTCATCGTAGGACAATGCCAGGTGCAGCGGAGTGGTGAGGGTGTGTTTGCTGGCGCTGATCGCCGCTTGAATCGCACAGGCAATAAAACCTTTCATATCCGCCGTACCGCGACCGAACAGCCTCCCGTCACTCTGAGTCAATTCAAAAGTTGGTTTGGTCCAGTGCTGACCGTCTACCGGGACTACGTCGGTATGTCCGGACAGCATTACACCGGGCAGGTCAGCGGGGCCTACCGTGCAGTACAGGTTTGCCTTCGTGTTGTCATGGTTCGGTATCAGCGTTGATTCGATGTTATATTCGGCGAGGAGCGACGACACATAGTTCATCAGATCCAGGTTTGAGTGGCGACTGGTGGTATCGAATGCGATAAGCCGGGCGAGTATTTCCTGGGTGGCTGGCATCGGTTAATCGGTCAGGTATTGGGGAGGGTCATTGTGCCTGCCGGTATGTGATTGAGCCAGTGCAAATTGAAATCCTATCGCCGGAATAAAAGAAAATGGCTACTTTTACTATTGAAGCAGCACCAGGTGTGGGTGCCTACGTTAACGACATTGATCTCCGTGCAGTCAAGGCTGATGATATACAGGCGCTGCGCGAAGCGCTGGGTACTTACGGTGTTTTATTTTTTCGCCGGCAGGAGTTGTCACCTGAAGCACATATTCGATTGGCGAAGCAGTTTGGAAAAATCAACATTAATCGCTTTTTTCAGGCCGTCGCCGGCTATCCGGAAATAGCGGAGGTTAGGAAAGAACCCGATCAATCAAAGAACATCGGGGAACAATGGCACACTGATCACAGTTATGATCAAGCTCCCGCGCTGGGTTCGATCCTGGTCGCCAGAGTGCTGCCGTCGCAGGGAGGTGATACGCTGTTTTCCAGCATGTTTGCAGCCTATGATCAACTGACTGATGACGTGAAAGAAAAAATCAGTACGCTGACTGCCACACATTCCAGTCGTCATGCGTTCGGCCCACAGGCTTACGAAGGGGGTGATCGGGAAGAATTTGCCGGGCGACTGGGGAACCGGGCAGCAGCCACTCAGGATGCGATACATCCGGTAGCCATCACACACCCTGTGAGTGGAAAAACCGCACTGTACGTGAACCCGGACTTCACGTTATGTATCAATGAGCTTTCGGAAAGCGAAAGTGATGCCCTGCTCAGTTACCTCTATCAGCATTGTCAGCAGGAATCGCTGATACATCGATTTTCGTGGCAGCCGGGCTCTGTTGCTTTTTGGGATAATCGCGCCTCATGGCATAAAGCATTAAACGACTATCCGGGAGAAGCCCGATTGATGCATCGAATTACTATTGATGGTGAAACGTTGAATCCAGCTCCGGTGATCCATTAACGTCGGCGATTCATTAATAGATCTCTACCAGCACAGAGCCGGATCTGTTCCCGAGGCATTGCGCAACCCGGTGTGATCAAGAGTGATGGACTTGCATTGCGAATCTCCGGACTGCGATTTGCCACCGACCGGGTCTGCAGAGAGGGTCCAGGTTTGACCGGTCAAGGTGCTGGATAGAGTATAGTAACCGTCTTGCGAAGTGGTGGTGAGGTTGCACCCGCTGTCATACGCCCCCGCCAGCGTCAGGCAACGCTGCAATCTGGAGGCGTTTTCCATCAGCAACTGGTGTGCATCCACGCGGCGTTTTTCAATCAGGAAGCGGCTGTAGTTGGGCGCGACAAATGCGATGAGAATGGCAATAACTGCGAGCACAACAAACAGTTCTATCAGTGACATGCCCTGTTGCCGGCGCAGTCGGTTGGGCCTCACGTACTTTGGTGCATGCACCTGAGCGAGTTTAGAAGCTGTAACCGACAACGGTTTCCACCACGCTGACCACTTCATTCAGACTACCATAGCCCTGAGACTGTATGCGGTACACTGCCACATCACGACCGCTTCTGCTGCGGCTGCCATAAGCGGCACTGCCAAGGTCGAGGCTGGTAATGCCGCTGCCACCGTCGGTGACAAACTGACCGATTTCCTCAATGATATATCTGGGGGATTCTTTCACTCCGAGCACGGTACCGGCGGCCACTTCCTGTTGTCCGGTATAGTCTTCCGCCTGCCACCATTTTTGGCGATAGCTGCCGTTTGAAAAAACACCCTCGCTTGCCGTGCTGTCTGCGAAAGCGCGGCGGCGCATGATCTGCACCACGTTACCCTGGGCGACGGTTGCTCCTCCGTCTGCGGCCTGAAAAGCCCGGCTGCGTTGTATCGCATTGCCTGCTGCCTTTTGCGACACATGGCTGATATCCACACTGCCGAAGGCGATAATGCCGATTATCACGGTGACGATCAGCACCGATACCAGCGTTGTGCCTCGTTCGGTCTGCGTTGAGTTTAAGGTCTGTTGCATCAGTGCCTCAGGGCAACGGAGATCGTCGCTTCTGTGCGCAGACGATTATCCGTGGCGGTTGCCGTGCCGTTAAAGTAGTACGTCTGGTGGTGTTTGATGACGTTATCTGCCGTGGCAAGCAACAGGCGTACAGTAATGCTGCGTGAATTTTCAAAATCGTCAGCAGAGGCGAGTGATGAGTCTACGGCATAGTCAATCTCACCATCATTGTTACTGTCGACGCCCAGTGTGATCAGCATTTGCTCGACACGGGTGTTCTGCCTGCCGTCGATCAGCATCGCTGTATTTGTGCCGACGGTACATATCAGATTATTGTCCTGGAGTGCGATGGATGATTCGATAATCGCACCCGCGGGAATCGCATTGCCCAGGCAATCAAAGATACTGCGGTCTGCGCTGCCGTCCGGTAATGATGCACCATCAAAGCGGTAAAAGAGTGCATTGCCTGCAACTCGAATCAGTTGTCCGTTTTTCCAGCGGCTGCCACTGGCCGGATAGTGATCTGACCGGTTCGAGATCGGAATGGTTCTGCTGCCGGCACCCGCGCTGTTCAGGTTCCGAAACCCCGCCTGCGCCAATTGTTGTCTGAGCAGATGTGTTATATAAAATGCTTCTTCCTGCAGCTCTGCACTGTGCTTAACAATGCGTCTGGACTCCGAGCTTGTAACCACTAAGCCTGTTGCTGAAAGCACAACGATAATACCGATAGTAACGCTGATCATCAGCTCCAGCAGGGTAAAGCCATGCTGGCCGGATCGGTGCCCTGTTTGAGGAATAGGTCCCATACGATTCGACTAGAGGGGAAAGCGCAGGTTATAAAACTGCTGTGCTGCGCTGCCAGTCTGTGGTTCTGTCCATCTAAGTGAAACAGTGCAGGCCGTCGCAGCACAGTCTATCTGCAACGCGCCGTCACTGAGTGCTGCTGCGGTTGCTTGTTTGCTGTGATCTATGAACCCGGCAACCGGTACCGGCATAGCGGTGGTTGAGGCCGCTTCGGAAAATAGCGTATTGTAGCTGCCGGCAGCCGCCTGATCAGAGTCAGCCTTCAGCTGCTCTGCTATTTCTTCGGTGATGGAACTGATCGCATAGTGCGACGATGATATCGTCACGGACGAAAGCGCGGTCATTTGAACATTGCCGATTGCCAGCGCGCCAAACGTCAGTATAAACAGAGCAATCATTACCTCGATCAACCCGACGCCTCTCTGCGCTGTGCTGCCTGTTAACATCTATTGGCTCCCGGTATGACCATTGTTTTTTACATGCTATTGCAGTGCGACACGACCGTTCGCGTACAAACTCACGGTGTGGCTGTAGTCACCACTGCTGACTGCCAGTGTCAATGCCTGTGACGGGTAGCCCCGGTAATCGAACCCCAGTGACCCGACAGAAGCACCCAGGTTATCTGTGGCAGTGACAGACAGGCGGGTACTGTCCTGCGAGTAGCGCGACAGTATGCTGTCCGCTGACCCGAGAGTGCCGTCATTGTCGGCATCGTAGTAGACGATCCAGCCACCGCTTAGCGAAGTACCACAGGTGGTGGCGTTGGCGCTGCCACACAGGTGCACATTGCCACCACGCGAAATGGATTCGCTTCTGGTTTGTGCGATGTGCGCTCGCAAACTGTCTGATACCTGTCGCGATTTGCTCTGATCCAGCACCGGAGCAAGGTTCGTTGTGATAAGCATCAGAAGGGCGGCGATCACCATCGCAATTAACAGTTCGATGAGACTGAAGCCCCTGTGTCGGGCGGACACCGTGAATGTAGTCGAGCGATTCATGTTGACGGGCAGAACCATTGTCAGCCGACGTTGGCCTGTCGCGTGCAACGGTGGTCGGGTTGAATTTGTGAAATCGCACGAAATAGACAGTTTACAGACACTGGCGTTGACTTCTATGTGGGTAACACCTTGACTAAAGCAATAGTTTTGCCGGTCCGCCGGAAACGCTACGCGATCGCCAGTCAAACCGTTGACGTTCGCGGGCGCAGCATCGGTTGGTGGCAGACACTTTGCGGATCGATTCAGCGCGGGTTGCGTGCTCCGCTTTTGTTATGGCTGATGCTTTTGCCAGTGCTGCAGCCTTCTGTACATTCGGCAGAGCTGAATCTGGCCGATACGCCACTCTTTATCAGTGGCAGTAAAACAGCGCTGGTTCAGTTGATCATGCAGCGCGACAACAAGCTCTTTTTCGAGGCCTATCCGTCCTACGAGGATATCAATCAGGACGGCGTGTTGGACATTCGGTACAAGCCACATGAAATAGACTACTACGGATATTTCGACAGTTACTTCTGCTATCAGAATCTAACCGGTACCTACCTGGAGGCGGTCGCTACAACTGCTGATAAAAAGTGCACCGTCGGGTGGAGTGGCGATTTTCTTAACTTTTTATCCATGACACGCATGGATGTCATGCTCAGGGCGTTGTATGGCGGTCGTCGAGAGATCGATACTGCGGACGGACTGACGATTCTTCGCAGAGCTTTTGTACCGTGGGAAAACCATACGTGGGGTGTGCCGTACAACTCGCTGGCCGAAGATGGCTACCTGATCAGTGATTACTCCCCACTGAGCGAACCTGTGGCCAACACCAGGCATCTGTTGTCTACCAGTAACGTGAAAATGGACGATGTGCCGTACCTGAGAGTACGGGAAAATACCACGGACGAAATATGGCAGTGGGTAGACAAGGAGGGGAGCCAGGGTGATGAATGGGCGAGTTTTGAGGTTGTTCTTGATGTCAGAGTCTGCAAGGACGGGTTTCTCGAGGAGGCCTGCCAGCAGTACCCGAATAACCATTATAAACCGGTAGGTCTGCTGCACGAGTTCGGCGAAAACAACGCCATGTACTTTAGTCTCCTGTCAGGTTCCTATGAAAACAATCTTCAGGGCGGGGTGCTGCGGCAACCGGTGACCTCTTTCGGCGACAACGAAGTCGATCGGGTCAGCGGAGTATTCACTCGAGCCCCCGGTATCGTCACTTCTCTGGATGCTATCCGTATTCCCAATGACTATCTGCAGCGCAGAGGTAAAACGGGTACGGTTCAGGCTGACTGTGGATGGATTAACGACAGGCCGTTTCAAAATGGTGAATGCAGGGCCTGGGGTAATCCGATTGCTGAAATGATGTATGAAGGATTGCGGTATTTTTCCGGTGCCGAAGTCCCGACGGATGCATTTGAAACTGTTGGCGGCATGGATGAACAGCTCGGGCTGTCAGCGGCAGTATGGAATGATCCCTATTCGGGAGCGGCGGATCAGCCTTATGCGCAGTGCTCCAGTGCCTATCAACTTGTGATCAGTGATCCCAGTCCGTCGTTTGATGGAGATCAACTACCCGGCAGCGACTTTTCGTCCTTTACCGGTGACGGCTTGCCCGACCTTGATGTGGGTGCACTGGCGGATAAAATATCCAAAAACGAAAGTACTCTGCCCGGGCTTAAGTTTATCGGGCAGGTAGGCACGCTTAACGACGGCTCACCGTCGCCAAAGGAAGTCACCACGTTCCGAAACATTCGCGGCCTCGCACCGGAAGCACCACACCGGCAGGGCAGTTACTATGCGCCCAGTGTGTCTTACTTTGGCCATCAGAATGACATACACCCCAACGCGCCCGGCGTACAGAACGTTGGAAACTTTACCCTCGCACTTGGCAGCCCGCTGCCGTCCATTGATGTTGAGGTCGGTACGAAAAAAATCAGCTTCGCGCCGTTTGCGAAAACGGTTAAATTCTGCAGTCAGAACAGTACTTACTACCCGACCAATGCAATTGTCGGTTTCACGGTTGAAGAGATCACGCCCACCAGTGGCAGCTTTAGAGTGTCATTTGAAGACATGGAGCAGGGTGCGGATAACGATATGGACGCGGTGTCGCGGTATCGCTATAGCGTGACCGGCAATACAGTGAGGATGAAAGTTGACAGCCTGGTCGCTTCCGGCTGTGCGATCCAGCACATGGGTTATACCGTCTCCGGCTCAAACAAGGATGGCGTGTATCTGGTGGTCAGGGACACCGATACGAATGCACGTATAGACCCGGACTATGAGCTGGATGTGCCACCCAGTGAAACGCCGGGCTCAGGCTGGGCAGACCGCACAGCGCTGCCGCTGACGAGCACAATAGACTTTACGCCGGGTACGGTAACTGCCGCCGAGCAGTTGCCATCGCCGCTGTGGTACGCGGCGAAGTGGGGTGGCTTTAATGATTTGAATGGTGATCGCATCCCGCAGCGCGAAGAATGGGATGCAGACAACGATGGCGCTCCCGACAACTACTTTCCGGTGACTGATCCGTCGCGCATGGCGCAGACGATGCGATCTGTGTTTAACCGTATCAGTGAACAGGCCGGTGCCGCGACGGCGGTGTCGGTCAGTTCCGGTTCCCTCGACACGGGTAATCGTGTTTACAGCGCGTCGTTTCGCAGCGGCAAGTGGACGGGTGATGTTGTATCAAAAGAAATTACCAGTGATGCTGTCATCAGCGACACGTTCGACTGGAGCGCGAGCGACGAACTGGTTGCCAGAGTGGCTGCGGGTATCCCGAGGCAGATCATCACCTACAATCCGGACTCCCGGCAGGGAGTGCCGTTTCAATGGCCGGCTGACGTTGCTTCACCGCAGAATGATGAGATCAGTGCGAGTCAGGTCAACTGGTTGCGACGTAATCCGATAACGGATCTTGAGGATGATCTCGGCGAGTCGCGGCTCACGTACCTGCGCGGCGAAGAGATCGACGGACTGCGCAATCGGTCAACCCCGTTGGGAGATATCGTCCATTCGAGTCCGATGCTGGTCGGTGTGCCCTCATCGTTCTTTCCGGACAACTGGGGTACTGCCGCACCGGAGAATGCGGCGGCGTATTCATCTTTTGGGCGCGATAACCGGGAACGCCGCCGGGTACTTTATGTGGGTGCCAACGACGGTATGCTGCACGCATTCGACGCCGGGCAGTGGACGGGGGCCGAGTGGTCGGCCGGCACGGGTGAAGAGTTGTTTGCCTATGTGCCATCTCCTGTGTTCTCGCGTTTGTCAGCGCTGACCAATCCAAAATACACTCACAAATACTATGTCGATGCTTCCCCGCGCGCTGCAGATGTGTTTATCAATGGTGCCTGGCGAACCGTGTTAATCGGCGCGCTTGGTCGGGGTGGTCAGGGGGTGTATGCACTCGATATTACCGACCCGGATGCAATCACCGAGGCCGGTGCCGGGGACGCTGTATTGTGGGAATTCACCGACCGCGAAGATCGAGGGCTGGGGTTTACCTACTCAAGTCCGATCATCGCACGTATGCACAATGGAAAGTGGGTTGCCATTGTTGGGAACGGCTACAACAACAGCACCCGTAACGAGGGGTACAGCCGCGGCGGGGGCTGGTCTTCCATTATTCTGATCGACATTGCCACCGGGCAAAAAATTCGCAAACTGTTTCCCGGTCAGGCGGGGTGTCGAGGCCAGGTGTCCACGCCGAATGCGATGGCCGAGCCAACCGCAGTGGACATTAATGGTGACAACATCATCGATAGTATCTATGCCGGAGATCTGTACGGGTGCGTGTATCGCTTTGATGTGTCGGATACCAACGTGGCCAACTGGTCGAACGGTGAGGTAATACATCAGGCAGTGGATGACAATGGAAACCGTTCACCGATCACCTCTGCGGTTACTGTTGGCTCACATCCAACCGGTACCGGCGTGATGGTCTATTTCGGTACGGGCAAATACCTTGAACCGAGTGATCAGCGATCAACCAGTCAACATCGGATCTACGGTATTTGGGATAAAGGGCCGGGATATGACACAAAGCGGCTAACCCGAATCAGCTCAAACAACATGCTGCAGCAGACAATCACACTTGAAGATACCTTCGAATATGACACCGATGACGACGGCATTGACGACACATCGGTTCCTATTCGCGAGACTTCACGCAACCCGATTGACTGGACGGTGCACGAAGGCTGGTATATGGACCTGGTGTACGGCACTGCGCTCGGTGAACAGGTCCTGGCGACGCCGGTACTGAGAGATGGAAAACTCCTGGTCAGTACCCACATTCCAACCGGAGATGAATGTGCACCGCAGCAACAGGGCTGGCTGATGATACTCAATGCCGCCAATGGTGGTATGGCTGACACCGGCCTGCTCGATATCGACGATGACGGTCTGTTGAATGAACCGCCGATAGCCGGGATCGGAAATCTTGGTAATCCTTTCGCCGCCCCTACGCTGGTGGCAGGGGCTGATCGCGACGTGCTGATCACGCAGGCCGAAATTGATCCGGAACCGGAAACTATCTCATTGGCGAGTAGTTTTATCGACGGTCGAATGACCTGGCGTGAGCTGGAGCCCTGAGTACACGCAACTTTTTTTCACGGTGACGCAGGTAGTTCGATCTGTCCACTAGCTTCGGGCTTCATGGCACCTGATTACCGACAAATGGAGCATCAGCCCACTGGCGATTCAATGGCACATCAGCGGAACAGTAAAGACCGCTGATACAGCGGGCATAGCTCGTAGTTCCCTTATGACCTCACGACGTTTTGTGTAGTCGATGATGACGTCGAAGAGCCGTTCCGGTCCGGCCGCTTTAACGTCTGCCACGCCGGGCACCTCTGTGATTGCAGGCAGTACGAGTGCCGCGTCTTCTGCATAGACGTAGTAGGTAATGTGCTGCCTGTTTTCTCCGCTCATTGACAGGTATCGATTTACATACGCCTGCTCGGTGTAGTGGACAATGCGGTTTATGTCGACTTTGCCAAGCCCGAAGCCTGCGATAAGGCCACCGAACACAATGAGCGCCGCCGTGCGCAGTTCAACGGACAGGTGGGTGATTGAGTGACGGGAGATCAAGCCAGCTCTGCCAGCTCTGCCAGGGTGACAGGTTTGATCGGAGCGCGGATTCGGTAATAGCCGATTTCATCATGCGGTCGCGCATGGGTTTTTGCGAGTATTTCAGTGACTGTATTGCCGCAGTAACGTCCCTGACAAGGACCCATACCACTGCGGCAGAATGCTTTTGTCTGGTTGGGTCCGGTGCAGCCGAGCGCTGCCACGTTTCTGATTTCGCCGGCGGTGACTTCCTCGCATCGACAGATCACTACATCGTCGCGTGGGTCAACGCAATCCGCAGGTGGTGCGTACAGGGTATCCAGAAACAGGCGGAGCTTTTTAGATTTCTGCACAAGTCGTTGTGATGGTTTTGCCAGCTGATCGCGTCGAGTGCTACTGATACTGCCTGTTGCACTGAGGGCGCCGAGTGCCGCGATTCGGCCCTGATGCTCAGCGTTGATCGCGCCACCGATACCGCTGCCGTCGCCGGCAATGTAGATGCCGGGTACCGAGCTTGCTCCCCATTGATCCAGTGCCGGATGAAAGCAACGCTGCAATGAATGCCATTGATGGTGCAGGCCCAGCGAACGACTGAGTTGTACATTGGGCACAACGCCCTGGTGTAACAGTACGTGGTTGGCGACAAGCTTAAAGTGCGTACCCCTGCTGGTGAAAGTGAGTCCCTCTGCGTGGTGTTGGCCTGCGACCTTCAGGTTTGTACAGTGCCGATAGTGGGGGATGCCGGCCTTTTTTATATTGCGCAGATAGGTGAGTCCGGTGCCGATGACACCGATGCTTTTGAATGGAAAGCCTGCAGCGGCGCGACGGTAATCTGCGAGTGAAACGGTGTCGACAATGGCGGTGATCCGGCCACCCTGTGCGAGTATCTGATTAGCGACGGCGTAGAGCAACGGACCGGTACCGGCGAGAATCGGCTGGTCGAGGGTCAATCCGCTGGTCTTCAGCAGGATCTGTGCGGCGCCCGCAGTCATCACACCCGGCAGCGTCCAGCCGCTTATCGGGTAGGGGCGTTCGAGTGCCCCGGTGGCGATAATTACCGCCTTGGGGTTGATCTGAAATGCGTGACCATCCTCGCTTGCGGTGACGCGCTTTTGCTTATCGACAGACCAGACGGTCGCGCCGTGTATACAGGCAATGCCGGTATTGTGCAGGTGGTCAGTCAGCGTTTTACCGCGAGTATATTCCTGGCCGAGTTTACTTGCCCGGCGGTTGTCGATGTCTGCCAGGCCGCGATATATCTGACCACCCGCGCTCGCCTGCTCGTCGATGATGGTGACCGCAGCGCCGTGATCTGCAGCGGTTAGCGCCGCTGCCATGCCCGCCGGGCCTGCGCCAATGACCAGTAAGTCCGGTGCAGCGATATCGTGTTTTCTGTCTGGTTCCATTAGTCTGCCGAGTGACGCGGTAGCATCGGTTGATCTTCGCTGTTTGCCGGGGTTGCGGTGATCACCGTCATGCCCGGCAGTGCCCTGGTCATGCAGGACTGACGGGTAACCATGTCGATTTCAACCAGGCAGTCGTAACAGGCACCCATCATACAAAAGGGTCCGCGCGGTGTTCCGTTTGCTGTCACGCGAGTGGTTGTGATGCCGTTGGCCAGTAACGCGGCCGCAATGGTATCGCCGGTACTTGCCGTGATAGCCGTACCGTTGAAGTAAAATGTAAACGGTGTTTCCGTCGCTTTATCCCGCATGATCGAAGCGCGTCTCTTTGAAGTCATCGAGGTCAATGCCATGCGCTTTTATCTGCTCGACCTCACCGCATAGCCAGTCCGGTATTAACGCTGCATGGACTGCCGCAAGCGTAATGCCGCTGTGACAGGTCGCATAATATGCACCGGGGTACGATTCGGATTGCTGGTAAACAGGGAAACCGTCCGGTGACATAATTCTAAGCGCACCCCAGCTTCTAACCAGCTGTGCTTTTGACAGAAAAGGATATTGCCGGATGGCATTGGCCGCAAGGGCGGCGGTTGTTGGAATAGTTTCCGAATCGTCGTAACCGACTTCTTCGGCGGAAGCGCCGATCTGCACGGCACCTTCATTGACCTGTCGAATTTCATCTGATGGCCGGTTGATTAGCCGTGGCATTTTTTCGGTGATTAATACTTGTCCGCGCTGCGGTCTTATTGGTACGGTAAAACCGAGTGATCTGCCGAGTTGCGCGGTGCCGAGTCCGCAGGCTAAGACGACTTTGTCGCAACGGTGTGTCTCGCTTAAGCCGCTGTGAATAGTAAAGCCCTGCGCTTCAGGCGTTATCGCAGATACCTTGTAAAGCCTTCTTTCGAGTCCGAGTCGATGCGTGGTCTGAGTCAGTGCCCGATAGAAATTTAACGGATTTAAATGACCGTCTTCGTGGTGAAGGATGGCTCCCGCAACCTCACTGCCAATTTGTGGCTCTTCTTTTTTTATGGCGTTATGGCCGAGCACTTCAAACGGATAGTGTTCGCCGAGCTGTTCCTGTAGCGTTGTATAGATCGCAACTCGTTGCTCAAGTGATGCTTCATCAAGAAAGATACTGTAGCCGCCGCGTTGCTGCAGTGAGATATCAATGCCGGACGCTTCAAACAAGTCGTCCGCCAGGTGTCGCCACAGACGCGCTGAGGCGCGCGTCCATCTGGCGTAGGTCGGCATGCCGGCACCTTTTCCCTGTACCCACACCAGTCCAAAGTTGCCGCGAGATGCCCTGTGCGCGTTATCCTCTTCGTCAAACAACGTGACGCTCTTGCCTTTTTTGAGCAGGCCGTAGGCAATAGACAGGCCGACCACACCGCCGCCAATGACAGCAAACTCGCTTTCAGCGCACATGGCTAACTAGTGGACCGCTTGATAAATAAGGTAACACGGATCAAAGCTACAGCCGCCATTGCTGCGTTGGCCATATTTCAACAACCCGGGCTCGACGTATGACCCTTTGTTGAACCAAAAAGGGCCTGCGTTTTTCCGCCTTGCACTGACGACTGTAGCTGTGAAAAGTTTGTCACCCTATCTATCAAGCGGTCCACTAGTCTGCTGTAATCCATTTGCCGCGCTACCTGCAAGCCTACAAGCCAGCCAGGCACCGCTGTTCCAGCTGCGCCAGCGTGATCTGCTGATTCGGGCTCGGGTTAAGTGCCAGTGCGCGGCGGGTCAGTTCGAGTGCCTGTTGAGGGCGGCGCTCTGCGAGGTGGCTCTCTGCCAGCGCTCTGAAAGTCTCGGGATCATCAGGCGATATCCGGATCGCACGCTCCAGCAAGCCGATCGCACGGATATGATTCTGTTGTGATGCCGCCTGTATGGCCTGCTCACGCAAAGCGATTGCGGCAGGCAGGCTGCGGGGCGTGTTTTGATCTGGCACCGAGGTCGGGCGTATCTCGGAAGAGACGGTCGTCGGTGCGGTAGTTTCAGTGTTGTCGGGTGCAGGTGAGGTCGGTATGGGGGGTTGCGCGGATGGCAACGTGCCGCTGCGATTTGTGCCGGCATATTTGGTGCCGCACGCGGTCAGTGCGATCGACAGGAACAGCACCGAAAGGGCACGGAAGCCGGTCAGTGTTACCTTCGATAGTGGTGTGTTCAATTGCTCGACAGGGCTTTGCCGCCCGGACTTGTATTGCATTCGCATTGCCCGCTGTAGTGTCGTTGAAATCATACCGCAATTCGCGGTTAGCCTACTTAAACAGCGATTTCAGGAACGACTTTACAGTGTTGTCGGTGCCTGCTGTGGCGCTGATCGACCCCGCGTCTTCTGCCGGCAGCACGTTGTCCGGCTGGGCGAGCGATGCCGTCTGCGTTTGTTTTTGTGCGGGGCGCGCAGCCACCTCCTTATCACCCCAGCCGAATGTGCCGCGACCTTCCACATCCACACGCAGCGTCGGCCAGTCAACTACCCCTTCCTGTCCGCCCGGGTCGGACCACCAGATCTCGTTACCGATGTGCAGTCCCGACAGGACCATGTCATTGTCGGGCCATCGAGGTGGCGCAAATCCTCTCGGGTCCGCCTTTGCCATCATCTGTTTTGCATCGGCATTGTTGCTGAGAATTTCACGCATCGATGTTTTAGCCCACGCCATTACATCTTTGATTGAGAGGCTGGTGATTGTGCCCTCAACCGGAATCAACGCGACGTAACGGAAGTAGTTGCCGCCGCCGGTTTCAATTTTCAAAATGACATGAAAATCGCGCTTGCCGATCTTAGTGATACCCATGACTTTACCTCCGGCCCAGGCACCGTCCGGTCGGTTGGTGTTGCCATTGGTTTGGTCGGGCATTTGAAACCAGACATTAATGTTATAAGCCTTGGTGCGGTTGCTGTTGATGGCGTTAATATCACCCAGCAGTGACGGGTGCGATGCAGTTTGTGCGTTGTCGACGTCGTGCAGGTACATATCGAGGAAGGTGTTGACGGTTGGGTTTCCGGAGTATCGAGTTCTGACCGAAACATGCGTGTCCGGCAGATCTTTCAGCTTGCAGGGGAACCCGGTTTGTTGCTGTGCCGGGGCGAGATCAAACAACGGACTTTGCAGCCCTTCGCCTTTCATGCGGAATTCGTTTTCAAAACCTTTTAACGGTTTCGGGTTGCCGCTGGTTTCATAGCGACCGCCCATGGTGCCCAGCACGGCACACGGAAAAGCCTTTACCCGGTATTGATCGCTGTTAATACACTTAAATTTCATCGACGTGGCCGGGCCATCGATATGCCATTCTATATAGCTGTCTTCCGGGATCTGGTACGAGTAACCATAGGCGTTGGTTAGAAACAACAGTCCGTTGGTTTCTTGTGATGCGAAGGATCCATGTGGTGCGGTGTCACTCGGGCGGGGCTCTGCACGCATGAACACACCAGCACGTTGATTCATGGCTAATCCTGTGATCGATTGGGCAAGGGCACTTAGTGGGTGGCTGATGGCCAGACCGGCCATTGAAGTGCGCAATAAAGATCGACGCTTCATACTGGGGAATCCCTGAGTTCGCCCGCTGGCATGTGGTTGCAGGCAATGCGGGCCGACGCGTTAGACGCCGGCATGCTATGAGTTCAAGCGGTTAAATTGATTGGTGGACACACAGTGGTAACCAATGGCTACCACTGTATTTGCTGCCACTGACCATTTCGGCGATCGGTGGAAAGCTCGACATCACTCCATTTGCCCGCCGAATAGAAACTGCCGTCTGAGCGTTGGTTAAACATGGCGACACTGAGTTTGGCGGTGGCCGTGGTACCTGAACGATTGATGTTGTCGATAGTCACATCGATGCGATCATAGCGTTGAAAAAGACGTCGCAGAAAGTCGGTGCGCTCTTCGGGCAGTGCATCACTGACCTGCAGGACACGTTGCAGATTTTTATCCTCAAGCGCCAGCCGCAGTTGGTTGAGGTGCTGAGCAGTCTCATCGTTACCTTCTATAAAACTGCGTCGCGGCGCAGAGGGCAGTCTGTCGGGTTCACTTTCAACTGCGATTTTCTGCTCTACCACCGGGATGTTCTCAGCAGGCAGTTCATCGGCGACAGACGGTGAATCCGGTTCCACGGCGATGGCGTCGGTGTCGGTTGTTGATGTGAATGTATCAGTCGATTGAATGACCGGGGCAGCCTGCGTGATTTCCGGCGACGCGATCGGTGTGGTGATGAGTGCGGATGTATCCTCCGACTCAGCGACAATCGGCGCGTTGTTAATCGGGGTCACTACCGCGGTGTCTTCCGTTGTGATCGCATCGCTGCCGGTCGATTCGGTAGCTGTCGTTTCCTGCGCTGCAGGCTCAATGCCGAGCTTGCCGTTTTCAATGCGCTGCTTTAATGAATCGGACAGTGCTGCATCGGCAATGTACTTGTCAGTATCCTCAAGCATCACTTCGGCGCTTTCGAAGTCACCTGCGGCAATCAGTTCCTCGATGTTCTCTATTCTCTGGTTGACCCAGGGTGATGCGGTGCGATCGATTGCAACGGCGCGTTCGCCGTCGTCGCTGACCGATGAATTGCCGCTGAGTACGCCGTCAATTTCAAGGTTGGCGGCGTTAGCACGCGAAAGCAGCCGATTGGCTTCGGCCAGGTTGTCATTGTCCACCTGGGTGACGATCTGTCTTTTTATTTCATCGCGAATCGAGGCGACACCGCCGAGCGCCTCGGCGTTGTCCGGTTCGGATTCAAGGATCAGCTGAAAGTAGTCAAGCGCTGACGTGCCTTCGGGGAAGATAAGCTCGCGATCGCTGATTTTTTCGTTGGCACGCTGCAGCGCAGTTTCAACGGTCAGCTCCGGTCCGCTTTGCGACGGCAGGCGAAACAGTTCAGGCTTGTTCACAAACAACAGGGAGGTACCAGCGACGGCAGCGAGACCGAGGACTGGCAGGATCCACTTCCATTTTGATGGTCCTGCCGGTGGTTCGTAATCCCAGTCTGTGTCATCGAAGTCAAAGTCGTCTTCTACGTTGCCTCGTGGCGGGCGTATCACACGCGTTTCGTCCCGGTAAGCGCGATTATGGCTGGGTGGTGCGTCGTATCGATCTTCTCGCGGTGGCTCAAACTGGTCCGCATAGGCGGTCTGACGCGGTAGTTCATCCGGTGCGGGACGTGGCGGCGGGGCCTCGCGCCTGACGATGTCTCGTCGCAGCACCTTGCGCAGCTCCTGAGTGTGTGTGGGCCTGCCTTCGGCGTCGATCAGATTGTTGAGTGTGTCGTCAAAGGCGGGCTCGCCGGCGGACTCCCGGCGCGCAACCGGGTTGCTCGCAAACGGACTCGACGGCATTGGAGGGGGGGGCACGGTCGTCGTGGAATCCCGGTAGGTTGCCGCTGCACCCGTCGTACCCGTGTGTCTCTCTGCGTGCACCGACGGGGCGGGCGCGTCGGGGTTGAGAGGTACCGATTCCAAATGATCAAGCCCGCCACTATGGTTGTCCCTCAAATCGACACTCAGGTGCGGTTCGTGACTGATGTTTGCCGTTTCATACTGTGGCCGTCGATCATTGTAAAGGCCTTCGACCCCTCTGTTGCCTTCGAAGCGGTCGTCGGCCGGGGGAGTGGGGGCAACCGGCGCTACGGGCAGTTCATCAGCGCGGGTTTTGAGTTTTGACTTGCGTGCGGGCTTTTTTTGCGCCTGCTCGTACGTTTCCACGGGTTTGAATACGCCGTTGAAGGCGTCGCGCCACTGCGCAATGCTGTGCGGGCGATCTTCCGCCTCCATATTGAGGCCCCAGTCAATCGCATTTAGAAAGTAGTCTGAATAGTCCTGCCTTGCCTTGTTGGCCACCGGGGCCAGCGGATCGGTTGAATTGGTCACCCGGCTCGACGCGCGAGTGACTGAATCAACCGGCATTTCTCCAGTGACCGCTTCGTACAAGACGGCTGCAAGCGCGTAGATATCTGACCACGGGCCCTGTTCGTTTTCGGATACGTTGTATTGTTCTATCGGCGTGTAGCCAACCGTGACCACGGCAGTCAGTTGCTGGGTTGATTCGCTCATGGTGAAGCGCGCGGCACCGAAGTCGAGCAGTACCGGCGAGCCGTTGTCGCGGAGGTAGATGTTGGACGGCTTGATATCGCGGTGTGCGAGTCCGTGACGATGGATCTCTTCGACGCCGTCAAAAATCGGGAATAGTATCTCCCGCAATTCGTCTTCGGGCAGGGTCTGACGCTCCGCCAGCACATCGGCGAATTCGCGGCCGTGCTCGTAGTCCATGACCATGTAGGCGGTGTTGTGTTTGTGAATGACCTGGTGTACCCGAACAATATTCAGGTGTTTGAATCGCGCCAGGGTTTTTGCCTCACGCGCAAAGTTACTCAGCCCGATGTTGTAGTCTTCAATAAATTCAGGTTTGCGCGCTGCCACGTTTAACTGCTGGTCGCGATGAATAATTTCTCGCGGCAGGTACTCCTTAATGGCAACGTACACGTCCAGATTCAGATCGACTGCCAGGTAGGTCACGGCGAAACCGCCGCGGCCGAGGACTTCTTCGATCTGATAGCAGCTGATGGTATCGCCGCGCTGGAGAGTGTCGGAATAGCTGGTCACACGCGCTCCGGTGTAAAAAATCAATAAGTTAGGTGTTACTAGGCGTAGAGGTCCGGTTGGACTACAACACGCGGTAGTTTAATCGATTATGCTCCAGCCGTTATTGAAGAATAGTGAAATCGACTTCGCGATTCAGCTAAGGCCGGCACGATTCGCCAAAATAAACGTTTTAGTTGGCCCGGAGCTGAACCGACGGCGGCCGGATCAGTGCGATGCCGCCCGCTTCAGGTGCATCCGCCGGATGGCCGCGCGAGCAGGTGGCCCGCGCGACACCAGCGACCAGCGTCAGTTCTTTAGATAAGTGGCCATTGAGTCGTCCATCGCCTCCACCCACGAGGTGTGATGAACCGGCGACTGGGATTTAGTCATTAGCGACTTATGAGCTTTGTCGCGAAAGCCCATGATGTCGTCGTGCTTGTGGTGCTCCCAGTCCATGAAAGCCTTGTTGACGCCTTCGATGTCGAATGTCGGGTAATCGGTCTGGTCGATGAGTTCCTGGGTGTAGTCTCCCTGGAACCAGATCATGTCTTCATCCGTTTCAAGGGTCGCCTCACGTTCCAGCCATTTATCTGAATGTGCCTTCATTTGCGCCGCGGAAGGTGTGGCAATTTTGCCCATGATCACGTCCCGTGCCCACCATGCCTGGGCATCAAACATATTGAAGGTATAGAACTGGTCCTGCATCCCCAGGTACATAACCCTGGGGTTGGGTTCAAATGCCACGCCCTGGTACAGGTTCGGAGTCCACATACGATTAGTGGCACTCAGGCGGATATCGTCCGCCATGAATGGAAAGTGATGCAGGTAACCGGTGCATAAAATAATGGCGTCCAGATCTTTGCTGGTGCCATCCTTGAAGTGGCAGGTTTTACCCTCGACTTTTGTCAACAGCGGTTTGGTTTCCCAGTTGTCCGGCCAGTGAAACCCCATTGGGGCGGTCCGGTAGCAGGCGGTCACCGATTTGGCGCCGTACTTCCAGCACTGTGACCCGATGTCCTCGGCCGAGTAGCTCGCGCCGACGACCATAACATCTTTGCCCTTGAATTCGAGTGCGTCGCGGAAATCGTGTGCGTGCAATACGCGGCCTTCGAACCGGTCCATGCCGTCGAAGTAGGGGACATTCGGGGTTGAAAAGTGGCCGGTGGCGACAATGACGTTGTCGAAGTCGGAAACAACCCGCTTGTCGTTGATGAGATCGTGTGCAGTGACGGTGAAGTTGTCTGTCGCTGCATTGTATTCGACGTTGCGCACCGGATGGCGAAAATGACACCAGTCTCTGACACCGGCTTTTTTAACGCGACCCTTGATGTAGTCGGCCAATACCTCGCGCGGCGGAAAGCTTGCGATGGGTTTGCCAAAATGCTCATCGAATGTGTAGTCGGCAAACTCAAGGCACTCCTTCGGACCGTTCGACCACAGGTAGCGATACATCGAGCCGTGGACAGGTTCGCCGTATTCATCAAGCCCCGTGCGCCAGTCGTAATTCCAAAGTCCGCCCCAGTCGCTTTGCTTTTCGAAACACACGACCTCGGGAATCTCTTCGCCGTTGTTTTTCGCCGATTGAAAAGCGCGCAGTGCTGCAGTGCCACATGGACCTGCACCGATGATGGCGACTCGTTTGGACATCACACCCTCCGTTATTAGATTGTCGTGGCACTTTGCCACAGTTCACAATGAGATTAAACCAACCCTGCTGCCCCGGGTCTATGGCTGGATGGCAGTGGTTTTATTCGAGTTCAGCTGCAAGCGCCCTGACCACCAGATGCTGAAAGTGGTGCACTGCATGTTCCGAGAGCTCGCTTCGATCGGCATCCACGACGAATCTTCCCTGGTTATAACCGTTTGATCTGAGTCCGCGATGCACACTTTCACAAAGGCCGATGTCTTCCGGTTGCAGCGTGTCTTTCTGGTAGTCCATGGCTTCTTGTAATTGTGGGCTGGCTTTGCCATCGGGGACAAACCAATCCTGATATTCAACCGTGTTCTCCACGCCGATCGGGATCATCTGCAGTACCGACAGGTTGGCTTCACCCGGGTAGGCCCACAACGTCAGGTTGGGCCACAGAAACCAGCCGGCATAGCCGAAGTCGACGTCGCCTTTTTCAAATTTATACGCCGAGTTGTCAGTCGAGTTTGCAGCATTGGAAATGTGGCTGGAGTAGATACCGTGAACAGTTGAGCGATAACTCTTCATGTCTACCAGATCAACGAAGTCGCGATGCGCTGTGTGGCAGTGATAGCACTCGAGAAAATTATCCATCATGACTTTCCAGTTGCACGAAACGTCATAAGTGTCGCGCTGCGCGAAAGCAAGGTGGTCCACATCGGGGCAGTAGTGACGGATTTCAGCTTCGAGGTTACCGGTCTGGCTGGCAAGGGATTCGGCCGCCATATCAAGGTTGATGAATATCATGCCGCAGAAGGTTTCTACCTGCACCGGCTTTAATGAAAACTCACACTTGTTGAAGCCGGGCATGTTTTCCGTATTTCTCGCGCCAACCAGGCTGCCATCCAGATCGTACGACCATGCATGATACGGACACACAATCAGGTTAGAACGACCGCTGCCATTTAGTAACTCGTGACCCCTGTGCTGACAAACGTTATAAAAGGCTCTTACTGTCTGGTCGCGCCCGCGGACAACAAAAATACTTTGTTCATCGATGGTGGTGGTGAGGTAGTCGCCCGGGTTTGCTACCTGGCTCGCATGTCCGGCATACCACCAGCTGCGCTGAAAAATCTGCTGCATTTCGCGGCGATAAATTTCTTCGTCCAGATAAAATCGCGCCGGTAGTGTGAATGAGTCTTCCGCCTTCGCGCTGAATGCCGCATCGCCCGGTTGCCGTTTGATAATTTCGGATGTGCGCACTTTTTCCTCGTTTGCTATAGATCTGGTCGGCAGTATACCTTGGAGTTTCCCGACTCGTTTGAACAGCTGGAATTAAAAATAACTTAGCAGGGTGTTGAAAAACGTGATGAGCGACGGTCAGAGTAGGCAAATTCCCCCGAAAAAGCGCAGTTTATGGGTTATAAATGAGCATTTTGAGGGGGAATTTAACGCCCTCAGACCTAGCGCAATAGTTTTTCAACATCCTGTTAGCCTACATGCGCACACGCGATTTATCCGGGTCGTAGAATGGATAAGTGACCACCTGAGCCTGTAGACGTTTCTGATGTCCGTCGAGCTTACCCACTTCCACTGCGGTGCCGGGTGTGCTGTGATCGACAGCAATTCTGCACAGTGCAATGTTTTTCGACAATAGCGGCGAGCGTGTGCCACTGGTGATGACACCGACCTGTTGACGGCCGATGTGCACGCAGTCGCCATGGGTAGCTACTTCGTCACCGGTTAACTCAAGCCCGACCAGTTTATGCATTGGGTGATCTTTGCGCCGCTGCAGCGACTCGCGACCGATGAAGTCATCGGCTTTGCTCTTGAGCGGCACGGTGAATGAAATGCCGGCCTCAAATGGGTCGGTCTCATCGGTGAATTCGTAATTTGCGAAGATAAGCCCGGCCTCTATGCGCAGCATGTCCAGCGCTTCAAGGCCGAGCGGCTTGATTTCGTGCTCGGCACCTGCCTGCATGATGGCATCCCACACGGCATCGCCATCCTTCGGATGGCACCACACCTCATAGCCCAGCTCGCCGGTATAGCCGGTACGTGACACCAGCAGCGGGACGCCCTGTTCATGTTCCAGTCTCGCCACGGAGAAACGAAACCACGCCAGTTCCTCAAGTGGTGTCTGGTCCGGTCTGATCCATATAATCTTCTTGAGTACGTCGCGACTTTGCGGACCCTGCACCTGCAGGTTGTGCAGTTGATCGGTGGATGACTTGACCCAGCAGTTCAGGCCAAACTCACGGGCGCGCTCGCGCAGCCACAGCCCGCTGTAATCTGAACCGCCCACCCAGCGGAAGTTGGTTTCGCACATGCGAAAAACGGTGCCGTCATCGATCATGCCACCGTTTTCGTAACACATGGCGGTGTAGACGACCTGTCCGGGAGAGAGTTTTTTAACGTCGCGGGTCACACATCGCTGCAGCAACTTTTCAGCGTCCGGGCCGAGCACTTCGTACTTGCGTAGCGGTGACAGGTCGGTGACGACGACGCCCTGGCGGCACGCCCAGTACTCTTCGATAGGCCCGTGGTTGTTATATCGGTTGGCCAGCCAGTACCCGTTGTACTCGCTAAAGTTGCTGGTGAGTGCAGCAGTGCGGCTATGAAAAGCAGTTTGTTTCGTCAG
>CAZOXM010000056.1:0-31961 GCA_964583825.1 uncultured Granulosicoccaceae bacterium
GGGAAATTTGCCTACTCAGACTCGTCGCTCATCACGTTCTTCAACACCCTGCTAGCTGTCGCTGTCTCGACGGGCAAGTTCCCGATAGTGCTGTAAGCGGCTCTGCCGATTCATTTTACCGAGATAAGTCGGTACGATCTTTTTAATGCTGGTGGGTGCCGTCTCATCGCAGCTGTCGCAAATGCTATCGACCTGCAGCGACTGGTAGTTATCCCGGCTGAAGGGCTTGCCCGGTACCAGTTCCATCACAAAGGCCTGCGCACGGGCGAGGCTGTTCGGTAGTCCGATGATCGATCGCTGAATGTCCAGTACTTCGGCGGTATATTCGACGATTTCCCGCAGCGTGAGTATGTCTGGTCCGCAAAGATTGTAAGACGCTCCGATGGTGTCCGCATCATTGACAGATTGCACCACACGGGCGGCGACATCACCGACATAGACGGGGGCGAACCTGGCGTCCGGGCACGCCAGTGGCAGGAAAGGCATCGCTTTCAGCAGGTTTGCAAATCGTGTGAATAACCCGTCGCCGTTGCCAAAAATCACCGAGGGACAAAAAACAGTCAGGTCGAGATCGCTGTCGCTGAGAATCTCTACTGCGCGTCCCTTGCTGCGCAGGTATTCACTGGGCCCGTCATTGGCGTCCGCCTTGAGGGAACTGATCTGGATGACACGGCGGACGCCCTTTTTCCCACAGGCGTCTCTCAGGTTGCTCGCCAGGTTTACATGCGCTTCGTCAAAGCTGCCGCCCTTGCCGACGGAGGTATTCAGAATGCCCACCAGGTTGACAATGACATCCTGCCCCTCCACCGCGCTGGCGAGAGATTCAACGTCGTACGGATCGACCTGCAGGACTTCAATAAACGGGACGACACGCAGCGATTTCATCTTGCGAAGATCGCGGCTCAGCACGCGTACCTTGTGGCCGGCTTTGACCAGCTGGCTGGCGAGTTCAGTGCCGACAAAGCCGCTGCCGCCGAGAAGACAAATACTTTTGGATGAGGACATTTTATTACCTGCAGCAGTGCAGAATTGTTGATCGGTGGTGCGATAGTGCTGGTGGCACTGCGCCTGTGCATTATAGCGGCGAACAGGCAGCATAAAGTTAGCAGTGCGTTGATTTCACCCGGCACTGACCCGTGATTTGACACTGACAGCCGGCCGTGGCGCCGGTCGGGCACTGGCAGGACGTTGAAAAACTATTGCGCCCTTAGACCTGGCGCAATAGTTTTTCAACATCCTGCTAGCCTGCATTATTCACAATGCGACTGAGAAAGTTTAAGCAAATGTCTATTTCCATAGGTCTACAACGCCTTTAGGAACCATTCTATTTTTCGCAGTGTGTCTATTCACCATCAGTCGAAAATATGGCTTCACATCTCGCCTGATCAAGCTCGGCGCGTGGCGGGCCACGCTTCTCGCTCGATCAAGCGACCTGTTTTGCCCCCGCAGGTTTATCAATTTGGCCGCTGAATGTCGAATCATCATGAATAATGCGGGCTAGAGCGGCCGCTCCGGCACCGGATACTTGCCTGAGGCATATTGCACCAGGTTTCTGATGGTCAGGCCCTGCAGAATCACCGACATAATGACGATAATGTAGGTGACGGCAACAATTACGTTGCGTTCCGGGCCTGATGGAAGGGAGAGAGCCAGAGCCACCGAAATTCCGCCGCGAATGCCCCCCCAGGTGAGAATTGAAACCACATGCGGGTGGAATGACTGCCGCAGCTTCAGCAGCGAAACTGGAATACCCACGGCAATGAATCTGGCAATCAGCACCACGAAAAACATTAACACCCCGGCTGCAACGTGGTTGCCGCTGATGTTCAGAATAATGATTTCCAGGCCAATCAGCATAAAAAGGACGGCGTTCAGAATTTCATCGATCAATTTCCAGAAGGTGTCCAGATTTTCGCGCGACTGATCACTCATCGCCAGAAGTCGTCCGTGGTTACCAATGAGCAGGCCTGCAATCACGATCGCGATCGGTCCCGAGATGTGCATGGCTCTCGCCGCCGCATATCCACCCATGACCAGTGCCAGTGTCAGCAGTACTTCAACGTTATAGTTATCAACGGTCTTCAGGAGTCGGTAGGTGACCCAGCCGATGATTAACCCGAACACAGCGCCGCCGATCGTCTCCTGGAAAAACAACTTTGCGATACTCAGCGGGGTAGCGGCAGACCCACCGCCATGAGCATCGCCCACGGCGATACCCAGTATGACCAGAAAGACGACAACAGCAATACCGTCATTAAACAGGGATTCACCAGCTATTTTTGTTTCCAGTGACTTGCTCGCCCCGGCTGTTTTCAATATAGCCAGAACTGCCACCGGGTCCGTCGGCGCGATAAGGGACCCGAACAGCAGGCAATAAATAAACGGCATGTTGATGTCGAACCAGCCGAGTAAGAAATAGGAGCTGATACCGACGATAAAAGTGCTCGTCACCACTCCGACCGATGCCAGAATTCCAACCACCCATTGCTTGTCCAGCAGTTCGTTGAGGTTGATATGCATGGCACCAGCGAACAGCAGGAAACTCAGCATGCCTTCCATCAGGGTTGCGTTGAAATCCACCCCGGACATTACCTGCTCCGTATAATCCATGCCCAGCGACAGCCCCGCTTTGGACAGCAACACCAAAAACATCGAAAATACCAGCGAAATTACCATCACTCCTATGGTAATTGGCAGGCGAATAAAACGATAATTGACGTACGCGAACAACGCGGTCACAGTCATTAACAGACTGGCGGTACCTAGTAAATCCATCGGATCTTCTAATTCTGCTTGGCTTGTAATGGTTGATTTTAACGTCATGCCGCGCGCGAACGCGAGCGTTGGACTATACACCCATGGTTACCAAAAACAGAGAAAGGTCTTTGGCGCACACCCTGGATTATAGCCTGCGTGAGTCTCAGCGAGCGCGCAATGTCACGTTGAAGGTCAATCGGACCCAGGGCCTGGTGGTGGTGGTGCCTCGGCACTTCGATCGGGAATTGCTGCCATCGATCATCGAATCCAAGAGGCAGTGGATCGAGCGGCAACTGACAAAATTTGATTCACTGCCCGGCAAATTTGACTGCGACTGGCCGCCCTCCACCATAGATTTACCCGGCGCGGGATTGTCAGTACCGGTCAGCTACCGCGGTATCGCCGGCGATCGCCTGCGGCTCAGGCATGACTGTGATCATTTGCAAATCGGCTTGCCGGAAGACTACAACAATGACAACCTTGCAGCGCTGTTAATCAAATGGCTTCGCACTGTGGCACGAACACATTGTGAGTCGGTTGCGCGGGAACTGTCGACAGCGACTGGCTTGTCTTTCAGTAAAGTGTCTGTGCGGGCTCAGAAAACCCGCTGGGGCAGTTATTCATCAAGAGGTACGCTGAGTCTCAATTACAAATTGATCTTTCTGCCGGATCACCTGTTAAGACACGTGATCCTCCATGAGCTTTGTCATTCAGTGCATATGAATCACTCACAGCAGTTCTGGGCGCTGCTCCGAAGAGTCGACCCGCAAGCCACTGTTCACGACGAAGAGCTGAACCACGCCTGGAAATATTTACCGGCATGGCTCGATTGATATTGGCTGCCAGTCACATGAGTTGATTGTCCGGTGTAATTCTGCAGGGTAATATTCTCCACTCGCAGTCCGCGGAATGCTGAAATGCAGCGTTCAGGCACCTGCAATAAATTCCTTCACCTCTGTTGCATCTTCAGGTTTCCATGCCATCGAATACCAGATCCGGCCCCGAGTTTGTTTATCGTGCTGCGCTCGAGGAAGGTACGCTTGACGCTGACGCGCGTCAGCGGGAAGTGGTGGCGAAGCTGCAGCACCTGCATGATGCTTTGCTGCAAAAGGCCGACAGGTCGGAACAGGTTACTTCAGATACTGGTATTGCCGGCGCGCTTAGACGTTTATTTTCCAGGCAGCCTGAAGCGTCAGTGCCGTCGATTAAAGGTTTATACCTTTGGGGTGGTGTCGGCCGGGGTAAAACGCTGTTGTGTGATATGTTTTTTGAGAACCTGCCGATTGAAAGAAAACACCGGGTGCATTTCCACCGGTTTATGCAGGGTGTGCATGAAGCCTTGCGCGACGTACCGGACGAGCAGTCTCCACTGGAGTTGATTGCTGAGAATTATGCAGCGCGATTCCGGTTACTGGTGCTCGATGAAATGCATATAAACGACATCACCGATGCGATGTTAATGAGCGGTTTATTGAATGGTTTGTTTCGCCGGGGGGTGGTGATCGTCACAACTTCGAACTCGCTGCCTGATGATTTGTATAAGGATGGGTTGCAGCGTGCGCGTTTTCTGCCCGCCATCGAGGCATTAAAAAAGCACACAGATGTCGTGCATCTGGGCGGTGATATGGATTACCGTCTTCGGGTGCTGGAAAGTGCGCAGATCTACCACACACCTATTGACGCTGATGGTGAGCAGTTGCTGGTGAGCTGTTTTAAACAGGCTGTCTCACCAGCTCAGTTTGAAGCTGACACCGAGATAGAAATAAACGGTCGCAATATTAAGGTGCGGCAGGTGGCTGAGCATGTTGTCTGGTTTGAGTATTCAGAACTCTGTATGACTGCGAGGTCGACGGCAGACTACATTGAAATAGCGCGCAGGTTTGAAACTGTGCTCATTGGCGGTATCCAAAAAATGGATACCAATAGCGCTGATGTCGCCAGAAGATTTATAAATCTGATCGACGAGTTTTATGATCGCAACGTAAAAATTGTAGTGACTGCTGCAGTCGTTCCCGAGCTGCTCTATGAAGGGGAACGACTGTCATTTGAATTTGAGCGCACAATCAGCCGCTTGCGGGAGATGCAGTCCAGGGATTATCTCAGTAGCAAACATCTGCAGTAGTTATGGCAGCAATCGCCCGCGGTAATTATCGTGTTACTCGGTGTCTGAATCTGTATCTTTTTTGGGTGTCGCGGGCTTACGTGCTCTTGAAACCTTCTTTTTTGCGGTGGCTTTCGCGCCGCTGGCGGATGCGGATTTACGAGCGGGTTTCGGCTTGGCCGGCTCGGCTGCTGCCGCTGCCTTCGGAGTCTCAGCAACATCAGGTGCAGGTGCAGGTGCAGGTGCAGGTGTTTGAGTTGCGGTTGCTACTTCATTGTCACTGGGTGGTGGTGGCGGAGCCGGGGGCTCAGTCGGTGTGGCTGCAGCGGCACATTCGGCTTCTGTTGTTTGGTGTGATGTTGTGTTTGGTTTTGCTCGTGGATTTCTTGGGTTCCGCGGTTTGGTAGTCTGTCGCCGCGCCTGCTGTGACTCACCGTTGCGCCGTGCTTCGCCTTCTGAATGTCGTTTTTCCGCGTTTTCCAGTGCTATTTGTTTGGCGGCGTAGCGCGCCTGATCTTCGCGGTACCAGTCGCTGCCACGCATTTCGTGCAGGTAGATCCCTCCATCTGAGGGGTTCCATTGCTGGCCGTTACGCATGGGTTTGCCTTTCCGGTGACCATTGACTTGAGTCTGCGAGAACAATAACCCGTCATCATGACCATTATGCGATTGTTGTTGCAGTGAAGAAGGTCGTGAGAGTCGAAAATCCAATTCCGAGTCAAGCTTGCTGTGAGGGGCGCGCTGACGGGTCGGTTTACGTCGCTGGCCGGGCTTCGCACCGTTTTTGGTATTATCGTTCTTGCGATGTCTATTCGGTTGCGGGGGACGTGATTGTTGATTGTTCTGGCGCTGTTGGTTGTTCTGGCTCTCGCCATTGCGCGACCGGTTCCTGGCTCTGAGGCCTCGCGCCTGACCAGGGCGTCTTCGTTGGCTACTGTTATTGGTTGACTCAGTCATTTCAGTGATTTAACGGTTAGTTGATTAATTAACGCCACTGGCTTCCTCGGTACTAAATTAAACACTTTGGTTAATTAAGAATTTCAAATCCCACGCCCGCTGTGTATTGCGCTCAGTGAACGTTGTGCAGTAATCAGACGGATACGGGAATCGGGCGAGTACGACTGTATATCGTCAGTCTGCCGCTCTATCGCACTTTACCGTCTGTTTAGCTCAACAGGCTAAGGTCAAAAGTATTGGGTGAACTCTTAAACTGGTGTATTTGATTTTGTTTTGTAACATCACAGCGACTGCAACGGCAGCACTGCATCTCATTTAGTTTCGTACAGCTCGCTTATCGGGTGTTCGTCACTGGCAACAGCGATTCATATTCACCCGGAATAACGTCGAACGAATTAGTTTTATAACCTATTCTGCGCGAGCTTCGTAATCTACGACAGGTGCCTTGCTCGCTGTTTGTCAGTGTTTCCGGTTGCGCACTCTTTCACAGAGAAATTCAGGCAACGGAAGTTACATCTGAAGAACGCTTATTTTCGCTATAACGAATCCAAGAGTCTAGTAAATTTTGTCATCCGGAAGTTTCCGCGGGCAATAAGCGGGCCGAAAACAATAACCAACGCACATTGTAAAGCCCAATGGTCTGACTGTTTATGACCTTACATCGGTTGTTTGCCGATGACTTCCCGACCATTTGCTGCAATAGCTACGCTGGATACCGGTATGTTCACAATCATCGCTGCAGGATCTTCCTTTGCCGCCTGCAAACTGGCCTCGAGCTCCTGAATTGGCGCTGGATTCCTAATAACGTATAGCAACAGCGCAGCGAACATTAGCTGTGCAAAGGAAATCCACAGCGGGGTATCCGGGTGCCTGTTGCGTGTTTTAAAGTATTTCCCGCGCATTTTTATTATTATTTTTATTAGCCGAGTCGGGTCAGTAACTAGCTGAAAACTTTCAACTTCTGTCGATAGTACCACAATTGCGTTCGATAGATGTGACCAACTGGTATGTAAAGCCGGCATGGCGCAATAGCGCCATGCCGGAGACCTGCTCGTCGAGGGTTATTTTGTCTGTGTAAACTCGGGGTACGCCTCCATGCCACACTCGGCAATATCGACGCCGTTATATTCCTCTTCGGCACTGACCCGGATGCCCATAATGCCATCCAGCGCAGTCCACAGCATGATGCTGGTAATAAATGTCCACCCGAAGATCACCGCCATCCCCAGCAGCTGAGCTTGCATGGTTGCATCGGTATTGGTCAGTGGCACCGCCAGCAGGCCCCAGATACCGACCACACCATGCACTGAGATTGCACCAACCGGATCATCAATTCGGAGCCGATCCAAAGTAACAATTGATATTACAACTAACACGCCTCCAGCGGCACCAATCAAAGTGGCGATTCCCGGCGTGGGCGCCAGCGGTTCCGCTGTGATGGCCACCAGGCCGGCCAGTGCACCGTTGAGTGCCATGGTTAAATCAGCTTTTCGGAACAGAGCCTTTCCGACCAGCAGGGCCGCGATCAGGCCGCCGGCTGCAGCCATGTTGGTATTGACGAAAATATTAGCTACTGCATTGGCATCGTCAAAAGTGGACAGCTTTAACTGTGAGCCACCGTTAAAGCCGAACCAGCCCAGCCACAGAATAAAAGTACCCAGCGTGGCCAGTGGCAGATTAGCACCCGGTATCGGGCGTACCCGGCCCTGTTCATCGTATTTGCCCTTGCGCGCACCAAGAATGAGTACGCCGGCGAGCGCCGCCGAGGCACCACACATGTGCACCACGCCAGAGCCTGCAAAGTCCTGAAAGCCGGCTGCATCGAGGAAGCCGCCGCCCCACTTCCAGAAGCCCTGAATCGGGTAGATGAAAGCAGTGAAAACCACGGCGAAAAAGAGGAAAGCCCACAGTTTCATGCGTTCGGCCACTGCACCGGACACGATCGACATGGCGGTGGCAACAAACACTACCTGAAAGAAAAAATCAGATCTGCTGGCGTAGTACGGCGGGTCCTCACCGGCCATATCGGCAGCGGTGTTCTCAGCGCCGAGCAGAAAGGATATGCCCGGCCAGTAGCTGCTGGCGGCTTCTGTCGGGTACATCAGCGCGTAACCGCACACCAGGTACATGACACAGGCGACCGCAAACAGCGACACATTCTTGGTGAGTATTTCGGTGGTATTTTTGCCTCGCACCAGGCCGGCTTCCAGCATTGCAAAGCCAGCGGCCATCCACATCACGAGTGCGCCTGATACCAGAAAGTAAAAGGTGTCGAGCGCGTATGAGAGTTCTACAGTAGTATCCACTTGGTTGTCTCCGCAAATTAAAGTGCGTTAGCGCCGGTTTCGCCGGTGCGAATCCGAATAACTTCTTCGAGCTGGCTGACGAAAATTTTTCCGTCGCCGATTTTCCCGGTGCTTGCGGCACTTGTGATGGCCTCAATCGCCGGTTCCAGCAGTGCGTCATCGACCGCGATTTCTATTTTCACTTTGGGCAAAAAATCGATGACATACTCCGAACCCCGGTACAATTCGGTGTGACCCTTTTGACGCCCGAAGCCTTTGACTTCGGTGACAGTCACGCCGCTTGTGCCGATGGCGGATAATGCCTCTCGCACTTCGTCGAGTTTGAAGGGTTTGATTACTGCGGTTATCAGTTTCATATTGGTACGCTTTTTGGTTAGGCGACCCTGTATATGAAAAAAACATGCCAAAAAATATATATACAATTTAAACAATAGGTTAAGTATATTTTTCACGGCTAGTGAAAATAAATCGCACTGTTTCGGTGCAATTCTATGTGCCGCGATAGGCTACGCCTCTTTTCGGTGCATTGCATCGTAATGAGTCGATCTAACTTGTGTCACTTTTTCCGGAATGACTGTGAATAACAAAGGTTTACTTAATGAAATTGTCGGTAAGCTCGGTGAGGCGCTGCCAACTGGTGCTGCCGAAATAAAGGCTGACTTTGAAAAAAATGCGCGGAGTGTCGTTCAGACAGCGCTCGAGAAAATGGATCTGGTCACGCGCGAGGAATTTGATTTGCAGGTGGCCCTGCTGAAAAGAACCCGCGAGAAGGTAGATCGGCTCGAGCAGTTGCTTGAGGCGCAGCAGGATGGGCGTGATTCTGAGTAAATGGGTTGTTGGTACTTTTTGATTTGTTGTTTCATCCTCCACGGTGCATCGGTTCGGGGTAGAATTAACTCAGTAGTTTTAATAATGCAGTAGAAGTAGTGATGAATTTATCCGTAGTAAACAGCCGGACACTGGTGGGCGTGACGGCGATACCCGTGGCCGTAGAAGTGCATTTGGCGGGCGGTTTACCTTCGCTGTCGATCGTTGGTATGCCCGAGACTGCGGTGCGCGAAAGCAAAGACCGTGTGCGTTCTGCCATACAAAACTCCGGCTACGAATTTCCGGCTAGAAAAATAACGGTTAATCTGGCTCCGGCTGATTTGCCCAAAAGCGGTGGGCGGTTCGATTTGCCCATCGCGCTGGGCGTGCTCGCTGCTTCCGATCAACTCGATCCACTGCTGCTTGCAGACAAAGAGTTTGTCGGCGAACTTGCCCTGAGCGGTGAATTGCGACCGATCACCGGTGCGTTGCCAACGGCGGTCGCCGTGAGGGATGCGGGGCGCGCACTTGTCGTGCCGCGTGATAATGCTGCTGAGGCGAGTCTGGTCAGCGATAGTAGTGTCTATTGCTGCGATTCGCTGCTGGCACTGTGTAATCACCTGGCTATTACCGAAGAAATGGAAGCGCTGAAGGTAACAGCGCCTGCCAGTCCCATCGAAGGGGATATCGGTCCGGATCTTTCGGAGGTGCGTGGTCAGCATTTGGCCAGGCGTGCGCTGGAAGTGGCAGCGAGCGGCGGCCACAATTTACTTATGGTCGGCCCACCCGGCACAGGTAAATCCATGCTCGCCAGTCGTCTCCCCGGCATACTGCCGCCGATGTCTCTGGATGAATCACTGGAAACCGCATCGGTGGCATCTATCAGTCAGTCCGGTTTGTTGCTTCGCGACTGGAAAAAGCGCCCTTTCCGTGCACCGCACCATACCTCTTCAGGCGTGGCGCTGGTGGGCGGAGGCAGCCAGCCAAAACCCGGTGAGATTTCACTGGCACATAACGGGGTGCTGTTTTTAGATGAACTACCGGAGTTTCCGCGCTCCGTACTCGATGTTATGCGCGAACCCATTGAGAACGGCAGCATCACCATATCCCGGGCGGGGCACCAGGCAGATTTTCCCGCCCGCATTCAATTTGTCGCCGCAATGAATCCTTGTCCGTGTGGTTATTACGGCGATCAAAAAGAACCCTGTCGCTGTAGTCCCGATATTATTGCGCGCTACCAGTCACGAGTATCCGGTCCGTTGCTGGACAGGGTGGACATTCAAATCTCGGTGCAGCGAATAGATTACGCACAACTGCGGGCTGACGCAGCGAGAGGAGAAGACTCAGCTACGGTTAGAAGTCGCGTCAGTGATGTGTATCAACGTCAGATGAACAGAGCGGGCAAAGTTAACGCGAGACTGCAACCAGAAGAAATGGAAGTTCACTGTGCGTTAACCGAGCAACAGCATGCATGGCTTGCTAAAGCGCTGGATAAGTTTAATCTTTCTGCGCGCGCTGTCCACAGAACATTAAAAGTTGCACGCACGCTTGCAGATATGCAGCTAAGTGATGCGATCGGTAATGAGCATCTTCGTGAGGCATTGAGTTATCGTTCGATGCTGCGGGAGCGGTATCGGGGTTAACCGGGCTTGCAGCGTTGTCTGTCGTGTAGGTGTCCGCTTTAAAAAAACATTACCCTGTATATCGAGAATCACCCGACCGGACGGTACGGTGGCAACCACTGGTGAAAGCCGCCACAGTGATCGGGGGGAGTCAACGGCTCTGCTGATTCACGCGTGATACCCAATCTTGACGGCGTACCGTATCGGGGTCATAAAACCAATGACTCAACTCATGTCCAACCACTGCCATATTGTGCTGCACAATAATCTCAGCGAGGCCAGGCGATGGTCTGATGATGCGGTCATTGGCAAATGGTATCAGCTACTTAGAGGCAGTCTGCAGAGCCAGTGGCATATTTATGGATTGGCTACCCTGCAGGATTGATTGTTCTCCCAGCCCCATCCATCACCGTCGGGGTCTGATGAAGCGCTATTGCATACGGGTGTGTCAGTGCTGTCCGGGTTGGTCACCCTGCATGAAGTGTTGTTCTCCCAGCCCCACCCGTCGCCATCGCTATCTGAATCTGCTGATGCACAAACGGGGTGTATTGTGGGTGTGGGCCCGGTGTTAGTGCCTCCCGGTTGGCTTCGATCCGTCACTACGCAGGACTGGTCGTTTTCCCAGCCCCATCCGTCACCATCGGGATCACTGTCTGCAAAGTCGCAGCTGTTATCTGTTGCGGTGGCAGAGCTACTGGTAAGCACTGCAATTGCACCGTTTTCCCAACCGGCGATGGCTGCGATGTCGAGTTGTCCATCGCCGTCTACATCACCGATGGCAACGTCTCCGACGTTGCGCAGGCCTGGAGCGGCTTCCAGCGCCTGCTCAAAAGTGCCGTCTCCGATGCCGTAGTATATTGCAACATTCGATTGCGGGTTGGAGATGCCATGGTCTCCTAAACTTAGCACCACGTCTTTATGGCCGTCGTCATTCATGTCTGTCACATGCAAATACTCCCGGCCCGAGGCTCCGGCTTTGCCGCTGGGAGTCAGTGTGTTGCCTATACGGGTGTATATTCTGGTTGTGTTAAAACCGCCTGCACCGTCACCGGGATACACCACCAGTGCAGCATCTGGTGTGTTACGGAAACCCGCCAATAGACACAGCAGATCCAGGTTACCGTCACCGTTTAAATCAGACAACTGAATATCAGTTACCCCATTAGTGGCAAAGCGATTGTTAGGATCCATCAACTCATCCGTTTCGAACGAAAAAGTATCTTCAAATCCGGTGCTGGTAGCGATTGATGCCCGGATAACATGGCCGAGAGGGAAATAATTGGTGTCGTAGAGGCTGTCGACGCTGACAAGGTCTGAGAGGCCATCTCCGTTTATGTCGCCGACTATTAGAGTTCGGTTGCTTCTTTTTTCACGGATAGCTGGCAGCGGATCGGTACGTTTGAACTGGAATCCGTTTTGATTGATATAGGTGAACGGTTCAAAGCCCGGATAACCTGCATTTGAATAGCAGATAAGATCGCTCAGACCATCGTTATTAAAATCTTCTATAACGGGTTCGCAGGCGGGTAGTCCTGTAGAAATAGCCTGGTTTGAAAATGAACCATTACCTGTTCCCGGGTACGCAAGATCGCCTATCAGTAAATCCAGATATCCGTCGGAATTGAAATCCGCCACGCGATGATTAAATAACGCGGTGAAATATTTGGTGTCCAGAGTCGTGAAGGTGCCGTCACCATTGCCTGTCAACTGATACATCGTGGTTGGGTTGCCACGCACGCCGGTCACAATCTGGTAGTCAAAAGCCAGTATGTCCAGATTGCCGTCGCGATTAAAATCGTACAGGTCGATGGTTGCCGGGTAATTGGTGTTGTCTACAAATATTTCGTTGAAAGTCTGCGCATGAGTGGCGGTTGCCAGGAAAAGTCCGCAAGCAACTGTTGCGTCGGTAATATACGGCCTCATGAGACACTCTCTACTTCTTAAGGTCATGACATTGTAATCAGGGATGCGGTACTGTGCAACAAGCACTCCGGTAATGATGGGTGTTTCCTGACTTCCTGTGCCGCGTCGAGTGCATCTTGTCGGTTAACGGGCGCACGGCTGGATAACAGTCAGGTAACGCGCCAGTTCAAGATGATTGTACTGATCTGCAATCACTCGCTTTTCTTCAAAACCGAAAACGGTGCGAAAGTAGGCGGTGCTTATAAACGAACAAAAACCACAGTACCTCGTATTGCGTGTACGTCGCTGTACAATTATGTCTGTCCAGATTTTTCAAAGTCGATATTCCATGTGGCGCTGTAAAGCACCGGTGCATTGATGGTTGCTAACATACACTTCGAAGGCCTTCCCGGTTCCGGGAAATCAATCGCTTCTGAACGCTTCTCCAAGCTGTTAAGGGTGAGCGGGGTCGATGTGGACTTATGGCGCGAAACAGCGCCTGACCACCCCCTCAGGCGTCAGGGAAAACTGTCGGTCTGTGGTCGTCACGAATTTTCGCGGAATTACCTGAATGCATGGCAGATGTTTAGCGAATCATTAGACACCACGGTCGTGCTTGACGGATACGCGCTGCAGAGTACGGTGCGTTTTATGTATGCGAATTGTATTGCACTGTCAGACATCGAGGCATACTTCAGTCGTTGGCAGGAGCTAGCACCAGAGGCGATTTTGGTTTTCTTTTCTGTGGAAAACACGCGCGAGCACTTTGATCTGGTTTGCACAGAGCGCGGGAGTGATTGGACAGCGAGTCTGTATAGCTATGTAGAAAAAACACCCATTGGTGTTGCCAACGGCTTCAAGGGTAATGAAGGGTTTGTGTCGTTTTGGTCAAACTATCAGCAGCTTTGTCTTGGTTTGTTGAAAGGTGCTTCGGTGCCTGTGCATGTTGCAGCTGCTCGTTCATGGACTGATAGTGATTTTTCGGTACTGGCTTCACGGGTGGGGCTTGTATCAGAGCGGTAGTATTGCAAACTCATTGCGCGTAATTGTCGGGATCACTTGGTTGGGTTTTTACGTTTGAACTTACATTATTCTGTATTACCTCGTGTGGGCGGGAAGCCCGACGCGTGAGCGAGTTTCGCTGTATTAGCTGATAGATATGTTTCGGGCTTGTTTACGTTACGTTCAATGGTACGTGATTCAGATTGCCTGTTTAACAAATCGAAGGTTCAATTAGTTGCAACAAATCGTGGTCGTGTGAACAAACTATTGTTTATCGTCAGTATGCCTCGTAGGAAAAGCGATGCACGGAATTAGAGGTAACATGCATACAAAATCTAGGACCCGGAAACCCACTCGGGGCAGTAAAGGTGAAGTCTTTTTCACTAATGACGCCAGATTTACTTACAGTGCCATTTTGGGCCGCAGCCAGGGTTGGTGCAGAGGTGGTGGAGCAGCCAGAACCGACAGTTAAAAGAATCACGCTAACTGATACAGTCAAAGGCTTCATAACTACATTCCATTTATACAAAAACATAAACGTTTTTATGGCGTCATTATTATCTGGAATTATGAGTATGCTAATGCGACGATGAGAAATGCCAAACAAATAGGCTGGATTGCGCGAAGCCGCGATCTTATCCAGTTGATGTACATGTCCGTTGTATCACTCTTTGAGATTTGCCTCTATAGAAAATTGATCCACGGTGCCAAGGCCCGCGTGGGGAATTTTGTTGCTTTACTAAGACAACGTTGATGTCGGTCATCGTCAAACTACGATTTTTTCAGAAGTCCCCTTGGATCTGCAGGGTGCCTGGTCTGCGCGTTAGCTGATGAAGTAGCAAGCTGGCAACCGTTAGAAATCTTCGAGCTGAGCGTTCGCAATATCTTCGGGTTTGATCGGAATAATCACGACGCGGCGATTCTTTGCATGATCTTCTGCGGTGGTCCCGGTGGCGATTGGTGCGGATTCGCCGAGTGGTCGCATGTGAATGCGATGATAATCCATGCCCTGTGAAATCAGATAGTCCTTGATTGATCTGGCTCGACCTTCGGTGAGCAGTCGGTTGTAGTCTGCGGCTGCACGCTGGTCGGCGTGTGTTTCAATGATATAACTGAATGTATTGCATCTGGCCGCCACATCCTGCAGCTTGTCGAGTATGGGCTTGATGTTTTGATTTATCTTTGTCTCATTGGTCGCAAAGACATTTAGATGAGTGACCCACGACTGGGAACACTGTTGCGGTACATCCGCAGTTTTAGAAACAATTATGGGTGCAGGATCGAGTTGAGCTTTTTTGAAGTCGGCAATGAAATTATCGATTTGCGTAAGGACAGCGTCGGCCATCCATTGTCCGCGATCTTCGCACTGATTGGTGTCGTCGCCGTCCCCCCAGGTCGCCAGTTTGTATTGGTTTTCCGGCTGGCGCAGTAACGTGGCCGATTGTTCAAAACTTGCCCACAAAGAGGCACTGCAGGCAACCGGGATGCCACAGGAGCCGTAGGCCTCACCCTCCTGACTTTGTTCGGTTTCTTCTGCCGGTGCTTCGCCCTCATACAGCGGCCAGAGGTTCATCAGTGGCTGGCCGGGTGTCAGCGCCATTTCCGCTTCGCTCAGATAGACCAGTCCGGCGGCTTCCAGTTTGTTTTGTACCTGCTGATAGAGCGTCTTCGGTACGCTGATGCCCAGTTCTTCTCCGGCCGAACGAATGGTGTCAAAATTTACGTAGACACCTTCAAGGCGGCGTAAAGTAAGGTACTTGTCGCGATATTCTTCAGCGCCTATTTCAAAAGGCTCGGTACTGGGCAGTGGATAGTGTCGCTTGTCAGCTTTGATTGCCGTTGTCACAGACAACGACGCAACCAGACACAGTGCTTTAATGGCTGTTGAAAGCCGCATTTACTGATCCCCGCCAAAGTATTCTTGCTCTTCAGGGGGCTAACGGCGATTGAGAAAGTTGTTTAATCGAACTGTTTCTCAACCGTCAGGTGCAACGGAAAAAAATTTATACTTTGTCTATAGGTTCCATTTCCAGCTGAGTGTGATCAACGCGTTTTCTCGAAAATTAGGTGCAGACAGCGTATTCGGTCCCCAATTATTGTACTCCAGGGACCATGTTTGTGAACGCCAGTCGTTGTAGCCGAAACCGTAGGCCCAGGTTGTATCACCGCCTTCCAGCGGTTGAGTGATCAGATGCCTGATGAACCAGTTGGGTTTGGGTGACCAGCTGCCCGCAAATGTAAACGCGGGGCTGCTGGTTTTGCCGCCGCTGATGGTGGCAGAGGCATTCAACTTGTAGCGTCGCAGCAGCGTTGAATCGAACTTGTAACTAATGGAGGCAATGGCGTTTTCGATACTCAAGCCATCGCCTGGTTTGAGTGGTCCCCAGTTGTTGAGTTCAAAAGCCCAGGTGCCGGGGTGCCAGTCGTTGTAACCGATACCCCAGTAATACGAGACCGGTTCGTCGCCCTCTGTCACAGTGAAACCGCTGCGCAGAAAGTAAAAATCATTTACCAGCGGCTTATAGCTGAAGTTGGTAGTGAGAGACCAGTTATTGTCTTCCAGGCTCCGATTGCTGAGCGCAAAGCTCCCGTTGAGGGCATGGTAGACCCGCTCACGCGCCTTTTTATCCTGGATGGAATCAAATGGTGCGGCGAGGTTTTGATACGGAACATTAGTTGGAGTTCCGGGCAGCGCTGTGGCAAGCAATGGTTCGCGTTGCACCTTCGGGCTCTTCTTGCCAGTGTCACTGTTTTGCAATACAGGTTCGACGGACAACCCCCGCAGTTCCCGGGCATACAGATCAAATCGACGTGTCAGGTCAGATTCGTTCTTTGCTCTTTCCGCCGCTGTCAGCTTAATCGGGTGCCTGATGGCGGGTGGTGCAAGGCCTGCAACCGGACCGTTTTGCCGTGCTAGATCTATATGCGTGGTTATTCCCGTGCTTGCCGCGCGTTCGCTTTCGACAGGTGCAACCAGGGTTGCGGTGTTAGTAGCAGCAAGTGATGTCATGTGATTTGGGGTGGTGTTCGACTTGTGAGGTTTCCCTTCAGCGCTATCTGCGCTATTACTGGATTGCTCCGGGAGAATGGCTGGTGGAGCACCGGCAGATTGCCACTCCCTAAGCGCATGTATGATGCGCAGCGGGTTTGGCTGGTACGGGGTTATCTCAGGCTTTTTCGACTGCTGTTGCGTGCTTTCGGGTAGATGTGACAGCGTGACTGGTACATCGCACTGATGTCGCCAGTCGTGTGGGTAGCGTGCTGAGTGCAGCGAATTGTCAGTGTTTACCCTTGCGCGGGCGATATACTGTTGGCGGTAAAAGACCTGCCCGTTGGCCGGATGGGGCAGGCATTGATTGCGCTGCAGATTCCACCAGTTGTAGAGCAACTTGTCCCTTGCTGTACGGGCTGTGTTTCGAAATGCCGCCGGTTGATACCTTGGTATATTGGCATTACCCAGACCAATTTGACCAAAGCCATGCCAGTCCGCAGGACTTTGATAAGCGGATGGGGTGCGTTGGATTTCACTGTCTTCAATTTTAAGGTCGTAGTAGATGCCATTGTGATGAACATCGCAGTAGTTCCAGCTGAATAACACGGACTCGGAAAGCGCTGTTAACGACGGATAGGTGGAAACAGTTTCAAGAATAGTGTTTATCGCAAGGTCAACAGTGCCAGCATTCACGTTTGACTTTTGATTGTCGATACTTTCCTGTTCGTCCGGCAAGCCTGTCGATGGGTGGATGTTGTTGCCAAGACGCGATAGTGCGGTGCGGGCAGCTTTTTCATCCGCCGCACAATGCAGTTCACGCAGGTTCTCGATTAGCGGTGGTGTTGATTTATCGGTTGCAGCAGAGGTATATGGCAGATTACCGGCCAGCATTACCCATACTCCACCGAAGATAGCGGAGCGCGCTGAATAGTGTGCCTTGCTGAGCCGATTCAACATGGAGAGTCTTTGCGCAGATAAAAGGCGGGTGGCATCGTGGCCACTCACCCGATGGTTCGACAAGCTATCGGCGCGTGGTGTCAGTTATTGAACAGCGGCAGGATTTACAGCCAGGCAGGGTGCTTTAGTTATTATTGGTGGCTTTGTTTGATCAATCGGTATTTGGAGGGTGCGAATGTTCGGATGTGTCTACGGCTTCCCATTCGAGCGACATTGGTTATTGATCGTGCCGTACTTCTTGTACAGCATGGTTTGCAGGATAATACCGTTCGTATTCGCGGTGGTAACGTCATTATAGCCACCATTTTCATAGACGCCGGAGAACCATCCCTTTTGCGGGTCGTAGGCGCTTTCAATGGCTGATAGCAGAACGTCGCTGTAAGGATCTTCCGGGAACAATGCTGCCAGCATGAAGCCGGCACGTGTGGAAATGGTGCGCATTTCCTCGCTGCGCAGACCGGTATCGGTTGTTGTCGTGAACGGAAGGCCTGCATCAAAAATAGTGTTGTACAAATAGTACGGTGGTTGATTGATGTGTCCGTCGGTTAACGCCGTGGCAATGCCCGTGCGGCGCCAGCGTTCCTTCTGTACTTTGAAAATATTGTCTACCAGAGTCTGGTTGTCAGTGCGAATGCCGAGTTCCATCGCGTCCAGCGTATAGGAGTCGGTCAGCACGAAGTTATTCACCCCGGTGTTGCGCGGGTCCCTGTTGTCATGAGCGATCATTACTCCCAGTATTTCGGTATTCGCGCGATACTTATTGTCATAGTCTGCGGACACATCGGAGGGGTGCCCCAGTGCTCTGAATATCAGGCCGGCATACTGTTCGAATCCGAACCGTCCCTGCCGAATCGACGATGCATTTCCAACAGTTTCTGAATCTCTGGCCAGGCCGTACAGTTCGCCATCTTTGATGAGTACATTGTAGTCCCAACGATCCAATACCCGTTTCGTCGGGTTGAAATACTTCGGATGCATGCACTGCAGTGTGTTCAGCCAAAAAGCGGTGCGAGCAAGGTCAATTGCCGAACTTCCGATGCCCTGATCAGTGATCTGATTGTCGTAATCTACCATCCGGGCTGTTCTGGTATTGTACAGCAGATTGGGGGCGGCGTCGTTAACCAAAGTAATGCTGGCCAGTGTTTGCAGCAGTGCCATAACGCGGTGATCGAAATCGTGTTGTGTGATTAGTTCGAAATCTCTGGCGGCGAGAAACGCGGCAATTGAAGATCCAGTGTCCCAGACAGTAGTGGTTTCGATGCCATCGACCGAATTAACGAGCCCGGTAGTGTTATGGTAATTGTTTTCGAAGTATTGCCATGCGATTTGAGCAACTTTCCGGTCGTCGCTGTCATGTTGCGGTCCTTCGGCCGTGACCGGCAGCGCAGCTGCCAGTTCGGGTGCCGGGCGTGCCACGGCCATTTGTCTGTCGGCAGACTGTTCACCGAGGTAGTGCGCTGTGAAGATAACCGTGCCCGCAAGCATCAATGTGCAGAATCCCGCCAACAGGAAGGCGCGGATCGAGGGCCGACCGATTCCGTCCTGGTAGACGTCATCAGTATCGTGACGCTCGTAGAGGAAACGCTCACGGTCGCGCATGTGCCCGAAGCGATCGGAGTCGATTCTTGCTCTTCTTCGGTGGCGCGTCATCGTCGAAATCAAGTAAGCAGGTTTGAAGTCTGAAAAGGCACGGCGTGAGCAGTTGGAGGAGCAACTCAGCCAACCTATGGTGTTGCATTGATCTTGCCGGTTTTTCCATAGTCATACCGCGGTTGCAAAGCTGATCACAGTAATCAGCTTTGCGGTGATGCGCGTTCATCAGAATCCGTCATTGCTGTGGCATGTGTCGAAAATACGTCACGCCGCTGTTGGCTATTGCGTTAAGTTTGTGCCTGGGCGAACGAAAAACCACCGGACCGAATAATACTAATAACTAAGCGGATCCGGCCGAGGTGAGTGATGAATTGGGAAGTAGAGGAAAAGGCTGCCTATGTTGTGTTGAAGCCACTGGAGACACGACTTGACTCCGCGATTGCGCCCAGGTTTCGTACCGATGTCACAGAGTTGACAGAGCGCACCCGCAAAGCACTGGTGCTTGATTTGGCGAACGTCGAGTTTATGGATAGCAGTGGTCTCGGTGCGGTGGTCGGTTGTTATAAGCTGATTCAAAGTGTGGGTGAAATGCACGTGTGCAATGTCGGCCCGCAGGTAAAAGATATCTTCAGATTAACCCACATGGACCGAATTTTTGATGTAAATGACTCTTTCGACGATTGTGTTGAAAAGTTAGCCGCCTGATAGCAATGGAATGCGTTTTCGGTAAAGGCAAGGTAGCGTGTATGAAAATCAGATTATCAATTGAGCGGGACTTGCAACAGGTAGGGCCCGTGGGTGAATGTCTAAAGCAGCTCTGTAATCTTGGGGAACACCCGGAGCTTTCCAGAGTGGAATTGCTGGTCAGTGAGCTGCTGACGAATGTCATCAAGCACTCCGAGCCAGATGGCAATAATCAGCCCGAGTTTCCCGTTGGTCTCACGGTCATTGCCGATCGGGATATCCTGACGCTGTCGGTCAGTGAGATCGGCAAACCAATGAGTTATGATGTCGTGAGACGCTATACCGACACCCGGATAGAAATGCCGTCTACCGACCAAGACCTGCCGGATTTGCCCGAATCAGGTTGGGGTGTGCAGTTGATTAAATCGATTTGCAACGATATTAGCTACGAACGGCTGGATGATTCGAACGTGTTGCATTTGTGTTTCGATTTGAAAGAGGCTGCGTAGTTCGGGGTCTATGGACGACTATTTCTCAGCTTTCGAACATCGCACGCCACCGGCGCCCCTGGTTGCCAACCCGTGGATACATGCATTGGGTCAGTTTTTTCTGGTCAATGCTGTGGTTTTGGGAGGGTGGTATCTGCATTGGCGCTGGACGGAATCGCTGAACGTTGACGCGCTATGGTTCTCGATTCCGCTGGTGCTGGCTGAATCAGGTGCGTACATCGGATTATTGCTGTTTGTCTTTAATATTTGGCGCATCAGGGACACGCCACAATGTGCAGCACCCAGTTGCATCACTGAATGTGTTCGTGAAGGCGAAGCGCTGCCGCGATCAATATCAGTGGATGTGTACTTTCCAACTTATGATGAAGACCCGGAACTGGTCAAACTGAGTCTGCAGGACGCACAAAAAATTGCGTATCCGCATGCAATAGATATCCGGATTTATGTACTTGATGACGGCAACAGGCCCCGAATGCGCAACCTGGCCGAAGCCTTAGGGTGTCACTACATCACCCGTACCAATAACATAGGCTTCAAAGCGGGCAATTTACGTAATGCGATGGAGCAGTCGACCGGTGACTTCATACTGATTTGTGATGCTGATACCCGTCCGTTTTCGACGATCCTTGAAAATACGCTGGGCTATTTTACTGATCCGGATGTTGCGTGGGTGCAGACCCCGCAGTGGTTTTTTGATATTCCTGAGGGGCATGATCTGGAGGATGTCTGGGAGCGCAGGCTTGGTACTGCAGGTCGAATCGCGGCCAGTGCCATTACACGTACATTCGGCAAAATCTCGGTCGGTCACGATCCGTTTGTGAACGACCCGCAGATGTTCTACGACGTAATACAGCGCCGCCGTAACTGGGCCAACGCTTCGTTCTGTTGTGGGGCCGGCTCGGTACATCGGCGTGAGGCGACCATGCAGGCCGCGCTTCGCACCTATGGGATAGATATCGTTAACAGTGCACAGAAGCGCGGTAAAACCCTGCGCATGCTGACCGGGGAGTCAGTCACACATCCGGACGTGCTGAAACATATCACTACGCAGACTATGATGGATACGGAATTCACCCCTTACAAATTTCATGTGTCTGAAGATATTTATACTTCCATCGAGTTACATTCGGACACGGCGCGTGACTGGAAGTCTGTTATGCATCCGAAGGTTGAGTCCAAAATGTTATCGCCGCAGGATTTGTTAACCTGGACGACGCAACGGTTTAAGTACGCGGGTGGCACGCTCGATATCGCGTTGAATGATCACTTCCTGTGGCGCAGGGGACTGAGCTGGTCGCAGCGGCTGATGTACGGCTCCACGGTATGGTCTTATCTCGGTGCGTTGTGGAACGTTGTGTTTCTGATCTCACCGATAATCTATCTGTTTCTTGCGGTAGCTCCGGTATCTGCGTTTTCTCACGATTTCTACAAGCACATATTCCCGTTTCTCGTTGCCACCGAGCTCGGCATGTTGTTTTCGATGTGGGGTTTGTCGATGACCAAATTCAAGTACAGTTACCTGGCGTTTTTTCCAGTCAATCTGCAGGCACTCTGGACAGTGCTGCGGGGGCGCAAGATCAGCTTTCCGGTGACCCCGAAAGCACGGCAGGATGGCACCTACCTCAGGCTGGTATGGCCCCAGGTGCTGGTGTGTCTGTTGACCGCTGCAGGCATTGTGTATGCGTGGCTGCTGTTCGCGACGGGCAGTTCCGCGTATGGCTTTGATGGTCTGTTTTTGAACACGTTTTGGGGCCTGGTGAACATCATCGCCTTGTCGACTATTGTCACAGCAGCTGTGTGGAAGCCGACGGGTAACCAGCACGCGGCCGCGCTTGATAGTGGGGCTGCATCGGATTTGGCGGTGTCGTCGCTGAGGCGTGCCGCGTGAGTATTAAGTCTGGGCTTTTAAAAGCTCGCGGCAGTCTGGTGTTTATTTTCGGGCTGACAATCGCCTTCGGTACCGTGTTTGCACTTGAACAGTGGCAACCGCAGCCGGGCACGGTGGCTGTAACCACGGCGGCGAAGATCGAGCCATTGGACGAGGCGGATATAGCGCCGATTGAAAGGCGGGAACTCACCAGTGAGGAATTGCGCTTTGCAAAGATTGCCTGGCAGTACTTTGAGACCAACACTGATCCGCACACCGGGCTGGTCAATTCAGTAGATCAGTATCCTGCATCGACACTGTGGGATACCTCGTCCTATCTGCTCGGGTTGATCGCAGCTGAGCGCCTGCAGATCGTGCCTCGCGGAGAATTTAACCGGCGTATGGCCGCCGCGCTGAATACGCTGGCACAGCTGCCGCTGTTCGATAGTCAACTGCCGAATAAGTCATACAGCACCCGTGATGGCGCCATGGTGACCTATAACAATGTCGCGACGGAGCGGGGGATCGGCTGGTCCGCTATCGATGTCGGTCGCGTGCTCGTACCGTTTCATGTGCTGGTGTGGCACTACCCTGAATTCACAAGTTCCGTGATGAAGGCGCTGAGTCACTGGGATCTTGCGGCGCTTGTTGACAACGCGCAAATGATCGGGGCGACCGTAAACGGGGAAGGCCACACGCGCTATTTGCAGGAAGGCAGACTGGGTTATGAAGAATACGCTGCCAAGTCGCTCGCATTGACGGGCATGGATCTGTCGTTCGCGCTCGATTATGAAGCCTACCTGCATTACACCGAGGTGAACGGAGTCAGGGTAGGCACTGATGTGCGCACGCCGGATCGCTTCGATGCGCTGAATATGGTGGTGTCGGAGCCCTATGTGCTCGACGGCCTCGAATTCGGCTGGGATCGGCACTCCCGATCGCTCTCACATGCAGTTTACAGGGCGCAGGAAGCCCGTTTTGAACGTACCGGTACACTTACCGCCGTCAGTGAAGACCATATTGATCAGGCTCCTCACTTTGTATACAACACTGTGTACGCAGCGGGGAAGCCGTGGAATACCCTGACAGAAGACGGTGAGGACGCCTCGGCTTTTCGAAGTGTCAGTACCAAGGCCGTGTTCGGTATGCATGCGCTTTACAATACACCCTACACGCAGCGACTTATGGAGGCGGTTAAATCCAACTACGATAAAGATCGGGGCTGGTACTCGGGGATATACGAAGTATCCGGTAAGCCGAATACAGCGATTACTGCAAACACCAACGGCATCGTGCTCGAAGCGCTCCATTATGTAAAATTTGGTCCGATGCTTCAGTTAAGTCCTCTCCGCAGCGCGTCTGCACAATAGGTATTTTGTCGTTCGTTTGGGGTGGCGTACGTCTGCCTGCCTTTAAAAACTGCGTTTAGATCACCCGACTGTGCTGTAGTGTGTGTATTGCACTGACGAAAGGGTCAGTGCAGACACAATATGGCGAATACAGCCAACTAACACCTGCCGCAGGCATGGTATAAAGCGTCAAATTCTACCGGTGGAGCCATCGTGTCCAGCATTATTGACGGCAAATCGTTTGCGGAAAAATTAAGAGGTCAGGTGGCAGCCAAAGTAGCCACCATCGCCGAGCGCGACGGCATCGTGCCGGGGCTCGCTGTGGTTCTGGTCGGGGAAGATCCTGCCAGTCAGGTCTACGTGAGAAACAAGGGTCGGCAAACCGTTGAAGTCGGTATGCAGAGCTTTGAACATAAGCTGCCCGACACCACCTCGCAGCAGGCGTTAATGGACCTCATCGATAAACTCAATGGCGACGATGCAGTGCACGGCATCCTGGTGCAACTCCCGTTGCCTGCGCAGATCGACGAAAAGGCAGTCATTAACCGCATCAACCCCGATAAAGATGTCGATGGGTTTCACCTTACCAACGTCGGTCGGCTGTCGATCGGCGACAACGGCATTGTGCCGTGCACACCACTGGGTTGTCTGATGATGCTCAAGGATGCACTCGGTGACTTGTCCGGTAAACACGCAGTGGTGGTAGGTCGGTCCAATATCGTCGGCAAGCCGATCGCGAATTTACTGTTGCAGGAGAACTGTACAGTGGTGATCACGCATTCCAGAACCACTAATCTGAAAGAAGAATGCCAGCGCGCCGACATTCTGGTCGCCGCAGTCGGTCGGCCCGAGATGGTCCAGGGGGACTGGATCAAACCCGGCGCTACGGTGATTGACGTCGGTATTAACCGGATAGACGCCGGAGACGGAAAAACCCGGCTGGTCGGTGACGTCGAGTTCTCGTCCGCAGAGGCGGTCGCGGGAAAAATAACGCCGGTGCCCGGCGGCGTCGGTCCGATGACTATTGCCTGTTTGCTGCACAATACGCTGCAGCAGGCCTGCCGCATCAATGATGTCCCCGTGCCTGATTAAATCAACCGCTCTTCAATAGCGATTGTTGCGGGTGTCCGGGGTTTTTCTGAAACGCCGATAGTTCCACATATATTGAGTGGGCGCGATATCAATGCACTTTTCCACACACGTGTTGAGTGCGGTGCAGGCGAGCACCGGATCATCGGCCGCAATATTGTTATCGGCGCGAATATAGTGCAGCCGGTAACCGCGTGCCTGCGGCAGTCGCTCCATCACGGCAAAGACGACCGGTGCGCCGGTTCGTTTGGCAAGTGACGAAAGAAAGGTCATGGTGTAGGCGGGTACGCCGAAGAATGGTGCGAATACACCGTGCTGGTCCTGTGGTTCCTGGTCCGGCAAGACGCCGATCATCTCGCCCTTTTTCAAAGCCCGAACCAGCGATGAAAGGCCCCGTGCTGTAATCGGATGGCACTTTCCGCCGAAGCGTTCCCGCGCGTTTAAAATCAGATCGTTCAGGTGGGACTTCTTGTTCGGCCTGTACAAAAAGTGCATCGGAACGTCCATCGTCAGCCTGACACCGATTAGCTCCCATGCGCCGGTGTGCGGTGCCGCCACAATCACACCGCGGTTTGCCTGTAAGGCGTCGTCCAGAATCGATTGATTGACCACTTCGACTACCAGGTTTCGGATTTTTTGTTCCGGCCAGTGCCAGAATGCACCGAGCTCAGTCAGGTTTTTTCCGGTTTCCTCCATATTTTTACGTGCCATGCGGCTGCGCTCTTCAGCCGAAAGCTGCGGAAAACACAAGGTCAGATTGCGTTCAATATAGAGACTTTGGCGATTGGGGAACCGGTGCACGATCCGGCCAATCAGGCCGCCGGTCGCCAGATTGGCTCGCAGTGGCAGCATCGACACCCCGCGCAGCGCAAGTCGGGTTAGAGTTGCTTTGATGGAACTCACGCGTTACCGGTTAGGTTGTTGGTGTTGAGGATGGGCAAAAGTCGGTGGGTCTGATGTTCTGGCGGCCAATACTGCCCCCACCCGGGGTGAGCACCAGACCCGCATTTTCCGGGAACTCTGTCTTCGTCACCGGTACAATCAGAGTAAGCAACAAATGAACTGATAACAATGGGTCTGTCGTGATTGCGCTTCTTCAACGCATTAGCCGGTCAGAGATTGAGGTCGATCATCGGATTATCGCATCGACCGGCAAAGGATTGCTCGTCCTTGTTGCGATGCAGCCGGATGATGATGAGACCACCGCAGCGGCGCTGTTGCAGAAGATAACCCGTTATCGGGTTTTTTCCGATGGGGATGGAAAAATGAATTTGAGCCTGCTTGATATAGAAGGCGATCTTTGTCTGGTGCCTCAATTCACTTTGGCTGCCGATACGTCACGTGGTCTGCGTCCCGGATTCAGCACTGCTGCGCCACCGTCACACGGACGGCAATTGTTCGACGTGCTCACAGGGCTGGCTGAAGCGCTGCCGCTGCGAGTGCAGTGCGGTCAATTCGGCGCCGACATGCAGGTGTCGCTCACCAACGACGGGCCGGCGACTTTCTGGTTGCAGGAAATTTCGACCGGCAACCGTACAACCGGGTCGAACAATGGGTAAAATAGTGGGCTATGAATCCCCGTAAATCCGCTGTTACAAGAAACACGAACGAAACGAAGATACAGATCGAGCTGGCGCTGGATGGTTCGGGTCAGCACCAGTTCGCTACCGGTGTACCGTTTCTTGAGCATATGCTGCACCAGGTCGCCCGGCACGGCATGCTCGACCTGAAAGTCACCTGCGACGGTGATACCCACATAGACGATCACCACACCGTCGAAGATATCGGCATTGCGCTGGGCCAGGCTTTTGCCGAAGCGCTCGGTGACAAATCCGGCATCTATCGCTACGGTGATGCCACGATTCCGCTGGACGAGGCATTGTCCAGGGTGGTAGTGGATTTCTCCGGCAGACCGGGTTTGTATTACCAGTGCGACTTCAGGCGCGATAAAGTCGGGCTGTTTGATGTCGAACTCACCTATGAGTTTTTCAACGGTTTTGCAAACCATGCCGGTGCCACACTGCATATAGACAACCTGAAGGGCCATAACGAGCATCACAAGCTCGAGACCATGTTTAAAGCATTCGGCCGGGCAATACGCAATGCGATTGCGATAGACAGCAGACTCGGCGGCAAACCGGCTTCCACCAAGGGTGTCCTTTAGTGGGCAGGTTGGGAAAGTGCGATAACACACAGGCTTCGCCACCGTCGCCGGAACATTGCTGGAAATTCCACAGACACCGCGCTACGCGTTCGATTCTCTGCGCAGTTTACTGCCGCTTAGCGTCGTCGAAACCGCAAGCGTGGCTGCATGCACTGCAACGTGTAGCAGGTCACCATGAGTGATGTGATTGCGGTGATCGACTACGGCATGGGCAACTTGCGCTCGGTTGCCAAAGCACTGGCCCATGTAGCACCGAAAATGCGTGTCAGCGTGACGGCTGATCCGGCGACCATTAAATCTGCAGATCGAGTGGTTTTCCCAGGCCAGGGTGCAGCGCGGGACTGTATGAGAAACCTGCGCCGGGCTAACCTCGAGTCGGTGGTGGCCGACGCTTTTGCGAACAAGCCGTTTCTGGGCATTTGCATGGGTCTGCAGGTATTGTTTGAAGTAAGCGATGAAAATAACGGCGTGGATTGTCTGGCCGTGATTCCCGGGTCCGTGAAACGGTTTGAGCGGGATCCGGCCAGGCCCGATATGAAAATTCCACACATGGGCTGGAATCAGGTGCATCACAACACGCAACATCCGCTGTGGAACAATATTGCTGATGGTGCGCACTTTTATTTTGTGCACAGTTACTATGTCGTCCCGACTGATCCGGTGTGGCGTGAGGGAACCACTCCCTACCTTGAGCACTTCACCAGCGTCGTGGCCCGTGAAAATGCGTTTGCAACACAGTTTCATCCGGAAAAAAGTGCCGCTGACGGTTTGCAACTTCTGGCAAACTTCACCCAATGGGTGCCGGGTTGAGTCAGGCGTGGTATGCAGCATAATGCCGTGCGTGAACTGTGCACTGACAAGTCGCCGAAGGTCATTGGCCTTGTCCGATCATGCGCCCGCTTTGTGTTCGCCAGTTACTGGAATCAAATGAATCATACGGATCAGATGTGCAACTAATTCCCGCGATAGACCTAAAAGAAGGGCAGTGTGTCAGGCTGCGACAGGGCCGTATGGATGATGCGTCGGTTTTTTCCGAAGACGTCATCGCAACAGCGAAAAGGTGGCTGGATGCCGGGGCCGGGCGGTTGCATATGGTGGATCTCGATGGTGCTTTTGCAGGCGCTCCGCGAAACGCGCAGGCGGTGCAAACTGTGTGTCAGACTTTCCCCGAACTGCCGGTGCAGATCGGCGGCGGTATTCGCGATGAGCGCATTGCCGAGCAGTATATTGAAGCCGGTGTGAGTTATCTGATCATCGGTACGCAGGCGGTGACTGAGCCGGCTTTTGTCACGCGCCTTTGCAAAACTTGGCCGGGTAAAATTATGGTTGGTCTCGACGCGCGTGATGGTGAAGTGGCTGTCAACGGCTGGGCTGAGGGGTCGGGGGTGCAGGCGATCGAACTGGCGCAATCGTTCGAAGGTGTCGGCGTTGCCGGCATTATTTACACCGATATCAGTCGCGACGGTATGATGCAGGGCTTTAATGCAGAGGCCACAGCAGCGCTGGCGCAGGCTGTGTCGATGCCGGTATACGCATCCGGTGGTGTGAGCAGCTACAGCGATATCGATCGGCTGCGCGATCTCACCACCGCCGGGGTGGCGGGTGCCATTGTTGGCCGCGCACTGTACGAAGGCACCCTAGACTTCGCCGAGGCACAACAGCGCGTCACCGCTGTGCAGGACTGATATGGCGCTCGCAAAACGCTTGATACCCTGTCTTGATGTCGATGCAGGACGCGTGGTCAAAGGCGTCAACTTTGTGGACATCGTCGATGCCGGTGATCCGGTAGAGGCCGCAAAGCGATACGGTGACGCGGGTGCGGACGAGCTGACGTTTCTGGATATCACAGCGAGCAACGAAGATCGCAATACGATAATTGACGTTGTCGAGGCAGTTGCCGAACAGGTGTTTATACCGCTGACTGTCGGCGGTGGTATCCGGCGGCTCGAAGATATCCGGCGGTTGCTCAATGCGGGTGCAGACAAGGTGGGCATCAATACCGCAGCGGTGGTCCGACCGGAACTGGTGCGAGAGGCGGCACAGTATTTCGGCAATCAGTGCATTGTGGTGGCGATTGATGCAAAAAGCGTTGCCGTTGGTGCGGGTGAGCCGGAGCGGTTCGAAGTCTTCACTCACGGCGGTCGAAAGTCGACCGGCATCGATGCGGTCGAATGGGCGCGCAAGATGGCCGACTACGGGGCGGGAGAACTCTTGCTCACCAGTATGGATCGCGACGGCACCAAAAGCGGGTTTAATCTTCCGCTGACCCGGGCGGTGTGCGATGCGGTAGATGTGCCGGTGATTGCCTCCGGCGGGGTCGGCACACTCGATCACCTGTGTGAGGGTGTGTTGCAGGGTGGCGCGGATGCGGTGCTGGCAGCGAGTATTTTCCACTTCGGTGAGTACACGATCGGTGAGGCAAAAGCGGCGATGCAGGCGGCGGGAATCGAGGTGCGATGATGAATGAATTGCTGGACGAAGTTGCATGGAACGAACAGGGGCTGGTGCCGGCGATTGCGCAGGATTATCGCACCGGTACGGTACTGATGATGGCGTGGATGAATCGCGAGGCGCTGCAAAAAACTATCGAGCTGAACGAAGCGGTGTACTGGTCGCGGTCGAGACAGAAATTGTGGCACAAGGGCGAGAGCTCCGGCCACGTCCAGCAGGTACATGAGCTCAGTATCGACTGTGATGCCGATGCGGTGCTGCTCAAGGTGCACCAGGCCGGCGGTATCGCCTGTCATACCGGCAGGGCGCATTGTTTTTTTCGCCGACTGACCGGCAAAGGCTGGCAAAATAGCGAACCGGTGTTGAAAGATCCGAGCGAAATCTATGCGAAGCAGCCATAATGGCGCATCATCAGGCCGTGGTATTTTAGTTGAATAGTCAATTTCTTGAGGTGTTGGCGAGCGAGTTGGAACGGCGAAAGTCTGCGGATGCGGCCGATTCCTATGTCTCGAGCTTGTATAAGCGCGGCACCGACACCATTCTGCAAAAGGTAGGCGAAGAAGCCATAGAGACGATAATTGCCGTAAAATCCGGCGTAAAGCAGGATATTGTCAGTGAAACTGCGGATTTGTGGTTCCATACACTGGTGATGCTCGCGGAACAGAATCTGGGCCCGGCCGATGTGCTGGCTGAACTCGAACGGCGGTTCGGCACATCCGGTCACGCGGAAAAAGCGTCTCGTCAAACCAATCAAAATTAGAGGTCATTTAACATGATGCCAAGTATTCCCCAGCTGTTGATCGTGCTGGTAATTGTGGTGCTTATATTCGGTGCGAAACGACTCCGGAACCTGGGCGGTGATCTCGGTTCTGCGGTCAAGGGCTTTAAAGACGCAGTGAAAGAAAACCCCGAAGACGAAGAAGCTCAGGCACAGATCGAAGGCGGCACGAAGATGGACAGTGTGGCCGAAGAGGCGGCTGAGACTGTCAAAGACAACAAGCAAGCGTAGCAGTTGCTTGTTTGTCCGGCCTGTCCCTGACCCGTCCCGTAGCGAGAGTGTACTTCAGTGTTTGATGTAGGCTTTCAGGAAATTGTGCTGATCGGCATCATAGCGCTGCTCGTGATTGGCCCCGAACGTCTGCCGTCAGTAGCGCGCAGTGTTGGCTTGTGGGTAGGTAAGATGCAGCGCTTTGTGACCAGCGTTAAGTCCGATATTGCCAGTGAACTGAAGGCGGACGAACTGCGCAGCCTGATCGACAATCAGGAAGATCAGATTCGTGAGCTGAAGCAAATTGTCAATGATGCAAAATCTGACCTTGAAAAGACCGCAAAAGCCGCCAGCGATTCAGTTGCCGAAGGGATGGACTCCGCCGTCGATCAGGTGAAAGATGCCGCTGAGACTGCCAAAAAGAATCGCGAAAAAATCGAAGAGATTACGCGTGCGGCGAAAGAAAGTGCCGCCAGCGGGCCACTGTATGAGCAAAAATTGTCTGAAGCTGAGCAAAGCGACGACGATAAACCTGACAACAGTCGTTCCGCCTGATATTCCAGTCATGGAAAGTAACCCTTAATCAAAAGAGGCTGTCAGTGGGCTTGTTCGAAAATAAAAGTGCTGACGACAACGGTGGCGAAGAAATGGGGCTGTTGTCCCATCTCGTCGAGTTGCGCGATCGCCTGCTTCGAATGCTGCTTGCAGTGGGCATATTGTTCCTTTGCCTGTTTCCCTTTGCCGATAAGATCTGGACCGCACTCGCGTTACCGCTGTTGAAACACGGGGCCGGCGATATGATCGCCATTGATGTGGCATCGCCGTTTTTGATTCCCTTTAAAGTTTGTCTGATGCTCTCGGTCGTACTGGCCGCACCTTTTCTTTTGTATCAAATCTGGGCATTTGTCGCGCCCGGGCTGTACTCGCATGAAAAGCGGCTGGTGTCGCCGTTGTTGATTTCAAGCACGATTCTTTTTTACCTCGGTATCGCGTTTGCGTATTTTGTGGTGTTTCCACTGGTGTTTGCGTTTTTCAATAACGTCGCACCCGACGGGGTCACGGTGAGTACCGACATCGGGCGCTATCTTGATTTTATTCTGACGATTTTTCTCGCATTCGGTATCGCCTTTGAAGTGCCCATTGCCACGATTCTGCTGGTTGCGATCGGTGCGACGACACCGGAAGACCTCGCGAAAAAGCGTCCCTATTTTATTGTTGCGGCGTTTGTGATCGGTATGTTTCTGACGCCACCCGATATTATTTCGCAGACGCTACTGGCCCTGCCGATGTGGGTGCTGTTTGAAGTGGGAATCTTTTGCTCCAAGTTGTTCCTCAAGCGCAAGGAGGAATTTGCCAGAGCCAGCGATACTCATTACCAACAGAGTGAAAAACCGGCTGCCGCCACCGCAAATGCATCATCGTCTGCGTCAGATATTGAGGACGACTTCGATGAGAGCATTGGTGATGAAGCGTTGGGTGATGAGCTGAACAATCTAGATAATGCCAGCGGCCGCGATAAAAACAATGATGGCGAGAACCGCTAATTTTGTTGTGCGCATTGTGGTATCCGCACGGTCGGCGCACCGGTCCACCGTTTGCGCCTGATCTTTTTTGGTCTTTCTCGCGGTCTGTTGCCTAGTGGACCGCTTGATAAATAAGGTAACACGGATCGAAGCTACAGCCGCCATTGCGGCGTTGGCCATATTTGTAACGCCTGGGCTCGACGTATGACCTATATGCCTGCGTTTTTCCGCCTTGCACTGACGACTGTAGCTGTGAAAAGTTTGTCACCCTATTTATCAAGCGGTCCACTAGCGCCCGTCGGCCGGGCTAAGCAGTCAATGCCGGCCGCTATCTTCGGAAA
>CAZOXM010000057.1:0-30765 GCA_964583825.1 uncultured Granulosicoccaceae bacterium
CTAGTGTAGCAGGGTATTCGGAAACAACACGCGGGATCAGCGGCATCTGTGCGGTGTGTCCACTTACTGCTGCGATGCGGCGGGTGTACCGGCCTGTCGGGCCTGTCGTTTCGCGTGACTGGTGGGTGTGGCGTTCCTCTCCGAACGCTGCTGCAGCCACGGCGGTTTGCCTTTTTCGCCGGAGTAGTCGTAGTCGGTGGTCAGCGCTTCGAGCAGGTTTGCCTCGGGACACAGCGACAGTGCCCGCGCACCCTGATAGATCATTTCAAAGAGTCGCTTCTGCGAGATCTTGTGTGTCTGTTGATAGTGGCTGTGGATCCAGGCGGACAATTGCCAGAAACTTTCAAAGGGGGTTTCCCCCAGAATCAACGGCAGACAATGGTTAAAGCGGGACGAGTTGGCGATTAAATCCCAGTAGCGGGCAAAGCGTTGTAGCTTTTGCATGGTCGCGAAGTCGAGATCGCGGTTGCTCAGCAGCTGATAGGGTGCCACCGGTGAATAGCGCATGGCGTAGCCCTCAGTGTGGCGGATGATGGATGTGCCGCGCAGCCTTTTAAGTATGCCCACCTGAATTTCATGAGGGCGCAATGCAGCGAGCTGATTAAAGCCGCTGGCAAAGCTCTCGAGCGACTCGCCCGGCAGGCCTGCGATAAGGTCGGCGTGTATATAGGCCTGCGTGTGGTTGCGCAGCCATGCGAGATTGCTAAGCGTTTTTTCGGCGTGCTGTTTACGGTTGATCGTTTGCTGCACGGTGCTGTTGAATGACTGGATGCCGACTTCAAACTGCAGCACCCCGGCCGGGAAGCGGCTGAGTGCAGACTTAAGCGCCGCCGGCAGTTTGTCGGGAATCACTTCAAAGTGCACAAACAGTTGATCGTCCAGGCGCGCCAGGAAGAAATCAAGGATGGCGATGCAGGTGTCTGTTTTGAGGTTAAACGTGCGATCAACAAATTTAAATTGTCTCGCACCCCGTTGGTACAGGTCGTTCATGTGCGATAAGAATGCAGGTAATTCAAATGGCGTGGCGGTTTTATCGAGTGCGGAGAGACAAAACTCGCACTTGAACGGACACCCTCTCGAGGCTTCTACATAGAGTATGCGGTTGGCGATATCTTCATCGTTGTAGTGATCATAAGGCGGGTTGAGCGAGGTGGGTGGCGGGGGTATCGCGGCAATGACTTTTTCCGCTGGCGTACGATTGCCAATAATGTCTTCGCACAGTGTTTTAAAGGCGATGTCCGCCTGACCGGTGATCAGGTAGTCGCAGCTTGCGAAAATTGCCGTGTCTTCGTACTCGTAGCTGACTTCGGGGCCGCCGATGATCAGGGTAATCGACGGTGCGACTGCCTTGATCAGTTGAATTACTTCGGTGGTTTGTTGAATATTCCAGATATAAACGCCGAAGCCGATGATTTCGGGTTTCAGGTCGAGCAGTGTTTCAACAATATCTGTTGCACGCTGATTGATGGTAAATTCCTGCAGCGTGGCGGCGGTTTGCAGCTGGTCGAGGTTGGCGAGCAGGTAGCGTAAGCCGAGTGAGCTGTGAATGTACTTTGCATTCAGTGTGCACAGTGCAATGGTGTTTGCAGGCGCACTCGGGCTGCTACCGCGCGTGCCACGGTGTATTACGACGGGAGATACACCATCAGTCATTGGTGTCTGGTATCAGTGTAGTTGTGGCAGCCGGCGCCATGCGTCAGTTCCTGAACGTATAGCGTGCCGCTAAAGACCTGCCGCCCAGTCCCAGTATAGTTCTCTGATCCGCCGTGCAACCGGGCCCGTCTGCAGGTGTTTGTCTTCAAGTTGTGTAACCGGTGTGACTTTAGCCAGATTGCCGGTCGCAAATATTTCATCGGCCTGGCGGAAATCATCGAGCGACAGGGTGCACTCATGCACCATGCTTCCTGAGTCGCGCAGCAGGGTGGTGATACGCTGGCGGGTGATGCCATTCAGAAAGGTGCCGTTTGGCACTGGTGTAAATATCTCGCCGTCGCGTGCCATCATAATATTTGAGGTGGCGGTTTCAGCGACGTTGCCCAGCGCATCGCAAACAATCGCATTTTTGAATCCTTTGGCGTTCGCCTCACGCAGCATGCGTGCATTGTGCGGGTATAGACAGGCGGCTTTGGTGTTGACCAGTTGCATCGACAGCAGGGGGCGACAGAAGCTGCTCGTCGTCAGTGTCATTGATGCCTCGGCCGGCGGCATGGGTATGCTCTCCAGGCACAGCGAGAACTGGGTGGAGTCCGGGTCGCCGGATACTACGGTCGCGTCTGATTCTTTTGACCAGTACATGGGGCGGATATAGATCGCATCATCCGCGTGGAAGTTTTCCAGCCCCTCGTGGCAGACTTCGATCATTGCCTCGGTCGTCAGTGTGGGTTTAAGTCCCATGGCAATTGCCGATTGGTTGACCCGTTCGCAGTGTGCGTCGAGGTCCGGGGACACGCCGTTGAATTTCCTTGCGCCATCGAACACCAGCGTTCCGAGCCAGGTGGCGTGATCGGCTGCACCCAGTATCGGCGTATTTCCCTTTTCCCATTTTCCGTTAAAAAATGTGTAAATCGTCTCGCCGACTGCCATTTGCGTGCTCTGAATATGCGGTCGACAATAGTACCAGCGCGGTTGCGCTTCAGGTAGCCATGCATTGACCCGACGACGTCGCCGGTGTGCACACTCTGGCGTGGGCACAGCCGCGAGGACGCTGCCGAGCTGACACTTGGCGATGCACGCAGCCGTATCGGCTGGCGCGGTGACGAACCGGTCGGGGCAAGCAAAATGAAGGCATTTTTCGAGCTGGACATCGAGCAGGGCAGATCCCTGAAAATGAATCGGTCGCGCGGGGGGCAGCACATCGGTGAGGAGATCGGTCCGGGACTTGGGATTGGGCAGGTCGGTGGGTTTATTCGGTAGCATTTGTCGAGGTTGGTGTTGGCACGCTGCCCCAGGCAGCGGAGCGACCCGGCTGCCGGCGCCGCGATATTATTTCCGGTGCCGGTTTCGATGCGTGCTGGCTTCACCGGGCCGCACCGGTCGCGATACTGTGCCCCGGTGTTGACGGTTTGTCGCGCAATGAAGCCTGGAAAATTACGCCGCTGTGTCCGTCGCCGGTGCCAACCCTGCCGTTTCCTGCAGTCATCGAGACCGCAGAAGTGGTCTCATAACGACTCGTATTCGCGGCGGCAGTGAACGATGACCTACAATGGAGCGTACTAATATATATTGCCGGGAGGCTTGATCCGTCGGATACTCTGCTTACAGTGGTTGCTCTGGCCCGACTTTCACCACGGCAACGGCAAGGCAGCGCCGGATAACGTCCTGACCGCTGTCCTTAATGTCTGAAGCGGGTGTTTTTATCCGCCATGACTGTTACTCACACCTGCCCCGACGACTGCCGGGGCTTTTTACTGTAAAACCCCCTGTATGAAGCAAGAAACACAAGAAAACATCGCCCCGACTCCCGACACGGAAGTTTCGGTCCGGGATACCTTCGGTATCGATGTCGATATGAACGTGCCGGCCTATTCGCAAACATCAGACCTGGTGCCGGATATCGACCCGGACTATCTGTTCGATGGGCGCACCACACTGGCGATACTGGCCGGTTTTGCCGCCGACCGCCGGGTGCTGGTGACGGGCTTTCACGGCACCGGTAAGTCCACTCACATTGAGCAGGTTGCGGCACGGCTGAACTGGCCCTGTTTGAGAATTAACCTCGACAGTCATGTCAGCCGGATTGACCTGATCGGCAAGGATGCAATCGTTCTGCAGGACGGCAAGCAGGTCACCGAGTTTCAGGACGGTATTCTGCCGTGGGCCTATCAGCGCAATGTGGCGCTGGTATTCGATGAGTACGATGCGGGCCGCCCGGACGTGATGTTTGTCATTCAGCGCGTGCTGGAATCTTCCGGGCGACTGACGCTGCTTGATCAAAGCCGGGTCATTCGACCGCACGAAAGTTTCCGGTTATTTGCCACCGCGAATACAGTTGGCCTGGGTGATACCACCGGGCTTTATCATGGCACTCAGCAAATCAATCAGGCACAAATGGACCGGTGGTCGATCACCACGGTGCTGAACTATCTGCCCGAGGCGCAGGAAGTAGAAATTGTTCTGGCCAAGTCTCCACACCTGCAAAGTGATGAGGGTCGGGCGACTGTGCAAAAGATGGTGACGCTCGCAGGTCTGACGCGTTCTGCCTTCCGCAATGGTGATCTGTCCACTGTGATGAGTCCCAGGACCGTTTTAACCTGGACGCAGAACAGTCAGTTTTTTAACAATGTCGCGCTTGCCTTTGAGCTTACATTCTTGAACAAGTGCGATCCGGTAGAAAAAGACCTGCTAGAAGAACTGTATCAGCGCGTTTTTAATGAAGAGGTTTCCACGGCGGCCAGAGTCGGCATGTAGGAAACACCACGGTTTCTGATCCGGCCACACTACTGACATGCAACAAGACGCGGACAACACCGATAACAATGATCCGGAGCTGTTAAAGCGATCATTGAATGCCTGTGCACGTGCGGTATCGGGTGATGAAACGCTGCAGGTTAACTTTGAGCGTGGCCACAGCTCGGTAGAGATCGGTGGCACCCGCCTGCAGGACATCGATACCAGTCCGACGGCGGCAGAGCTTGCCGTGACCCGCGGGCAGACCGATGCCCTCGCGTTGTGGCGTGCGCATCATGACAGCTCGGTGCACCAGCGTGCTGCGCCGCACGATGCGGCGGCCCGCAGCGCTTTCGACATGGTCGAACAGGCTCGGGTCGAGGCCGTTGGCACGCGCAACCTCGACGGGCTTGCCAGTAACCTTGAAGATTCACACAGTGCGCGCATTGCCCAACTCGACGTTAAAAATGAATCGGCGTTGCTGACTGAAGCGCTGGGTGTGTTGATGCGCCAGCAGCTCAGTGGCCGCGATGCGTCGCAGGCCGGCAAAGCGCTGCTTTTAAATCAGCGAGAAAGGCTCGATAAAATTCCAGCGGCGCTGCTCGAACGGCTTGCCCGTGTTTGTGATGACCAGCAGGTATTTGCGACTGAAATGAAAGAACTGCTGGTGGCGATGGATCTGATTCCGGACTTCGATAAAGATGGCGAGGCCGGTGATCACAGCAGTGACGACACACCGCCGCAGGATGACGAAAACGACGGCGAAAGTGAATCTGCCGATGCGGATACGTCTGATGATGCCACGGCCGAGGAAGATTCAGAGACTGAATCCGAAGACGCCGAGACATCGGACAACGAATCGGAAGGCGACGAGGGTGACCCCGTTGAGACCCCCGGGGCATCGATGGAGGCGCCCGACGGCGATCGGCTCGCACAAACAGCGCACTATAGAATTTTCACGACCGAATTTGATGAGATCGTCAAACCGCTCGACGTTTGCGACATGACTGAACTCACGCGACTGCGTGAAAGACTCGATGAACACGTCGGTGACCTGCAATCGTCGGTCGGTCGATTTGCCAACCGTCTGCAGCGGCGCCTGCTGGCTAATCAGAATCGCTCGTGGGACTTTGATCAGGAAGAGGGCGTTCTCGACACTGCAAGACTGACCCGGGTCGTGACTGATCCGATGCAACCTTTGTCGTTTAAGCGCGAACAGGAGGCAAAGTTCAGAGATACCGTGGTCACGCTGCTGCTGGATAACAGCGGGTCGATGCACGGGCGTTCCATTGTGGTGGCGGCCGCCTGTGCAGATGTGCTTGCCAATACACTGGAGCGCTGTGGTGTCGGTGTCGAGATACTTGGGTTTACCACACGTGCATGGAAGGGCGGTCAGTCGCGAACACAGTGGGTGGCAGCCGGCCATCCCGCCAACCCCGGTCGACTGAACGACCTCCGGCATATTGTCTACAAATCTGCAGACACACCGTGGCGGCGTGGGCGCACGAATCTCGGGCTGATGCTGCGCAAGGGATTGCTCAAGGAGAATATCGACGGTGAAGCTCTGCAGTGGGCCTATCAGCGCCTGATTAACCGTCAGGAAAAACGAAAAATACTCATGATGATTTCTGATGGCGCCCCAATCGATGATTCGACGTTGTCAGCCAACCCCGGTAAATTTCTTGAGCGCCATTTGCGCGAGATAATAGCCGTTGTCGAATCCGACCCCGCCGTTGAGCTGACCGCAATCGGGATCGGACACGACGTCACTCAGTATTATCACCGTGCCGCGACGATTGCCAATGTCAGTGAGCTGGCCGGTGCCATGACCGCACAGCTTGCCGACCTGTTTGATCAGAACAGTGCAGATAAGGCAGCGCCTGGTAAGCGCTTCTGATCAGCCGAACCGTTTTTTATTACTTTGGAGCATAACTGTATGTTTAGTGAAAACGATGTTATTGCCGGGTTTGATGATGAACTTTGGGCAGCGATGCAAAAAGAACGTCAGCGGCAGGAAGATCACGTGGAGCTTATTGCGTCGGAGAATTACACCAGTCGTCGTGTGATGGAAGCGCAGGGTTCTGTGTTGACGAACAAGTACGCCGAAGGTTATCCCGCAAAGCGCTACTACGGTGGGTGTGAGTTTGTCGATGTGGCTGAGCAGCTCGCAATTGACCGGGCAAAACAACTTTTTAGTGCCGACTATGCCAACGTCCAACCGCACTCAGGCTCGCAGGCGAATGCGGCAGTTTATATGGCATTGTGTGAGCCGGGCGATACAGTGCTTGGCATGTCTCTGGATCATGGCGGACACTTAACGCACGGTGCCAGTGTTAACTTTTCCGGTAAAATATATAAAGCTGTGCAGTACGGGCTCAATGAAGATACCGGTGAAATCGACTACAAGCAGGTTGCAGCACTTGCCCGCGAACATAAACCGAAAATGATAGTGGCGGGTTTCTCTGCCTATTCAAAGATTATCGACTGGCAGAAGTTTCGTGACATCAGTGACGAGGTCGGCGCGTATCTGCTGGTTGATATGGCGCATATTGCCGGTCTGGTGGCGGTGGGGCTCTATCCGAATCCGGTTCCCCATGCGGATGTAGTGACCAGCACCACACACAAAACACTGCGTGGTCCGCGTGGCGGGTTGATTGTTTGCAAATCAAACCCTGAGCTTGAAAAAAAGTTTAATTCCAACATCTTTCCCGGTATGCAGGGTGGCCCTTTGATGCACGTAATTGCAGCGAAGGCGGTTGCTTTTAAAGAGGCGCTTGAACCGGGCTTTAAGGACTATCAGCAACAGGTGCTCGATAACGCAAGAGCAATGTGCAAGGTGTTTCAGGACCGTGGTTATAAAATTGTATCCAACGGTACCGACGATCACCTCTTCCTGCTTGATCTGATCGACAAAGGCATCACCGGTAAAGAAGCGGACGCCGCGCTTGGCCGGGCCCATATAACAGTGAACAAAAATACGGTGCCAAAGGATCCGCAGTCTCCGTTTGTCACCAGCGGTCTTCGAATCGGTTCACCGGCTGCCACTACCCGCGGTTTTAAGGAAAAGGAAATGTCTGATCTGGCAGGCTGGATGTGCGATGTGCTTGACGATATCAACAACGAATCAGTCAACGCCGATGTTCGCGAAAAAGTAACGGCACTGTGTCGTCGGTTTCCGGTTTACGGTTCCGCCTGATTACAGCACCGACTGCCGCCGAAGATCCCGTAAGCCCCGCGTCCGGACGGGGTGGTGGGTTTCCATCCTGACACAGGGCTTGAAGGGTCGGGGGCTTGAAGAGGCACATGGCGGCATGCATTATCCGAAGAACATAGCCCGCCTGTATTCAATGGCCCGCCGATTCGGTATGGCGTCAGGTTCGTTAAGGACGATTCAGGCAAACATCTTTCGAGGTTAACCTTTTGTTTAATATGCCGTGGAAACATAGCGCTCTGTTATTCGTTGCACTGATGCTTGCAGCTGCCGGTGCGAGCGCGCAAAAGATCAGTGATCTGGAACAGGATGCCGCGCCTGCGGCTGCCACCACCGAGGCTGCATCGCCAACGGATGTGCAGGTGACCCAGGTGGGAGACTGGAACCTGGTGTGTGAACCCGGCGGCGCGCCACCGTGTGCGATGACGCAGTTGGGGAAAGATCCGCAGGGATCACCTGCCATTGAGTTTGTCGTGCGTAAGGTTGACGATGAAAACGCCACCATTGAGGGTATTAAGGTGGAGGCGGTGGCTGATATCGTCACCCCACTGGGGGTACTGCTCGAATTCGGTTTGAGACTAAAGATTGATACCAGTGAGGAGCGCGGTGCGCCGTACAGAATCTGTCAAAAGCACGGATGCCTGGTGCGCGAGCCGCTGAGCGCAGAAGTGATCGAAGCGTTGAAGAAGGGTAATACCGCGCTGATCACCGTCGCGGCTGAGGGGGCCGGACCAGTAGAGATCCCTATATCTTTGAGCGGTTTTACCAAAGCCTACGAGTCTTTGTAGTGGTTCCCTGAGCCTTTGCGGTCGCGGCTTAAGGAAAGATCACCGGGAACTCCGCACCTTCGAATTTATCGCCATCTGCATAGTGCAGGTCGGGAAACGCGGGTGAGGTCTTGCCGGGGCGGGCCACGAAACGTGCATCGTCGCCGACCCATCTGAAAGAGATCACACGGCGACGTTCAGTGGAGCTATTGGCCGGTGCACCATGCAGTGTGCCGAAATCGAATGCCACAGCATCGCCCGGCTCAACCGCCCATCCCAGAATGTTAAATGCGCTGCGGTCGATATCGATGTCCGGTACCGGTTCCGAGTCGTCCTGCTCATATAGATCAGTACCATCAAATCGCTGTGGTTTGTAGAGCTTGCCCGCCTTGTGCGAACCTGCGATGTACTCAATGGTGCGGTCGCGCGGTATTGGGTCGAGCGGCACCCAGAAACTTACCGTCTGCTCGCCGCTAACCAGGTAGTACGGTTTGTCCTGGTGCCAGGGAGTGACCACGGAATTACCGGGCTCTTTCACCAGCACATGATCATGAAAAATCCTTGCGGTTGAAGAACCCATGAGCATCGCGGCAAGTTCTGCCATTGGTGAGTCCCTTACCAGTGCCCGGTAGCCATCGAACTGTGACCATACGCAATAGTCCTGGAAAAATGGCGCACTGCCGTCGTCCGGCCGGTAGGTACGCTCACGCCAGCTGGGCCTGGCCTGGTTTTCTTCTATGGCAACACGTGCCTGCTCTACGTAGGGAAGAAATACACTTTTTATCAGCACCACACCGTTTGTACTGAATTCTGTGATCTGGGTATCTGTTAGCAATCGGGTGCACACTAGCCTGTGGATTGTCTGGCAGTTCGTATTTGTTCGTTGGCGAGGGTGGCATCGCCGATGGCTGTTTTATAGAGCTGTTGATACAGTCGGGCGCTATTGTCCCAGCTGAATGACGATGTCATGCCGTTGTGTTGCAGCTTTTTCCAAAGCACGTTGTCTTTATAGACGGTGAGGCAACGACGAATACCGTTTAACAGTGCTGCCGGGCTGGCATTCTCCATGATAAATCCGTTTGCCTGAGCCGGGTCGTCATCGTAGTTGACCACAGTGTCGGCCAATCCACCGACGGGTGTGACTAATGGAAGCGTTCCATAGCGCAGGCTGTACAGTTGATTAAGACCGCAAGGCTCGTAGCGAGACGGCATGATAAACACATCGGATCCGGCTTCTATCAGACGTGACAGTGATTCATCAAAGCCAATTATGACTGCTATGTGCTCAGCGTGCTTTTGCTGTAGCTGATGCAGGCGGTTTTGTAATTCAGTTTCACCCGAGCCAAGAATCACCAGTTGGTAGGCAAGGGTTGATTCGTGTTCCAGTGCGTCGGCGATTATATCGATACCCTTCTGATCTGCGAGGCGACTGATGACACCGAACAGTGGTTTTTGCGAGTCTGCGGGCAATCCCATCTGTTGTTGCAGAGCGGTTTTATTGGGTAATTTTTTGTGCAGCTGCGTTGCGGAATAGTTGCTGGGGATGTGCGGATCGGTGGCCGGATCCCATGCCTGTTCGTCGATGCCATTCAGGATACCGCTAACGCGTGAGCTGCGGCTTCGCAGCAGCCCGTCCATTCCGCTGCCAGACACTTCGGTCTGAATTTCACGTGCATAGGTGGGGCTTACGGTATTCACGCGATCAGCGTACGCCAGACCGCCTTTGATGTAACTCGCCTGCCCGAAGAACTCGATACCATTTGCATGGAAGAGCGCTCCGGGTAGTCCCAGTTCCTGGTAATGACTGAGCATGATGTTGCCCTGATAAGCCAGGTTATGGATGGTAAAAACCGTTGCCGGCCTCGGGTTTTGCAATGCCAGCAGTGCTGGTACGAGCCCGGTCTGCCAGTCGTGACAGTGAACGACATCGATCGGTACGCCGAGGCTGTCCGGATTGGTGGCGAGTTCGGTGACGGCCTGTGAAAACAGAGCAAATCGCAACGGGTTATCCGACCAGCCGCGATCATCGTCTGACATGTACGGATTGCCGGCGCGGTTGCTGAATACCGGATGGCATACCAGATAGATGTCGATACCGCTGTGTTCGGTTCTGCCGATCGTGACCGGACCGAGTGGCAGATCAAGCGTGCACAACAGTTCTACCCGTTCCAGTTGCGCCAGAACGGTTTTGTAGCCGGGCATCACCACGCGGACGTCGGTGCCTGCCCTGACGAGCGCCTTCGGCAAACTTGAACAAACGTCGGCGAGTCCGCCGGTTTTTACCAAAGGGGTAATTTCGCTGCAGGCGAACAAAACACGATAGTCCTGTTCAGTCATGACTTTGGTGCTCAAGGATCAAAACGCCTAGTGGGGGTAGAGTCAGGGTGATTGTAAATTGACGGCCCATAATCGGGATGCGTTTGGTTTCACAAATGCCGCTGTTGCCAACATTGGTGCCGCCATAGCACTCGCTGTCGGAGTTGAAAATTTCCCGGTACGCGCCTTCGACATCGACGCCGATTGAATAGTCTTCACGTGGTACCGGAGTGAAATTTAAAATGACAATCAGTTGTCTGTCGCCTGCTTTGCGCAGGTAACTGATAACCGATTGTTTTGCATCGTCTGCATTTATCCACTCGAAGCCCTCGCCAAAGTCGTTGAAATGCAAGCCGGGTTTTTCACGGTAGAGACGATTCAGATCAGCGATCAGCGTCATGATGCCACGGTGTTCTTTGGTATCAACACAGGGCCAGTCAAGCGCCGTTTTAAAATTCCACTCACCGCGCTGCGCAAACTCACCGCCCTGAAATAACAGTTTCTTACCCGGGTAGGTGTATTGATAGCTGTATAGCAGTCGAAGGTTGGCGAATTGCTGCCAGCTGTCGCCGGGCATTTTATTGATCATGGAGCCTTTGCCATGCACGACTTCATCATGGCTGAACGGCAGCACGAAGTTTTCGGTAAAAAGGTACAGCAGTCCGAAGGTCAGCTGGTTGTGGTGGAACTGCCGATGGACCGGGTCGTTGGCCATGTACGTTAGCGTGTCGTGCATCCACCCCATGTTCCATTTCATGGAAAATCCGAGTCCGCCGGATTCGGGGGGGCGGGTGACCTGTGGCCAGGAGGTGCTCTCCTCAGCGATGATCACGGACCCCGGTACTTCGGTTTGTGTTACCGAGTTCAGGTGCCTGAGAAATTCTATTGCTTCAAGATTTTCGCGGCCACCGTGTTCGTTCGGAACCCAGTCATCCGGTTCCCGGGAATAGTCGAGGTAAAGCATCGATGCCACCGCATCAACACGCAGTCCGTCGATATGGAATTCGCGCAGCCAGTACAGTGCCGAGGCGATTAAAAAGTTGCGGACTTCATTGCGGCCATAGTTAAAAATCAGCGTGCCCCAGTCCCGGTGTTCGCCGCGGCGGGGGTCTTCGTGTTCGAACAGGCAGGTGCCGTCGAACCGCGCCAGGCTGTAGTCATCCTTCGGAAAATGTGCCGGCACCCAGTCAAGAATGACACCGATGTTGTGTTGATGGCAGTGATCGATAAAGTACTTCAAATCATCCGGTGTGCCGAAACGACTGGTCGCTGCGAAGTAGCCGGTGACCTGATAACCCCACGAGTCATCCAGCGGATGTTCAGTCACCGGCATGAGTTCGATATGGGTATAGCCAAGGTACTGAACATACTCGACAAGTTTGTGTGCGAGCGTTCGGTAGTTCAGGAACTCGCCGTTCTCACTGCGCTGCCACGACCCGAGATGAACTTCATAGATCGATGCGGGGTCATGCAGCCAGTTCCTGTGCTGCCGCTGTGCTACCCACTGATCGTCCGACCACGAAAAGCGGCTGTGGTGGATGCGACAGGCTGTATCGGGGCGCATTTCAATGGCGTTGGCAAATGGGTCCTGCTTTACCCTGATGTAATCATCGGCCCCCAGTATTTCAAGCTTGTACAACTCGTCGTGTCCAAGATCCGGGATAAATATCTCCCATACGCCGCTGCTGCCGCGATTGCGCAGTGCATGAGTCCGTCCGTCCCATTGATTGAAGTTGCCAACCACGCTGACCCGCTTTGCCGCCGGCGCCCATACCGCAAATCGGGTACCTGGTTTTTCGTCAAGCGTTAATGGTTGCGCGCCCAGCATATCGTACAGTCTGCGGTGATCACCATGGTTGAAGAGGTAGAGGTCGTGATCTGTCAGTGTGGGCGCAAAGCGGTAAACGTCTTCGGTGAGGTGTTGATGGCCATCGCCGTCGAGCCAGCGTAACCGGTAGTCGCCGATTGCCTGGGTCTGTAACACGAAAAAGTCGCTGTTGGTGATGCGCTGGAAATCAACCGGGCCGTCATAATCGGCAGTGTCTGCGACCAGTTCGATGTGTTCTGCGTGTGGATTGAACACGCGGATAATCCAGTCGTCGCCGTGCTGATGCCTGCCCAGTACTGAGAACGGATCGTGGTGTCTGGCCTCGGCAATCCTGCGCATATCATCTGAAAGATGCAGTAAAGTGCCTGGATTGTTGAATGAAGACGATGTCATTATGTGATACTACTATACGCTGAGCGATGTGCGATGGTGAATGAAGTCGGGATGGAACTGTTATTGCGATAAAAATCAGCCCGGAACATTGCAATTCTCGCTTTCATCCACCGTATACCTGAGTCAGTGGTGTGACCACTCTATTGGTCGACAAGTCAGGGGGAGATGATCGACGCACATGGAAGAGTGGGGTGAGTGTCAACTGGTTTGGGTCAGAGCGAGAATAACAGATGACAATAAATGTCTATAACCAGAATCCTACACCCGCAGGACGCTTTGTCAGTCGGCTCACCCGCGATGCAATGGCATTGGTGCTGGCAGGTGGCAGAGGTTCCCGACTGGAAAACCTGACTGACTGGCGGGCAAAGCCGGCGGTGCCTTTTGGCGGCAAATTTCGCATTGTCGATTTTCCTTTATCTAATTGCCTGAATTCCGGGATCCGCCGTGTGGGGGTACTCACACAGTATAAAGCGCATTCGCTGATCCGTCACATCCAGCGTGGCTGGGGCATGATTGGCGGGGATTTCGGCCCGTTTGTGGAATTGCTGCCGGCACAGCAGCGCACGGATGAAAATTCCTGGTACAAAGGTACCGCTGATGCGGTATTTCAAAACATCGACATCATTCGCAGTTTCGGTCCGCGCTACGTCATTGTGCTGGCCGGAGACCACGTTTATAAAATGGACTACGGCCCGATGCTCGCCTACCACGTGGCGCAGCAATCCGATTTGACCATCGGCTGTATCGAAGTACCTGTGGACGACGCCCGCGCCTTTGGTGTACTGAGTATGGAGGCGGACGGACGAGTCAACGAATTTAACGAAAAACCCGAGGATCCTGCAGAACTTGCGGATAAGCCGGGCACGTCGCTGGCCTCCATGGGCATTTATATTTTTGATATGGAGTTTTTGGTACGTGAGTTAATCACCGACCACAAAGACGAATCATCGAGTCACGATTTCGGCAAGGACATTATCCCCAGAGTCATTCGCAGTGCCAGTGTGTATGGCTATTCTTTTCTCGATAAACAAAGCGGCGGCCAGAGCTACTGGCGCGATGTGGGCACGGTCGATACTTTCTGGGGTGCCAATCTTGAGCTGACAAGAGTCTTACCCGAGTTGAATCTGTACGACAAGGAGTGGCCGATCTGGACACATCAGGAGCAGGCGCCGCCAGCCAAGTTTGTGCACAACACCGATGAAAAACAGGGTGCGGCTTATGATTCTCTGGTTGCAGGTGGTTGTATTATCTCCGGTGCAACGCTGACAGAATCGCTGTTGTTTTCCAATGTCTCGGTAGCGGAGTTTTCTCACGTCGAGCGATCTGTGATCATGCCCGAAGTCACTGTGGGTCGAAACTGTGTTGTGCGCAACGCGGTGGTTGATAAGGGCTGTGTTATCGCCGACGGTACGCAGATCGGTGTTGATCTTGATCGGGATCGGGAAAAATACCATGTCAGCCCCGGTGGTATTGTACTGGTGACGCCTGACATGCTCGATCAGAATTTGCATAGTGTTGTCTGATACCGATCCCGCGCTTACGTGAAACTGCATAATCCACTTGAGCAACGTCGCAGCGGTATATTGCTGCACCCGACGTCATTGCCCGGCCCATGGGTTGCCGGTGACATGTCTCACAGTGCGTATCGCTTTGTGGAGTTTCTTGCCGCCGCCGGTCAGTCGGTGTGGCAGTTGCTGCCGCTCGGGCCGACGCACGGTGACGGCAGCCCTTACCAGTGCCTGTCGACTCATGCGGGCAACCCGCTGCTGATCAGTCTCGACTGGCTGATTGACAAGGGGTGGCTGGAGGAAGATCTGTGGCAACACGCAGAACCGACTGTTGAGTGGCGTCGTTTGACGCTGCAACGGGGCTGTGAAAACGCGTTGGCGCGGTGTGATGAAAAAACAGTCGCGGACTTCGATCGTTTCTGTCGTGGACAGGCATTCTGGTTAAACGACTATGTAAACTACGTGGTCCTAAAGGAGCTTCATCACGGTGCGAGCTGGACCGAGTGGCCGGCTGATCTGCGACTGCGTGATAAAAACGCAGTGGAGAAAACACTGCAGCCGCATGCTGACTTAGTCCGCGTTCGAAAGTTTGAGCAGTATCTGTTTTTTACTCAATGGCGCAGCTTGAGAAAATACGCGCACCAGCACGGTGTCTATATATTTGGTGATCTGCCGATTTTTGTGTCCGGTGACAGCGCTGATGTGTGGGCGCACAGGCAATTGTTTTCTGTGGACACTGAAGGTAACAGTGAGGTTGTGGCCGGTGTGCCTCCCGATGCATTTTCCGAACTGGGACAGCGCTGGGGCAACCCGCTATACGACTGGTCGGCGCTTCGCAGGGACGGGTTCAGTTGGTGGAAGGACCGCTTGCGAACGCATTTCAGCTTGTATGATCTGGTGCGCATAGATCACTTTCGCGGTCTGGAGTCCTACTGGGAGATACCTGCAAAGTCGCCAACCGCGGTCGATGGCCGATGGGTTGACGCACCCGGTGATGCTTTGCTGACCGAGGTCAAGGCGACGTTCACCGAGATGCCACTGATTGCAGAAGATCTTGGCATTATTACGGATGAGGTGCATGCCCTGCGCAGACGCTACTCGATGCCCGGGATGAAAGTCCTGCAGTTTGCGTTTGACGGCGATACCGGCAACCATCACCTGCCACACAACCACACGCCGGATATGGTCGTGTATACGGGCACGCACGACAATGACACAACGCTGTCGTGGTATCAGTCTGCGGATGAAAGCGAGCGTCATCGAGTCAGAGCCTATCTTGAATGCGCTGATCAGGACGTCCCGTGGTGCGTTATCCGAAGTGCCATGATGTCTGCCGCAAACACGGCCATCCTGCCGCTGCAGGATGTGCTGTCGCTCGGTGCCGGACATCGTATGAATACCCCCGGTACGGTGGAAGGCAACTGGTGTTGGCGGTTTCAGTGGGAACTACTGTCTGATGAGGTAGCTGGTCGACTGCGTGAATTGACCAGTCGCTACGATCGCCTGAGTGACGGGGCACCGGTGGAGAGCTTTCAGAAGGAAAACCGCTGGCCGCTGGTTGAACGACGCCGCGCCTGATTCTTTACCTGCGGCTGCACTCAAGGTAGGGTGATGCGCCGAGCCCAGTCGGTGAGCACATTGTCGGCCAAACCCGCAGTTAAAATAATCAGTCAACGTAAAATCAAATGTTTCATCGCCTGCGCGCCCGGACTTGAAAAGTTGCTCGCAGCCGAGCTGAAGAGGCTGTGTGAGGTAGATTCAAAAGTTCGTCGTGCCGGTATCGACTGTGTGTTGACCCAGCCGCAAATCTACCGGTTTTGCTTGTGGTCCCGCCTGGCTAATCGGGTGCTGTATCCGCTTGCCGGCTTTGCCATAGACAGCGAAAAAACCTATTACACGGCATTGAAAGACATTGACTGGTCGAGACACGTCAATGCAAACGGTTCGATTGCGGTGGACTTCTTCAGCGCCAACTCATGTATCACCCATAGTCGCTACGGGGCACAACTGACGAAGGACGCAGTGGTGGACTGGTTTCGGGAGAAGTACAACGAGCGACCTGGCGTTGATCGCGACACACCGGATATCCGCATCAACGTGTACCTGTTTAAAAACCGCGCACGGGTCAGTCTGGACATGTCGGGGCAGAGCCTGCACCGACGGAACTATAGAACGGCAGGTGGCAGCGCGCCATTGAAGGAAAATCTGGCAGCGGCGATTCTGCTGGCATCGAGGTGGGTGCCACACAAAGAGACGCTGGTAGATCCGATGTGCGGTTCGGCGACCCTGCTTATTGAAGGGGCAATGATTGCCGGCAATATTGCGCCCGGTTTGCAGCGCGACTATTTTGGATTTCTCGGCTGGCGCAAACATGATCACGCGACCTGGGCCGAACTGATCGCCGAGGCGCAGGCGCAAAAAAAGCTGGCTGATATTCCGGCAATCAGCGGCTTTGATATCGATGTGCGTGCGGTAGAGGTGGCGAAAAACAATATTGCGGCGGCTGGTCTGTCCGATGTGATCGAGGTCGAGGCTCAGGACTTCTTCGCCGATACTACGCCGCTGGCCGGTGCGCCCGGAATGGTCGTCACCAACCCGCCGTACGGGGAGCGCCTGGAGGAGAAAGCGCAACTGGGGCAGTTTTACGGACGCTTAGGTCGGGCGCTGAAACAGCGCGCCGGCGGCTGGCGACTGGCGCTTTTTACTGTGCCGTCATTGCAGCACCGCACCGGGATCGACGCGAAACCCGTGCTGACCTGCAGCAATGGTGGCATTGATTGTCAGCTGTTTAGCGGGCGGATTCCGGCTTCGCGAAAACGCGTACCCGCGATGACATCCGCCGATCCTGTAAAAGCCGGCCGTTCTGCGGTTGCCACTAAGGCGGGTCAGCAAACGGCACCGGGGATTAGTCAGTTTGCAGATCGCCTGCGTAAAAACCTGCGGCAAATAAAGGGCTGGGCAAAGTCTGTCGGTGCAACCAACTATCGCGTTTACGATGCAGATCTGCCGGACTATGCGTTTGCACTGGATGTTTACCACGACGTTAATCCCGCGAAAGGACCCTATGTTTGTCTGCAGGAATACCGTCCGCCGGCGCAAATCGATAAAGATCTGGCCGAGTTGAGGCTCGCAAGTGCGGCGCAGGTTGTGATTGAACAACTGTCCTGTGTGGAGGACAACCTTGCTGTCAAACGGCGCGATCGACAGCGCGGCGATCAGCAATATCAGCGTATACACCGCTCAGATGTCTTTCATCAGGTTGCAGAGGGTGATTGCAAACTACTGATCAACCTCCACGACTATCTCGATTGCGGGTTGTTTCTCGACCACAGAAAGGTGCGTCACTGGATCGGAAGTCACGCCGATGGTGCGCGGTTCCTGAATCTTTATTGCTACACTGCGGCGGCGACAGTGCATGCGATCGGTGGCGGTGTGCGCGAGAGTGTCAGCGTTGACCTGTCGCAGCGATACCTCGCATGGGCGCAGGAAAACATGGCAGCAAACGGTTTTGAATCTGACCGCCATCGTCTGGTGCGGGCGGATTGTTCGTCATGGATCGATCAATACATCGCCCGGGGTGACAGTCAGCCGTTTGATATGATTTTTCTGGATCCGCCGACGTTTTCGAATTCATCTGCGACCGCGAATGACTGGGATGTTCAGCGTGATCACGCGTCGATGATTGAGCGATGTATGACTATACTTAGCCCCGCGGGCACGCTGATATTCTCCAATAATTTTCGACGCTTTAAATTGTCAGAACAAATACCCGCGAAGTACACTGTTCAGGACAAGACTCGCTGGAGCCTGCAAAGGGATTTCTCGCGCAGTTCGAGAATTCATCAGTGCTGGTTTATTCGTCATGCAGGGTAGCGTGGAATCGGGCGCTTTCTTTTACCAATCAAGGGGTTGCTAAGTAGTGGGTGAGTTCTTTTTCAATTACGGTCTGTTTCTGGCGAAACTGCTGACCTTCCTGTTGCTGGTAATTGTCGCGCTTGTTGTGGTGACATCAGTCGGCAGTCGCGGTCGGCGTTCCCGTGGGACACTAAACGTCACTCATGTGAACGAGCAGCTCGATCAGAGCCGCGAGATGCTGCAGTCGATGGTGCTGGATCCGGCGGATTACAAGCAGTCTGCAAAGCTTAAGAAAAAGCAGTTAAAGCAAGAGACAAAGGAGAAAAAAGCAGCGGCAAAGATCGCGGCCAAAAGTCGCGGCGACGGCACAACCATTGTCGATGAGAAAAAGCGCAGGCGGGTGTTTCTGATCGACTTCAAGGGGGATATTAAACCGTCTCAGGTTGAAAACCTGAGACGGGAAGTCACCGCGGTGTTGTCCATCGCCGATGTGTACGATGAAGTGACGGTAAAGATCGAGAGCGGCGGCGGAACGGTGCACGGCTATGGTCTGGCCGCCGCACAGTTACAGCGAATTCGGGATAAAAATATTGAGCTGGTGGTTTGTGTTGATAAGGTTGCCGCCAGCGGAGGCTATCTGATGGCGTGTGTTGCCAGCCGCATCATAGCAGCGCCATTTGCGATCATCGGTTCTATCGGTGTGATGGCACAGATACCCAATGTGCACCGACTGCTTAAAAAGCATGACATTGACGTAGAGCTTTTAACGGCGGGTGAATACAAGCGCACTTTGACTGTGCTTGGTGAAAACACTGACAAGGGGCGCCAGAAGTTCCTTGAAGATATTCAGGTGATACACGATCAGTTCAAGAACACTATTGCACGTCACCGCCCGCAAACAGATATGGCTGAGGTGGCTACCGGAGAGGTGTGGAGTGGAGAAGACGCCATCCGCCTGAAGCTCGTCGATGAGATCGGCACCAGCGATGCGTATATCGTTAAAAATTGCGACGAGGCGGATGTATACAGCGTTAAATACGAAGAAAAGAAGCCGATCCACGAAAAATTCGGTGCCGCTGCCGCCGTGGCTGCCGATCGGATCGTAGATCAGCTAATGCAGCGGTTTGATAAAACGCGCTTTCTTTAGTCCACTTGTGCACAAGCCGTAAGAGTTTGTCGCGTATTAGTCAGTTGTGCATGCCGCGACTGCGGCTGATGCAAAATTACAGGAAGAGGTCAGTTGCCGCGCTGAACTCGCTGACGACTTCTCAAGAAATTTCATCGCCAAAGCGCACGCTTGTCGCTTTGGCATATGAGAGAAGGTTGTTGCTGCCGTATGCAGTAGGTGTTACTTGCTAGTCGCTCTGCGACCACTGCCCGAGATATTGACACCGTATTTTTTCATTAGGCGGTAAAGCGTAACCCTGGAGACACCAAGCTGTGCTGCGGTTTCGGTGACGTTGTTGTAGTTTCTTTCCAGTGCGTTGCGGATAAATTCGCCTTCGGCCTTGGCTCTGACTTCATCAAGGTTGGTTGGCGCATCGCTTTCGTTTTCTGCAGTGTGCTGTCCGCCGAGGCCGAGATCAGCCGGCTGAATCAGTGTGGAATCGCACATCACAATGGATTGCCGCACGCGATTGAGCAGCTCGCGCACATTGCCAGGCCAGCCATGCTGATGCATGGCGATTTTCGCCTGTTGCGAAAATCCCTTGATGCGCGCACCGGGCGCATCGTCGATAAACTTTTCAAAGAAGTACTGAGCCAGGCTGTCGACATCGCCAATGCGATCACGCAGCGCGGGCATTTCTATGTGCAGAATATTCAGCCGATAAAACAGATCTTCGCGAAACGTACCGGCTTTCACTGCATCGTCAATGTTGTTGGAGCTTGCGGTGATAATGCGTACATCGACCGGGATAGGCTGACTGCTGTTTACACGTTCCACCTGACCGGTTTGCATGAATCGCAGCAGTAACATTTGCTGTTCGGGGGGCAGGTCGGTAACCGAGTCGAGAAACAGCGACCCGCCGATGGCCTGTTCAATGCGTCCCGCGCCCGATTCACGGGAGCCGAAGAGTTCTTCACCGATCAGGTTGGCGGGTACTGTTGCGCAACTTACGGTCACAAAAGGGCCGGTATTGCGTGGGGACTGGTTGTGCAGTGCTCGCGCCACCAGTTCCTTGCCGGTGCCGGTTTCGCCGGTGATCATAATCGGCGCATCGACGCGGGATGATTTTTTGATGGTGGCATACAGATTCATCATCGCCTGACTTTTGCCAACCATTTGAGAATCCTGATCGGCGATCAGGCTGCTGATCGCGGGTCGAGGTCGCAACACAGACATGCCATAGGCGTGGCCGAGAGTGCTGATCAGTTGTGCCGTGTCGCAGGGCAGTGTGTGGTAGTCGAAGCAATGATCGGAAATTAGTCCGGCGACGCGCTCGTTGTCGATGGCCTCGGATTCAACTACTGCGATCCAGTTCATAGGATGCGTGTTCAGCAGCGTTTCCAGCTGATCCAGGGAGGCGATCTGCGCGTTACGTATGGTGATTACGCCAACTTCGTAGCTGTTGTCGTAGAGTGCTCTGGACGCGTTTTCGGTGGTAGAGGCAGAGAACACTTCCCACTTCGCCGCCTGAATAGCGTCCGCAAGATCATTCTGCGTGCGGCTCAGGTCGCAGAATAAGGCTCTGCGAGTTGCGAATGAGCGGTTGCCACCACCATCCGAGCCACTCCCTCGTTTATGAGTTGCATTCATTGAAACTTTCCGATCCTGCGTACCTCATACTCCTGAACAGGAAACGGGTACTCTGATTAGCCTTCTGTGTCGTGTTAACTTCAAACACGACGCTGTAGGGGGCAAGGTTAACCAAATGAGCCTGCGTATTCTTCGCAGGGCGTCATATAATTGACAACTGTGCGTTGGTTGTTAACTTACGGTAATTCAACCGTGGCGAAATAGTAACAGTTTTCCTTCTAGATATTCAATTTGATTTCCGCGGGAATGCCGGGATTTTTTATTCAGTGCTACCGCGTCGCTGTCGGTAATTTGCCCCGGTGCCTGTGTATCCGCGCGCAAGCGCAGGGCTCCTGTAGTCTCTGGCTAACCCGTCACAGCGCGTGGCGATACTTTGGTTTATGCGAATCAGTTCCCGGTTTCCGCGATTCTGTTTCTCAGCACGAACTTCTGGATTTTTCCAGTGGATGTCTTAGGCAGTTCGCTGAATATCACTTTGCCGGGTACTTTAAAGTGCGCCATGTGTTCGCGGCACCAGGAAACCAACTCGTGTGGCTCACAGTTCGCTCCGGCTTTCAGTTGCACAAAGGCACAGGGTGTCTCCCCCCATTTATCATCGGCCATGGCCACCACTGCCGCTTCCAGCACATCGGGGTGTGTGTAAAGGACGTCCTCAATTTCTATGGATGATATGTTCTCGCCACCGGAGATGATGACATCTTTGGAGCGGTCGGTGATCCGCAGGTATCCATCTTCGTCCACGACGGCGAGGTCGCCGGAGTGAAACCATCCCCCCTTTAGCGCGCGTCCGGTTTCTTCGGGATTTTTAAAGTAGCCACGCATCACAATGTTGCCTTTGAACATCACCTCGCCCACGGTGGTGCCGTCTCGTGGTACGGGTTGCAGGGTCTCCGGGTCGAGCACATCGAGCCCTTCGAGCACCTGATAGCGTACGCCCTGTCGGGCCTTTAGTCGGGATCGTTGCGCGGCCGGCTGTTGATCCCATGCTGATTTCCATGCACACATAACCGCCGGGCCATAAGTTTCTGTCAGTCCGTATACGTGTGTCATATGGAAGCCACGATCTTCCATTGCCTGCAATATAGCCGGTGGCGGCGGGGCGGCTGCGGTCATCACTTTTACCGGGTGCGGCAGTTCGCAGCAGGCATCTGCCTGCGTGTTGATGATCATGTTTAGAACGATGGGAGCACCACATAAGTGTGTGACCTGATGTGCCTTGATCGCGCGATAGATCATTTCGCCAGAAACAGTGCGACTGCAAACACTGGTGCCGGCGATCGCAGCGAGTGACCACGGGAAACACCAGCCGTTACAGTGAAACATTGGAAGTGTCCACAGATAGCGGGGGTGGTCCGACATTTCCCAGCCGGTGATGTTGCTCAGTGCATTCAGATAAGCACCACGATGATGGTAGACCACGCCCTTCGGGTTACCGGTGGTACCGGAGGTGTAGTTCAGGCTGATCGCATTCCATTCGTCACCCGGCAGTTTGATTGTCTCATTCGCGGTGCCGGTATGCAGAAAGTCTTCATATTCGATGGTGCCCAGCCTTTGTGTGGCAGATTCGGCCAGCGGGTCGTCGATATCGATCACGATAATGTCGCGGCTTAGTTTTTTGAGTGCTTCTGCCACCGGCTGGTATAGCGCCGTGTCTGTCAGCAGCACCTTTGCCTCGCCATGTTCGAGGATGAAGGCTATGGTGCCGGCGTCCAGTCGAGTGTTGATTGTGTTGAGCACCGCACCACACATAGGCACACCGAAATGAGCCTCGTACATGGCCGGGATATTGGGTGCGATGACAGCCACCGTATCGCCGGTCGTGATGTTCAGTCTCTGCAGTGCGGAGGCCAGTTGTTTACATCGGTTGTGGGTTGCGGCCCAGGTGTAGGTAGTGTTTTCGTAGATCACCGCAGGATAGTCGGGATACACTTCTGCTGATCGTGCTATAAAACTCAGTGGTGTCAGCGGTGTGTAGTTGGCTGCGTTTTTATCCAGCCCGTTTTCAAATGCGTCGCTCGCCACTATTGCTCCCGTGTGACTGTTTGCATGCACTATGGTGGCACAGACAGCGGAGCAGTTATAGTCTGGGTTAATACAACTGAACAGACAGGCGCCGCAACATGTCAGAAGGTAAAAACACCGATGCACGACCGCTCGACGGAGTGACTGTACTTGAGATGGGACAACTCATAGCCGGTCCACAGGCCGGTTGTGTACTTGCTTATTTCGGTGCGAATGTTATCAAGGTTGAACCACCGGGCGGGGGTGATCCGATCCGCCGGTGGCGCATGCTGGACGATGAAGGCACTTCGTTCTGGTGGCAGAGCATTGCCAGAAATAAAAAGTCGATCACCATCAATTTGCGCACAGACGGTGGGCGTGCGCTCGCGCGCGATCTCATTGAAAAGGTCGATGTGGTATTGGAAAATTTCCGGCCGGGCGCAATGGAGAAATGGGGGCTCGGGCCGGAGACTTTTCGCCAGTCAAACCCGTCACTGGTATACACGAGGGTGAGCGGCTATGGACAAACCGGGCCGATGGCGGCCAATCCGGGCTATGCATCTGCCTGTGAGGCTTATGGTGGCTTTCGCTATCTGAATGGTTTTGATGATCGTCCACCGGTGCGGCCGAATTTAAGCCTCGGTGATACGCTGGCGGCGATGCATGCAGTGATTGGTGTGTTGCTGGCGTTGTTCGCCCGTACTAATCACGGGGGTGGGCAGGTTGTCGATGTGTCTATCTTTGAATCGGTTTACAATATGATGGAATCAGTGGTGCCTGAGTATTCCGCAACCGGCGCGATACGGGAACCGTCCGGTTCCACCCTGACCGGCATCGTGCCGACCAACACCTATCTGTGTGCTGATAAAAAATATGTGGTGATAGGTGGTAACGGTGATTCTATCTTTCAGCGACTGATGAAGTGTGCCGGTCGAGCAGATATGGCCGATGATCCGAGGTTTGCTGACAATGCCGGTCGGGTAGTGCATGAGGCCGAGATAGACCAGGCGATTGAAGCGTGGACACATAGCAGATCATCCATCGATGTGCTGACTGCACTGCAGCAGGCAGAGGTGCCGAGTGGTCCGATATACAGTGTGGCGGACATGTTTGACGACCCGCACTATCGGGCTCGTGAGTTATTTGAAAGGGTGACTGCGAATGGCCGGGAAATTGAAATACCGGCCATTCATCCGAAACTGCAGGGCACACCCGGACGTACAGACACGGCCGGCCCGCAGGTAGGGCAGCATACTGAATCGGTACTTCGGGAATTACTGCAAATGCCGGATAATGAAATTTCAGCACTAAAGCAGCAGGCGATCATATAGTCTTTTTAATCGCTGGCTGGGCGGCTATTGAAAGCCGTGGAAGTGACAATTAACTTTGGAATGCGTCGCTGGTACGGCTGTCTGCAGGGTCAGTCAAACTCAAATGAGTAAAATACATCGACTGCTTTTTCGAGACCCTGTGTTGTTTCAAGGTATAGCTGCTCTGCCAAATCGTAACGCAGAAACAGTGTGTTGACAGAGTTGAAAACACCGAGGCCGTAACGCACCAGCAGTCGATCATTCAAGCGGCCACTCAACATCACCTGAGTGTCCTCGCCGGAGCCCGCGGCGTTCATCGTGAAGTCGTCGATGCCCAGGTTTGATGCGATGTTTTTGGTCAGGCTCCTGCCGTTGGTGATACCCATAAAAAGTGCCGCGTTGGTGATCAGCTGAGAGTCGTCTGTATCGCCGCCAATTTCCAGTGGTCTGCCAAGCACCACGTAGGGGAGAATATGTTCCTCCGGCATCGGTGGGTCAGAAAAGAGCGTGGTCTCGGGATTGTCGAGTGTGCCCTCTATGCGGATTCCCGCCAGCACTGTGCCGGTGTTGCGTACTGCTTCGACCTGAAGTGCGGTCCGTTCTATTGGGCCGACAAAGTTGATATTGCCTTGTCGGATGTTCAGTGACTGGCCGTAGGATCGGTAGGTGCCGTTTTGCACGTTGACCACACCCAGCAATTCCGGTGTACGGCCCGGTATCAGAATAACTCTGGTCTGGCCGTTCAGCTCCGCATTCAGACCATAGCCGCTGAAGTGTATATGTCTTCCGAGATTCACAACGAGATCGGCGATGATGCCATGCGTGACTGGCTTTTTCAGTACACTCTCGCTGTTGTCGGACGCATCAACGATGACGATATCTCCCGAAAGCGGAACACCTGAGTTATCGAGCTTGGGTATGTCTATTGATGCATCTTCGAGCGTAATATTGCCGTCGATGATGGTTCTTTGCGGAGTCAGGGTGAGTGTGACGTTCGGAGATATCACCGCGCTTTTCACGAATTCGTGTTTGACTTTAAGGTCGCTGCCGCTCGCATTGAGGGTGGCGGTCCAGTTGTTGTCGCCAAATTCTGCCGTACCGTTCACGTTAACCGGACTGCTGCCCGAGAGTGCGGTGCCGCTAACCGTTACTTTGTTATCTTCGATACCTGCATCAATGCTGATCTTCTCCAGTGGCAGTGGGAGTTGCTCCGAGTTGGAGCTGGCATCCGTGATTTGCAGGCTGCCGCTGAGGGTCGGTTTTTTCAGTGTGCCTTTGGTGGAGATTTGAGCGGTAATGGTGCCGCTGTCGATGGCAACCTGTGGATACATCTCACGCAGCATTGCAAGGCTTGTTTCTTCGATCTGTAAGGTGCCGCGAATCGGATAGTACCTGTTGCTCACATTGATATGCGCGTTGGCTTTGATATCGCCGAGCTGATCACTTTCCAGTTTGATGGTTGATTTGACGCCGCGTCCGGTGGACAGGATGTTCAGGTCGGCTCGCTGTATATCAATAGTCAGTGGTTTTTTGGCAGCGGGCAGTAGCGTGCTGACGGTGCCATTGGTAACGTTCGCAAACACGTTTATCTGAGACCCGCCGGATTCGCTCCATTGAATTCGACCCCTGGAGTGAATGAGTCCACCGAGGTCTGTCTGCGGTTTAATAAACGGTTCCAGTGCCGAGAGCTTCAGACCGTTCAGATTAAAGTTGATACTGCCGTCTCTACCGATCAGCGCGGGCTGGTCAATGCAGGCGTATGTGCCACTGACTGACCAGCAATTGGGCTCAACTGCAAGGGCCTTTTTCTCTTGTACCCAGGTTAGCTGGAATGCTTTATCAAGGTTTAGTGGTTCGTTGGCGATAGCGCCATTTACGTTAAGCAGTTTACCCGTCCAGTTGAGATGTTCATCCAGTTTGCCATTGAGACGAGTGTTGTTGATTTGCACGGACTCACTTTTATAGCCGGCAGAAACTGTATGATTGTTGCGTGTACCTTTGATCGAGAGATTGATTCGGTTGAGCGTTGTACCAGGCAGCGTTACGCCTTCACTTGTGGCGGTCAGAAAGCCTGGTTTGGTACCACCACCGGCCAGATGACTGTCGACGCGGAAATTGTGTAGCGTTACATCTCCGTAGTGGAGTTGATGCGAGTTGGCGTCACTGCGGATGTCTGGTGTCTGGCGGTCACCGGTAATTCTTATCCGGCCCGCGAGGTCCCCGCCAAGGCCGGAATTCAGCAAGCCCGGTTCTCGTAATGCAAAGTCTATTGCAAGATCGGATGTTTGCGACAGGGCTCCATGTGTTCTGATCGTATTGCCGTTGCCGAGCATGTTCAGTTGTTCGAACTGCCACTTATTCTCAACATCCTTGACAATGTCCCCGCTCAGTGTGAAAGGGTGCTTTCCGGATTGGCCGGTTAGATCCAGCGTGAGAAATTCGTAATGAGTGCTGCCCTGGTGACTCGTGCCATTGAATTGCATTGTTCCAGACAGGCTTCCGGATGGAAGTGACGAGAGGCCACCCGGATCTATGTTTTTAATCTCGACATTAGTTTCCCATGCCAGCTTTTCCCGGAAGTTGACAATACCGTCGGTGACAATTTCACCGCCAAGTGTCTCAAGATTTAATCGATTCAACACCAGTTGCCTTGTATTGATTTTCCCGTCGACTATCGTGTTCGCGTCCGGTAAGTGTTTTGTGGTTAACAATGCCGAGCCGGTCAGGTCATAGTCCGGTTTAAAGCCGCTGAGTGAGATTTGGCCATTGCGCAAATTGGCTGTCGGCGCTTCTGCGTTAAAGGGAAGGTGACCTTCAGTCCAGCTGATATCCAGATCGAGCGGCGCACGCCTGTTTAACGGTGAGAGCTGGCCACTGACGCTCGCGTCTAAGGGCTTTTGTGTCGCTATGTTTACCTGTGTATTCAGTAGGTCACCCGACAGAGAAATATTACCTTCCACGGTCTGCTGGGTGTCGGCAGAGAAAACTCCGCTGGCGCTAATCGGGTAATTTTTCTCAAGACGAAGTTGGCCGTTAACTGCGGCGTTCAACCTGCGCCAGTTAAAGGAGAGTTTTTCCGCATCAATTCTGGTTTCTTCGAATTTGCCACTGAATTGGAGATCGTGCAATTCAATCGCTGGTCGGTCGGGTCGGTTAATGACCAGTTTGTCGACCGTCAGTATCCTTGCACTGAGAACCACGGGCAACGAAATGGTTTTCGGCACCATTGGATTGCGGATGATCTTTGGTCTTACCAGATTGATCGACAGGTCTTCAACAACCGCCTGGTCCAGGCAGATATGTCGGCCGCGCCAACACCATGGGCTCCACGTCAAAGTCAGGTGCCTGGTGGCAATAGTGGTGTTGTTTTTGAGCTTCCATTGCACGTTTTTCAGGGCGAGCCCGTGGGCAAGATTGCCCCCTTCGAATTCGTATTCGGCATCCTTGAGCACATACTGCAGTCGTTCAAGGGTGAATTTGCCACCGCTTTCGGTGAGAAAACCCCACGCTGCAGCACCTGCGCCGAGTACCAGCAGAAGCAGTACGACCAGAATGGTGTACTTTGCAGATCGAGCCTTGATCACAGCTGGGGACCGATAGCGAGATGCATGCGAACGGGCCGTTCTTCTTCACTGATACCCACTGCAACATCAACGCGCAATGGACCAACCGGAGATAGCCAGCGCAACCCGGCACCGATACCGACCCGGTAGGGATCGTCAGGGTCATTAAATGCGCGGCCGGTATCGGCGAATGCGGCAATTGCCCATCGACCGCGAAAGTACCGATTGTATTCGACAGAGAAGTTGGTCAGGTATCGCCCGCCCGCGCTTTCGTTTGACTCATTTGCCGGTGAAATGGATTGGAACTCGAAGCCTCGAACGGAGTTGTCACCGCCGGTGTAGAAACGGTGTGATGGTGCGAGCCGATCAAAATCCGACGTCTGCAAAAAGCCAAGATCGGCGCGTGCGATGAAATAGTGTTTCTGGTTAAAACTAAACAACTTCTTGGCCGAGGCAGTGAAACGCAGTACATCGATATCTGAAAAAAAGCGATTACTGCCACCGAGCAGCCTGAAGGAAAGAAAGTTGCCGTGATCCGGATGAATACCGCCTGAAGATTGTGTACGTGAAAAGCTGATGCCCGGCAATAAGAGGTTAGTTCGCTCGTTCCTGTCTTCTGTATTTTCATTCTCGAGTCGAACAAACAGGTCGCGATACCAGCCGTCGGCAACCAGCCTTGAATCATTGAAGTTGACGGTTCTCAGTTGTGAGAACGTATCTTCTTTTTGCTCGTTGAGCAGCCCGGTTTCAATCGAGTAACGCCCGTGCTCCGGTTGGCGGCGGTGCGGTATCTGATAGCTCAGGGATGCTTCCTGGCGCGTTCTCGACAGGCTGCTTGTACCCTGCATGGCATGACCACTTGTGTTGTGGTGCGGTCGCAGCCAGCTGCCTTTGACGCGCAGTTCGGTATCGGTCGCGTAGCCGGCTCCAAGGCTCATGATGTTTTCGCTCGCCGGCACAAGATCAACGACGAGCGGAATTTCGCGTAAATCAGTGCCCTCGTATTCCGGTCTGACACTGACATGTTTGAAATAGCCGCTATTCTGCAGGTTGCGCGTCAGCCTTGCGGCATAAGTTGCGCGGTAGGGCACGCCGCTATCGAAGGATTGCCATTTTTGCAGAAATTTGGGCTCAAAGAGATCGGTGTTGTAGTGCACCTGACTGATGGTGTGGCGCTTACCGGAATCAAAATCGATGAAAATGCGCGCGCGATAGTCTTTTGATTCAACCAGCACCTGTGTGCGTTCGAAGCGTGCATCAAAGAAACCGAGGTTGCGTGCATTGCTGTAGATCTGGTCCTTTGCAGATTCGTAGTCCCCGTGGTTGAGAACAGCCCCGGGGTAGATTGGCAGTTTGCCGATTGCGCGTTGAAATTCCAGATTTTCGTCAGCCTCGCCAGTAATATTCAGCGCGACCTCTTCGATGATCACCGGTTTGCCGATGTCGACAAATAGTTGTATTGCGGTGAATTGTTTGTACGTGCTGTACTTGATGTTGAGCTGCGGCTGGTAGTAGCCGATCGCCTGCAGACTGCGCTTTGTACGTTTCTCTATCGCGGAGACGCGGGTCTCCATGTCGTCGAAATTGTGTAGTGCCAGACGGGCCAGATGTGTACGGATCTGGCGAGTCTGCTGGTCCGAAGCGCCGAGAATTGCGATGTCGTAGCGATGACTCACGTGTTCCGGCAGCACTTCACTTCGGGCGACAATCGCGAGCAGACAAAGCAACAGCAGTGCGACCCGCAATGCTGCGCGCGAGCAGCAATAATGCCCCTGGAACACCAGCTGCGTGCCCGAGCCCGGCATTGTCAGGGGCTTAGTCACGCCAACCCCGGGAACTGACAGACTCGTCAGGGTAGTGCGTATGGCTGCAATCAATCGGGAAATACATGACGGTAAGCGGGTAACTGCTGAATAGGGAAGAACTGCTTGAGAAAGCGGTGACTAACAAGCCTGCGGGCCACTTTTGTTGGTAGTTCCTTTGCGGTGCAGCTAGTGTGCCTGCCGGTTTTGACGGCTGGCATTCGGCAAAAAAATCTGCCCGAACTCTGAACTCAGTCGCGATGCGGGCGTCTCAACGCTCAGGTGGCTGAAAACTGACGCGCGTGCTCTGTCTGCGACTTGAAATCAAGCACGGAAGCTGCTCGTATACACTGTTATTTCTCTAGGCGCAGTATTACCAGGCTGCGCCCAATGCCCTTCCAACCAACGGAGTTAAATACGATGCGACGTCCTGTCCCTATTCGTCAGCGCATTGTCGGACAATTTCTGCTCGTCGCAATGTTGACGTTGGCGTCGATGCCAACGGTGCAGGCGGGAATGGAATTGCACCAGCTTGACGGAGAAATTGTCGATCTCGACGACTACACCGGCAACGGCAAGTGGCTGCTCGTCATGCTGTGGTCGACCTCGTGCCACATTTGTGAGGAGCAAAAGCCGTCAATTTCAGAATTTCACGAAGCACATCGGGAGGTCGATGCTGAGGTGCTTGGTATTGCGATTGACGGTATGGCCAGTATCGATGAGATAAAAAATAATATCGAGAGGCATCCAACCAGCTTTCCGAGCCTGGTCGGTGAAATCGTTATTGTCGCTTCGCATTATCAGGGAATGACGCAGGAATCGCTGCGTGGCACACCCACTTATCTGCTGTTCGATCCCGAAGGCAATCTGGTGGGTAACAATCCGGGACCGCTGCGTGTCGAGGCGATAGAGCAGTTTATGGCGCGCAAGGCAGGCTGACACAGCAGTCGGCATGGCTTTGAGCGGGCGGTTGCGCGGGCCGGCTGCGAAACAGGGCAGCCGGGTCTCATTTCTGCGGGAGCCTGTCATTTGCCCTGCAACTGCGTTGCAGCTCTTGAAAAGGGCCC